>JBKEBA010000008.1:0-100404 GCA_047972895.1 Dysgonomonas sp.
CAATTCGCAAGTGATAGCTAAAGATAAAGTCGGTGAGGTTTTGCCTTGGGTGCATATTGCTATCAGCAATGCCAAAAGGCAATTGATTAATACATTCCATGACATAAAACCTGAATTCCTTCAAAACTATCTGGATGAATTTTGCTACAAATTCAACAGGCGATACTTTGGAGAAGCACTTTTCGGGAGATTACTCGTTGCTTGTGTAAGCTACAAAAATGAGTTTAGGTATAAATACGGATAATCATTAAACAAAAAAATATGATTAAAAACAAAAATCGAATAACGACAAATATAACAATCCATTACATTTATTTTCTAAACAGAAATCCCCGTTCGCTTTCTAATTCAACTCTCACATATAATTTTCACATATAAAACAGATATATTAAATAATGAAAGAAGGATCTTATTTTTCTTAAAACATATTCATTAAAACTTTGTTTAACTCAGTATCCGCACTAAACACACATAAAACCGCAATTATTGTGTTTCTGTGATAGAAAAACCACAATATATGAATTATCACATCCGGAAAATAAATGAAATTGCATTAGATAGTCGCATCAATGTAATAATAGAAAAGATACAACAGAGAATACTCTAAAAAGGCAGTATGTATCTTTTGTCAATATATAATTTTGTAATTGATATTAAGCTTACCCTTCAATTAGCTATGGTACATTGAGACTTATCTGAATATTTAGGAAATCAAAAATACTTTTCTTTTAATAAGAAATATAAACACAATAATGTTAGAGAGAATAAAATGCGCAACTTGGAATTTAATGAAGTGATAGAAGTAGACAACACGGTTCATAATAAGTTAATAAATGCTATTAGGACAGTAATCGTAGAAAAAGAAACATTAACCAAATCTGAAAAAGAAAAAGTGGCCTCTGTATTAAGCGACATTCTATGTCTTGGTAAAGAGTCCGTTTATAGAAGACTCCGAGGAGAAGTACGATTCTCATTTGAGGAAGTGGCCCTAATATCCCGATCTCTGGGATTCTCTGTAGATAATATAATCGGATCACAAATAAGTGAGAAAGCTATATTTGAAATCAATCTTGTAGATGCACACCAAATAAATGTGGCGTATATCAAAAGACTTGAGGAACATACCAAAAATTTAAAAAAGATAAATAAAAATAAAGACTCACGCCTAAAATGTGCCTTTAGTAATTTGCCCTTCTTTTTCTACTTGCATTACGACAATTTGTCGAAACTGAGATTGTTTAAGAATGCATATCAGATAAACAAGGTCCATCCATTACCATTCAAAGACTTTTATGTAGAAAAGGATGCTGTCAACATTCAAAAAGTTTTCGTATCAGAACTCAAATACTACGGAACAAGTTCCGCAGGTTGAAAGGTAAAAGGATAAATCCTTTTGCGTTAATACCTGTTTGAAAACAGGGGTTTTCTTTTCCCTAACGGGAAAATTCATCCGATAACTTGAAAAATAAAGAAAGTAAAACATTCGAGTATCATTATAAGCCAGGATATATTTTCATCTATCATCAGAGAAATTAACTATTTCTATAATCTTAACCTACTCGATGATGATGACCTAGTTATATTGAAAGATGAATTAAACAGCTTGCTCAATGAGCTATACACCTATGCCGTAACGGGACAATACGGAAGCGATACAGAAATTTACTTATACCTATCCAATGTAGATATTGAAGCCTCCTATGTTTTGGTAGAAGGTAACGGAATATCTCAGGCTCATTTAGCAATTTACGGAATAAGTGGTATAAACTCTCAGAACAAAAACATTAGGAATGTTCACAACGAATGGATCGAATCTCTAAAAAGATATTCTACTTTAATTACATTCGGAGGTGAAATACAAAGACATAAATTCTTTAAAGAGCAAAAGAACATAATCAATACTTTTCTTCCTTAGCTTCCCATTACAGACTTTCAACCGCTGACTAAGTACCATTCAAATAGATGGTAAATACTCGTCATATCCAGATCCTATACAATATAGGATCTAAATTGCCACAACCAGAAATCAACAACAAAACATTAAATATCAATATATTACAACAATAAAAAGAAACTAATAAGTTTATTCAGATTTGATATGATCAAGCCGATACCTCTTATTAGATTAATTTTTCATTTTATGCATTTTCATAATACAGAAAATACCTTTTTTCGCATTCAATATCCATAAAATACATTTTTAGCCCAACACACAACACAACAATACTATTATCACAAATAAACAGCCAACCCATACACTGTTTTCTGTTTTCACCATCTCAAGAATATGAAATTAGAAAAATGAATAAAACCAAAACACACGAAAATGTACCAAAAATAAAAAGATATAAACAGATATTTGTCAGGTCATTGAAGTAATAGATTTTATTAATAATACGAACAAAATTAACACTAATAGAATTTTAAGACAAAGTTATGTATAATTCTCACCCTAAACATCTCTCGTTTAGCTGTAACACAACTAAGCGCAAAATAAAAACAGTAGTTATTATAACTTATATCAGGTAAAAGACGCCACTAATTATTCTCAAAAGTTAGTAAGAACATAGACCGGATAATTTATATTTTAAGAAAATGAATATCTGTAAACAATTAAGAAGAGCCTTCCTCGCCTTTTTGATTTTCACAAGCTTTTGTTCCTTTGCTCAAAGTCAGGAGATAGCTGTAAAAACAAATTTAGCTTATTGGGCTACCACAACTCCCAATTTAGGCCTTGAATTTGGTCTAAGTAAAAAAAGCACATTGGAAATTGGCGGAGGACTGAACGTTTTTTCGTTTTCCAATAATAAAAGCATTAAGCATTGGCTAATTCAACCTGAATATCGTTGGTGGTTCTGCGAAACATTCAATGGTCACTTCTTAGGGTTGCATCTGCACGGATCCCAATTCAACGTAGGAGGATGGGATATACCAGTAGGTCGCTTAGATGTATTTAAAGACAAAAGATACGAAGGCTATCTCTACGGTGGTGGTATCAGCTATGGGTATCAATGGGTACTCAATTCGCGATGGAACTTCGAATTTAATATTGGAGCAGGCTATGCACGCATTCACTACGATGAGTATCCGTGCAAGAATTGTGGCACCAAATTAAGCGAAGGTAATTACAATTATTGGGGAGTGACCAAAGCCGCCCTGTCGTTTATTTATCTCATAAAATAAGAGGCGATGAAGAAAACAATAATATTAAAGTCATGCTTATTTGTGGCATTATTAGGACTTATCACACCTGCCTATGCCCAAACACAGCCTGACAGAGTTAAAGTTACCGAGGAACAGATTGCAAAAAAAGACAATCAGGTATCGGTATCAATGAATCTCATTCTGGATGAAATGACTGTAAAAGGAAACGATATGGTCATTCTAACACCTGTTTTAAAATCTAACGACGATAATACCGATAGCCTCAAACTTGCATCAATTGTTGTAGCCGGAGGATTGCGTAACAAAATCCTAGATAGAAAAAACAGTCTTGGTTATGATCTGCCTTTCGATGCAAAACCTCAAATAATAGTAAAAAAGGAAAAAAACACCAGCCAGCTCGTCAAGTACAACATATCAGTACCCTACAAGCCATGGATGGAAAATGCCTCATTATCTATAATGGAAGCTGTTTCAGGGTGTGCCGACTGTTATACAAACACTGGTGATCTGCTTGTCTTACAGAATATACTTTCCAAGAAAGAAGTACTACCTAAAAATGAAGTCGTATCATACGAACTTACATTCATTGTACCAGAGGTAGAACCTGTTAAAGCTCGTAATGACAGGCATACTGCAACATTCAATTACATAGTTGATCGTTATGAACTTTTACGCAATTATAAAAATAATGCTTGGCAATTTGCAGAAGTAGACAGTATAATTAATGAAGTAAAAGACGACAAGAATATACAAATTACCGAGTTTACAGTAGCAGGATATGCTTCTCCTGAATCCGGATTTGAACACAACAGAATATTGTCTAATAACAGAGCTAATTCTTTTGCAAACTATCTTGTTTCCAATTTCGGTATAACGCGTAATAAGTTTACAGTAAAAGGTTTTGGCGAAGACTGGTTAGGATTGCGTAAAGCCGTTGCAGCCTCCAATTTAGCAGACAAGCAATTCGTTCTAAACATCATCGATAAAGTATCGAATCCTGATGCACGTGACGCAGAACTCATGAAGCTTTCTGGTGGAGAAACTTACCGTACACTATTGAGCAACTATTACCCTCCGTTACGCCGGACTGAATATACGATAGCATATGTAGTTCGTTCATTCGATGTAGAAGAAGCCAAACAAATCATAAAAACAAATCCGAAACTACTCAGTTTATATGAAATGTATTTAGTCGCCTACACCTATCCGGCTAATAGCAAAGAATTTAAAGAAGTATTCGACATTGCGGCAAGACTATATCCTGATAGCGACATAGCCATCATAAACTCTTCGGCTGCCGACATAGAAGTCAGAAATTTAGATATAGCCATCGAACGCCTAAAAAAGATAGAACATAATCCAAAAGTATGGAACAACCTAGGAGTAGCTTATGTATTAAAAGGCGATACTGAAAAAGCAGCAGAATACTTCACAAAAGCAGCAGACAATGGAGATATTGACGGAAAGAAAAATATAGAAACACTAAAAAAGGTAATTAACATCAAATAAAAAAAGTAAAATATCTGACAGGCAAAATTTGTATAAAAAATGACACGTAATAATTTAAGAAAAATGAAAAGAACAAAACTATTCTTAATAGCCGCTATAGCCTTAATATTCGGGTTTTCAGCTTGCAATAATCAAAATGAGACTGATTCACTTGATGAACAAAAAGCGAACACAAATGTAAGCGTAACCCTCAGCATGTCCTTAAACAGTACAGCAAAAGCCTTACCTACTGATTACAACGAAATCGGAGAATGGGCCGGAAGAGATAAAATTGAAAAAGTTACAATTTATATTGTAGACGGAACATCAGTATCAGCTAATATATATACTGTCGGCACAGGAGCCAATGATGGCTACACTCAAGAACCTGTAAATGGCTCAAACCAGGTAATACTAAAACCTAAAAAAGCAATTAAAACATCTTCCGGTATCAAGAAAGTTTATGTACTGATCAATGGTAAATCTTCCGTTGAAGCAGCTCTGGCAGCCACTCCGGCAGACGCCTTTGAAGGAGCATACAAAACGGCCGCATTAACTTTAGAAAACTCAGGAACCAGCTTGACTGTTAGCACATCTGCCGACAAGTTGGCCACTAAAAACGGGACTACAGACGAAACCATTGTAATGACCAATCAGGCGGAAGTAACAATCAATGTAGCACCTAATGTAAGTGAAGACGATGCATTAAAAGATACAAACCCTCTGAACAGAGCTACAGTGCAAGTAGAAAGAGCTGTTGCTCGCGTTATGGTAACTACAGCCTCAGAAACATATCAAGTAAAATCAGGAGCTGACGTATTAGGAGCTATTTCGAATATAACATGGGTGTTGGCTCAAGGCGAAAACTCCTTTTATATCCAACGTAAAGCAGATTATGCAACACCTAACTTTACTTGGGTACCGGCAAACAACGCTGATTATTACAATAATGCAAATAGTATGTATGATTACTCAGGGTTGTTCGAAACGTATAATAAAACAACACAATTTGGAGGAACACCTGTAGCTACAATGGCAAATTATGACGCTGCAGATCCTTACGATCAAGTTACGGATGAATTGAAAGCAAAATTATCCGGTAAATTCATTTTACCAAATACACATGCATTCGGAGTAGCAGAACTATCGAAATACAAAAAAGGCAACACAGCCTATGTTCTCGTTAGGGCTAAATTCACACCAAGCGTATTTGCCGATGGAGAAATTTATACAACCGATGCTGATTTCTATGTAGGTGCCAACGGAAAATTCTACGTCAGTTCAGCAAATGCATTGAACCCTGCTAAAGGAGGGGTAGCCAATCAGACGGTTGCTAAATATGTAGGCGGTAAAGTTTTATACTATGCATGGGTTAATCCTGATGATATTTACAACTGGTATAACTCACCTGTTATAAGAAATAATGTATATCATATTCATATATCAGGTTTCAAAAATTTGGGTACAAACTGGAATCCGCTTTATCCTGAAGATCCAAACAATCCAAATCCATTAAACCCAGATCCTAAACCACAAGTTCCGGGAGTAAATGAACCTGAAAATCCAATTGACCCTACCGATCCGTTGACAACACCTGAAACATGGATGAGTGTAGACGTTAAAGTATTGCCTTGGACACTTCATTCATACAGTATAGACCTTGGAATCTGATTTTTAGATAGATTATAACTGAAATTCTAAAATACCGGGGGAAGAAGGTAATACCTCCTCCGGTATTTATAAAACACCAATTATATAAAAATGCAACGAATGAAAAATTTGCGAATTAAAGTATTGATGACGGTGTTAACATTGGGCTCATTATTTTGGGGATGCGATTCCCTTATTTATAAAAATTTGGCAGATTGTCCCCAAGGTGTATATGTAAAATTTTTCTCGTTGACACCTTGTGCCGTAGATTCAATGTTCATAGGTGATGTATCGTCACTTACAGTGTTTGCTTTCGATGAAGAAGGTAAACTGGTAACCTCGGTAAACCAGCAAAATGTAACACTCAACCGTGATTTTGAAATACTTGTTCCTGTATCTAATGGTAATTTTTCATTTATTGCATGGGCAGGAGTAAACGAAAATTTTACAAGAAGTACCTTTTCATCAGGCGTTACAACAAAAAAAGATGTAATGCTAGCCATCAAATCAACAAACAGTAAAGCTACCAGTTTGGGACGCACCGAACGTATATGGCAAGGAGAAAGTTCAACGATCTTCCTTCCCGATCCGGAAGAAAGTGGGTCTCTCTACAAGCACACTGCAGTAAACTTACACGAACTAACCAATCGCGTAAAAGTGATTGTCGAATTTGATGCATCAATAACAGAGTTAACACCTAAAGATTTAAGTGTTTCTATCTCATCAGCAAATGGTATTATAAATATAGATGGATCTATGCCGTTCAACTCTCCTATTATCTTTTATCCTGAGCAAAACACAGTGTATACTGACAATAGTGTGACATGGGATTTCTCTATGCTTGAACTAATTACTGGATATCACAACAATCTTAATATAAGTTATCCAAAAACAGGTCAACAAGTATTCAATGGCGACCTTATAGGCAGCATTCTAATGAATACTGTTAGCGGTGGAGTTAATCTTAATTGCGTAAACGATTTCACTATCAAGTTTCTATTAAAAGACTATTGTGCCGAATGTGGAACACATTTCAGCTGTGCTGTTTATGTAAATGACTGGCTTGTTCACAGCTATAGTACCGATTTGTAAATATTAGCCTATACGATTAAATAATCTATATAGTTATGGTAAGATTAATTTTGACATACATCATACTTATCTCTATTCTTGTTTCATTTACAGGTTGTGACTTTTCTTCTAATTACAGTGAGGATTGTCCACAAGATCAACAAATAGTCTATCTTTCGATAACTAAGACGCAGGCAGCAGGTTTAGAAACATTCAATGATGATAATATAGATTTTGAAGATCGGGTACATGATCTGGCTATGTTGGTTTTCGATTCCTATACAGGTGACAAAATAGCAGAATATTTCGATGAAGGAATTTCCTCTACCGAAAAAGAAAAATCATTCACAGTAGAGTTAACTCGCGGTCTGCGTGATTTCTATTTTGTAGCTAATATGCCTATGGCAGCATTGAAAAGCATATCTACACGAAGTAGTATGGATACATATATGAGCACCTTAAGAGATTTAGATACCGATTTATATCTAAATGCCAAAGATACAAAAGGGTTTCCTATGGCTAGGGTATATAAAAATCAAACTATATCGGAAGGAGGAAATATATATAGTCCTATGCCTTTCCGTCCCAATAACGAAGATGGAGTAAGACTGCTCCGAGTAGTAGCTAAGCTAGAAGTCAAGATTGATGGATCAACCACGAATCTAGGTGTAAAGAGCATATATTACAAAAATGCATACAAGCAATTCAGTCTGAGTTCTCAAACATCTCTGATCTCTCCAGTTTATTATGAAGATAAGCCTTTAAAAAAAGTGGACAATACCTACATCTACTATATGCCAGAAGCTTTGATGTCAGCTCCTAGTTGGCAAGCTTCTGTAGATCACAAACCTATTAATTATTTCGTTATCGAAACCCTTGATGGTACCATTTATCAGATACCTATCAT
The DNA here is from genome assembly GCA_047972895.1 of Dysgonomonas sp. Taxonomy (GTDB): domain Bacteria; phylum Bacteroidota; class Bacteroidia; order Bacteroidales; family Dysgonomonadaceae; genus Dysgonomonas. Next base: position 8,282 of record JBKEBA010000008.1, read on the forward strand.
AACCTACGACGGCTCTATCAACGAAGCCGATTATTTATCTTTTGCCACAGGTACTCAAACAGTAAAACCTGATTATAATATTTATCGTAATCGTCACTATTATTATACAATTAAGAAATTACAAACTATAGAAATTCTATACAATATAGACCCTTGGCAGGTTAAGCAAAGTGCAACCTATATGGGCTATGGTTATAATGTAGAAGTAGACGAAAATGGAAAAATCACAATCAGTAATACAATTGAAGCATGTTCACCACATGCTGTCAAGTTACAAACCGTAGCACCTTTCACATTTTCCGACAATTCTACCGAACAGACCTTTACCAGTCTGGACACAACAGCATCGATAGACTATATGCTAAATAAGATTCCTAATACAGGTGACGGACCATACCTAAAAGTCTTGTATAACGATGCATTAGTAAAAACATTTAGTAAATAAGAGACCTACATATGAAGAAGATAGTATATATAGTGTTATGTTTTAACTTGCTTTTTGTTGCCTGTTCTAGCGAAGATACTCTTGATCTTAGTTCAGGAAATAATAAAATTGAACTGACATTTGAAGTAGACAATTATATCAAGAGCACAAAAGCAACAACACCAGGTTCAACAGAAGAACAAACAATAGAAAACCTATATCTATTTCTCTTTCCTACAACGGGCTCTCAATCCCTTAAGAAATATTATATATCTGCTTCTACATTTTCTAACGGTTCATGGAATAATAGTGATAAAAAAATATTACTAAATACGACACAGGCCGAAGCGGGCAATCGGATTGTATGTATTGTAGCTAACTGTTCGGAAATAAAAACAAGCCTCGACAATATAACATCATTCGATGATTTAAAAACGATACTATACCCGACCAACAATCCGTGGTCTACCAATATAACCACTCCATTGTTGATGACCGGAAATAAAACCCATGATTTTAATACAAATTATCAATTAAATAACGTAGTATTAATCAGAGCTGTAGCTAAAGTACAACTGAATATAAAGCTCTCGCCAGAACATCAAAGCATTCCTATCATTGCAAGTAAAAGCCAATATAATTATAAATATATTGATTTTGATAAGAATACTTATGTACTGAAACCCTCAGCAAAAACTGACAATTTAGTAAGCTCTGCAAATTGGGTAGCTTGGACTGCCACAGGTGCAGTTACGTCCTACGTCTTAGACCAAAATAAGGTAACCAGTCTTTCGCTAACCACTTATCTCAATGAGCGGGATAACGCCGGTAGTGCTATAGAAATAAGCCTTCCATATCAGGCTACAGGGCCGCTGCCTCCACCCGAATTTGGAGATGAAACATATAAATTATTACTACCAGCTAAGATTGAACGCAATCACTGGTATGTGTACGATGTGGAGATATAATACTAAAGTTTGCAATACAATTAAAAGAGTAGATTAATGATAGATTGGTCGAGAACAGAAAGAAAACTGTTTAGATATACGATCAATAAATCTGTTAATTATTTGATTTATGAATAAAAAATATCATACTCCGGTTTATCCGAATCAAAGTTTAAAAGTTGAGAAATACTTTTTCACTTATCATAAAAGAACGAACCTCTATTTATTACTTCTGTTATTGTTTGTTACAATATCAGTGTCACATACTCATGCCGAAGGTTCAGGTAACTGGAAAGGTACCCAGACAAGTCGTCAGAGTTCATTGTGGGTTCCGGGAAACAGTGCTGGAAATTCAGGTTACGATACTCGTGGAAGTATGATGAGGCCGAGTGCAACTTCTAACTATGATCCCAATCATCGTTTTTATGTCTATGTAAAAGCCGGAGAAACAGTTTACTTTAGTTTTAGAAGTAGTACAAGTAGCAATCTTACCTGGTACTATGACAACACAGTCGCAGGATATAATACACTTTTTCCTTCAGGATTATCGGCCTCTGGACAAACTGCTGTCACAACTACTAATAGTAATTTACAAGGCAGGATAAGCACCAACACAAGTTTAACTCAAGCTCAGGCTGTTGCCGGCCCCTCTGCTTTAACGTCGGGAGGTTATGCCACGAGTGGTACTGCAAGTACTTCCAGTTCTAATCAGGGAGGTCAGTTTACGAATAATACCGGCCAGAACCGAGCCTTTTGGGTAGAAATAACTTCTCCGGGGACTAATGGCTTTGAAATCTCAGAATGGGATGTAACTGTTGGTTCTGGTACTACTAAGAATCCAGGACGTGTATATTGTAAATATTGGAGTATTTATAACGGACTTCCTGGCACTTCTGGTCAGACAAGTAGTTCTTCCTTCCATGACAATTTTGGATTCTATGTTCCGGTGGATAATACTTACTCAGCTCAAACGGACGATTATTATATTAAATATGTGAATTTTGGAAAATCCAATGCAGGTTATGTAGTCTTTTTTGCCAATGACTCAGGACCGTTAAACAATCTAGTAAACGGAGTACCCGATATTCAAGGAAACCGCAAGTCTATTAAAGGTACATCCAATCGTTATCAATATCCCTTGTTTGTAGCAGATCCCGACGAGTCGATTTGGAAGACTTCACTTGGACCAAAAGCAAGTACAGATGTAAGATTTGGAAGGAAAGCCGATGCTACCGGAGGTGAAGCTTACTTTATCGTGTATGTAGATACTCCCGGAATCTTGGATATATTGGTAGATATTGATGGTTCAGGAAGTTATTCAGCCGGTGATGTACGCATTTTCAGAAACTTCAGTACTGCAGGAACATATGATGTCTATTGGGATGGAAAAGATGAGAATGGAAATGTCGTTCCAGCAGGTACTAATATTAAGTTATATACATCAGCTAATTTCTTTCCTGTTCATTTTCCTGTTTACGATATGGAACAAAGCCTCGGTATAACAATGAGAAATGTTAGACCGATTGACCTGAATAAAGCAACGGTTAAATTGTATTGGGATCATAGTAATATTTATACGGGAGTACCGGGTAAAAGAAATACTAATTGGTTCACGGTACCAGCTAATCTAAGCGGTACTTTTGAAGATACTAATGTACAATCTCCCGCTGTAAATACGACCGGAGTGGATAGCCCTGCTGATATTTGGTGGGCCAATGGAAATTATGGTATCGGAAACGAAAATACATTTAATGTTTATGCCGGATCGTGGATGGAAACAATGGAACTGAACTTTACATTTAACTGGGATAAATCTGACATAGAAGTTCTCAAAACAGTTAACAATCCAACACCGGCTATAGGAAGCGAAGTTACGTTCACAATCAAAGCAACCAACAACGGTATGATGTATGCTCAGAAAGTAACAGTAAACGACTTATTACCTTCCGGATATCAGTATATAAGCCATACTGCTCCAATGGGATCAACCGTGACTCCTGCGCCTATCGGAAGTAACGATCCGGCAACATGGAGTAATCAGCAAACAACCTATAATCCACTTACCGGAGAATGGACTATATATGATATACCTTATGATGTGCTCGACTTAAGTAAAAACGAAAGAGTATTAACGATTAGAGCGAAAGTCCTTAAATCTGGGGTATACAATAATACGGCGGAAGGGTATCCAGAAGTAATATCTTCAGACTTAAACCACGCCAATAACACCTCAACAGTTATTGTAAATCCAACTAACACGACCAATGCGGTTAATGATATTAATGTAACACCCGAGAATAAATCGATTAGCGGTAATGTATTGACCAATGACTTCGATTTAGAAGGACATATTCAGACAGTTACCTCTACAGGCTCTTTCACAACAGTCAACGGCGGAACAGTCCAGATGAATGCAGATGGCACCTATACATATACACCTCCAGGAAATTTCACAGGAACCGACAGTTTCACCTATACAGTGTGTGATGATGTACCTCTACCGCTTAAAGCATGTGCCACAGCCACAGTAACCATCAACGTTATTCCGGAACGAGATCCGTCAGTTAATAACAATGTTGTTGCAAACAACGATGCGGGCATTACTGAACAAGATATCCCTGTCTCTGGAAATGTTTTAACGAATGACTTTGATCCGGATGGAGATAATCTAGTTATAAATACGACTCCTGTAACTCCACCTGCGCAAGGATCAGTTACAATCTCAGCGGATGGGACTTATGTCTATACTCCCGCTCCAGGGTTTAAAGGAGTCGATACTTTTGTATATGAAGTATGCGATGATGGCAATCCTGTAACATGCGACAGAGCGACAGTTACGATTACCGTTCTACCAAAAAGTGATAAAACAAATCACACCTATGCAAACGACGATGTATTTTACAGCGAAGTAAATAAGCCAGTAAATGGTAACGTTTTAGTTAACGACTTTGATCCGGAAGGCGATGACCAGACAGTAAACACTACTCCTGTAAAAGCTCCTATTCATGGTTCGGTAACCCTAAATGCAGATGGAACTTTCATATATACTCCAAGTAATGGATTTACAGGTACTGATAGTTTTGTATATGAAGCCTGCGATAACGGCATTCCTGTAGCTTGTGACCGGGCTACAGTATACATTCAAGTAAATCCAGAACCAATATCAGCAAATTTAACTTACGCTATTGATGATATTAATATAACGTATAAGAATACACTTGTTAGCGGTAATGTATTAACCAACGACTTTGATCCAGAAGGAAATACACAAACTGTGACCAGCCATGGTACAATTACTACAGCTAAAGGAGGTACTGTTGTACTAAATACAGATGGTAGCTATCTATATACTCCCAAAAATGATTTTATAGGTGAAGACAGCTTTACCTATACAGTATGCGATAACGGTGTTCCTCAAGCTTGCGACCAAGCAACAGTAACAATCAACGTAATTGAAAGGCCAGTTCCCACAATAAACAATAACATCATAGCAAATGATGATGAAGCCTTTACGAGAACAAACATACCTGTTTCGGGTAATGTATTAACCAATGATTTCGATCCGGATGGAGACAACATGATTATTAATACAACGCCGGTAACCTCTCCTGCTCATGGTTCGGTTACAATATCAGCAGACGGGACATACACCTATACTCCCGACCCGGGATTTACAGGTCGAGACTCTTTCATATATGAAGTATGTGACGATGGCAATCCTGTAACATGCGATAGAGCGACAGTGACAATAATAATAAGATCACCTCAAGTTGGTAATGCAAACGATACTTATGCCTATGACGATATGTTTTATATTGATGGAAAACAAACGTTAAACGGTAATGTGTTGGTTAATGATTTTGATCCGGAGGGAAATCAACAAATACTCAAATACTACGGAACAAGTTCCGCAGGTTGAAAGGTAAAAGGATAAATCCTTTTGCGTTAATACCTGTTTGAAAACAGGGGTTTTCTTTTCCCTAACGGGAAAATTCATCCGATAACTTGAAAAATAAATACAACTCCTATTAGCGGAACTTCAAATGGAACTCTTATCTTGAATACCAATGGTACTTTTTCTTATGTAGCTAATGATGGATTTAGGGGAACTGACAGTTTCATCTATGAGGTATGTGATAATGGCACACCTCAAGCATGCGACCGTGCTACTGTTTATATTGTAGTAAGTATACGAAATTACTGGCATGGAACAATTGATAATGATTGGGCTAAAGAAGACAACTGGACAGCCAATTATGTTCCTATTTCGGGAGAAAACATTGAATTTGCTACAGTTACTAACAATGGATCATCTGGTACAGGAAACGGAACGGGAGCTGCTATCCGTGACTTATATTTAGATACAGACCGAATTATTGGAGACCTAATCAACAATTCGGATATGAACTTAGTTGTAACTACTGAAAATCAATTAACAATAAACGGAACCGTTAAAGATACTAATGCTGATAAAGGAACTATTGTAGTCAAAACCTCGGAAGACAAACCAACAGGGACCCTAATCTTTGCTAATCCCACTGCCAATTCATCGGTCAATGCTACAGTAGAATTCTATACTCAAATACTACGGAACAAGTTCCGCAGGTTGAAAGGTAAAAGGATAAATCCTTTTGCGTTAATACCTGTTTGAAAACAGGGGTTTTCTTTTCCCTAACGGGAAAATTCATCCGATAACTTGAAAAATAAAGCATACGAATGTGCCACCTGCGGTTTTTATAAAAAGCAATGGCAATATTTTGGAATACCAGTAAAAAATTCAATATTTCCTAATACAGGAGTCGAAACCGTAAACCAATGGGTAGAACCTTATGATGGAAATAAATGGCGTCCGGCACCTTATAGCCCCGACACTGATTTAAAAGCGTTCAAAGGCTACGAAACGACAAATAGCTCCACTACTTTACCCAATAAGATATATAACTTTACGGGCATACTTAATGTCGGCGACATAAGTGTTCCGTTGACAAAAACATCCAATGTAAACTACTCAGGGATGAACCTGATAGGAAACTCATATACGGCAGCAATACCGATCTCCAAAAATGCAATCAATTATAGTAGTGGATTGTTAGGAGAAGAGACTGTTTATTTATTTAATACAGGAACACGCGATCAATGGCGTAAGCTAAATGGAGCTACAGCAACAGGTATTAGTGGAGGACAGTATCAGGCTGTTCCATTTAATCTGGCAGGTCAAGGTACTCTACCCGACAGAATATTATCCATGCATACTTTCATGTTAAACGCCAGCACCGCCGGATCAATTACATTGAAATATGCAGAGCTTAAAAAGAATGAATTAATCAATCAATCTGCATGGCGTTCTTTGAAGAACAGTGCTGAACAACTTCCTCACATCATAATGGATATTATAGGTAATACATCTGCCGATCGAGTATGGCTATTCGAGGAATCGACTACTACAACTAGCTTTGACAGCGGATGGGATGGTTACAAGATATTAGAAGACAGCTTAGTACAAATCTATGTATCAGGCGACGACAAAGAAATGTACCAGATAGCGACAGTACCCAAAATGACAGGTACTACATTCGAAACGAAAGCAACGAAGGATGATAGTTATACTTTAAACTTGTCTGTTACACCTGATATCGAAAATCGTAATTTATACTTACGCGACTTGTCCACTGGCCATCCTTATCCTATCGTTAATAATGCCGAGTATCTAATCAATAGAATCAGTAATTCGGCTAAGAGTGGTTTTGAAATAGTTTCCGGCAATTCAATATTATCAGAAAACGATAAAGAATCTTCGCTCATTAACATTACGGTTAACAATAACATTATTACTGTAGCAAATCAGTCTGCTATAGACTGCACGGCAACAATCTATGATTTGACAGGAAAAAAACTAGCTACCAAAACAGTTAATAAATATTCTGTAGAATATTTATCTGAACACACGCCTCTTCTGAATGGAGTATATATCGTGAAGGTAACCAGCAGTGAGCAATCTATAAAAAAGACAAGCAGAGTTTTGGTAAAATGATTTGTATCCTTTAGTTCATCTTGCAACGAACGCTATACAATACATTACGGTAACCATTATTACGTTTTACACCAGAGGAAGAAGCCTCTATTATTCTGATACATGCCTGAATCTTATCAAGGGTAGGCCTACTAACTCCAAAGGTGTAAAATTTAATTAACCTCTCTTTCATTAGCAAAATATGTAAAGTCTACTTATACTATAGTTTTAAATCTACTCTTCAACTTTATGAGAATATATTTACTTTTATATCTTCACGGTCAACATACTTCGGAAATTTAAAGGCCGGCATCGCCAAGGCCATTCCTGCATGGATTTGTCCTTTTATATTTAGAAGCTCAGCTAGTTTCTGCTTTTTGTCCAGCTCGACAGAGATACAAACATATCCTGTGTAGAATTGCGAAACTCCTAGGCTTTCTGCCATCAACGATGCATTCTGATAGGCCAGATTAGCATCTTGCTTACCAAAGTTACTTTTTGCCGGAGTATTGAAAAATAAAACAGCCTTAGCTTCTCGCAAAATAATATCATATCCATTTCTATACTTATTGATAACGGATTCTAAGTGTGGTAACCCTTCTTTTGCTTCTGGTGCAATCAAACTTAATAAAGGCTTAATCAAAGGATGCTTTGCTTTCTTCACTGTAGCTTCAAAAGATTTCACGCTAATCTCAGAAATTTGTTTCAATAATTCAGAATTAGTCACAAGGGTGAAACTAACCTCCTGCCCATTACTTGCCGTAGGAGCAAGGTGTGCTGCCTCAACTATTTGCTTGAGATATTTTTCTGGCACACCAGAAGACAGAAAAGCCCTATTAGAGCGTCTTGCTCTACACAATTCCAATACTTGGTCTGCAGTTGGCAATATATCTCTATTTAGCATATGTACTTTCTGTTGCGGAAACTCTGAATGAATTACTGATTCGTTAGGACATACTGCAACGCAATGTCCACAAGCTATACATGTATGTACATTCTGCAACCCAATATTAGATTTTGAGGTTTCTTGGGTCAAAATATGCGCTGGGCAGACTTTTACACATTTGCTACATTTTATACAGCTTTCATTTTCAATGCTTATTGTTATCATTTGAGGATAGTTAGTTTCTGTTGACCTTTTATTTCCTTCAAAAATATAAAAAACAATCTCAACTACGTAAAAAAATGTGCATCAACACTCAGCAACGACTTATAAGCGTAGAGATACAGGGTAGTTTTGATATATATTTGAAAAGATTAATTTAGATTTCCTAAAAGAAAAATCCGTATAAATCAGATGTTTATACGGATTTGGATTCTTTTGAATTCTGAAAAGTGGAGCTGCGGGGACTTGAACCCCGGTCCAAACAAGGAACTAATTTGCTTTCTACATGCTTATCTTTGCTTAAGTTTTCGAGAATGAGCAAGACCAAAGCCACCAACTCAAACCTTATCTTCTTTAGTTTCAGACAAGAGCCAAAGCGTCCCCTATCCTATCTCCGATTTGCCTGCACCACCTGATCGGTACGCTTCGAAGCCACAGCTTCCGGGTGATGTCCTGTCTCTACACCTGTGCAGAGATTAAGCTATATCTACTATACTTCGATTAAGCAGCAAGAGCGTAATTGTTATTGCCAGTTAAAATTTTGACGTCTAAGATTATAGTGCCAGCCGACTATGCACTGCATGCTTACAAACCATTTCATCTCGCTGTCAAAGCCAGTCAGCCCCATTGGTTTATTTCCACCTGATATATAACGCTTTAATATCAAAATGTAGATATTGAGTAACAAATCAATCAACATTTATCGAAACAATATCCGATACAAAGATAGTTCTTTTTTACTATACACTGCAAGCTCCGTAAAGGTTATTACTGTATCTCTATTGAAGCACCCGATCCATAATTCTAAATTACTAATTTAAGGAAAAACGTAGTCCAAACTTAAGGCTCATATTTACAGGATTTTCCTTATATATAGTTTCAATTTCACTGCCATTATTAAAATAGTAGCTTACACCAGGCTCTGTATATAGCCCTATCCTTGGAGAAAAATTATATTGTAGTCCAACAGAGGTATTAAGCGACCATTGTAGTTGGTCAACGGATATTTCATCTTCTCGACTGGATCTAAACTGATTGTCTACAATATAATTTGTCTTTAATTTAGCAGATACATTTTTTTCGACAAGCCCTCCCGTCGATAAGTAAATCGATACTTTTTTACTCTCCCAAACATTATAATGAATATTCAGAGGAATACCAATATTATGAAGTGTTTGTTCACTTGTGTAATAATAGCTATCACTACCAGATCTAAGTTGAGAAGACAATATCGTATAAGTCAATCCGCTTGAAAGACTCCATTTAGCATCTAGATTATAAATAGCAGAAAGCCCTATTATTATCGGTTGCCTATGCTTTATATCAGTATAGACTTCCCTATATTTATTTTGAAGAAGAATATCCCCCTGCGGATTTTCTCCATGAGTAGGGCTCTCACAATCTCCCTCAAATGGAATTTCACCAGAAATAAAACTTCCATATCCATCATGTTTTTTTTCTGAGTTTGATGATATATTTGATGCATAAATACTTGTCTCCCATTTAGACAGCCTATCATCTTGCTCTTTCACGATCAAGTCAGTCTCACAAACCATCTTATTATTATAACCGAAATTCTTCTTTTTTGATTTTAAATTATCACTATCTTTACCCTCCGCTTCTTCTTTATATTCTTCCACATTATCAGCATTATTATAAACAAGGCTCTCTTCATCTTCGACAGATAGTGACCCTTTATCTTCTGTAAATGCTGAAGCAACTAAATTATTCTTTGACTTGCCATCAGTTTTATTATTGCTCACAATCAGCTTGCTATTATTATGGCGATGTGTAAAAATATTATTCTCTAACTTATTCTCATTTTCTATCTCTTTAACAACGATTTGAGCTTCTCTAATATTTTTATTCAGCAAATAATCTCCAATAAACAGCATAGCTAACACTATGGCAGCCACCGCTCCTATGCGTTTACCCCATAATAAGATTTTGTTTTGTTTTGCTTTCGGAAAAACAGAACCTTCTCGTTTCATAATCTGCTCAATATCCTCCCATAACCCTTCCGGAGATGGCTCTTTATGAGCATCCATACGTCTATGCAGATTGTCGGACCACCGCTTGTTCATAACTCCGCTTTTTTTATTGATTTGTAAACACCAATCTGCTTCACTAATAAGTTCTTTGCTCTATGCAACTGTGAAGCAGAGGTGTTTTCAGTAATATTTAATATCGAGGCAATTTCTTTATGACTCCTTTTTTCAAAAATGTAAAGATTAAACACTGTTCTGTAGCCAACAGGAAGGGATCGTATCATTCCTAAAATTACAGATGTCGGGATCTCGTCGAAATCCGGATCTTCATCTTCAGTCATATCCGGTAAATCCCATACAGGTTTATTAATGATTTCCAGTTTCTCTCTCGTTTTGAGAAATTTTAATGATTCGTTAACTACAATACGTGTAGACCATGCCTTCAAAGACCCGAATCCCTTGTATTCAAAATTAGCAATCGCTTTAAATATTTTAATAAAACTTTCTTGTAAAACATCTTTTATATCATCTTTATCGGAGATATAGCGAGAACACACAGTAGTGAGATACCCAGAATAAGTAGTATAAAATTCTTTCATGGCGATAACATTACCGCTTAGAATATCCTTAAGTAGCTCCTGCTCCTTATCTTCTCCCTTTATCATTTATAAAGTTGGTATAATCCTCTAGTGAAATCACTCTTTCAGCTTCATTAAATTTATCGGCTGTATCTCTTTACAGAGCTACAACCGATAAGAAGGATCTATTTTATAGTTACGGATACGGTTCCACTATTTTTTTTGTCTTTGTCGGCCACTGTTATTGTAGTAGTACCAGCTTTGACACCCTTAATTGTTACTTTGTCGTTTTTGATTGTTGCCGTAGCAATACTTGCATCTTTAGCACTAGCTGTATAAGGAGCTACACCACCCTTAATTGTCACCACATCTTCTTTTCCTACATTTACACTAACAGCGACAGTGGCATCTTTCTTACTAAGGTCTAGTTCGTTGGCTACAGCTTCTTTTACTGTCACAGTTACTTTCCCTGTATTTTTATTTTTGTCTGTTACGGTAATAGTTGCTGAGCCTGACTTAACACCTGTAATTGTAATCGTGCTCTTATCCACCTTTACTGTAGCTATCTTTTCATCACTTGAGGTAGCAGTATAAGGGCTTGTTCCTCCACTTACGGTTACTGTGGCTGCCTTGCTTGTTGCTACGTCTACCTTATCTGCACTTAATTTAAATGTGTTGTTAACCTTGTCATCATCATCGTCACCACATGATACAAAAGTAAATACCAAAGTTAAAGCAACCAAACTGAAGTAAAATAAACCTGAGATTTTTTTTAGATTTTTCATTTTTCTATTTTTAGAATTAAACGTTATTTGTGAGACCCCTTTCTTCTTTGAGAACTCACATATTAAATCTCATTATTTCGAAACCTTGCATGAAAATTGTAAAAAAATACATACAAATGCTTAATAAATTAATTAGACTTCTATTTGCAGCTAAATACTGTAAAGATTTTTCTTGTGATTTAAATTCTGAAACTCTTAAGATAACTACAGCTTATACGCCTATTGAATTTATTTTTTTCAACAAAAATTAGCCATTTTATTAAACTAAAATTCTGTATTAATTACTTTTAACTTAGATATAAATATAATACATTTGTAAATATAACCTTAATAATCATTTGGTTTCGCCAGACCTTGCTCTATGAAATTTAATATATAAATCAAACTATGGAAAAAAACAAAAAGAATGAAGTAAACCGGAGGGAATTCCTCAAGCTTTCTGCACTCGGATTAGCCAGTCTGACCATCGTCCCAAGTTGGTCTATGAACGGAATGCGGATTGCACCCAGCGACAGGATTGTTTTAGGCTTTATCGGATTAGGACAACAAGGTCTATCCGATTTTAATAGTTTCAGTAGTGTACCGGGAGTACAAGTTGCCGGATGCAGCGATGTAGACTCGTTGAAAACCGAGCGATTCAAAAGACGCGTACAGGCATGGCAAACTGCGAAAAACATGCCACTAAAATGCGACATGTATGAATCGTACGAAAAATTGCTGAAACGAAAAGATATTGATGCTGTTTCTATCGCAACGCCTGATCATTGGCACGCGCTGAATGCAATACATACCTGCCAGGCAGGAAAAGATGTATATTGTCAGAAGCCGTTGGCATATACCATTACCGAAGGTCTGGCTATAATGAGAGCTGTACGTGATAACAATCGCGTATTGCAGGTAGGAAGCCAGCAACGTTCGAGCAAAGAATTTATAAAAGCAATGGACCTTGTGCGGAAAGGTGCTATAGGACACATTGAAAAAATATATGCTAAAGTAGGCGACCCTCCTAAGCCTTTTGATTTACCAAAGCAGGAAGTTCCCAAAAACTTAAACTTCAATTTGTGGCTTGGCCCATTAAATAACCCGAATGTACATTATCATCCAGACATTTGTCCTCCTATAACATTGGAGCCGGAACAAAATGAAAAACTATGGGGTGCATGGCGTTGGTATTGGGAAACAGGTAATGGTTATACTGCCGACTGGGGCGCTCATATGTTCGATATATCTCAAGCCGCGATAGGCATGGATGGTTCGGGTCCAATTGAATATATACCTAAAGGATATAATGGTGCGCAATATCTGACTATGAAATATGCAAACGGCATAGTTATGACTGAACAGCCATACAGAGATGATCAACCGGGTGCGCAAGGCATTAAATTTATCGGCGACAGGGGATGGATACAGGTAGCCCGCGGATTTCTGCAAGCCTCCGACCCTAATTTACTCAAAGGTGATGAAAGAACAGAAAAAGGTGTAGCTGCAGGCGAATTTGAAGTTAGTTCTCCTCATATGCAAAACTTTGTAGATTGTGTTCGTTCACGCCAAAAGCCGGTGGCATCTGTAGAAGTGGGTTGCAGTACAAATACTCTTTGCTGCCTTGCCAACATGGCTACTGAGCTACAACGTCCTGTAAGATGGAATCCTGCTACACTGAGCTTTGTGGATGACAAGGAGGCAGAAAATCACAGACTATACTGGTATCAATACAGGAAACCTTATAAACTGCCTTACTACGAAAGATAACTACTTTTTATAATAATGAAGGCTGTCCCATTCGGACAGCCTTTATATAAAAGAATTATCTTGTTTCTTTAAAATCCGTGACCATTGAGCATCCCATGAAAGTAAAGAGGCTTCAACCCTCTTACTTTCAACTGCCATGCAGCAGCTTGTTCTTTCGACATATCCATAAGCGTGAACGGAAACGAAGGCTGAGGATTCTTATCATAATCAAACTCGCACATCAACACATGTCCATAATCTGTAATAATGGGACAAGCCGCATATCCGTCATATTTCCTGTCCGGGGTCTTCCCTTCCATCATCATTATCAAATTCATAGCAGCCACAGGTACTTGTTTGCGTACGGCTGCAGACGTCTTACTGGTCGGCACTCCGGCACAATCGCCTAAACAAACAATATTTGAATATGTTTTGTGTATCAGAGTTTCTTTATCCACCATTACCCAACCTTCGGGTGCAAGTTTACCTTCCGTCCACGAAAGACCTGCTTCCCTCACAAAATCAGGCGCATACATAGGAGGGGTGAAATGCATAAATTCGAAATCCTCCTCGATAGGAGTTACTATCTTTTCATCTCCCACTGTTTCTGTCTGTTCCATATATACCCGTTTTGCATGAGTATCTATAGCTTTCACCCGCGTGTTAATTATGATGTCAACATTTCGTTCTTTGTAGATTTCGAGCAAACGTGGGGTATAATACGGTACATCATAAAGTATTTTATCTGCTGTATAATAACTCAAAGTTACCTTATCCCTCGTATTTTGTTGGCGAGTATAAGCCTCTGTCAATAAGCAAATCTTTTTAGGTGCCCCCCCGCATTTATGCTTTGTATATGTATCGGTAAAAATTCCTTTGCCTCCTGTCTTGGAAAACTCTTGAATAGCTGCCCACGTTTTTTGAGCACCTTCAAAGTCATAAATAGAATGTACATTACCCTCTCCTAACCTTTCTTGGCTTATACCTTCGGTTTCGTGCCAATTAATTTGTAAACCGGGCGTAAGTACTAGAAAATCGTAAGTGATTTTGCCATTCTCTGCAGTGCTAATTTCTTTTGTTGATGGATTAAGTTCTCTTACTGTATCCTTTATCCACTTCACCTTGCTTGGAATACAATCTTTCTGCTCTTTCCATACTTCATCAGGAGTATATACACCCGATGCTACAAGGGTAAATCCGGGCTGATAATATTGGCGGTCGCTAGGGTCTATCACTGTAATATCGGGTTCGTCAAGCCATCGTTGCAAAAGGGCAGCCATACTCAGACCGGCAGCACCACCTCCTATGACAACTATTTTACCTTTTGCATTGCTCGAAAACTCGGTAGCTTTGTAAATCCCTGCAGCAGCAATACCACCGACAGCCGTAGTAGCAGCCGCAACTTTTAAAAATTTCCTACGTGTAATTTTTTTGTCAGACATTAGAATTTTGTGTAATTTTTGAATGTTAATTTAACTTATTAAATAATCTATTAAAATCTTAATGGGCAATTAAGATTCTATCTATTTGCCGAAATGTCAATCATATTTATTCTGGTAATTTATCCTGGCTACAAATAAATAAAATTTATTACAATGTTCCTTACTATTATTGATCTTTTTATAATAATTAATAATTTCCTCCTCTCAGAAACACAGATATTCAATAGTAAAATTTAACCATAAAAAAGGAATACTTCTGGAATAATAGATATATTTGCTTTTATGTAAAATATTAACATAAAGAATATGACAATATTCCAATCTCAGTACGAAGAGATAAGAAAACTTATAGACTACAACGACTTTTCCTTATTAACAAAACGGCTTATTGACCTAACGCTGGATACGGAAAATATCGGCTTTTACAAAAAAACAGTAGATTTTCTTGATTGGCTCGACGCAAATAATAGTAACGAAGAAAACCTGAAAGATGGATTTGCGACTTTATTAGATGAATTATATCAGTTTCTGATAAATAAGCCTATTAAATACAAATCAGGATCATTGCTTGTATCAACAAACAATCTGATAAAATCTTACAAAAAATCTTCATTTGCCCTAGGTCCAATTAGTTTCGAAATAAAATCCGGAGAGATAATCGGGTTGGTAGGTGAAAACGGAAACGGAAAAACCACACTCCTACGCTCGCTCTGTGGTGAGCTTGTGCCCACAAGCGGTAAAATTGAGTATCACTTCCCTCATAAGGATAGTTATGATCTGCGTTCGAAGTTGATATATATTCCTCAACGAACTACATCATGGCAAGGCTCTCTTTTATCTAATCTACGTTTTGCAGCAGTATCTTATGGTATAACAGAAAATGAAAATCTGTTGATAACCGAACTGATCGTAGCAAGGATGGGCTTACGCAAATACCGTACATATGGATGGAAAAACCTTTCGTCAGGATATAAGATGCGCTTTGAACTGGCTAGAGCATTGTTGCGAAAACCACAATTACTGTTGATTGACGAACCGCTTGCCAATCTTGATATCCTTGCTCAGCAGATTGTATTGGATGATTTTAAGGATATAGCATGTTCTCCGTTTCGCCCATTAGGGATTGTGATGAGCTCTCAACAACTGTACGAAGTGGAAAAAACATCGGACTATGTAATATTCCTCAAGAACGGTACCCCTCGAAATCTTTCACAAGATACTGATGTAAATTACAAAGAGGTTTCGAAGTTTATAATAGAGTTCGAATCAGCTTGGAAACAAGATGAATTGTATAAAGCTCTAGATCAATTGAAGCTGGAACGACTTCAAATAAATGGCGGAACTTATGTTGCAAGTTTTCCCGATGATATTGCTCAGGAAGATTTTCTCCGATTAATATTAGAGAAACAAATACCTATTACATATTTTCGTAATATTTCGAACTCTACCCGCAGATTTTTCCTTTCATAAAACTTGGCTACAATGATAAAAAAGATACAAAAATATTTACTGCTTCATTATCCTACCATATGGAATATAAGGCTTATCCCCATGCTTCTTATATTACTGGGCGTTCATCTTGTATTTTTCGGCATAGGATTTTTAGCAACGGATGTGACATTCGGTGAAATGTATTATTATAATTCACCATGGGGTGATTTCGGCATACTCTACTGCGTAAGTATACTCGTTTCTATTCTCTTGCTAATAGGATGGTTGGTATTTTACAGTCGGAATAATGGATTTAAAACATTCTATCCCAAAAAGACGAATCAATTATTCCTCGAATGGATAATGATTTTTATCATTTCTATTGGTATTTCATTTGTCCCATATTCTTTGAGTAATGGATATCTGTCGAAATGGAAATCAGTCGTATCACTCAAAGAGGCTCAGAAGGCTATGGATATATTGAATAAGATTAAGATTCTTATTCCAGATTCTAAGAGTCCTTATAATTATGATAGTGATTATAATGAGCCAATCCCCCTACCCGAAGGGATGAAGGTTGATGTACATGCACTTGATCTGGACGATTATTCGGTACAGTACAGCGGTAGTGGTAATCTTATTATCCGTGGATATACAGGGCCTTCTCTGCTATTCTATTCCAATTACCATTATTATGACTTCTATAACTACAACAATGGGAATTTAGAATATAAAGCATATGTGGATTCTTCTAGCTGGAATAAAGTAAGGGAACCCGAACAAATAAAAAAATGGCTACAAGCAGGAGATAAGGATAAAATACTCGCGTTGATGAAAGATTTCGAGCAATTGCAACGTAAGCATAATATGCCTGTTAATATCACTCCCGAAAACTGGTTTAAGCGGATATATAATCCTCCTTTCTTTCCTGTCAAAAAATCAACTATGATAAGCAATTATCAGCCTTCAAGATTTAATGATTATTACAAATCTTATGCAGAAGAGGTCGTAATTGCTACAGAACCTGATATTGCCACTGTGGCGGATACTATAGCTTATTCTTTGTCGACTACAGAACCCGATCCTGACGATATACCTGTAGGTTCGCTACCTTATCTACAGCATGAAGAATTATCTTCAGGTTACCAGCAGATTATTTACAGCTATATTGATAGATCCGACATGAAATGGTTCGTATTAATATCATTCTGTATTTCTTTAATTATGGCTGTCCTAGTATTCTCTTTCAGAGTCACAAGCGGCAGAGCTTGGCTGATAGCTCTGGTTTCTACAGGGGTACTTATATTTGCTGTTATTCTTTTCGCCGTTGGTCTGGGAAAATCGCTTGATTGGAGACATGAAGAAATAATAATAATCTTCATCACATTATTTTGGATTACCCTCTTTGTAATACTCTTCAGTAAGATTATCATCAAGGTTAATAACAAATCGCACAAAGGTCGTTCCAATATATATATAAATGTAATGCTCTGGCTGTTGCCATGCCTCATACCTTTAGCATACCTTACAGTTATTACTCATGCAAGGCTTAGTCAGACAAACTACTATAAACCTGAAGAACAGGATGTGATGTGTATGTTCTGGATAAATATACCAATAGCCATATTATCTATATGGGCGTTATCTGCATTGATACGTCGCTGGAAAAGTATTGCAGAAGAATAATGGCTATTGAATTAAAAAAACCTCAGATAAAGTATCTGAGGTTTCTTTTTTTATAGTCTAAAGGTTTATCAGCTTTGCAAAGCCGATGCTCCACCAATAATATCGAGTAATTGATTGGTCACAGCCTGCTGACGCGACTTGTTGTATTGCACGGTCAAATCCTGTATCAGCTCGTCGGCATTGTCTGTTGCAATCTGCATAGCAACTGTACGCGCAGCATGTTCAGAGGCATTCGCATCTAAAAGCGCAGCATAAAGACGAGCATAAAGAACGGTAGGAATCAAACTGCCAAGAATCTCTTCCTTCGATGGTTCTAGAATATAATCAATCTGATTACTATCCATTACTGTTTGTTTACTTTTCTCCAAATCGAAAGGCAGGAATGATACGTTCATCAATTTTTGTGTCCCAGTAGAAACAAAGTGGTGATAAATCAGAATTACATCATCAATCTCTTTTGCCACATATTTCACTATCAGCTCCTTTGCCAAGTCCTGTACTGCCTGATAAGAAGGTTTGTCGGCCATCTCTGTATAATCACCTTCGGCCTTGAGTCCTTGCTTTTTCACAGCATCTGCTATTTTCTTCCCTATAGGATATATAAAGATATTTTCCTTTCCAAGCGTTTTTTTGCTGCTATAAGTATGATTGAACTCTTTTATAACATTGGCGTTATATGCCCCTGCCAATGAAGAGTTGGAAGAAAAGGCAACAATTGCAATCCGCCTTGTTTCTCTCTTTTGGATAAAAGGAGATTCATAGCTTGTATCCGAAGATAGCAAGTTTGTCAGAATAGCATCCAATTTTTCTTGATAAGGTAAAAAATTGCTAATCGCATTCTGTGCCCTATGCAGCTTGGATGAAGCTATCATCTTCATTGCCGATGTTATCTTCTTTGTACTTTTTACGGAACCGAGCCTGTCTTTTATTTCCTTAAGATATGACATAATTCAATCATTTTTTATACTGAGTAGCAATATCTTGTGCCACCTGTCTGATAATCTTCTCTATGTCCTCGTTGATGACTCCTTGTCTCAGCACATCCAACACATCTGCCTGATATTGCATTTCCAGAGTTCTCAAAAATTCAGTTTCAAACACATGTACTTTATCTACAGGGACATTACGCAAAAGACCATTTGTTCCACAATACAATACGGCAATCTGTTTTTCAACAGGGACAGGCATATATTGAGGCTGAACAAGTAGTTCAGTATTTTTACGTCCTTTGTCAATAGTCATAGCCGTTACAGGATCCAGGTCGCCACCAAATTTAGTAAAAGCCTCTAATTCACGGTACTGAGCTTGGTCTATCTTCAATGTTCCGGCAACTTTCTTCATTGCTTTTATCTGTGCAGAACCTCCTACACGCGACACGGAGATACCCACATTGATGGCCGGACGTTTACCCGCATTGAACAAGTCAACATCAAGGAATATTTGTCCGTCTGTAATAGATATCACATTGGTAGGGATATATGCAGATACATCTCCTGCTTGCGTTTCGATGATAGGTAAAGCAGTAAGGGAACCTCCGGCTTTTACTTTTCCTCTGAGACTTTCAGGCAGGTCGTTCATCTGTTCGGCAACTTCCTGCTGACTGATAATTTTTGCCGCACGTTCTAGCAGACGAGAGTGCAGATAAAATATATCACCTGGATAGGCCTCACGGCCGGGAGGACGACGTAGAATCAACGACACCTCACGGTAGGCAACTGCCTGTTTCGATAAGTCATCGTATACGACAAGGGCATGACGGCCTGTGTCGCGGAAGTATTCGCCGATAGATGCACCTGCAAATGCAGAGAAATACTGAAGGGCAGCAGGCTCAGCCGCCGTAGCGGATACTACGATGGTATAATCCATTGCACCTTTTTCCTTCAATGTTTGCACAATATTAGCAACAGTAGATGCTTTCTGCCCGATAGCTACATATATACAATATACAGGATCGCCTGCATCATAATTTGATCTTTGGTTTATTATTGCATCTATTGCAATAGCAGTCTTCCCTGTCTGACGGTCGCCGATAATAAGCTCACGCTGTCCTCTACCAATCGGAATCATAGCATCGATAGGTTTGATACCGGTTTGTAAAGGCTGTGTAACAGGCTGACGATAGATTACCCCCGGAGCTTTACGTTCCAACGGCATTTCGAGAAGTTCTCCTGTAATAGGGCCTTTTCCGTCCAATGGTTCACCAAGAGGAGTGATTACACGTCCTAGCATACCCTCGCCAACATTGATAGAGGCGATTCTTTTTGTACGTTTTACGGTGTAACCTTCCTTTATTTGGTCGGACGGGCCAAGCAATACGGCACCCACATTATCTTCTTCTAAGTTCATCACCACGGCCATAATGCCATTGTCGAACTCGAGAAGCTCATTGGCCTCCGCATTTTTCAGTCCATACAGGCGAACAACACCATCTCCTACTTCGAGCACAGTACCAACCTCGTCAAATTGTACGCGGTTGCTGATATTCTCGAGCTGCATTTTCAGCACATCGGAGACTTCGCTTGCTTTTATATTTTCTGACATAAATTCTTAATTTGAAAAATTTGAAAATTAGCAGATTAGTTTCTCTTACTGTTTTCTGCGATAAACTGTTGTTTAATCCGTTTGAGCTGAGTCTTAACACTGGCATCGAGCCTGTAATCATCGATATAAAGAATGAATCCTCCTTCGAGATCAGGATCGACACTTGTTTCGAAATCGAGATTTCCAGGCTTAATTTTTTGTAACAAGCTTTTCATCTTTTCCTTCACAGAAGCATCTACAGGTGTAGCTGTCACTAGCTTTCCGGTATTGATGCCTTTGGCTTCGCAATACAGGTCAATGTAACTCAATGCTATATTTTGTAGATATTTCTCCCGCTTATTTTTCAAAACAAGCTCTATAAATCTGATTAATTCCTTGCTGATATTTCCACCAACAGCCGTTTTTATCAGATTCTTTTTATCCTCAACATTTACTACAGGATTATCCATTGCCATACGCAATTTAGGTTCGCGCATGAGTACAGATGCAAGTTGTTTCATTTCCGAGTAAACTGTATCTTCGGATTTGTTGTCTTTTGCAAACAGCAACAGCGCTTTAGCATATCGCTTAGAGATCATCCCTTCATTCATAACAGTTAAGATTTAGAAACCATAGCCTCATCCACCAGGCGATCAATCATTGACATTTGTGCTTCGGAGTCTTTAAGAGAGCCTCGAAGAACTTTTTCAGCTACATCCACAGAGAGCTCTGCTACCTGACGACGTATGTCGCGTATAGCTTGTTCTTTCTCTGCCTGAATTTGCTTTCTTATCTCTTCCATCTCTTTGGCTCCGACTATTTTGGCCTGCTCTTTCGCTTCGCTTATTATACGGTCGCGTGTATCGGCAGCATCTTTCAAGATTTTCACCTGTTCTGCTTTGGCCGATGCTAATATAGCATCGCTTTGTTCCTTGATGGAAGCCAATTGTTCGTTCGCTTTTTGGGCTGCGTCCAATGAGTCCTGTATGTAGTTTTTACGTTCATCTACCATTTTGGTGATAACGGGAAAACCAAACTTCGCCAAAACGAAGAATACGATACCGAACGATAGTAGCATCCAAAAGAGAAGCCCAGATTCAGGTTGTAGTAAACCCATAGTTTTTTAATTTTATTGGATTAAAGAATAAATCCACATACTACCACAGCAAACAAGGCAACACCTTCTACCAACGCCGCCGCAATAATCATGGATGTACGGATATCACCTGCTGCATCGGGTTGGCGCGCAATACCTTCCATGGCAGAGCTACCGATTTTACCGATACCGATACCTGCACCGATCACAGCCAATCCTGCACCAAGTGCAGCACCAAAACCTGTTAAGCTTGTTGCAGCTTCTGCTGCTTGTAATAAAGTTGATAGTAACATAATCTTTTATTTTTAAAGAGTTAATTTATTAATTGTTTTCTATTTTATGTAATCAATGTTTTTCTGCATGATGATGCGGTTCTATCTGTGCCAGACCGATAAAGACTGCCGAAAGCATCGTAAATACGTACGCTTGTATATAGGCAACCAATATTTCGACAAGGCTGATAAATATAGTAAGCAGCACAGATACTAGCGTCATAGAAGCATTAATGGCTGTTCCTAAGTTTACCGTCACAAATATCAGACATGTAAGTCCAAGCACAATAGAGTGCCCTGCCAGAATATTTGCAAAAAGACGTATCATCAGTGCAAATGGTTTTGTAAATACTCCCACAAGCTCGATAGCCGGCATGATAGGTACAGGCACTTTGAGCCATGTAGGTACATCGGGCCAGAAAACTTCTTTCCAGTATTCCCTCGATCCGAATATATTTACGATTATAAATGTGAATAAGGCTAAAACCAGCGTAACAGATATATTACCAGTCACGTTTGCCCCTCCCGGAAATAGCGGTATCAGCCCTAGTATATTATTGAAGAATATGAAGAAGAAGACCGTGAGCAGGTATGGCGAGAATTTTCTATAATTCTTACCCACGCATGGTTTGATAATATCTTCCTGTACGCTCATAATAAACATCTCCATGAAGGCGACAAAGCCTTTAGGCGCTGTATGCTGACCGGATTTCGCCTGTCTCTTATACCACTTCGCTACATTCATTACGATAATAAGCAGAAGAATAGAGCTAATAACAAGGCTTGCTGCATTTTTAGTCATAGAGAAATCCCAAGGACGTACTTCTTCACCTGCCGAGTTTCGCTCCACTATCTTTCCTTTATAATCTCCCGATTGTGCAATATAAAAGCCATTATAGGCTTCGTGTCCGTGATGAAATGCAGAAGACATGAATATTTGCCATCCGCTATTTTCTCCTTTGACAATTATTGGCAAGGGGATGGATATGTGGTTATCTCCGATGGAGGTTATATGCCATTCGTAAGAGTCGGCAAGGTGATCGAGGATAAGCTCTTTTACATTAAGCTCTTCTTCTTTTACAGACTCATCAACGGTAGCTTCATGCCCATCTTGTGCCATTACAGGCTGTAATCCTATAACCGACAAGAGAAATACTGAGGTCAAAATGTATTTTAAATAGTGTTTCATACTATTGTTGTTTATTCTTTAACCGCTTTTCTATCTTCGTAAACAGGATGGATTCCATAGCCAAAAATAAAAGATAGAAAATCATAAATATAAGGACGAAACTTTTTATATTCTCTTTTACGATAATTGCATATGCACCTACAAAGATTAAAGCAGCAAATATTTTTATAACTTTTGTAAGCATGTACGTATTCAGCATTTGCCTTTGGGTTACCTTCTTGCTGGCTGACACGACGAAGCTGATTATAAAAGTTTCCAATACCAAAAAGAAGGCTAAAATTCCTTCGTACCAATTAGGATAATAATCAGGAAACTGATAATAAAGCAGCATGCCAACAAGCGCACCTGCTATCAACCCAAATGCGAGTACCAAAGTAATTAATTTAGCTCTAAAAAAGTCCATTCCTTAAATTACACAAATTGTCACAACTCCATTATTTACTTCAGCAATGCCACCTTGCACTTCTAATGTGCTCTCCTTACTGTCTATCGTGTATGTAATAGTTCCTTGTTGCAAAGGCGAAATCAAAGGAGCGTGGTCGGGATATACGCCGAACTTGCCCGATATGCCGGGAATAATGACAGACGACACAGCACCCGAGAAAAGTCTCTTCTCAGCTGATATAATATTTAATTGGAGTTCTGTTTTTTTCATATCATGCAAATTTATTGAACAGCAGCCTGAGCAAGTATTTTCTCTCCTTTGGCAATTGCATCCTCTAAAGTTCCTACATTGAGGAATGCCTGTTCGGGAAGGTAATCTACTTCACCATCAAGAATTCGTTGGAATCCTTTGATTGTATCGTGTATATCTACCATCACGCCCGGCACTCCGGTAAACTGTTCAGCAACATTAAACGGCTGAGAAAGGAAACGTTGAATACGTCGCGCTCTGTTGACCGTTAGCTTATCTTCATCCGATAATTCTTCCATACCAAGTATGGCAATAATATCCTGAAGTTCTTTATTGCGTTGGAGTATTTGCTTCACACGCTGTGCCGTATCGTAATGCTCCTGTCCCACAACGTTAGGGTCTAGATTACGCGAACTGGATCCCAGCGGGTCTACAGCCGGATAGATACCCATTTCGGTAATCTTACGGTCAAGCACTGTTGTTGCATCTAAGTGAGAGAATGTTGTAGCCGGCGCAGGGTCAGTCAAGTCATCGGCAGGTACATATACAGCTTGCACAGAGGTGATAGAACCATTCTTAGTAGAAGTAATACGTTCCTGCATCAATCCCATCTCGGTAGCCAATGTTGGCTGATAACCTACGGCCGAAGGCATACGCCCTAATAGTGCCGACACTTCGGATCCAGCCTGAGTGAAACGGAAAATATTATCAATAAATAAAAGAATATCTTTTGGTCCGTCAGACTTAGCATCACGGAACGATTCGGCAATAGTTAGCCCCGACAAGGCTACATCGGCACGTGCACCGGGAGGTTCGTTCATCTGCCCAAAGACAAGTGATATCTGTGATTTTTTTAGTTCTTCTTGGTCCACCTTCGATAAGTCCCAGTGTCCTTCCTCCATACTTTTCTCGAATTCTTCGCCATAACGAACAACTTTCGATTCTATCATCTCGCGAAGCAGGTCATTCCCTTCACGTGTACGTTCACCTACTCCGGCGAAAACTGAATAACCGTTATGTTTTTTTGCAATATTATTGATAAGTTCCATGATAAGTACGGTCTTACCTACTCCGGCTCCACCAAACAATCCTACCTTACCTCCCTTTGCATATGGAGCAAGCAAATCCACGACCTTGATACCTGTGAAAAGAATTTCTCTAGTCGTCTGTAATTCATCAAACTTAGGGGGCTCTCTGTGGATAGGGTCTCCACCCTTATTGTCTAGTATTCCCATACCGTCTATCGCTTGTCCGACAACATTCATCAGACGACCTTTCACTTGCTCACCAATGGGCATCCTGATAGGCGATCCGGTGGGAATTACTTCTAGCCCACGGCTCAATCCGTCCGTACTATCCATGGCTACGGCACGTACTGTGTCTTCGCCTATGTGTTGTTTAACTTCGAGAATCAAAGAACGACCGTCAGGTCTTTTAATTTCAAGGGCATCGTTGATGTTTGGCAGATGAGACGCCGGGTCGCTGGTGTTGAAAAACACATCCACCACAGGTCCTATTATTTGCGAAACATGCCCAACTAATTGTGACATAAGCTTATATATTTATATTTATTTATTACTCACTTTGCTCTCTGGTACAGTTCCAAATAGTGTTATAATAATATCAATAAAAAGAAATCGATTCTTAAAAATTTATCAGCCCCCACGAAGTTAGTAAATCTTTTATAGAATCGGGAAATATCAAACTGTATTAGAAAAACAATGGCATTAAACATTGTTGTTTTTTAAAGCCAAACAAAGATAGCCAATATAAATTTTTAATAGTATTTTTGTATTACAAAATTATAAGGTTACTTATTCATTTTAAACTTAAGTTAACCATTGCATTTGCAATAGTTAAAAATCTTATCTTTACAAAACTAATAGAAAAGCGTCAGTAAATGTTAGCCATCTTTATTTCGTGGATAGTGATCTCCTTTACCTTATTTTCTTTAGGAGATATTTTTATAAACTTGTACAACAAATTTTGCAAAAGCAATGAAAACTATAATTTTCTTGATACATTTTTATTAGGATTATGCTTCGTCACACTCCTTGTATCTCTAACCTCTATTTGGTTTCCATCAAATGAATTTATTTTACTTGCTTTTGTTATTATTTCAGTAATATACTGGATCGGTAACAGGAAAAGATTAAACACGATCATTCGGCACTATAAAAAAAACATAACACCTCTTTTAGGTATATCAATTGGGATCATCATTCTCTGCATTGCTTTTTTCATATCCTTCTTATCCGACTCTTTTGATGCAGAATATTATCATCACCAAAATATCAGATGGAACGAAGAATATCCCGTCGTTCCCGGATTAGCAAATATAGAAGACCGTTTTGGATTTAATTCCAGCTATTTATTAGTTTCGGCAGTTTTTTCATTTCGATTTTTATTTGGAGAAGGAATATATTCCCTGCAATCGTCATTATATATACTGTTAATATGCTGGATAATGTACAGCTTAGTCAAATCTAAATTCGATATCAAATATATTATTGCAACTGTGTTTTTGATAATAATTTTTTTGATCGCAGACACTTTACTAGACAACTCCAGCACAGATATAATCCCTATACTTTGCATATTCTACTATATACTAAAAACGGTTATCTCCCCCAATTGGATCATCAGGCAACCATTATTAGCTTATCTGCTGCCCGTGGCTCTCATCACCTTTAAATTATCGTCTGCTATCTTCTGTCTGACGAGTATTGGAATCTTGATTTATTTTGTGATGCGAAGAAAGAATCGACAGTTAATTTTCTGTCTAACAACATCTCTTGTCTTGATATTATTCTGGAGTATCAGAAATGTTATAATTACAGGATATCTAGTATATCCTATACATGAAATAGATCTATTTTCTTTCGATTGGAAAATGCCGACAGCAACACTTTTGCTACAAAAAGCACATATACATGAATGGGCATTCCTGATGTTTTACAAAAATTTTAATCACTATATATTTCTTGATGAACTAAATACATACAAAATATTAGCGATAATAAAATTAACAAGTTGGATAGCTTTTGCTCTTTCAATACTCTCGCCCATAACTATCATATACAGCATAGCAAAGAAAAAGGACATACATATATTTATATATATATTATATTTTATAACCATTCTCTGCCTCGTGTTTAATATGATATCCGCTCCCGATTTCAGATTCCTATATGGATATATATACGGATGTGCTTATATCCATGTCTATTTGATATTGCGCAATCTAAAATCGCCATCGCTACGGATCGGAAATATTATTTTAATAACTACGGTCTTTATATTCTGCTTCATCAATTTCAAAAAAATGTCATTGTTGATATCCTACATCTACACTCATGACAAAACACAACTGATTTCAGCTATTATCAAACCTATACCTCATCCCAGATCAACTGAAGCAAACAGGGAGTTTGAAAAACATAAGATAGGAAATATTCCTGTTTATATCACCAAAAAACCGAACGGAAGAACTTTCGATATATTACCGGCTACCAATCCTACAGGGATACCTCTCACGCCCTTCGACGGGAACAAAATACAAAGTATAGAAACCATCGAAAGCAGAGGTAACAAAATACAAGATGGATTTAGAACGAAACCGAAATATACCGATGCATTAAATAATAACATAGAAGAATATAAGAAAAATTACCTAAAACTATTTAATGAAAAGTATTATAAAAAGTAAAGTCGAGTAAACTAGTTTCTACTTTTCATTAAAAATGATACTTTTGTATAATTAAATAGTTCAATATAAATATAGCTATAACAATGGGAAAAGTTTTAATTATCGGAGCTGGTGGTGTAGGAACAGTGGTTGCGCACAAAGTAGCACAAAACATGGATGTGTTCACAGAAATCATGTTAGCCAGTCGCACAAAGTCGAAATGTGACGCTATAGCCAAAGCTGTAGGCGGAAATAAAATACAAACAGCACAGGTAGATGCTGACAATGTGGAAGATCTTAAGGCATTATTCAATTCATATAAACCGGAGCTTGTGATCAACGTAGCGCTTCCATATCAGGATCTTACTATAATGGATGCCTGCCTTGCCTGTGGTGTGAATTATCTGGACACAGCTAACTACGAGCCGAAAGAAGAAGCCAAATACGAGTATAGTTGGCAATGGGCATATCAGGAAAGATTCAAAGAAGCCGGGCTCACAGCTATTCTTGGTTGTGGATTCGATCCGGGAGTAACAAGCGTGTTTACGGCCTATGCTGCAAAACATTATTTCGATGAAATCCACTATCTTGATATAGTTGATTGTAATGCGGGAGATCACGGTAAAGCCTTCGCTACGAACTTCAATCCCGAAATCAATATACGTGAAGTAACTCAAAAAGGAAAATATTGGGAAAACGGCGAATGGGTGGAAACAGAACCTCACGCTATACACAAGCCATTGAACTATCCTAATATAGGGCCAAAAGAATCGTATGTAATTTATCACGAAGAGTTGGAATCGCTGGTTAAGAACTTCCCGACTCTAAAACGTGCCCGTTTCTGGATGACATTCGGACAAGAATACCTAACCCATCTACGTGTAATCCAAAACATTGGGATGTCACGTATCGATCCTATTATATACAATGGAGTAGAGATTGTACCTATTCAGTTTCTTAAAGCCGTGCTTCCCGATCCGGGAGAGCTTGGAGAAAACTATATAGGCGAAACTTCTATAGGATGCCGTATCAAAGGTATCAAAGATGGTAAAGAGCGCACCTATTATGTATATAATAACTGTTCGCACGAAGCTGCATATAAAGAGACTGGTGCGCAAGGTGTAAGTTACACAACAGGCGTACCTGCTACCATCGGCGGCATCATGTTTATGAAAGGGCTGTGGCGCAAACCAGGCGTATTCAATGTAGAAGAATTCAATCCCGATCCGTTTATGGAACAACTCAACAAGCAAGGTCTTCCTTGGCATGAATTATTCGATACAGATTTAGAAATGTAATATAAAGAAAGGCTTCGAAAATTCGAAGCCTTTCTTTAAAACAATTTAAACGATTTTAGATTTTTATCTCAAAAAAGTCTGTATCTTTACACTCGATATAAAATGAAATTATATGAAAAGGCGAAATCTACCCGATGAATATGTAATATCAGAATTTGGTCTTTTTATTTATTCCGAGCATTTAATAATTTAGATATATTTGTCCTCGAAGAAGTTTTCTTTTTCGGGGATTTTTTTTGCATATACGACCCATTTCTCAAAAACAGAAATTACATATGATAAAAAAAAGTCTCGTATCCATCACAGATTATTCGAAAGAAGACATTCTACGAATACTTAATCTGACAAAGAAATTTGACGAAAAGCCTAACAGAAGACTTCTGGAAGGAAAGGTCTGCGCCACGCTGTTCTTCGAGCCCTCTACAAGAACCCGTCTTAGCTTCGAGACTGCTGTCAACCGCCTTGGTGGACGTATTATAGGTTTTACTGATGCGGCTACAACAAGTTCATCGAAAGGTGAAACATTAAAAGATACCATTGCTATGGTAAGCAATTATGCCGACATCATCATTATGCGACATCATCTCGAAGGAGCTGCCCGATATGCCTCTGAGTTATCATCTGTCCCCATTATCAATGCAGGAGACGGAGCAAATCAGCACCCGACACAGACCATGCTCGATTTGTATTCTATCTACAAAACTCAAGGCACATTAGAAAACCTGACTCTGACTATTGTAGGAGATCTTAAATACGGACGCACTGTACACTCTCTTATCATAGGAATGTCGCACTTCAACCCTACATTCCATTTTGTAGCTCCGGAAGAATTGATGCTGCCCGAAACATACAAGAACTTTTGTGACGATCATGGGATAAAGTATGAAGAGCATATCGATTTTTCGCCAAAAGTCATCAACGAGGCAGATATATTATATATGACTCGTGTTCAGCGCGAACGGTTTACAGACCTTATGGAATACGAAAAAGTAAAAAACGTGTATATCCTTAAGAGGGACATGATAGCAGAAACAAAAGACAATCTGAGAATTTTGCATCCGCTACCACGTGTCAACGAAATAGATCAGGATGTGGATAGCAGTACGAAGGCATATTATTTCGAACAGGCAAAAAACGGGGTTTTCACGCGTGAAGCTGTCATATGCGACGCTTTAGATATTACAGTTGAATAATAGAAACGGAGGTTAAAGATGAATAAACCTATCAAAGAATTACAAGTTGCCGCCCTTTGCGACGGAACAGCAATAGACCATATACCGGCAAATGTCGTTTTCAAAGTAGTATCTCTACTTGAGCTCGAGAAGCTGGACAACCCGATTACGATCGGTAATAATATGGAAAGTAAGAAGATGAAATCGAAAGGTATTATCAAAATATCAGATAAATTTTTCGAAGAAGATGTAATAAATAAAATTGCCATAATAGCACCAAATGTGGTACTCAATATCATAAGAAATTATGAAGTGGTAGAGAAAAAGCGCGTTGTTCTTCCTAAAACGATTAAGGGTATTGTAAAATGTAATAATCCTAAATGCATTACAAACAATGAGCCGATGCAAACACATTTCGAGGTAATCAATTGCAACGAAACAGAACTCCGTTGCCACTACTGCAGTATCAAAATACATAAAGACGACATCATCCTGAAATGAAACAAGACTGGAAACCCGGAACTCTGATTTATCCCCTGCCTGCCGCCATGATTAGCTGTGGCAGTTTGCCGGAAGAATATAATATACTTACACTTAGTTGGCTAGGAACAATCTGCACCAATCCTCCTATGTGTTATATATCGGTCCGTCCCGAACGCCATTCATATCATATTATAAAAAAAAATATGGAGTTTGTAATCAATATTACTACTCAGGATTTGGCTTATGCTACCGACTGGTGCGGAGTAAGGTCGGGCAGAGACTTCAACAAGTTTGAAGAAATGAAGCTCACTGCCGGAAAGGCATCTATTGTTCAGGCCCCGATAATAGAAGAATCCCCTTTGAATATTGAGTGTCGCGTAAAGGAAATATTGAGTTTAGGTTCTCACGATATGTTTATAGCTGATGTTGTGAATGTTAAAGCCGACGAGGCTTTTATAAATAAAGAAACTGGAAAATTCAGCTTGGAAGACGCTAATCCGATAGCCTATTCACATGGGCAATATTATGAGATGGGTGAACGGATAGGACACTTCGGCTGGTCGGTAAAGAAAAAGAAAGATGGAGATCTTTAAGGTCATACTTCCAGCTCTAATCCGTCATAAGCAAGAAAGACATTATCTGGCAGAGTCTTTTGCACTTCCTCATGTAACCCTATCTGGTGCGACATATGAGTAAGATAAGCCTTTTGGGGAGCTATTCTCTCTATCAATTTTAGTGCTTCGGACAAGCTCAAATGAGCGATATGCTCACCTGTCCGAAGAGCGTTTATAACAAGGGTATCGAGCCCCTTCAACTTTTCAAATTCCTCCTCTGGTATAACTTTCACATCCGTGAGGTATGCAAAGTCCCCGATACGATATCCCAAGATAGGGAGCCTATAATGCATTATGTTCACAGGCTGTATTTCAACCTCCTCTATGCAGAACACTTCATCTGCATTTATTTCATGTAAATTTAAGGCAGGTACGCCGGGATACCTATGTTCGGCAAAAGAATATGGCATCCGTTTTTTTAATGCATTCAGAGTAATTTCATTCGAATATATTTCTAAATCGCCCAGTTTTGCAAATGGTCGTAGATCGTCGAGGCCGCTCATATGATCATAATGCTCATGAGTCACCAGCACGCCATGTATCCTTCTAAAGGGCTCTGATAAAATCTGTTGTCTGAAATCTGGTCCGCAGTCGATTAAAATATTCGTACTCTCTATATTTATTAAGACAGACGCCCTTAAGCGTCTGTCTTTTATATCTTGAGAAGTACATACCTCGCATTGGCAACCTATTTCAGGTACACCTGTCGATGTTCCTGTTCCCAGAAACTTTATTTTCATTTTCTCGTCACCAAGTCTCACTTTTGTTTATTCTTTTACCAATATCCACATATCATCCAGAGGTATTCCATATTTACTTACTCTACGTGCTCTAGACATACCTTCGGTATATTTTCTGCTAAATGCATCAAATTTCCGCACAGCTTCATCTTGCGAATCGAAACCTCCTAATAGAGCGACATAGAAGCCTTCTTCATTATTCTTTATTATTATAACACGTTCTCCTAGTGCATTGAATGTACGTCTTACGAAATCTGCATTGTTCTCATTTCTGAATGAGCCCAATACTATTGAATATTTCTTAAAGAATGCCGCGTCACTATTATTAATCAAAGTTACTCCTTTTTTCTTTATAAACTCTTTCGGTTCTCCAATTTGTGGAGATAATGTTGATACAGATGCTGATGCTTGAGATTTCGATGGAGAAGCACTATATGCTGTAACAGAAGGAGAATATGGTTGCGATACGGGTGTAGGCACGCTACTTGATGCAGGTGTAGGTGTTGTTGACGTCGTTACAGTAGTAGATGCAGTGCCTGATGTTTTTTCCTCAACAAGTGCAACTTCAGTCGATTTACCAGGCAGTATTATTGTACCATCCGACATTTTTCTCACAGTAGGAATACCAGATATTCTCGGGTCAGGAGTCGCTTTTCCTACTTCAGGATATCTATTCCCCATTTCGATACATCCTAATAAATTCAACGATGTTTTTGAAGTAGGATCAAGCTCTAGTTTCAAAATAGATCTTCTTCCTTGCTGAATACGATTAACTCCTATTCTGTTTTTTAACAAAGAATCTAATTCCGAAACAGTAGCTGCATCCAGAGAATTAGCCTTCAAGCTTAATACAGATTGATATACTTCTGTAGTATTTTCATTTCCGTTAGCCTTTCCTTCATTATTTAGAGTACGATAAGCTCTATTTTGAGCCTCAATAGTACCTAAGGAAGACAAAATAACAAATATAAATAGTAAAGTTGTGTAGATAAGTACCTTCATAGACCTAGTGTTAGTAAATGTAAAGCGTTATAATAAGTATCTAAAATATTTATATACAAAGATAAAAAAAATAAAGAAACAATACTCTTATACAAAGAAACTTAACTATACTTTATGTATTATTATCAATATGGCATATATTCGGTTTGCATCACATTTAGTGTCTCCGGAATCCAAATCCGATAACGTACATCTGCACTCCAGGTATTACCTGCCGAAGAAAAATCGCAAAAACGAATTTGCTTAGGCCTTCTTGCTTCCCCCTCTAAATCTGTACCCAGAACTAAAGGAGCTGTAAAAGCCATCCATATACCTTGTGGTGGATCTACGACAGATATAAGCTCTACATAACCGTCTTTTGCCTGAATCTGTGCAGTCTCATCAATAAAACCATCATCGAATCGCGTATCTCGCGCCAATACCAATGGTCCTTTTTCTATTGCTGCATAACCATTCTGTCGTTTGATTCTTCCGCGTGTATCGAGATTGAGTACAACCTTATCTCCTTTGCTCCATACCCTGTTTATCCGATAATAAGTTCCGGCTGCAACTCCTTCTTGTTTTTCGCCATTTACAGTCACCGAATTGACAGAGCTCCACGAAGGGATACGCAGAGCCAGGGTAAAACTATCAGGTTGATCAGTATTCATACTTATATCAATACTGCCATCTGCCGGATAATTTGTTTTCTGAACAACTTTGAGAGTTTTCTTTGAAGACATCTGTATATCTGCCGATAAATCTGTATAAAGATTGAGATAAACATCGTTGCCCTCTGCTTTCATGATCGCATACTGAGGTAATAGTACAAATGCTCTCGGCCCATTTGCTATACAGCAGTTTATATGCATATCACACTGATCTTCACCGGCATGCCGTTGCCCTTCGAGCGGACTATATTTTGCTATTTGCGAAGCATCGTCTTTCATTGAGGCCAATAAGGCATTATATGCTGTTTTCTCTATCTGGTCGGCATAAAGAGGGTTACCTGTGAGGCTAAGTAAAGTCTGGCAAAGTTTCATCCACGTCATCGTTACACAGGTTTCCATTGTGTGGTATGTAGGACGAGTTTGCAATTCTTTGCCATGATACCAGCATTCGAAAGCACTCCCCGATCCGGCTATGTTGATCTCCATATCGATGATATTGCGGACTGTTTTTTCTACGGCCAAAAGGTATTGCTCTTTGCCTGTGATTTTATACAATTCGAGTAGGCCTTCATAACAGGACATCATTTCATAAGCTTTTTGTCCATTTTCGGGACTAAACCATGACTTTTGCAATTTTACAGGATGTGGAAATCTATCTCCCACAGGAATACCAGATTCTGCCTTACTTATTAGTTGAGGACCCGATTCTGTCTCCCATTCATTTACTATATACCTGGCAAAGTCGAGATAACGTTTATCATTTGTCCTTTTGTACAGAAAGATTATTGGCTCTAATATACTGCTACTCGCCATTCCACGATAGTTCCCAGTAGTCACTATATTAACTTTTCCGGGACCAACCTGTGTCATCAAATGATCGGCCATTCTCTGACAGGCTTTCAGAGTTTTCTTATCTCCTGTTAAATCATAATAGGCTAATAAGCCCAACATAGAATATTTTCTTCCCCATACATCCCATTGCTGTAACTGGGCTTCAGGCGAATAGTTCCCGATATACCCGTTAGCAAGTTGGGAATCGAGTAGTTTATTTACCCCCGAACGGATAGAATCCATTAATATCGGATCTCGGGTATATTGATAGGATAGAACTGCGGCAAGCATCCATTTTCCCCAAAATTCGCTCTGCCATCGATGCGTTTCAGTTTTATTATAAAAAGGATTTACCAAATAACTGACATCCATCGCTTTTACCTGTTCTTGGATGCATGCATCGATTCTATCACCTAAATAATTGTGAATTTTAATTTCTGAGGGGTTTCCTATCTCCAATGCATTCGCAACAGATGATTTCACTTTCATTTGTTGAGATTTAACAGTGGCAGATACATTCAATAATGCAACAATAAGAAACAAATATGAAAAAACAGATTTATTCATGGTTAATCAATTTACAATGATGTATCAGAAAAACGGCAAAACTGCACGAATAGGCAATTATAGAAATATTAGCTCTTGTAGCGATTAACAAACTAAGGCAAATTTAGAAATAAATTATCATCGAACGAATAGAAAACGCCTAAAAACAAAAACTTAGGTCTGTATTATTTATAGCAGACCTAAGCTTATATTTCTCATTCAAATTTGTGCGGATTGGGCTTCCTACATATCTCGATTAACCCCTATCCATGCTATTCTCATCCGGATTTATCCTATTAAGAGCAGCTTTTACTTCCTTGGCGGTAATAGGAACAGGAGCCTCATTTCCCTTATTTTTCCTTGCCTCTTCGTAACCTCTAAAATCTTTAAGAGATTTTACTATTTCATCTTTCTTCATGACTTATAGATTTAACCATTCTATATTTCAACAGATTGTGATAGTTATATGTTCAGAGAAGAGTAATGTTTTTTAACACAAAAAAGATCATTATAATATATAAAACAAAGGCGCCTCAACCTCTTACAGTCAAAACACCTTTCTTGATATTAATCAAAAACTATCTTTAATCTAAAAATTATTTCGCCTTCTGGATGTAGTTACTCGTCTATATATCAAGTATAATAAAAAAATAGAAATAACTATCGGCAGAGAAACATCTCCTATAGGACCTGGCGATCCCACATTTCCAGGATATGATGATTCTCCGTTTTCTCCGGGCATAAATGGATCTGTCCAAGCATCACCTGCTGCCATTAGCCCCATTGTAGGCATAATCAAAGAAGATGACTCAAGAGTATTGGCTATCGAACGCTTCTCCCTCTTGAGATAAGAAGAAGATGGCAATTCGCTGCTCCCTGATAGTATTGGGGCTTCTGTATCGGCTTTTACCGATACTGCCGGCATAACAATCAAGGCAGATAACAGCATCAAAAACATTAAAATTTGTAGTTTTGTTTTCATTATATAATTTCGCTTAGCTGTGTGTCGTGTAGTTTAATTCTTCAAGTTCACAAACTTCGTCGTGTGATTCCTTTTTCCTATAATCTTTACTATATAAGTTCCTATGCTTAAAGGTTTAAAATATTCCATCGATGTATCACTCACTTTAGTCTTGCCCATAAGACGACCTTGCAAATCATAGATTTGGACATCACTACCCACATCATCTTGATGCAATCCTTTGATATACAAATATGAAGAATTGTAATAGCAAGTGATAGGATCGTCATCTCCTGTAATAATATCATCTACACTATCGTAGTAACGAAGGATGAATCTGCTTTCAGCATCTGCTTCTTTAGCATTCGAAGCTTCTGATATAAAGATATATTCATCTCCCGGATATATTCTTATCTTTTTATTATTCAGATGTCTGTCTATCAACCAAACTCCTGGTACAGAATGTACATTCTCAACACCTAGAAACCTCAATGTAACTTCCTGGGTCTTAGTTGGAGGAATGAAGTATAATGCCATTTCTTTAACTGTACCCGGCACTGCATTACCGAGAAGTTTTTCGCCATCCATTGATTTCGTGTAAACAATACCTGTACTGGCTTCTAATTTTGTTCTCGTCTTGTGCCCGTTATATTCAGGAACATACTCTTCCATTTTAGCCGTTAGCCCCTTTCTTGTATCGAATGGATCCTGATTGTATTTTGTAGATGCTCTTTCTCTAAAAATAACAGATGCACGGTCTGCCGTATTATCTTTATTACTTACGGCTTCTATCACAAACCAATCGTTCAATATGCTATTTTCTGAATCGGCTGTCGCACTTTTCAGGAAATTTGTTTTTCCGAAAGCGCCCAGCTCTGCCATATCCAATTTTATATCAACATTACCACTCGCTTGCAAACAAAACATCTGCATCGGAGCAATACGATATTCTAAAGGAGTTATTCCATGAAGAAGAGTTCCTTGTGTATTACCTACACCTGCAGTTATAGTTGCACCATCCCTGCTTATGAAATCATACTTAGTCTTATATAAGAATAAATCATTTGTATCATCATATTTAATAAGCGCCTCGTTTATCAGCCAATATTTAGAACGTATATTCGCATCTGAACTCACACTGGATACAGTAACATTCGAACTCCCTTGAGGTGTGAATGCCGGCATATCAACACCATCTTCAAAATCTGGATCAGGAAATCCCATTGACTGTCCATCAGCATAGTATCCTAACAACGGATTTAAACTTATCGGCACCATAAATGGGTTTCCCAGGAAGTTCAAACCCTCACTCAAACTAACCACAATTTGTGATTGCTCGGTATTGAATTTTTCTCCCAGCATTTGTTCATAACGAGATCTATCTTTCATCTGACCATCGTTCGGATCTTTTTCTATGAATTCCGGATCACCGAGTCCTGCTATTGGTCTTGTTCCAGTCGAGTTTTGTATTGTGTTATGATCTGCAACATCGAAATAAAAACGACTGAGGTTATCCATTACACCGCCCGGCTTAGCCAAATAGTCATGAAAAACCAATCGGTTAAACACATATCCTCCTCTGGCACGCTTAGAATGGTGGATACCACTTGTCCCCGGATAATCTTTTTCAAAATCCCAATGTTTATCTATTGCCTCATGATCGTTGTGAGAAACCTCCATGCTGGTAAAATACCCCACTCCGTTTTGCAACCTGTAAAAAGGATCAACTATCGGCCCTTTATATGAAGTCATACTTATACCATTGGGTTTGACCAGAGCATGATAAAACATATAGTCTGCACCCAATTCGGCAAATGGAGAAGTTATTCCTGTCAGATAGTTCCATCCATCAGTATTTCTTAATGTTCCATTACCACTCTGATATGTAAGAGGGTCTGCGATCGGCCTACCACCTACACCTCCGGTTTCGTCGAACGCACCGTCATCATTAGCTGCACCATCACCGTTATATTTATATAACTTGAGGTTCAACTGGCTATATGTAGGTAAGTCTGTATCTATTGCTGTATTTATTATTCTCGCATGTCCGCTATTTATTATTCTCGGATTTGTAGGATTATACACTGCATTTACAGCAAATCTATCGCCTCTTTTTGCACGAACATAATCTACGGAAAGAGCAGCGGTAGTATCTACCATCAGATAACCGACATCTCTCCAGTCATCAGCAGAGTGAGTTGGCAATCCCTTTTCTATAGTTATAGTTGGAAAATTTATCCAATTTATTGTTTTCTGTTGGGTTATTGTTGTCGGAGACACCGTTACAACAGGAAGCTCGCCATAAATACGTTGCAGGGTAGCTCTATTTTTTAATGTCCCTCCATCGGCTGGGTCTGCTTGCTGATCGCCTTTTCCGATAAATGCTACGACACCTGTTTTCACATTATCTGCCGGAGATTTGTCTATAAAAAGGTTTCGGCTACCGCTATCTACATCTGTAGGATCTTTCCCATTTATAAAGTCCTGAGTAATCTCTGTACGGCCTTTTTGCTTAATAGCAGAACCATTAACAAATTTCGCCGAACCACTAATATACAATGTAGTAGAGGAACTTTCTCCTTTGGTTGCATCTGATTCCGTGTCCTTGTATTTAACATAGATCGGAGCCTTAGAGTAAAAAACGACCCCAGTTTGCCCCTTGACAAGCAAAGGCAACATCAGTATTGCAACTAATATTAAACGAAGTTTCATTTTGTAGTTTTAAAAGTCAGTTATAAGCAACAACATGTTATACCAACAAAACAGCTATAAAAGGAGCCGTCTATTAACCATAACTGTATCCATTAATGCAGCACAAAGATAATCCTTTTTTTATAAATACATGGCGCGTTTTACTTTTTTTTTACTTAAATTCTTTTTTTTCACAATTGAAAATCAACCATTTCCATGAAAAAGGTTACATATGCTGCCCTCTCAATAAATCATTAACAGTCTTGACCGGATTAAATGTTTCGACCGGAACTTCTACAAAAATTGTATTCCAATCCGACATCGCCCCGTTCCATAATCCCGGAAGCTCTAACGCCTTCAATTCGCGTCCACTTTTAGATTTGACGGAAATAAATCCGGTATTATAGTCAACATAATCTTTCAGATTGAAATGATATCCTCTATAATCTTTTATACCGCAAACAATATCTACCGGGTTAAAATGAGTGCCTTTTTTAAACATTTCTTTCTTAACCGGATCAGTCATATCAATCTGCGAACTTTCCAAGATTTGCGGAGAAACCGTACCGTCAGAATTCACTGCAAGGAAAGGACCTCCTCCGGGCTCACCTACATTACGCACCATACCGCAAACACGGCAAGGACGGTCTAGCTTTCGCTTAAGATAGAGCACCAGTTCGGCATCCTCGAGCAATTTTGTATCCGGATTCTTCACATTCAAAGTATTCTGTAGAAAATGAAGAATATTCAACAATTCATCGTGATTATACTTTCCACTGTCAATAAGTTTCAAATACTCAAATATTTTTCTCTGAGTATCTACCAGCACACCTGCCAGTATCTTTTTATATTTTGTTTCTTTCTCTTTATATTTATCAGGAACCGTATTGTCTATATTCTTTACAAAAACAATATCAGCATCCAGTTCATTCAGATTCTCTATCAAAGCCCCGTGTCCTCCCGGCCTGAACAATAATCGACCATTATCTCTGAAAGGTTCATTATCTGCATCTGCCGCAACAGTATCTGTACTAGACTTTTGCTCACTAAAGCTTATATTATATGTAACAAATAATTCTTTCTCTAGTTTAGCTTTTTTCTTATTTATTAATTCTTCGAAAAGCATCCTATGTTCCGGCGAAACGGTAAAATGAATATCAACTTCTCCTTTACCACTTTTTGCATACAAAAATCCTTCTTGCAGATGTTCTTCGACAGGGGTACGAGAAAAACCTTCATACTTATGAAACTTCAATAGCCCCTTTGGTAGTGCTCCATAGTTAAGCCCTTCTGATCTCAACAAATTTCGAACGATAGCCTTATAATTCTTGTCTGACAATAAGGTCTTTATATCTTTACCTTCATTTTTCAGACAAGCCTTATTTAAATCTTCATAAAAAGCGAATTTAGCAAGACCATCGAAAAATATTTTCTCAAAATCGGAGGTAGGAACATCGTACGAAGCATCTAAAAACTCAAATAAGTCTTTAAACATACGACTGGCAGCACCTGAAGCGGGAACAAATTTCACGATCTTTTTAGGACTGGCTTTATATTCATCCCAACAATCCAGATACTTTTGCTCTGCATCAGACGGAACAACCATAATTCCTTTTTCTACCGAAGCGGCAGCAGACAATTCCAAGTAGGGAAATCCTTTCTTGAAGCTATCCAGTTGGTTTTGAAATTGTTCAGGAGTAATACCTTTTGCGTCAAGGCATAGTTCATCTAATTCTGTCATAGTATACTGCATTATCTAATGTTATAAGTCTCTTAGGGTACAAAACTAACAAAAATAATTGCATAAATCACCTTAACTGTCTGAAAAATTCCCAGATAGCTATACCTCCGGCAACAGAGACATTCAGCGAATGCTTTGTTCCGAACTGAGGTATTTCGATACAATTATCGCATAAATCAACAACTTCCTGCGATACACCCTTGACCTCATTACCTAAAATAATGGCATACTTTTTCTTTTTGTCCAGTATCAAATCTTGTAGCATAATGCTGCTCTCAGCCTGCTCGGTTGCACAGATAGTATATCCTTTCTGTTTCAACTCTATTATTGCGTTCTTTGTGTCATTATAATATTGCCAATTTACGGAATCTTCGGCTCCGAGAGCCGTTTTATGTATTTCCGTATTTGGAGGAGTGGCTGTTATTCCGCACAGATAGATAGACTCTACCAAAAAAGCATCCGAAGTGCGGAATACCGAGCCGATGTTATTCAGACTCCTTACATTGTCCAGTATCACGATTAGTGGAATTTTATCCACCACCTTGAATTCCTCTATTGAAATTCTGTGTAGTTCTGTTATTTTTTTTACCCTCATCGATTAATTTATTAAAACGACACTTGCACTATCTGACTGTCCGCCTATCGGAGGATTTCGCTTCGAAAGCTTTATTTCCACCATATCAATCAGAGGATATTTATTCTTTAGACGGCTAATTATCCGAAACGCTGCATGCTCTAGTAATTTTGATGGCACTTTCATCTCACTTTTAACATCTTCGTATATGTCAGCGTAGCTAACAGTATCGCTCAAATCGTCTGACTGACAAGACTTTTCAAGATTCAACTCAATCTTTAAATCTACTGTAAAAACATTCCCTACAACATTTTCCTGTGGAAAAACTCCATGATTGGCATAAAAGACAAGATTCTCTAATAAAATGAAACTTTTCATTACCTCATTTTTTAATAAATTTGGCTACAAAGATAAATAAAATTATCAGCCCTGCCGACGACATTAAATTCCGGCATAATATGGCAATGAAGCCCAAAGACATGTTAATTAAACATTAAAGGTGTAGTATTTTTAATCAAGATTTTTATAGTTATAATCATTTTAAGTAAGTTTGTTCTTATCAAACATTATAACATCGTAAAACTAAGATTATGGCGAGAATGAAAGAGGTCATTGCCACCGTTTCCGGAACACACAACGTGCTTGCATCAGGAACACAGATGACCGGAGATATAAGTGCTGAAGAGGATTTCAGAATAGACGGATCTATAAAAGGAAACATTGTATGTAAAGGAAAGATAGTAGTCGGTAACAACAGTGTTATTATAGGGAATGTCGAGTGCTCTCACATAGAAATATGGGGAGAGGTGAAAGGGAACATCTTGTGCACCGAAAACGTTATATTGAGAGCTTCTTCGATACTTGCCGGAGATATAAAGACAGCAAGTATAGAAATAGAGCCAGGAGCTAAGTTTCAAGGAAAATGCTCTATGTACGACGGACAATAACAAAATATAGGATTAGTAACAAAATAATATAAAAACATATACATCATGAGCAACATAATTCACAAAAGAATAAAAGAACTGAGACTATTTTTGGAAGAAAAAGGATTACATGCTTTTATTATTCCAAGTACAGACTCACATCTGAGTGAATACCCTGCTTCGCATTGGGCTTCGAGAGAATGGATCAGCGGCTTTACGGGCTCGGCTGGCACAGTCGTTATAACACGCGATAAGGCTGGGCTATGGACAGACTCACGCTATTTCCTTCAAGCAGCAGACCAATTGAGCGGCACAGAAATAGAATTATTTAAAGACGGCCTTCCGACAACACCATCCATCGAGGAATGGTTGACAACAGAACTTGGCAAAGGTGAATGCGTGGGGATAGACGGCAGTGTATATGCAGCGAAGGAAGCTATAAATCTTACGCATAAGTTAAACACGAAGGGATTGCACCTAATCAGCGATTACGATCCTTTCGATACTATTTGGCACGACAGACCGGAGATCCCGAAAAATCCTATTTTCGTATTACCCGAAGAATATTCGGGAGAATCAGCTCACAGCAAAATAGCACGTATACATAGCAGCGTAGAAAAATCCGGCGCACAGTCTCTACTGGTTGCCTCGTTAGATACTATCGCATGGATATTCAACATCAGAGGAAATGATGTAAAATGCAACCCTGTGGCTGTCAGCTATGCATATATATCGAAAGAAGAAACTGTTATATTCATCGATTCTCAAAAACTGACAAAGGAAACGGCCGACTACCTGAGAAGTGAAGGTGTGACCATTGCAGAATACAGTAAGATATTTGATTACATATCTAAAGTTAAGACTTCTATTTGTCTCGATAGTAATAAAATTACATTCAAGCTATACAATACAATTGCAGCCGATAGCAAAATAATTGATATACCTTCGCCTGCCGACCTGATGAAGAGTATCAAGAACAGCGCCGAAATACAAGGATTCAACAATGCGATGGAAAGAGACGGCGTGGCATTGGTACGCTTTCTGATGTGGTTAGAAAAAGCAGTTCCTGCA
Source organism: Dysgonomonas sp. (assembly GCA_047972895.1). Taxonomy (GTDB): domain Bacteria; phylum Bacteroidota; class Bacteroidia; order Bacteroidales; family Dysgonomonadaceae; genus Dysgonomonas. Next base: position 51,105 of record JBKEBA010000008.1, read on the forward strand.
GGTGGCGTTACCGAAATAATGATACCGGCCAAACTCGTAGAATACAGAAGTCAGCAGAAAAACTTTGTGGGTGAAAGCTTCGATACTATTTCCGGTTATGGACCTAACGGTGCTATTGTCCACTACCATGTAACGGAGGAAAGCTCATTGGACGTAAGACCTGAAGGACTCCTACTTGTAGATTCAGGCGCACAATATTTCGACGGCACCACTGATATTACGCGTACGTTGGCTGTAGGGCCACTTACCGAACAAATGAAAAAAGATTATACGATGGTGCTGAAAGGGCATATCAGCTTGTCTACTGCTATTTTTCCACAAGGGACAAGAGGCAGTCAGCTGGATATCTTAGCTCGAAAAGCATTGTGGGATAACGGACTAAATTACTTACATGGTACAGGGCACGGAATCGGTCATTTCCTCAATGTACACGAAGGGCCTCAAAGTATACGTATGAATGAAAACCCGACTACCCTGCAAATAGGTATGGTCACATCTAACGAGCCAGGTTTATATAGGGCAGGGCAATACGGTATCCGTATCGAAAATCTGATCCTGACACAGCAAGAAACAACTACTGAGTTCGGCGATTTCTATTCATTCAAGACACTTACCCTATGCCCAATAGACAAAACACCTATCCTAAAGGATATGTTGACAGTGAATGAAGCGACATGGCTCAACGAGTATCACAGATATGTTTATGATCGGCTTTCCCCATTATTGAATGAGGAAGAAAAAGGCTGGTTAAAAGAAAAAACAAATGAAATATAATTTACTTATTCTACTGAGCCTCCTCTCCTACTTTACATTGGAGGCTCAGAATAACAACACAAACACTGACGGCAAGGGATTCAGAATGGAAGTGAATATCCCTTCGCAGAAAGGCAAAAGGCTATATCTAGGGCAATACTTCAAAGATGCTACATACGCCATAGATTCGGCTTACTTGTCTGCTGATGGTAAAGCTACGCTATCTCTTCCTAATAGACCCGAACAAGGGCAATACTTCCTGTACATAAAGCCCTCGTTCCAACTCGATTTACTGATAGGAGAAAACCAAAATGACATACGACTTTATATAGACGAAACTGATTTCTCGAAAAGTACCGTATCAGGCTCTAAAGACACCGAATTGTTATGGAAATACCTTGGTGAGGTACAAAAATTCGATGCCGATATAAATGAGACAGAAGAACAATTGTCGGCTTCGGATATTACAGAGCAAACCCGTTCTGAGTTGAATACACAGCTGAAGCTTTTAGAAGAAAAGAAAAGAAACTTTACAAATGCATCCATTATCAAGCATAATAAAGAATGGTTCGGAATATTTATAAAAGGCCTGGAATCCATCACGCTACCTTATCCAAACCCTAAAGATGAGAAAGAATATATCAAAAACAAGGAATACGGCAAAGACCATTATTTCGACAATATTAACCTGACCGATCCTCGTTTTTGGCGTACAAACTATTTCGTATTGCATATCAATACTTATATGCGACAATGGGTAGACCAGATTCCCGACTCATTGGCTGCCGCTGCCAGTAGGCTTGTGGCAAAAACAAAAAGCAATGAATTTTGTTTCAAGGAAATGCTGTCGGAACTAACAAACGAATCGATAAAAAGCAATATCATGGGCGATGAAAATATATGGGCTCGTCTTTATGAAGATTACATTGCTAAAAAGAACGTTTCGTGGATAGACAGCACTAAATACTCGGAACTGGGGCGGATGTACGAAATCATTAAGCATAACCGCTTGGGGATGAAAGCCCATAGCCTGACATTAAAGACTATGGAAGGGAAGATAATAAATACAAACGGCATCAAAGCTGAATACACCATCCTGTATTTTTATGATCCGAACTGTACTCATTGTCAGACAGAAACACCAAAATTGCACAACGAGCTCTATAAGAAATATAAAGACAAAGGAGTGGAGATTGTTGCCATCAATATAGGTAGCAACAAAGAAGAATGGGAACGGTTTGTAAATAATAACAAACTAAACGATTGGATAAATTGTTCCGACTTCGACCACAAATCATCTTATTGGATGTATTACGACACATCCGGTATTCCATCAGTATTCGTTTTGAACAAGGATAAAATTATAATGGCAAAAAAAATTAACGAGGAAAGCCTCGAGAGATTTTTCAATTATCAGTACAAATAAAAACAAATGGCATTAATTAAAGAAGTCAGAGGGTTCACACCCGAAATCGGGAACAATACTTATCTTGCAGATAATGCAACAATCATAGGTGACGTAGTGATAGGAAAAGACTGTAGCATATGGTTCAACGCCGTATTGCGCGGCGATGTAAACTCTATCCGCATAGGCGACAGAGTGAATATACAAGACGGCACCGTATTACATACACTGTATCAAAAATCGGTAGTAGAAATAGGCGATGATGTCTCCGTAGGGCACAATGTGGTCATTCACGGCGCAAAAATAGAAAACGGAGCCCTGATCGGCATGGGAGCTATTGTGCTAGACCATGCTGTGGTAGGCGAAGGCGCTATCATTGCAGCCGGATCGGTAGTCCTTAGCGGCACACAAGTAGAACCGGGAAGTATCTACGCAGGAGTTCCTGCCAAATTCGTAAAAAAAGTAGATTCTGACCAAGCTAAAGAAATGAACCAGAAAATAGCAAAAAATTACCTGATGTATTCCGGCTGGTTCAAAGAGGAATAAAAACTCAAATACTACGGAACAAGTTCCGCAGGTTGAAAGGTAAAAGGCTACATCCTTGTGCGTTAAGACCTGTTTGAAACCCGTGGTTTTCTTTTCCCTATCGGGAAAATTCATCCGATAACTTGAAAAATAAATCAACTCTGGGAACAATAATAATCAGCCCGAGTGGACAAACCGAAGGCGGCATACTTGAAGATAGGCTGTACGAAGCCATATTTCAGAAGGACGGGGAAGCTCTTTTTCCTCGCGAAATAATAAACACACTCGAAATCAACGTATTTATTGACAAATTCGGATCAAAAAAAGACGATCATTGCCTTGTTGCCGAATTGAATGACAAAATCATTGGCGCTGTATGGGTAAGAATACTAGATGGTAAAGTGAAAGGCTACGGCAACCTAGACAGCAAAACTCCTGAATTTGCAATTTCCCTTTTCAAAGAATACCGTAGCAAAGGCTACGGTACAATGATGATGGGTAAAATGATAGAGTATCTGAAATCTAAAGGGTATTCGCAAGCATCACTAAGTGTAGATAAAGAAAACTATGCTGCAAAGATGTATAAAAAACTCGGATTCAAGATTTTTCGCGAAAACGAAAAAGATTTAGTAATGGTATTAAAATTGATATAAACAATGAATTTAATAAACGATTTGCAATGGCGTCATGCCTGCAAAGGAATGAATGGAACGAAAGTACCACAAGAGAAAATAGAAAGAATACTCGAAGCCATCAACCTCGCACCTACTTCGTTGGGTATGCAAGCATTCAAGGTGTTGGTAATAGAAAACGAACAACTGAAACAGAAAATATATGATGAAGCGTGTCCGCAGCAACCGATAACGGCTTGCTCGCATCTATTGGTATTTGCTCCATACACAGACATTTCGGAGGGGAATCTCAATAGTTATTTCGAACTGATAAAACGTAAGCGCAATCCGGGAGAGGAATGGTGCAACAAATACAGGACAAAGATACAGGGATTCATGGAAAAGAACCGCAACGGTGTTGCAAGCTGGCTGGCTCATCAGGTGTATATAGCATTGGGGGTTGCTTGTGTAGCTGCTGCCAATGAGAGAGTGGATTCCGTGCCTATCGAAGGATTCGACAAAGAGGCTCTGAACCGTATTCTCGACTTGCCTTCCAAGCATCTAACATCGGGCGTGATGTTGCCACTGGGATATAAAGACCCTGAAAAAGACTGGGTAAATAATACCCCTAAGGTGAGAAAAGATATTGAAGACCTGATAGAAGTAATAAAGTAAAGGTCTTCACATAACAACGCTCCCTCCGATTATAATTACATTGTATAAATATATCGGAGGGAGCGTTTATTTATTCATTTTCAAATTACTACATAAGTATTTTTTCTGAAAATTTGCATTTTTCTAAAACAAATAGCTATCAAATATGGTTTATTTGTTAATGTAATACTATTTTCGTGATTTGCATGGCTATAAGCTTTTACATCATGAACTGATAAAAAACAAATAATAACATGAAAGAAGAGGTATTAAAGAAAATAATAGCAAAACCCGGAAAGGAACACAAAGTTTCGGATTTTAATACAGATTATGTAGCCGGCCTTGACAAGAAAAAAGCAAAAAAGCTTTTAGAAGAGAATATTGAAAAACTATCCGAACTACAAGATAAACTCTATGCTCAGGACAAATATTCTGTACTGGTAATCTTTCAGGCAATGGATGCCGCAGGAAAAGACGGAACAGTGAAGCATGTGATGTCGGGAATCAATCCGCAAGGCTGTCAGGTATTTTCGTTCAAAGCGCCTTCTGCCGAAGAATTAGATCATGATTATCTGTGGCGAATTTACAAATGCTTACCCGAGCGTGGGCGCATAGGTATATTCAATCGTTCGCACTACGAGGATGTTCTGGTGGCGAAAGTTCACCCTGCCATCGTACTCAACGGTAAACTTCCTGATATAAAAAAGGTAGAAGACATTGACGATAAATTTTGGCATAAACGATATAGGCAAATAAACGATTTCGAGAAACATCTGACCGAAAACGGAACTATTATACTTAAGTTTTACCTAAATGTATCTCACAAAGAACAGGAGAAACGTTTTCTTGCAAGACTGGAAGATGAAGCCAAGAATTGGAAATTCTCGGCGGCAGACCTCAAAGAACGTGCTTATTGGGACGATTATATGAAAGCGTATTCGGATATGCTCACTCAGACATCAACCGACGAGGCACCTTGGTATGTAATTCCGGCCGACAACAAATGGTTTATGCGCTATGCTGTAGGGCAGATTATCTGCAACAGGATAGAGAAACTGAAACTACATTATCCAGAACTGAGCGAAACAGCAAAAGCCGCAATAGAAGAAGCAAAAAGGATGTTGAAAGGAAAGAATGAAGCCGATGCGCCTAAAGCCGAGGAAAAGAAATCTCCGAGAGCAAAAACTAAGCCAAAAGAAGTGGCTGTAGAAGTAGTAAAAATTACCGAAAAAAGACCAAGAAGGAGTAGCGCCCAAATTAAATAGTATGTACTTTAAATAAGCGAAAGCCACATAAATATAATTTTTATGTGGCTTTAATATTTTCTGATTTTTATCGAGAAGCTAGATAAAGTCCGTCTCTCACAACCATTTCTTCTTTTTGAAATAAAATAAGATAATGGCAACGGCAAATATCATCATCCCGATAGAGAATGCGTAACCAAATTCCCAATTCAGTTCGGGCATATCGCCGAAGTTCATTCCATATATGCTGGCAATGAGTGTTGGAGGCATGAATATCACTGAGATAACGGTAAACATCTTAATTATCTTATTCTGCTCAATGTTTACAAACCCGAGGAAGGTATCTTGTAAATAATCGAGGCGATCGAAGCTGAATCTGATATGCTCGAGCAGTGAGTTTATGTCTTTCACCAAAATGGTTATACGCCCATGTAATTCTTTCGGTATCAAGTCACTTTTGAGCATACTGGATACAACCCGTTGCTTGTCTATAATATTTTCGCGGAGCATCATCGTCTTTTCCTGAAGGTTCTTGATTTCCATCAATAATTCTTCGTCGGCCTCTTTTATACTGATACTGTTACTCAGCGATGTAATTTCCATCGTCATATCCTCTACCATATCGGCATCTATCTCTACCCGCGTTTCAAGAATGCCTACCAAGACATGATATCCTGTCGGGTACATCTTCGGATTACCCGATATTTTCTTTACCGTTTCGTGAAAAGAAGATAATTCTTCACCACGCACAGTTATCAATATATTGTTTTTAAGGATGAATGAAACAGGCTCTTTCTCGAAGTTTCCGAGCAGGAAGTTGGAATTGACCACCAGCGAATCTGCCGTCTCCATATAGCGTGACGACATCTCGATTTCGACCATCTCTTCTTCTTCCTGAATATAGATTTTCAGATAGTCTTCCAATTCATTCTCTATTTCCTCATCTACATTGTTAAGGTCGATCCAGAGGAAGTTTTTGATAGGTGTGATTTTCAAAAACTCAATGCTACGGCTCATTCTTATAGCATTGTCTTTATGGTAGAATAATTTTATTTCTGACATGAGCGCTCCTTTTTAAGCGTGTGTACTCTATTACCTCTCACTTATCCTCCCGGGCAGATGAGCAGCGACAATCTTTGTCAACTCTTCAAAATCTGCAACCGAGAGCCTCTCGGGTCGTTCGTCGAAGATTGGGTTCGAATACGCTTCACAATCTTTTCCGAGCAAGGGCTTCATCGAATTTCGCAATGTTTTTCGTCGTTGGTTAAACCCTGTTTTGACAACCGTTTTGAAAAGCTTTTCATCGCAATCGAGATGCTGACGCTTGTTCCTAACCAACTTTACCACTGCCGATTTCACCTTGGGAGGAGGGTCGAACACCTTCTCGCTCACCGTGAAAAGGTATTCTATGTCGTACCATGCCTGAAGCAGCACGCTTAAGATTCCGTATGTCTTATTCCCGGGCTTGGCGGCTATACGTTCAGCCACTTCTTTTTGCAACATACCCGAGCAACAAGGGATATGCTCTTTATAGTCGAGCACTTTAAAAAATATTTGCGAAGAGATATTATAAGGATAGTTACCTATCACACAGAATTTATCTTTATAAATCTTCGATAAATCCAGTTTCAGAAAATCGTCCTCTATTATATTTCCGCGCAAGGCAGGATAATGTTCATCTAAGTATGGTATAGAGTCCCTGTCGAGTTCTACAACAGTCAGTTCCTTATTCTTTTCTATCAAAAATTGGGTAAGCACTCCCATGCCGGGCCCTACCTCAATTACAGGCACTGCCGGAAAATCATCCAGCGTATCTGCTATCCGGCGGGCTATATCCAAGTCCTTCAGAAAATGTTGTCCTAAGAATTTCTTTGGTCTGACTACTGACATACTTATAATTATCATTATCTTTGCAGCCGCAAAGGTAGTGTTTTATTACCAAAAGCAATCCTAAGGAATACGAATTATATTCAGGAAATACAATTTTACATTACAGTATGGAAGATACTAATGACGTTGGAACGCCGAAAAAGAGTTCATTACTAAACAATTTGATAAAGATAGTATTACCTCTCGGGCTGGGTATTGCAATTATATATTATCTATTCAGGGATATTAATTTCGGTGAAGTATGGGCTATTGTCAAAGAGGCTAACTGGGGCATCCTTTTATTCTCGCTTATCTTCGGTCTGTTGGGAAACACCATCAGGGGGTATCGCTGGCAATTGTTTATCAGACCATTGGGATATAACCCTAAAGTATCGAATCTGAATTATGCTACTTATGGCGGTTATGCCATAAACTTCGCTCTTCCACGCGCTGGTGAGTTATGGAAATGCGGAGCGATTGCAAAAGAAGAAAAGATCCCTTTCACCAAAGCCTTCGGCACCATGATACTAGATCGTATATTCGACACTATTACGGTATTTTGTATCACATTAGTAGCATTTTTGTTCAATATGAATTTCTTTCTGGAGCAACTCAAAACCAGACAGGAAACATTAGATTCTACTATCAAAATACTACAATCGCCTCTACTCTACATCTGTATAGCTGCAGCTATTATCACGACATATATCGTTTTCAAATACTTTAAGGAAAATTTCATCGTACGCAAGGTTACAGGATTTCTTTCGAGCATGGCTAATGACATGAAAGCCATATGGAAAATGAAAACTAAAGGTCGTTTACTCCTTTACACCTTAGGTATATGGGGTTCTTATTTTCTGTATTTCTACATTACATTTTTTGCATTCGATTTCACTAAAGACTTAGGGTTCACAGTCGGACTCGTGGCTTTCGCTTTAAGTAGCATCAGTATGGGCGTACCCTCGAATGGAGGGCTTGGCCCTTGGCAAGCTGCCGTGGTTGCTGCTCTCAGCATTTATGGCGTGAGTATGTTGAATGCCTTAGCATTTGCTACAGGAGTATTTGCTCTACAATCGCTTTGGGTGATTGTTTGCGGACTATTTGGTATGGCTAAGTTGGCGACAAAAAAGTCGAAGTAAGGCAAGAAGCTTATAAACACAATGAAATTTTGGCAGAAATAATTTAATATTGCAAAAAAGCAATATCTATCTGTTAGAATTTACAGTTAGTCTAACCTCGGATTAATTGCTAAACTAATTATCTGAAATAATCTGAAAAATACAATCGTTGTAACCTATTCCGCTTAGTTTTTGTTATCTTTGTTACTATTCGTAAATTTATTAATACATACTATATTATGTCAAAAGAAATACTTAATCTAAAACCGGCGCGATTGTGGAAGCATTTCTACGATCTGAATCAAATTCCCCGACCTACAGGGCAGATGAAAGAAGCTACGAAATTTGTTATTGATTTCGGAAATACTTTAGGTTTAGAAACAAAGCAAGATAAAGCAGGCAATGTAGTTATCATCAAACCGGCCACTGCCGGAATGGAGAAAGCACCTGTTGTTATCTTGCAATCGCACCTCGATATGGTTCCTCAAAAGAACAACGATGTGAAACATGATTTCACAAAAGACCCTATCGAAATGGTGATAGAAGGCAACATCGTAAAAGCAAAATCGACTACATTAGGCTCTGACAATGGTATTGGTGTGGCAGCTATAATGGCTGTATTGGAGGACAACAGCCTTAAGCATGGCAAAATCGAAGCCCTTTTCACTATCGATGAAGAAGTAGGCATGATAGGCGCATTCGGGCTACAACCGGGTTTTCTATCGGGAAACGTTCTTCTAAATCTGGATACAGAAGAGATAGGCGAACTTTGTGTAGGTTGCGCAGGTGGTGCAGATGTAAATGCCGACTGGGAATACAAAGACGTAGAAGTACCGGAAGGTGACATTGCATACAAAGTAATACTGAAAGGCCTCAGAGGCGGACATTCAGGAACAGAAATACACCTAGGCAGAGCAAATGCCAATAAGCTTATGGCTTACTTTCTGAAAGATGCCGTGAGCAACTTCGAGGTACGTCTTTCTTCCATCGATGGGGGTTCGTTGCGTAATGCCATCCCTCGTGAAGCAACGGCAATAGTGACGCTGCCAAAAGAAGACGAAAAGGAATTCCTCGAATTAGTACAGGAATATGAAGATATTTACAAAGAAGAGTATAAGGCTGCTGAGATTGTAGAGAAAATGTCATTCAAGGCAGAAAAAACAGACCTGCCCAAAACATTGATTCCCGAAGAAATTCAGGACGGCTTAATCAATGCTGTTGTAGGATGCCAGAATGGTGTTATCGGCATGTTGACCGAATTTGAAGGAATAGTAGAGACTTCTACTAACCTGGCCTCGGTAAAATCCTCACCAGGACGCATCGAAGCCAAGATGCTTGCCCGCAGCTCATCAGAAACACGTAAAGACGAAATCTGCTCAAGCCTTGAAAGCGTATTTGCACTGGCAGGAGCAAAGGCCAGCATAGAAAACCCATATCCAGGATGGCAGCCTAACGCCAAATCGGACACATTGAATATGATGGCAGCTCTATATAATGAGATGTATGGCGAAAAAGCTCATGTGGTAGTAGTTCATGCGGGATTGGAATGCGGTATTATCTTATCAAGCACTCCAGGTCTGGACATCGTATCTTTCGGGCCGACAATTCTCAACGCACACTCTCCGGACGAATATGTGGAGATAGATACTGTAGGCAAGTTCTACGACTATCTGATAAAGACATTAGAGAGAATCAACTCAAATACTACGGAACAAGTTCCGCAGGTTGAAAGGTAAAAGGATAAATCCTTTTGCGTTAATACCTGTTTGAAAACAGGGGTTTTCTTTTCCCTAACGGGAAAATTCATCCGATAACTTGAAAAATAAAATAGAAAAACGGCGAGGATAATCCCCCGCCGTTTTTGTTTATATCTACATCAAAAGCTGTTGCTATACTTCCATATTAAGTAACTTTCGCAGTTCCTGCACCCCTTCCGATGCTCCTTTTTTAATGAAACGGATTCCCGGCATATATGCTTTCACTTCATTCGGATCAATCAAATATATAGGTGTGTCGCGCGCTATATAATTCAGCAATCCTGCAGCAGGGTATACATTCAGCGATGTACCAATAACGACTAAAACATCAGCTTCCTGCACCACTTCTATCGCCTTCTCAATCATAGGTACAGCTTCTCCGAACCATACAATATGCGGTCTCAGCTGAGAACCTTTTTCACAATTATCCCCCAGCTTGATTTCCCATTTGTCGGGAGTCAGCGTATAGATAAGTGATGGATCTTTCGTCGAGCGTACCTTGCTCAACTCGCCATGCAGGTGTAAAACATTTGTACTTCCTGCCCGCTCATGCAAATCATCTACATTCTGTGTTATTATGGATACTTTGTATTCTTTCTCCATTTCAGCCAACCCCGTGTGCCCGCTATTGGGCTTTGCCTCGAAGGCCGCTTTTCTTCTTGCATTATAAAAATCAAGTACCAATTGAGGATTCCGCGCATACCCTTCGGGTGTCGCCACCTCTTCCACAGAATATTGTTCCCACATCCCACCGGAATCCCTGAAAGTAGCTATTCCACTCTCAGCGCTCATTCCTGCACCTGTTAATACGACAATATGCTTCATAATTATTAAAAAAACGTAAGTACGGCATACAAATATACGTTTTTTCGCAGGCAAACTATACTATAGTATCATGAAAAGAGTTACTTTTGTGGGTTAAATTCAAATAAACAGAAGTCTGAATTATCGGAAAGATAACAATCTGATTAACAAGACTAATTAAAACGAAAAATTTATATGGATAAAATCAGTTACGCTTTGGGTTTGAGTATCGGTAATAATTTCCTTAGCACAGGAATTAAAGATGTTAACATCGAATCTTTCATAAAAGGAGTACAGGATGTAATGAACAATGTACCTGTAGCCATGTCGTATGAGGAAGCCCAGCAAGTAATGAACGAATACTTCACAAAATTGCAAGGAGAAAGACTTGAGCTTAACCAGAAAGCCGGACAAGAGTTTCTTTCTATAAACAAAGAAAGACCGGGGGTAACAACTTTACCAAGCGGATTGCAATACGAGATAATAAAAGAAGGTAACGGAGCTAAACCAAAAGCTACCGATCAGGTAGAATGCCACTATCATGGTACTCTCATCGACGGTACAGTATTCGACAGCTCTGTAGACAGAGGCGAGCCTGCCACATTCGGCGTAAATCAGGTAATACCGGGATGGGTAGAAGCCCTTCAACTAATGCCTGCCGGTTCTAAATGGAAATTATTTATACCATCTAACTTAGCATATGGTGAAAGAGGAGCCGGACAAAGCATCGAGCCTAATTCGACACTGATATTCGAAGTGGAAATACTAAATATTCTTTAATTATAATTTTAATTATTACTCAAAAACATGAAAAAATTTCAAGTTGTTGCTCTTAGCGCATTTGTTGCTGTGGGTGCGTTACTTACATCTTGTGGAGGAGGCACCTCTTCAAATGCATCACTATCGCAGGAAGAAAGACTTGAACTTAACCTGAAAACCGGACAGGAATTTCTTGCTACAAATAAAGAAAAACCAGGGGTAACAACCTTACCAAGCGGATTGCAATACGAGATAATAAAAGAAGGTAACGGAGCTAAACCAAAAGCTACCGATCGGGTAGAATGCCACTATCATGGTACTCTCATCGACGGTACAGTATTCGACAGCTCTGTTGAGAAAGGAAAGCCAGCTACATTCAATGTTAGCGGTGTTATCAAAGGATGGACTGAAGCATTACAACTAATGCCTGTAGGTTCGAAATGGAAATTATTTATACCATCTAACTTGGCATATGGTGAAAGAGGAGCCGGACAGAGCATCGAGCCTAATTCGACACTGATATTCGAAGTGGAAATACTAAATATTCTTTAATTATAATTTAATTATTAGTCAAAAACATGAAAAAATTTCAAGTTGTTGCTCTTAGCGCATTTGTTGCTGTGGGAGCGTTACTTACATCTTGTGGAGGAGGCGTTTCTTCAAACGTTTCACTTAAATCTGACATTGATACCATGTCTTACGCTTTCGGAGCGAACTTATTCAAACAAGGAGGTCTTGATTCTCATTTGATGCAAATGGGTGTATTGCTTGACACTGCTGGTATCCGTTTCAATTATTTAAGACAAATCGAAGCTGATTCGTCTGCTACAAAGAAAGTTTCTTTGGAAAAAGAAATGCGCGCCAAAATCGACTCTATCGTTAAGGTTAATGCAAAAAACACAGCAGAATTCCTAAAAGGTCTAAAATCAAGCATCGGTGCTCCTGAATCTCAGTCAGCATACCTTCTTGGTGTATCTATCGGTCACCAAATCGGTTCTAACATGTTCCCTGAAATGATTACTCGTATCTACGGACCAGACTCGAAAGAAAAATTCAACTCGGATGCTTTCGTTGCTGCTATAGCTACTTCTATGACAAAAGGTAAATATGCTATCGAAAATCCGGAAATGTTGTTCAACCTGAAAATGGAAGAATTGCGTGCTAAAGAGCAAGCAAAACAAGACGAGGAATTGAAAAAACAATATGCACCTCAAATCGAAGCAGGACAAAAATTCCTTGAAGAAAACAAAGCTAAAGAAGGCGTTGTAACACTTCCTGACGGATTGCAATACAAAGTGGTTAAAGAAGGAAACGGCCCTAAACCAACAGCTAACGATATGGTTAAAGTACACTACCACGGTACTCTTATCGACGGTACAGTATTCGACAGCTCTGTAGACAGAGGCGAGCCTAGTATATTCAATGTAAGCGGTGTTATTAAAGGATGGACAGAAGCATTACAACTAATGCCTGTAGGTTCTAAATGGACTGTATATATCCCTTACGACCTAGCATATGGCTCTCAGGACAGAGGCAAGATCGCTCCGTTCTCAACACTTGTATTCGACGTTGAATTAATAAACATCGAAACTCCTGCGGCAGCACAAAAATAATTCAAAAAGTCAGAGATAGATAATAATTTGGTATCGTCAAAGTATTTTTTTGAGCAAAAAGTATTGATTTCATAAAAAAAAATCTATATTTGGAATAAAATAACGATAAAAAGCTCATACTATGCAAAAGATTGACAAACTTGACAAGAAAATACTGGAAATTATATCCCAGAATGCAAGGATCCCGTTCAAAGACGTAGCGCTTGAATGTGGGGTTTCGCGTGCGGCCATCCATCAACGCGTTCAGCGTATGATAGAAATGGATGTAATAGTAGGTTCCGGATATTTTGTAAACCCAAAAGTTCTGGGCTATAACACTTGTACATATATAGGAGTGAAACTCGAAAGGGGCTCAATGTATAAAACTGTTATTCCTGAATTGGACAAAATACCTGAAATAGTGGAATCGCATTTCACTACCGGCCCGTATACTATTCTTATCAAGCTTTACGCCAGAGATAATGAACATCTGATGGATCTATTGAACAATAGAATTCAGGATATACCGGGCGTAGTAGCTACCGAAACTATGATTTCGCTTAGTCAGGGAGTCAAACGTCAGATACCTATATCAAAATCTGAATAATCGAATTTATTTTTTCGAACTCTATAACAAAAGGATAACCTATAAGAATGGGTTATCCTTTTTCGTTTACTTATTATAACATAAATATATAGGACAAAAGGCGCGAAAGAAGCTTTTTTTTAATATTTTTGCACCAATATACGTACGGAAATTAAAATACATGGAGAAAAAAAGTGTGGCCAAGGGATTCCTTTCCAATATATATGTAAAGAACATATTATTGATAATTATCGCTTTCGTGGCTTTAGTAGTGCTTGTGCTGGTAGGGCTTAACCTTTATACAAGACACGGCGAATCGATAAAAGTGCCATCGGTGAAAGGCCTGCAGGTGGAAGAAGCTCGTGGAATACTGAAAGCGGCACAACTCGAATGTATAGTAAGCGATTCTTCATACCAAAAGGAAGGAGTGCCCGGAGCTATTCTCGAGCAGATACCAAAAGACTTATCGAACGTAAAGAAAGGCCGTACGATTTTCCTTATCATCAAAGCTAGAGGTGAACAGATGATACCTGTTCCCGAACTGAAAGACTATTCTGTGCGACAAGCCGAGGCTCAGCTCAATTCGTTAGGTTTCAGTAGACTTGTCATCGAAGAAGTACCTTCTGCATATGCAGGTATAGTTATATCCGTATCATATAAAGGAAAGGCTCTTACTCCAAACCAAAAAGTACCTAAAGGTTCTACGCTGAAACTGACTGTTGGGGCAGGCGGCGAATCGCTTCAGGACACCACTATACAAGAAGAGACAAATATAGAAGAATCTTTCTTTGAATAATGACAGACGATTCAATTGACGAAATAGATGATTTTGCAGAAGACGATTTTGCAGATAATCAGGAATCCCAGCTATACGAACATTATAGGTTTGTAGTAGATAAGGGACAAGGAACTATGCGTGTCGACAAATACCTTACGATGCATATCGAAGGTGTGTCACGCAACAGGATACAACAGGCAGCAGAAGCCAATTGTATTTTGGTAAATGAAGTTTCGGTAAAATCAAATTACAAGATAAAACCGTTGGACGTGATTTCGGTCGTAATGGACCGTCCCCGTCGCGAGCTTGAAATAATTCCCGAAGACATACCTTTGGATATTGTCTATGAGGACGAAGACCTCATGGTAATCAATAAGCCACCAGGGCTGGTTGTACACCCGGGGTTTGGTAACTATCAGGGAACGATGGTAAATGCCGTTGCGTACAGGCTTAAAGACACTCCCGAATATGATGCCAAAGATCCACGTCTGGGCATCGTACATCGTATAGACAAAGATACATCGGGCCTCATTGTTGTGGCTAAAAACGCATATGCAAAGACACACCTTTCTGCGCAGTTCTTCAATAAGACTACCAAACGTCAGTATGTAGCTTTGGTATGGGGGAGTGTAGATGCTGACGAAGGACGCATAGAAGGGAATATAGGACGCAGCCTCAAAGACCGTATGTTGATGACTGTCTTTCCAGAGGGAGACCATGGCAAGCCGGCTGTCACGCATTATAAAGTATTGGAGCGTCTCGGGTATGTAACTCTCGTACAATGTAAGCTGGAAACTGGACGCACACACCAGATACGTGTGCATATGAAATATATCGGACATACGTTATTCAACGATGAGCGTTATGGCGGTAACGAAACATTAAAGGGGACTCATTTTGCCAAATACAAGCAGTTTGTGCAAAACTGTTTCAGCCTGTGCCCTCGTCAGGCTCTACATGCTCAAACGCTCGGATTCGTACATCCACGTACAGGCAAAGAACTGATGTTTGAAGCTCCTTTACCCGAAGACATAAACCTCTTACTAGACAAATGGCGTGGCTACGTCTCTAACAGGGATATTTAAACGGATAAGCATTCACTATCATAAGAATAACATAGCAATGAAACGCAATATAGCCATCGTATGGGGAGGCTACTCCTCCGAAATAGTAGTATCGGCCAAAAGCATGGCAGGCATCTATTCTTTCCTCGATAAGGATAAATATAATGTATATAAAGTAAAAGTAGTAAGAGAAGGTTGGACTGTGGACATAGACGGTGTAACTTTATCTGTGGACAAGAATGACTTTAGTTTCGCCCTGCCACAAGAAAATAAAAAGATAAACTTCGACTTTGCATACATCACCATACATGGTACTCCCGGCGAAGACGGACGCATGCAGGGATACCTAGACATGATCGGAATCCCCTACTCTACTTGTGGCATGATGGCCTCATCGCTTACCATGAATAAGTTTATTTGTAATAATTATCTTAAAAACTTTGGGATAAAAGTCGCGGATTCTGTATATTTGAATAAGGATACGAAATACAGCATTAATGACATTGCTGACGAGTTGGGATTTCCTATGTTTGTAAAACCAAACACGGGAGGTTCTAGTTTTGCTACTACCAAAGTAAAATCTTTGGATAAATTGCAAGAGGCTATCGAAATCGCTCTTAAAGAAACGCCGGATGCTATCATCGAAAGCTTTATCAGCGGAACGGAGGTGACATGTGGTTGTTATAAAATAAAAAATAAAGAAGTAGTTTTTCCGTTAACGGAAGTAGTGACTAAAAATGAATTTTTCGATTATGATGCGAAATACGAGGGACAGGTGGAAGAAATCACCCCCGCCCGTATTCCAGACGAAATAGCAAAAGAAATACAATGTTTAACTCGTAAAATATATGATTTGACAGGAGCCAAAGGCATTATCAGAGTCGATTTTATCATCGCTGACAATGTTCCGCACTTACTGGAGGTTAATACTACACCGGGCATGACAGCAACCAGCTTTATACCACAACAGGTAGCCGCTGCAGGACTGAATATTACCGATGTGTTAACGGAAATTATAGAAAACGAATTTACAGGAATTTGAATTACAATACCATGAGTAGCAAATTTGACGATATAGCGCCTCTGTACGATCATGAGGTGAAACAAGCCATTCAAGATATATTAGTAGATCCCGGCTTTCAGCATGCGGTAAAATATATAATGCCCGAAATAGATTGGGATGTTTTCAGCGCCGAGATGTCTAGTTACAAGGATAAGGAGGAGTTTCAGACACGGATGATTTATCCTGTGGTGAAAACACTCGGAATGAGAGTTTCGACAAGCTTATGCCTCGACAGATGGGAAACTATCGACAGGTCGGTAGAACACCTGTTCTTATCCAATCACAGAGATATAGTTCTGGACGCAGGGTTACTAAACATCCTACGCCACGAGAAGGGATTCAAAACCACAGAAATAGCCATTGGCGACAATCTGCTTATCCATCCGTGGATAGACAAGCTGGTTCGCCTCAACAAAAGCTTTATTGTAAGGCGTGGACTCTCTATAAAGGAAAGGTTGGTGGCATCGAAACATATGTCGGAATATATCCATTATGCACTTAATGAAAAGAGAGAATCTGTATGGATAGCTCAACGCGAAGGAAGGGCTAAAAACTCAGACGACAAAACGCAAGATAGCCTATTAAAGATGCTTGCATTATATCCTGACGATAAGTCGTTCCTCGAAAGCCTAAAAGAACTGAATCTCATACCATTGTCTATATCGTACGAATACGACCCTTGCGATTATCTGAAAGCTAAAGAGTTTCAGCAAAAACGGGACGACCCTGATTTCAAAAAATCACAGCGTGACGACCTGTTGAATATGGAAATAGGTATCTTAGGACGAAAAGGAGATGTAGTATTCCGTTTTGGCGATTGCATCAATCCTGAGCTAGATAAGGTAACAGAACCGGACAAGCGTCTGCAAGCTGAAATTGCAGCTGCAATTATAGACAAAGAAATACATTTGAATTACGAAATATTCCCATGTAATTATATTGCGCACGACCTGTACAACAAGGAGGGCCGATTTGCCGACAAGTACACGAAGGAGCAATCAGAAGAGTTTAAAGCCTATCTAGACAAGCAAATAAAGAAGATAGACCTCGACAATGTAGACTATGATTTCGTATGGGAAAGGATGCTGGAAATGTACTCCAACACACTGAAAAATCATCTTACAGCTAAGGGGTCTTAAGCGATTAAGCCCCTCACCTGTGGTGAATGAACAAATATATTCCTATATTTGTAATACACAAATCTGCTCGTACTATGAAAAAGTATCTTTTATATATCATTTGCTGTCTTCTTTCTGTTGCCGGATACGCACAAGTAGTCCATCAAGGAGAGAAGTTTACAACCGTACCCGTAGTGGATGGAAAAGTAACCTTCCTGAAAGAAATCTCATTAAAAGCGGGTATTTCCAAAGAGGCCAACTATAAGATACTTAAAGACTGGGCTATTGTCAATTATGGGAAAGACCCTTTTATATCAAGTGTTCGTCACGATACGAAAAATCAGGAGTTCATTGCTAAATCGAGAGTAGAGCTTCTATTACCTGTCAATGCAAAGGGTATACAGGAAAAGATGGTGATGCGCTATCGTATCAACGGGTTTATATTTCAGGACAAGTGTGTGTTGGAAATAACAGAAATATCTTATCTGTACGAAAATGCGAATAAGAACAAATTACTGCCCCGCGTAATACGTGCCGAAGAGTTTATAACCGACGATGCTATAGCCAAAGACGATAACGTCAAAGAATACAAGGACAAAACCCGCAAAGGTACATTATACTTCCTCGATGAGATAAGCGAAGACCTAGAGAAAAAATTTGAGGATTAAAAATCCAACGTCAACTGATTATCTTTCAGATTAAAACTCAGGCGGTGATATGGTGTTATGCCATGTTGCTTTATTGCATCTCTATGTTTCTTGGTAGGATATCCCTTATTGCTGTCCCAATCGTAGAGCGGATACTCGTCGTGTAACCCCATCATAAAATCGTCTCTATATGTTTTTGCCAACACAGAAGCGGCTGCTATAGGCAACAACTTACCATCACCTTTCACTACACAGGTATGCGGAATATCTTCATATTTCTTGAATCGGTTGCCATCTATGAGCAAGTGCTGCGGCCTTATTTTCAATGATGCTACAGCGCGTTGCATAGCCAAAAAAGAGGCGTTCAATATATTTATTTCGTCAATTTCTTTGTGATCAACTATACCCACCGCCCAAGCCAAAGCCTTTTCTTCGATAATAGGACGTAGCTTGTAGCGTTCTTTCTCGCTCAGCTGCTTCGAATCGTTCAGCTTTTCGCAAACGAAATCTTTGGGCAGAATCACCGCAGCTGCAAATACAGGCCCTGCCAGACATCCACGTCCGGCCTCATCGCATCCAGCTTCTATTAGTTCAGGGTTAAGGCATAATTGCAACATTGTCAGAATATTATTTCTACATTATTATCAGCAGGCGGAAAATCAAGTTCAACCTCTTCCATTTCGAAAGATGTATCCATTGTTTCCGACAATTTCTTCATCGAGTATATCAGCTTATCGTCAGCCTCTTCATCGCCATAGGCATGAAGCAAGAATATCTGGCTTAGTACATTCGAAAATTGGGTCATTGTTTTTTCGGGAATATCCAAGCCCATTTTTTTCAATTTCTGCATAGCCAGCGTTTCCGATAGAGCTTTCATCCGCAAACGGTCTTCTTCCGCCAGATTGGCGTTATCAGGTACGGACGTTATATTTTTTGTTTTAACATCCATCTTGTCGGAATATAGGTTTACGAAACGGTATGCAAAAGGATATGCTGCCAATGTACCTGTTTCTATGTCATAAATCTTATTCCCTTCGGGCGATGTGAAGAGTGAAATATCGTTGGAATGGAAATGTCCCGTAAAGATAGCTTTCATCCCCTTATCGGCGAACAGAGCAGCTAGCCGTTGCCAATCGTCCACCAGATATTCGGCGAAAAAAGTAGACTGATACATGATATGTTCGGTAAGTCCCCAGTGCATCATACCTACCACTTGAATACCCTTCGCATTGGCTTCGTCAAGCACGTTTACAATCCATTCTTCGGTCTGAGGAAGGATTCTTCCGCTTGTGATGCTCCGTGTTGTATATTCCTTATATTTAGCCGCATCTATAGCCAACAGCCAAGTTTTATGATCCAATCGGGCGACATAGCTCAATGAGGCTGTATCACGCTTCAACGCATCGTGATATCCGCATCCGGCATAAATTTTCTCAAAATCTTGCGGAGATATACTATCTACTGGGAAGGTCTTATTTCCTTTATATTCCACTGCATTCGGCATATTTATATCATGATTTCCGGGTATTGCAAATACTTTCACGCCTTTGTCCTGCAATGGTTTCAACTTATTCACAAAATCGATATGACTCTGCCTTTCTCCGTCTTTGGTCATATCACCGCAAACGAGTAGCACCTCTATATCGCTTTGCAGATAATCTGCTATTACTTTATCCAATACGGCAGGTGTATATTTTATGTTTTTTCCGCTGGTGTAAATATAATCGTGCAATGCATATCCGTCATCCATCAACTTTTCCGACAGGTAGTGCGTGTCTGTTATTACGCCCATCTTTATTTGTGCCGAAGCATAAATACCTATCAAAAAGAAGGTAAGTAATAGAAATATAAATCGTCTCACTGTAAAATCTTATCTGTTTTGTTCTTTCTGTATGCTCTTATGCAAAAGTAAGGCATTTAATGTAAAAGACGTTCCGGTTATTATTCCTATTTTTGTAGTTACATATTAAATATTGTTACTTCTGATATATTCCTCCTTATGAAGAAAATTATTTCCTTATCGGTTTTCGTATTCCTATGCGTTAGTTTCATCTATGCACAGGATTTAGTAGTAGGCAGTTATAACATCCGTTACGACAATCGGGGCGATGCGGATAAAGGCAATGGATGGCAACGTCGCTATCCTGTTATCACAAAGTTGATTTCGTTCAACGATTTCGACATTCTGGGCTCGCAGGAAGTGCTTCACAATCAGTTGGAAGATTTACTACGCGAGATGCCTCAGTACGGATATGTTGGTGTAGGTCGCGATGATGGAAAAACCGCAGGAGAATACGCTCCTATCTTTTACAAAAAGGACAGATTTGAGCTATTGAAATCGGGACATTTCTGGATGGCGGAGCAAACAAACTATCCGAATAAAGGTTGGGACGCAGCCCTGCCACGCATCTGCACATGGGCAGAATTCAAAGACAGAAAAAAGAAGAAAAAGATATGGTTTTTCAATCTGCATATGGATCATGTAGGCGTAGAAGCCCGCAGACACAGTGCAGAGTTGGTATTGAAAAAGATAAAGGAAATGTGCGGCAAAGATGCCGTGATATTGACAGGCGACTTCAATGTGGATCAGACACACGAAAGTTATAAGCTGTTGGCAAATTCAAACATTCTCTTCGATTCGTATGAGAAAGCGAAAGTTCGTTATGCTCTTAATGGAACATTCAATGCCTTCAAACCAAACTTAATGACTAATAGCCGTATAGACCATATATTCGTTACAGACAGATTCGTGGTTGACCGTTATGGCGTATTAACTGACACATATCGTGTTCCGACAGAAGACAGCAGGGAGCTACACGTAGGAGACTTCCCGAAAGAAGTGTTTTCTACCGAAGCTGAAACACGTTTGCCGTCAGACCATTATCCTGTGAAAGTTTATTTACATTACAAATAATAGAATCCTCATTTTAAACAAACTCTATGAATAGAAATAAAATAATAGCTCATTTTTCTGTATTTGCTATCATTCTGATAATATTATCATCATGCGGTTCACAGAAACAGCGTGTAAAATTCGTTGATATTACACACCCGAAAAGGGAGTTTCGTGGGGCATGGTTGAGTACGGCATGGCAAACCCGTTACAGGACAATGACTGTGCAGCAATTGAAAACGTATTTTGTCAATACGCTCGATCAGCTGCAAGCCGACGGTATAAACGCCGTTATATTTCAGGCGCGTCCTTATGCCGATGCATTCTACAAATCGGAGCTTGAGCCGTGGAGTGCATTCCTTACAGGCGTGCAGGGCGTAGCTCCTGAGGGAGGCTTCGACCCTCTGGCTTTTCTGGTAGCGGAGTGCCATAAAAGAAATATGGAGCTGCATGCGTGGCTCAATCCGTATCGTGTATCGGCTAGTACGAACGATGTGTTTTCAAAAAATCATATCTACAGAAGAGAACCTGAACGTTTTGTAACATTCGGCGGCAAGGTCTACTTCGATCCGGGTATTCCTGCCAATAGGAAGTTTATCTGCGACATCGTGAAAGATATTGTTATGCGTTATGATGTGGATGCTATCCATATGGACGACTATTTTTATCCTTATCCTATTGCGGGAGAGGCTTTCCCTGATGATAACAGTTTCAATACATATGCAGCGAAACAAGGCTTTTCTAAAAATCAGTTAGGAGACTGGCGGCGAAACAATGTGAATATGCTGATAAAGGAAGTAAAGAACACGTTAATGACATCTAAGCCATGGGTACGGTTCGGTATCAGTCCGTTTGGTATCTATCGCAACAAGAAAAGTACACCTGACGGTTCGGGCAGCAACACCAACGGATTGCAAAACTACGACGACCTGTATGCGGATGTGAAGTTGTGGGTGAAAAACGGTTGGATAGATTACAATATGCCTCAGATATATTGGGAGATAGGACATAATCTGGCTGATTATAAAACATTGATAAACTGGTGGGCTGTAAACAATTATGACGGACATCTCTATATCGGTCAGGATGTGAAACGCACAATGGATGCTCAGCAACCATCGGGAGCCAGCCAATTGAAAGAGAAGATGATACTCTCGCGTAGTTTCACGACTGTACATGGTAACTGCTTCTGGCCTGCATATGAGTTGCTCGACAATTACAAGGGTGTAGCTGATGCTTTGAGAAATAATTACCATAAGTATCCGGCTCTTATTCCTGCATATACGCATATGCACAACAAAAGTCCGAAGAAGGTAAAGAGCCTGAAGGAGTCATATACGGAGACAACGCATACGCTGATATGGGATAGCAATTCGGACAAATATAATCCCGAATCGGCTCAATATTATGTGGTTTATCGTTTTCCGAAAGGTGAGAAAGAGAATATTGATGATGCAAAATTCATTGTAGCCATTACACGAGATAAAAGTGTTGTACTGCCTTACGAGGGTGGCAATAAGGAATATAAGTATGTGGTGACTGCGGTAGATGGTTTCCATAACGAGTCGAAAGGGAAATCGAAGAAACTGAAATTATAGATAAAGAATGATCAGACGAGAATTTACAATGATAGCCAAAACGATGGCGGGACTCGAAGAAGTTTTGGCAGAAGAACTGATTTCGTTAGGAGCAAACAACCTCGAAATAGGCACGCGAATGGTATCGTTCGATGGCGACCTTGCGCTGATGTACAAAGCCAATATACATTGCCGCACGGCATTACGTATCTTGCGTCCTGTTTTTGAGTTCAGGGCAAAAAATACGGACGAGATATACAAGAAGGTAAAGGCTATGAACTGGTATGAACACCTGACTGAGGACAGTACTTTTGCCATAGATGCTATTACTTTTTCCGACTATTTCACACATTCTAAGTTTGTGGCTTACCGTGTAAAAGATGCGATTGCAGACTATTTTATGACCAAGACAGGCAAGCGTCCATCGGTAGATACAAAGAACCCCGACTTGCTCATCAACTTCCACGTGGCTCATGATAAATGTACGTTGTCGTTCGACAGTTCGGGCGAATCGCTGCACAAAAGAGGTTATCGCGTAGCACAAACGGAAGCTCCACTAAACGAGGTTCTGGCGGCGGGAATGATTATGCAAACGGGCTGGCGTGGCGAATCGGATTTTGTAGACCCGATGTGTGGTTCGGGAACGTTGCTGATAGAAGCGGCTATGATAGCCATGAATGTGCCTCCGGGCATATACAGACAAAATTTTGCTTTCGAGAAGTGGAAGAATTTCAACGCAGAATTGTTCGAGACAATATATAACGATGATAGCGGAGAACGCGAGTTTAAGCATAAAATATACGGCTCGGACATATCGCCGGAAGCTATCGATATTGCAGCAAAAAACATAAAAAGTGCAGGGCTGGAAAAGGTTATAGATTTGAAAGTTATGCCTTTCGAGAAATACACGGAAGCTCCTGCCGAAAAAGGAGTACTGGTAACTAACCCTCCGTACGGAGAGCGTATCAAGCCAGAAGATCTATTCGGATTATACGAAATGATAGGTGAACGCCTGAAACATATATTCATGGGATATAGCGCATGGATACTCAGCTATAAAAAAGAATGCTTCGATAAGATAGGATTGAAGCCTTCGAAAAAGAAACAATTAGTTAACGGCTCTTTGGCTTGCGAATTTAGAAAATACGATATCTTTGCGGGTAAGCGGAGTGAACTGAAGAAAGATTAAACTTCATAAAAAATATAGCTATGAAAAGATTATCATTTTTATCTGCAATTTGTATGTTGTTCGCCTTGTCATCCTGTTACACAGGACGGCCTGTAGCCAAACAAGTACCTCAGAATAACAACACGTATAAAGTAGACTATTTATTCGAGCATGACGGATGCAAAGTTTACCGTTTCTATGACATGGGAAATTACGTCTATTTCACGAACTGTACGGGAGAAGTTACAGCGATTAGCAACGATTCTACGGCTATGCGTATTCAGACAATGGTAAAGAGTAAGTAAAAGAATTATAATAAATCAACAATATCGAGCTTCACATTATCTTGCAAATCTATCATTGCATTGATAATGTGAAGTTTGTTGTATTTTCGGATATCTCCTACCATGATTTCAGCCTGCTTAATTACGCCTTGTTCTAACAGCTGTTTGCGCTTTGTTCCGGCTAGCAAGCAGGTCGAAGGCGTATATAGCCCATAGGCATCTTCGAATACAACATTGCTGTATGAAGTATCTGTTATATAGCCATCCTTGACAATGAGAATATCATCGCAATCACCTTTTTGCTGCAATAGGATATTGAGGCTAGTGCGGTCTGCATATTTGAAAGAGTAGTCGAGATCATGAACGTTTACAAGTTTCAAACTACGAATCTTTCTAATTTGATATCTCTCATATTCCACTTTCACACTACGGTACGAATACAAGATGCGACATTTGACAACACCTGTGCGCAATTCTTCGGGTATATCTCCTATCCATAGTTCAACAAACATGGTAGTGTTGAAGAATGCAATCATTGTGGCATTCATCCGCTCCATATGATAAGGCAGATTAAGAAATTTTCCGTCTACTACTTTTATCGTTTCTAAGAAATATGGCTCATTCATGATATAGGCAAATAAATCTTACTAATAACTTCCTGATACTCTGATATACAATCACTATAAGCGGTAATACCGCCCCCACTACGGAAGAAGTAATTATCTCCGTCTTTTTCTATGAAGCGTATCAGCACTGCTGTATCTAGCTCAACGCCATCATAATACCCAAATACTCCTGTATAGTAACCTCTTACATCACCTTCGGCTTCCTCTATAATGCGAATAGTGGCATCTTTCGGTGCACCTGAAATAGAACCTGCAGGCAACATACCGAAAATGATATCGCCCAGATTGTCAGACAGATTATCCTTCAATGTGCCAATAATCTCGGAACTGACTTGTAATATATCTTTCTTGTTAGTACTGATGCGGTCTACGTATCTGAATCGGCTAACCCGAACATTATCGGCGACTATACTAAGGTCGTTGCGCAATAGGTCTACAATCGTATTATGTTCGGCTGTCTCCTTAAAGTCATTCAAAATAATCTGCTCTGCATTAGGTAAAGAAGCATCTATCGTGCCTTTCATCGGATTGGTCGAAATAGTATTCCCTTCTATCTTCACAAAACGTTCGGGAGAGAAGCAGACAAACTTATCGGGCAATAAGAGCTTATATCGGGCATTGCTATACTTTACAATTTCATCAAACGACAGATTGAATGATACGGGCGTCTTTACAGTCAGATTGGTCAGATAAGAATCGCCTCTGAGCAATCCGTGATGCACGATATCGAATTTTTGCTTATATTCTTCATACGCAAGGGGGCTATAATCGAACAAGTAGGGCTGTTGTATTCTTCTCGCTGTACCTATATTTCCTTTCCCTTTAACGTCGAATAACACCTCCGACTGTGTCAACGGATTGTCTATGAAGAACCCTTCGGTCAATTCGAAATTCAGGGCAAACAGAAAAGGCTTTTTCTGCTTCCCGTACTCGTTCATCCTATCCTGTATTTCCTTTGTTTTGTAAAAAAGCATGGGGCGTCTTCTATATATCTCCATTAAGAGAACAAATGTATTAAAAACCCAATGAACTACGACATTGCTCTCTCGTAAAAATACAAAAAGCGATACCCTCTGCCTAGATCAAAGGATATCGCTTATAATTACACAATCTAATATATTTTTATCAGTCCTTATTAATTATCTCAATCGCCTTATCAAGTAATTCATCTTTCCCTTCCTTTATTCCCTTCAAAGTAGGCTTTATCTCAATATCGGGAACAATACCAATGCGTTGTGTCTCTCTGCCATCAGGATAATAGACACCTATTCCACTAATCATAGTAAATATATTTCCCGGTAATATTATTCGAGAGACATTGCCGTCAGCGGCTGCCGTAGTAGAACCAATCACAGTCGTTCGAGGTCCTGCCTGAAATGCCATCGTCTGATATTCGGCACTGCTTTGTGTTTCTTCGTTTACGATTACCACAATTTTTCCTTTATAGTGGTTTGCCGGATCGGCAGGGATTTTCAATGGTTCACTCATAACAAAGCAACCAGGATAATTGATTTGTGCTCTGGTAAATTTCACAAATTCCGCATTTTTTTCCACAAGTCGTGCACCAAGAGTGAATGGAAGAAAATCGGATGGATAGCAACGAAAATCGATAACTATACCTTTTGTTTCAGCAGCTGCAGTCATTATATTTTGCAAATAATCATTCTTCATTTTACCCGGATAGATGTATGCAACATCTTTATTAATCATTCTGAAACAAGAGTCAGGAGCAAAGTTCTTGTACACATTAACGATATGAGGAGCATAGGTTCTTATCGAACTAATCGCAGCTTTATTATCTCTCAAATATTTCACCTGTATTATAGAATCATTTGTTTTAAGAAGATCTCTTGCTATATCTCTCAACTGTGTCGGATAATTCGATGCAGGACTGTACTTTTGTTGTTCCTTTATTATCTGGTTTACATCTTTTCCATTTATATGAGTGATAACATCTCCTATCTGCAAAGCGGATTCTTTCGCTTTTTCGTCGTTCAGAAAGTTTGTAACAATAGCTTTATCTTCAACAAATGCCACTTTATAAGGAGCACTATTCACTCCTTTAAACTTATTTAGAACATAGTCGCCTCCCCAAATATTAGCATGTGTATCGTGTACGCGACCGATGAGTTCAAGAGTTGCCAATTTATATTCCAGTTCATCGGAAGCATTCACAAATCGGGGAACAAATTCTGCCAACACATCCTTCCAATCTTCCTCTATCAGATGCTTATAAGGGAAGAAGTATTGTATCATATTCCAATAGCGATACAACGATAGCAGACGAAGCCCCGCATCAGAGTATTTCATATTTCCATAAGGTCTTTCATTAGCAAAAACCGGATTCCCGACCTGAGGCATGCTGGCTATATAATAGTGTTCCCCTTCCCTTTTTCCGGATTTAATCTTATTAAGTAAAGAAACCAATTCGCTATCAAACCCACTATTATCGATCCAAGCTAAGTCTGGTGCGAGTTTCACATCCTCTGATGGAACTGTATTTGCCTCAGACACTTCAAATTCGCCTAACGATTCTATCCATTCATAGACAAGCTTGTCGCGCTCTTTGTTGTTACTTGCAGCTAATATGGTAGGCAAATGACGAAACAATTCATTATCCCAATTATACTCTCCTTTCGCTATGGACGGATGATAATATTTAACGAATCCCCATATCAATCCCAAATTCTTCAAATAACCCGTCATTTCGGGTGTCAGATCAATTTCGTTTGTTGTAGAGCCATTACTGAAATCATTATCTTTATCCGCTTTATGTTGCTCAGGCGCGACAGGTTCAATATACCGTATATCTTTTCCATCGATAAGTATTTCGAAATCATCTGCCCATATCTTACCATTGCCGACTAACATGGCACCCACATATATTGTCTTTGCCCCTTTCGGGTATTGTACCTTTACTGAATATTGTGTCCAATCGGCTGTTCCTTTTATATCTTTGCTCTGCATATTATCGAAAGCCAAACTTCCTGACGTTCCATCAATGCGCAATAGTAAACCAATCCTTCCGTCTCTCACATCTTCCATTTTTATATATGCTTTCAGCTCTATCTCCTCTCCCTTATATTGGGCTGGAATAGAATAAGCAGCACAGCCGAAAGCCATATCTGAACTATCGGATGGAGAGATAGCTATAGAATACTGTCCCTTGTGTAGCACTTCAGCATCTTTTACCACATTATAGCCTTTACCCCAAACCATCCATCCATCAGGAAGCTCCTTCCCTGGAATTATTTTTTCCATATCCAAATTTAATGATGTATTCACATATGGCTGCTGACATCTCGTTAGGATAGATAAAAGCAATAATGAAAGAACAAGAATAGATTTTTTCATGATTATTTGATTGTTATTGGGTTACACATCGCCAAATGTATCAAAAGAATTCAATTTAACAATTAGAATTTAAATTAACACTCCTTAAAAAAACAAAACAGGCAAATGATTCTTTCATCTGCCTGCCTTTGTATCTAATACCCTTTTGTAGGGTTAATCATCATCGTCTTTTCTTTTTCTTTTCTTTTTGCGTGTAAACAGAGACTTGATTCTGTTGATTACAAAACGGATTATCATCGGCTGAGCCACTTCCCATATAAGGGGATAATATGTCACCAAACTATTAAAAACGGTTTGAAATATACCACCAGACCCTTCTGCTCCTTCTATCTGCCTTGCATCCTTCCGCTCAGAACGATGCCCGAAACCAAACATGCCAGCTATACCATGTACAGCAGCATTAAGAAGAAGAGGTACGGCATTGTCAGATAAGTGAGACCAACGATCGCCAAGCCTTGCTTCGCTCTCGGCTACTTCACGCCTGACAATCTCTTTTTCGCGGCGAAGCTCTTCCAGTGGGTTCGTCTTATTCTTCATCATTGACATCCAATTTACGGAAGAACGCTATGGTTCTGTATAATACAGCCCGCTTGATCCTTTTTCCATTAAGCAATACGATGATAAGTACTAACAGGGAAAACAAAGCCAGAATACCAAAACCTGCGGAAGTATTGTTCAATAGCTCTCCTATAAAAAAGGCTAAGCCTATAAGGGAGAAAAATAGAAGAATACCTACAATCAACAAAACTATTAAGCCATATCCCAGAGCAGAAGTGATAATACCACCTTTCTCAAAAGCATCCAGTTTTATTAACCGCATCCTTCTGTTGATATAGCATAATAGTTCTTTCTTGATCTGATCAAGTAAAGTATTTAAGCTTTCGTCTCTTTCCGAGTTATTCAGCATCGTTCAGATCTTCAATTCTTTTTCCTTTATGAGTTGCAGCTCTTACATTACCTTTCACCTTGTCCACAAGGCTGTTGATATCCTTCAACCATTCTTCTTTTTTATCAGAAGCAGCAACATAGCCAACTGCAGCTCCCAAAGCGGCACCAATGGCTAAAAATAACAAATTAGAACCTGTCTTATTCATAATTCTTAGTTTAAATAAAATTTTTGACCTTTCGTATTATAACACTTAATATTCCTTTCTGTTTCCAAAGAGACATCTAATATAGTCACTTTTTGAGAAAAAAGAAGGATTATTTAACAAAAATAACTTTCATTCACCAGATTACACAGGCTCGCCAAACAAAGTGGCAGACGTGTTTCCTGTAATTTTAACCGTCACAAAATCACCAACACGATAATTCTGTTTGTCGAATATCACTACCTTATTTTGTGATGTACGCCCGAAAAGCTGTTCACGCGAACGTTTCGAAAATCCCTCTACAAGGACTTCAAATACTTTCCCTACATCTCTTTTATTACTTTCCAGCGAACACTGATTTTGCAATTCGATGATATCCTGCAAGCGTTGCACTTTCACCTCTTCGGTGATATCATCTTCCAGCTTCTTAGCAGCATAAGTACCCGGACGCTCCGAATATTTGAACATGAATGCAGAGTCGAAACAGACTTCCTGCATCAGCGATAACGTCTCTTGTTGATCTTCTTCCGTCTCGGAATGATAACCGCACATAATGTCGGTAGATAAGCCACAACCGGGTATAATTCTTTTGATGGCAGCTATACGGTCAAGATACCACTCGCGATCATACTTACGATTCATCAATTTCAGCATGCGCGAACTTCCCGACTGTACCGGCAAGTGTATAAACTTACATAGATTATCATACTTGGCTATCACCTCCAATGTTTCATCAGTCATATCCTTAGGATGCGATGTGGTGAAACGTACACGCATCTTAGGAGCTTCGAGTGCAACTATTTCTAACAGCCTGGAGAAATCGACAACCGTTCCATCCTCATCCTCGAAACGGTACGAGTTTACGTTCTGACCCAATAATGTCACTTCCTTAAATCCCTTGTCGCGCAAATCGGCT
This sequence comes from Dysgonomonas sp., assembly GCA_047972895.1. GTDB lineage: Bacteria > Bacteroidota > Bacteroidia > Bacteroidales > Dysgonomonadaceae > Dysgonomonas. Next base: position 81,361 of record JBKEBA010000008.1, read on the forward strand.
ACCTCATTGAGTATACTCTGAGGCTCGCGGCTGCGTTCGCGTCCACGGGTAAAAGGTACGATACAATATGTACAAAACTTGTCGCATCCACGCATGATGGAAACGAATCCAGAGATGTGGTTCCCTCCTATTTTGAGAGGAATTACATCTTTGTAAGTCTCTGTTTTAGACAATTGTACGTTGATTGCCTTCTCGCCACTTTCAGCAGCTCCCACCAAGTTAGGTAGATCTAGATAGGCATCGGGCCCGACAACTACGTCGGCATGGTGTTTTTCGAGCAGTTCCTCTTTTACTCGTTCAGCCATACATCCGAGAACACCGATGATCATTCCGGGCTTTCTCTTCTTTCTGATGGCATTGAAATAGTCGAGTCGCTGTATTACGCGCTGTTCAGCATTGTCGCGTACCGAACAAGTGTTAACAAATACGGCATCAGCATCTTCCAGCTTATCCGTCATTGTGTAACCGTCCATCTGCATAACGGATGCAACCACCTCGCTGTCTGCCACATTCATTTGGCAACCATAGGTTTCGATGAACAGTTTCTTTTCTTCGTCCGAAGTCGTGGATTTAAAGTCCAGTCCTTTCTCGTTACTCATAGAATCTGTTTTTTAGTAAGTAATAAATATAAACGACTTGTCTAGAAATCGTTTCGGAAGGGCAAAAGTACAATAAAAAAACAGAATGATATGTTTGATGTATATTATTTTAGATAGAGTAGGCGTTTAGACCTTTCAGCCATAACAACACAAACAACCTCTATTGATAAACTTAATATAAATTCAGATTGTTATATCTTTATGTAAATCATAAATGGAAACACGATGAAAACAATATTTCCCATCGCAATGGTGATTCTATCCGTTGTAATAATAAGCTGTTCGTCAGATAAGGCAAAGACAGCTCAAGAAAAAGCAGCAAACAGTGATACAGTAAGTGGTATCGAAACAGAAACAAACGTGCAGTTAACACCTCTAGATGGATATTTCACCACGGTGAAACCATTACAGGTAGATGGACTTCTCATTAAAAATCAAAGCGAATTTGACAAAAACTTCCATCCTGCAAAAACAATGGCCAATAGTCCTACTAAGATAGATTTTATAAACAATCATATAGGAGCAATCGTGATGCCTGCTACAGAATACGACACAAAGATTATAATAAACAAATCTTATGTGAAAGCTAATGTTTTGTATATTTATTATAGTATCGACAAATCGAATGAAAAAAGAACATTCACAACCATACCACAATTGCTGTTTACATTCAATTCTTCGCTCGCCGTCGATTCCATTTATTTAGACAGATAAGGCACTAGATACCTATCTGTGTCGCAAACGATTACTCTTCATCTTCCACAAAATACCAGCGTGTGCTGTCCTTGTCGCGTACCACCGCCTGACCTGGCTGCATATCGGGCAATTTGCGTAAAGCGGGTTCCATCTCCAATACTTCCTCTACAGAAACCAGATAAGCATCTTCATCTTCGTCCATTTCGTCTTCACCAAACAGTTGCCAATCGCCATCCTCGTCATACAATACAAATGTAACAGGCGAACCGTTAGTCAGTACATAGCTGGTCGTCATTATTGATTTATTCTTCGATTCTTCTTTCAGTTTCATAGTCTAATACTTTTTATACAAATGTATGAATAATATTCCTTCCATATAGTTCATCACATATCCGAATATTAAGACACCTTCATCCTTTAATGAGAGTAGTCTATTTTTAATTAGCACTTTACGCAATAAAAACGCATTGTTTTTGTTTTATTTCATGTAAGATTCGTTCAAAGACTTTATAATTATCAGAGACAAATTAGATTCTTACCTCTATAGTTATTTAACCAAAAACGTGCCCTCATGAAATATAAATCTATTATCTGCATATTTATGCTAATGTGCTTAGCTTCTTGCAGCAAAACTCCGTCAACCTCATTTTTGCTGGAAGGCTCTTTTGAAGGACAAAGCATAGAAGATTCTACTATTGTACAACTTTCCTACTTATCCTTAAAAAACAACAACTGGTATAAAATAACAGATACGGCAAACGTTGTTAATGGAAAATTCTCTTTCGAAGGAAATGTTGACGGATTGACAGGTGCTTATCTTGACTTCGGAAAAACCTTTGTCCGCATATATATAGAACCTGTAAAAATGAAATTGGTGATAGACGGAGATCAGCCCTATGCATACAAGCTGACAGGAACTAGCGTGGAAAAAGAAAACAATGAGCTGAGAACAGAATTATCAGCGATGGAAAAAGTATCTCATAAGAGTTTAATAAGTTTTCTTGAAATAATAAATGAATACAACACCACCATCGATGCAGCTATTAGAGATAGTTTGGCAATGGTTATAAATCAATCTGTGGCGGATCGTCACGCCAGTGTAAGAAAAATGGACAGCATACGGCTCGCTTTCACCATTAAGCACAATCTATACCATATCACACCCGATTTATTATATACACTTATCAAGAACGAATCGGTTAATATTGATACTATCCGCCAGATATACAACGCCATGCCCGATGAGCTTAAAAACAGTCTGATGGGACAGCTGGCAAATAAACAAATAGAACAGGCAGAGAGTAAAAAGCAATCGGTTGTTGGTAGCATGGCTCCAGACTTCGCAAGAATCAATTCATCCGAAAACCTTGTAAAACTATCTGAGCTAAGCAATAAGAGTTATGTCTTGCTAGACTTCTGGGCAAGTTGGTGTGGTCCCTGCCTGAAAGAAATTCCCAAAATGAAAGATATATACAATAAGTACAAGGATAAAGGGCTAGTCATTGTCGGCGTCTCTTTAGACAACGAAAAGGATAGCTGGCTCAAGGCAATAGACAAGCATAAACTCGATGTATGGACTCAAGTGCTAAGCATGGAAGAAAATAAAGACGAGCGACTTTTCGCAGAAGATATATCCGAATTGTATAATATCGGAGACTATATCCCTTTTTATGTATTGATAGATAAAGATAGAAAAATCATTGCCAAATGGAGCAGTATAGGAGAAGAACAACTAACAATACTCGATGACATTTTCAAACAACAATAATTAATGAAGTCGAGACGACTTCTGTTTCAGGATAGATTATAGAATAATCTACAGCTCAGCTTCGACAGAGAAGTTAAATATTGTATACTTTTGCAAAATAAAGATTAAAAATAAGGTTTGCATCCCATATTGTCTATCCATCGCACAATAAAGACAGAAGCAAACCTTAAACTTGCAGCCGCAAAATATATCAATATGAGAAAATTCATTCCTATCCTGATCGCTCTATCATTTATACTTCAGGCCTGCGACATGATAGAGTACCATCCTTACGATGGCCGTGTGTCGGGCGAAAAAGACATTAATATTAAGAATATTGCACGCATAGAGAAAGCCTGCCAAGGCAAGACCTCTATCCGCTTTGCCGTCATCAGCGACACACAGCGCTGGTATGACGAAACAGAAGACGTAGTGAAAGCATTAAATAAAAGAAAAGACATCGACTTTGTATTACATGCTGGAGACATTTCCGATTTCGGGCTCACGAAAGAATTTATATGGATGCGCGACAGGCTGAACAAGCTCAATGCTCCCTACGTAGTCATACTTGGCAATCACGACTGTCTGGCAAATGGTATGGATGTATTCCATACGATATTCGGCGAAGTCAATTTCTCTTTCATTGCAGGAAACACCAAATTCGTATGTCTCAACACCAATGCACTCGAATTTGACTACTCGCACCCAGTGCCCGACTTCGAATTTATACTAAATGAGTTGAAAGACGAACGCGAAGAATATCAAAAAACGGTGATGGCAATGCACGTACGCCCATACAACGAGCAGTTCAACAACAATATAGCACCTGTATTTCAACATTATATCAAACAGTTTCGAGACCTGCAATTTTGCATCAACGGGCACGACCATCAGCTACAAGTAGAAGACCTTTTCGACGATGACGTGATATACTATGGCTGTCCGAACATAGCCAAAATGAAATACCTTGTTTTTACTATTAATGAAGATGATACATATGACTATGAAGTTGTGGAGTTTTAAATATATAATTATTTCCGGATTTATTCTTACCCTGCTTTCGGAAACAGCTACTGCTCAAAATGGTTACGAAAGAAGAATAGAGAAATACCAATCGCAATGGGATAAACTTATCCCCACTCACCAGAAGATTCAGTATGCAGGCGGTATGGGATTATTGTCGGTAGGCATAGGTTGGGACTATGGCAAAAATAACCAATGGGAAACAGACGTATTTCTGGGCTATCTGCCTAAATACACAACAAAGAGATCCAAAATAACATTCACACTGAAACAGAATTTCATCCCTTGGAAAAAGATGCTGAGTAGTAAATTCTCCATAGATCCTCTGGCTTGCGGACTATATGTGAATACAATATTCGACGGTGACTTCTGGGTTCACGAGCCCGACAAGTACCCGAACGGATATTATTCCTTTTCTACAAAAATGCGGTTCAATATTTATCTGGGACAGAGGGTAACATTTCACATACCACCCCAAAAGCGGTTCTTTACAAAAAATGTCACGGCATTCTACGAAATCAGTACCAATGACCTATACATGGTGAGCGCATTTACAAACAGCAGCCTCAAACCGACAGATTATCTACGCCTATCGTTCGGTCTGAAATTTCAATTGTTATGATAATTATCTGTCAAACTTATTGCGTTCATTTATCTCTATCGGATTCTTGGAAAACCACTCTATAAAGGCATTCCATTTATCCTGATTTGCCATCTGCCAGTTCATACACTCATACTTATCGCCCTGCATGAGTATCCAGTAGTTATATGCTTCCATATGGCCTGAGTCTTTCACCTTATTCTGGTATTCGTACAATACATTCGGGTAGCGCCTGTTATACCCCTTCTGGTAATAAAGATCTACAAACCTCGAACGTATATCACTCAAGCTCTGTATTGTTATCTCCTTAACACCTGCCGCCGAAAGCAAAAGCATAGGTTCATAGATGCCGATACCAAAAGGCATTCTGAAATTCTCCAGATTGTCAGGGATGTTCACTATATTATTTTTGCTAAAACTAACAGTAACGGCTGTATCGCCTACAACCTTTATTTCATTCTTATATGTATCGAAAAGTATTTTACTTATTTCAACCGTCCGCTTACTATTTCTCTCCAGATTCATAAACAGTTCTCCATATATCATACCCCATACTTCCTCATCTGAGCTACAAAACAATTTCGATGCCCAATAATAGTTCGACGGAAAAGCAGGATCTGCACTGATACCATCTTCGAAGCTATCGATAGCCTTGTCATACTTATCTTCGTGCAACTGTACAATTCCCATTTCCAGATACAATTTGCCCGACTTAGGAAATTTTTTAATTCCTTTTTCGTATATTTTAATAGCCTCCTTGCGATTACCCATAAGATCGTAACTATTGCCTAGCAATTGGTAAACCAAATCATTCACCTCAGAATGTTTTTCCAGCTTTTTCAAAATAGCGGCAGCATCCTTATACTCCTTTTTCAGATAATAAGCATAAGCAATCTCATAAGGATATATCATACTCTTTGAGTCCAGTTTCTGTGCTTCCTCCAGCAATTCTATACTACGGTCTATATGTCCGTCGTCCATAAGCCTCACAGCTTCAGACCCTTTCTCCTTCGCCATTTCGGCATTTGTCTGAGCAATTGAGACTTGAACGAATGAAAAAACAAATAGTAATAGTGTAATAATATATTTCATAGAACCTTTCTGCATCTAGGGTTATACGAGCAAATATAGTAATAAAATAATCGGATAAGTTATTTATCCGATTATTTTATAATTAAGCTCATGCCTTAACCTGTTTACACACATCAATTAAAGTACTTAATATAAACAGGATAAACAAATATTCGAAATAGCCCAAATAATGTTCTTTCATACTTGAAGATGTTTAGCTCCATATGCAGGAATAAAACAAATTAGAAGGAAAGAGAATACTTTGATTGGAGCTTAAATTTTAAAACCGTATATTAGACATTATATTTGATTTGGTTATACACTTAAATAAACAAAAAACAAATGAGTTCCATTGATTTACATATGCACTCATCCTACAGTAGCGATGGCGAATACACACCAGAAGAGCTGATAGAGTTGTGCAAACAAGCCGGATTAGAAACAATTTCGCTAACTGATCACAACAGCGTGAAAGGTATAAAAGAAGCCCGACAGTTTGCAAAAGAAAGCAATCTCAAAATAATACCCGGTATCGAAATAGATTGTACACACGAAGGATATAATCTGCATATTCTGGGCTATAATATCGACGATTCTGACAACAGATTCTTTAAATTAGAAGAATCAATAATAACTGAGGAACAACAAGCATCAAAAATACGATTGGAGAAAATAAAACAAATAGGTATTGAATACGATGATGAAGAATTAAAAAAGATGGCATTTCATGGAATCATTACTGGTGAAATGATAGCGGAAAGTGCACTCAGGATAGATACTCTAAAACCTTCAGACAAGAGAAATCCTTTATTAAATTCTTTCTACACCTCTAAAAATCCATACGTTGACTTTTACTGGGCATATTGCTCGCAAGGCAAACCTGCTTATGCGCCAGTCTCGTTCATATCACTATCCGAAGCAGTAGAACTAATATGTACTACAGGTGGCACGCCTGTATTTGCACATCCGGCAAAAAACATAGGGTGTAACAAACTATTATTAGATTCGATCATAGTGGAGGGCGTACAAGGTATTGAAGTATACAGTAATTATCATTCAGAAGATGAAACTAACTTCTATCTGACCTATGCAGAAAACAATCAGCTTTTCTATACATGCGGCAGTGATTTTCATGGAAAAACAAAACCATCTATACAGTTAGGAAAGTTTGGAAAAACAATCGATCAAGCGCAAATAATCAATCAAGCGGGAATACAAAAGATAATTAGAAGTTAATTGTAGATTCTTTTCTTCCACCGTTATCTCTAATTATTCAGGTTGATGACTAAATAACAAAGAGGCTGAACCTAATATTGGATAGTCCTTTTAAAGAGTAATAGACTGTATATCAGATGTAGATATTTGTGGTTTTTGCCATATCCTGCATGTGTTTCTACATAATGGCTTGGTTATTACTACATTTATATGAATGCAAATATATACAGTTTATCTCAATCTAAAAGCCTATAAATGATAAGATTTTTGAAGTCTTGATTTATAGGCTTTTTGTTTTACTCAGACAGGAATTATTAATCTACATATGATTATTTTTCCAATCTAAATATGTTCTTAACTTGCTATATTCAAGAGCTTTCATATATTGTTCCATATATTCGTAATCAGGTTCGCCTTTTATATTGATAGGTAGCATCATTTTAAAAGCCTGCAGCCTGTTGTTAGTTAAAGAATATCCATGACCAAATTTATCTCTCTGTGATGTAATACATCTTGAAATGAAAAGTAAAATGTGATTATTTAGGTTTGATTTATGAAAAAGAGCAGTAACATGACTATCTAAAGTAAATTTGTATGGTTGATAAAATGAGATTCCCGCTCCTCCATCACCATCATTGTTTAGAGTAAGGCAATTTTTAGGGAATATTTGTTTATTATTATTTGTAACAAAACTTTTATATCCATTGTCTCCTTTTTTTGCAGATACTAATGGGATATCACCATTTATGAGAATTGCCATATTATTTTGATCTCCTTTCTCAAAGTTAAAAAGATCATGTAAATAAAACTCTTTCCATTTTTTTACCGATAGAGGCTCAACTTCTTTGACTTTTCCAAACTTAATTATGCGTTTTGTTATGTATTCTTTATATAGGTTTGACTTTTTTACTTTTTTTTGACAGATATATTGCTCCATAAAATCATAGTCAGGTTCATTTTTTATCGTGACAGGCAGGAGTATTTTTTGTCGTCTTAGTCTAGCTGAATTGATAGTATATGAATATGAGTATTTGCTTTTATGGCATCTGAGACTTACACATATAAAATTTAACACCTCTCTTGATAGGATTATTTTAGGAGTCAAAATATTTACTTTTGTTCCTGTATAAAATAGATAGTTTTGTACAAATGGTTCTGCGGTTTCATTGCCTATTGTTATAACAGGATAGAATGAATTTATAAAATTTTCATTGAAATCTATAAACCCATCCAATCCATTATTATTTTCTTTTCTTGTAACATATGCTATATTACCACCTAATTTATCAATTTTATTACCATCTACATTTTTTCCAATAGAAACAATAAATAAATCCTCTATCAAAAACTCTTTCCACTTTTTGTTTCTTAAGTTTAATTCCATGGTTTATTCTTCGTCATCAAATAAATAACCTCTACCTTGCATTATCATATTGAATTCAAATGTAAGATAATTATTGATAGTACTCTCAAAATCCTCATCTTTAGGCACCTCATCATTAAAATAATAAAAAGAATGTAACCACTCATCATCTGATTTTATAGTAGTTTTTACCATAAATCGACTTTCAGCAGGTGCATCATGTAGCCAACAATTTAATAACTGAATTTTTTTCTCTTTAGCTCGCTCTGTCTTGGAAAGTCCAATATGTTTACTAACTATATATCCATCATTTTCAAAATTTATAAATTTGCAATATTTATTTTTTGCATGAGATTTGTGTGCTGTAAATACAACTATGCAAGCATTTGTTCCTATACCATAAAAAGTATTCTTATTAAGTGTGATAACTCCTTCTAATGTATGTTTTTTAAGTATTTCTTGCTTAATCTTTTTGTCCTCTTTATTCTTTCCAACCATTGTTGATTGTGGTACAATAGCTATACATCGAGCATTATCACTAAGACAATCAAGTAAATGTTTAATAAAATGAATTTCTGATAGATGTGCTGTATCCTTTCCTTTTGCCTGTGAATAAGGTGGATTACTCAAATACTACGGAACAAGTTCCGCAGGTTGAAAGGTAAAAGGATAAATCCTTTTGCGTTAATACCTGTTTGAAAACAGGGGTTTTCTTTTCCCTAACGGGAAAATTCATCCGATAACTTGAAAAATAAAACCTACTGTTAAACTCTTCTCTCGCAAAGATTCTACAGACTGTTCTAGAAAATCAAGATTCTCCAAGTTACTTTTCCCGTCACCACGTAATATCATATTGGTAGTAGCAATAGAGAACATGTCCTCCCTGACCTCAATTCCAAACAATTGATTTTTTCTGATACTATTTTTTTCCTTCGTAGTATCTACTTGTTGTATCATTTTATGCATAGCCGCGATCAAAAATCCGGCTGTGCCACAACAGGGGTCAAAAACCCTATCTGTAGGTTTTACTTCAGCTAAATCACAGAAAAGTTCAGTAATGTGACTAGGAGTTAATACTACCCCTAAAGTTTGTCCATCTCCTCCGCTGAAACTCATAAACTCGCCATAGAAGCGACCAAGAACATCTTCTGCATTATTTTCTTTAACTGATGCTAATACGTATTTTTCAAGATATTCAGTAAAGTATTTTAAAGGAGTCTTTTCCAAATACTTATTAACAGAATTTAAAATTGTACGTTCTTTTATTATATTGAATTTACTTAAGACAATCTCTTTTTTGGAGATAGGAGAAACTCCAACTTTATCCATGTAATTAGATAAAGCTCTATAAATTTTTTTACCATCAGTATCTATATCATTTCCAGTGAGATCGTCAACTTTGAAATCTTTAAAACTTAAAGCTAATAAGATTGCAGATACAACAAGTGGTTTTTCATGATCTCCTAACTGACCATAATTCCTTAAAGCTTCGTGTAATTCTTTCGATTTTTTCAGAATTTCCTCAAGTTCTAATATTTCCGTGGGAGTTTCTTCCAATACTTGCTCCCTATAATATCGCTCAATATTATCTTTCGAAAAATTTTCAAAGTTTTCTATAGGCTGTAAAACCTTATAACCAGACTCATCTACATAAATTGGTTTAATAATATGGTGTTTTTCATCTCCAGAGCAACCGAAGGCAAATATTTTTTTGAAGGCCGTATTTTGTATTATAAAATTGGCATAGTGTAAAGCACCATTTTCTGCATAATCAGTAATGGACTTGACATCCATTACAAGTTCAGATTGATTACTATCTTTATAATTAGCCTGTTTAGTAATATCTGCTTTATTTTCTATTATTATAATAAAATCTCCAGACATGGTTGTAAATTCTGGAAACCCAGCTTTACCTGTGCCTTTTTTTGATGCTTTTTTCAAGGCATCTTGGATTTCTTTTATACTACTACCATTTGGTGTGAATTGTATTTGTGCAGAATCTAATAACCTACCAATAAAGAAATCTGTTAGTCTCTCGTTTGCCATATTTATAGAATGTTCTATTTTAATTTCCAAAAATAATCAATAAAAACCTAGAAACAGCTATTCTTACATCTCCTTTTCCTATTATTTGTTTTCATTCAAAACAGTTCATTCAAATGTTTCCTCATTTTCTCCTTATTGGTATTGATATAGTAGTATTTATAAATAGTCTGCGGATTATTACCAACCTGTTCGGCTATCTGTAAAGGATGATAACCCTCATCGATCAGTTTGGTTATAAAACAGCTACGGGCTGTGCCCCAGGTAACCTTTTCGGTAATTCCCTGATGAAGGCATATTTTCTTTAGAGTCTTATTTACTTTAACGGTAAGTCTTGATACTAATTCATATCTACTCTTCTCCGGCTGATTACATAACTTGAAGATAGGAAAGACATAATTCATATAAGCCTCTTTCCTGTATTTTTCAATTAAGTCTTTTGCCTTGTCTATTAAAACCACGCGGACCTGCTTATTACATTTAATGCGTTCAAAAGCGATTTCATTTTCTCTAATGCATTTACGGGTAAGATGACAGATATCAATATTGGATATTCCCCCTGCATAGTAACTGAACAGGAATAGATCCAGATGAAATCTTTCCTGTCTTTTTAAGAAAGACCTGTCCATATTTTCTATTAATTGCATGGACATGCTTGTAACAGCTTTGGGGATAAAGAAGCGGGATTTGAACTTATCGCGAATAGGTTCGAAAACAGACAGATTAGCTCCATATATATTGTATTTCTTTGCATAGGTAAAAGTGGCATGAAGGTATTTTAGTTTTACATAGATACCACCATTATTTCCCTTCTTAGCTCCCTGCTGTTGGACAAAAACGCCAAAGTCTAAAACAAACTTTTCGGTTATATCCCGGAACAAGTATCGTGAAAACTCTTTACGGTATTTCAGTTTAGTAAATTTCTCCAAAGATTTCTTTAGAAACCTGTATCCTTTGGCTGTATTAGAACTGGATATCGTTATACCATTCTTCACCCGTTTTCTGTGTTCAAAGTAATTGACAATATGGTCAATAGTAGAAGAGACACTCACAAATCTATCCTTGTACTTTTGGTCTTCATCATAGTAATGGGATAGTTCAATTGGTGACCAGTCTTTCTCTCCATATTCCCATCGTTCGGCTATTTTCAGGTATTTCAGTATAAGTTTTCGGAGCAGATGGTTTTTTGAATTGATTTCGGCAGTATTCCCGATAAAACATTGCATCTTCTGATCCCAGTCCTTATATAGTCCGGAGATACAAATAGCCTTAGTAACTCGTGAATACCCTGTCCGGTAGAATACAAGTTTCAGTCGAACCATTTCGATGCTTTTTGGAGTATGCTCTCCTTTAATGCTGATAGTAAACATAGTCTTGAATATATATTGTGTTAGTGTTTTAAAATTTCAACTTTTTGACTTCTTCAATTTAACAATCAGGTCAGCATACAGCCTAAAATAATGTTAATAAAAAACCAAAAAAGAATAGGTTGTATTTTGTTTTTATCGTTTTTGTATGTATTGTCCGTACTAGTAATATCGGAAACCATTTGTTTTACAATAAGTTGCACGGGGTTAACTGTATATGTTTTAAACGATTAGTTGTCATCCCGACAACCTATTGTTTTTATTGTTCTTTGATTTTCATCATACATATACTTCGTTTATTATGAGGCTATTACCCAAAGATGAGAGGTGAATTATATAATGAAAAAAATTATAGGAAAATAACATAACAACCTTTGGTTGTTAATTTTCTCTTTGAGTAAATCCGCATACAGACTGATATTTCAACATATATAGCATGGAAAGATTTTTATAAATACAACATAAAATGACATCATTGTAAATGGAATATTTATTAAAACATTTCATTCATATGGATAAGCACATCATCCTTATGAGTCTGATCCCAGTAATGCTTATAGATTGTATTGGGACTATTTCCTGCAAACTTCGCCACAGCAATCGGGTGATAACCTTCATCTATCATCTTCGTAATAAAAGTACCTCTGGCAGCATACCAGGTAAACTCTTTTTTAACCTTTAGGATTCGGGCAACTTTCTTCAAAGTCCTGTTTACTTTCTCCCGAAGTCGAATAATTCGTTTCGTTTGTTGGTATTCACTCTTATGCTTGGCTGTAAATATCGGCAAGACATAGTTCTGATAGCATTTGTTTTTGTATTTCTCTACAATTGCTTTTGCCTTATCATTAAATGGCATTTCTGCCTCTTTGGGAAACTTCGTGCGCTCATAAACAATCACCCCGTCAACAATACAATCCCATGTCAAGTAGCAAACATCTACACTGGCCATACCCCCGGAATAAAAGCTGAATAGGAACATATCAATCCAAAAGATTTCTTTTTTACTAAATTGGCTTTTATCCATTTCCTCGATCTGTGTAATAACATCATAAGCTATTGTCTGTGGAGGATTTTCTTTTCTTTTGAAATGAGGGCTGACGCAGTCAAATATTCTCTTGTTGGCATGGGGTTGTCCCATCCGGTTTGCATAATAGAATACTCCGTAGAATTTCTTTAGTCTTTCGGGAAGAGAGGCATTTGTTCCTTCCCGGGCTCCTCTTTCCTGAAGATACTGAACAAAATCTTTCAGGAACTTCTCATCAATATCCTTGAAATAGTAAGTGGAGAAACTTCTATCATATACTTCCTGTGTAAATTTCTGTAACTGTAACCGGAGGTAATAGTATTGACGGGCAGTATTGGTACAGGATACAAACTTGCCGTTCTTCAATCGTTTTTGATTCTTTATGTCCTCTATGATAATATCGATACACTGTGATATCGGCATTACCTTTACTTTCTTTACTTTGGGAGTTTCTTTGTTATCGGCATCGAAATAGTGAGACCATTGGACAGGGGACCATTTGGTACCTTCAGCTTCCCATTCTTCAGCTACTTTCTGATATTTGAGTCGAAGGTCGAGGAGAATCTTATTTTTACTAGCAGCATCCTTGGATTTAGGTTTAAAGTTTTGTGCTGTCTGATCCCAGTCTTTGTATCTTCCCGATACGTTTATTGATTTGGATACTCTGGGATAGCCTGTCTGAAATAAGATCATATCCAGTTTTACCAACTTACCGTCTTTAGGGTGTGGTTTTCCTTTGAAGTTAATCGTATACATATTAAGTGGTTTAAATTGCCATTCATGTAGTATTAGTTTCTACATATTATTCTACATGAGAATAGGGCTATACCACAAAAAAGGTTTACTCCGGGTATATTTTAGTATCTAACCCGTACGAGTAAACCTTTTTAAATATCTTACAATCTTTTAGTTACATAATATTACTCTGTCTATCTATGAAAAAGAGGCTGTCCGTTAAATGGTTCAGCCTCTTCTATTAGTTAGACTATTTTTATATGTCAAAAATCAATCGTTATAAGTAGGCAGCGTAGAGAAGTCTTTCGAGTAGCGCAACATCTGCTCTGTATAACCTTCGGTATATGAAATCTCTACATCGGTAATCTTTCCGTCCTTATTCTGAACCAATGTCAAAACAGGATTCACAAAACCTTTGTATGGTTTCATATTAAGTTTCTTGTATCGCTCTAGCACCTCGGCGTGTAACTTCTGATCCACCTTCACCGCATAGTCAGTTACTATCTTCTTGGCACCATTAAAGTCCCCTTCCGATTTGATGCGCTGTATCACTGCAAGCAGATCACCAAACAACATACGCAGTTTAGCATAGTCATTTATTACAACAAAGGTCTTACCCTCTTTTTCTTTAAATTCTACAACATTATCCGACTTGCCTTTTTCATACACCCATCTGGCTATTAGTTGACGGTTGCGCATGTGCGACTCTTCTATATCTTTGCCCGGCTCGATACGCACAAGCTGCGTCATCAGACCATTCATCATAAACTTATAGTATTCTGCCTTATATGCCTCAGCATTCGGGATAATGCCTAGTTCTACCAATTTTGCATCGGCAAGAAAATACAGCCCAAACAGGTCGGCGCGCGCTTCCTCTATCGTAGAACTGAACTCAAGCAATCCGTTAGGGTCAACATCGGGCAGCAATTTACCCGAACCATGTCCCAAACATTCGTGCAGGTCGGTATGCAGCACATCGGTAATGAAACCGTATTCCTTCACCAGCTTCACTTCTGCATCAGACCACATAAATTCGTCATTAAATCCTGTATGTGCTCCGGCAGCATCGTAAGCCTCCATTATATTCTCGATAGTCACCGACTTAGAACCGTGATCTTTCCTTATCCAATCGGCATTCGGCAGGTTGATACCGATAGGTGTTGCAGGATAGCAGTCTCCGCCTAGTTGGGCTACTGTAATTACCTTGGCCGAAACACCTTTCACATTTTCTTTCTTGAAGCTCGGGTCAACAGGCGAATTATCTTCAAACCATTGTGCGTTGCTGCTTATTATCTCAGTACGCTTAGTAGCTTCCACATTCTTGAAGTTTACCACCGATTCCCAACTGGCTTTTATACCTAAAGCATCGCCATATACCTCTGTGAAACCATTTACAAAATCGACCTGCGAAGCCAAATCTTCTACCCATGCCACACCATAAGCATCAAACTCTTTCAGATCGCCCGATTTATAATAAGAAAGTAATTTAGCTATTACCTCTTTTTGCTTATCATTTTCGACAACAGTGAGTGCTTTCTCCAACCAGAAAACAATTTTCTCGATAGCCGGTGAATACAGACCTCCCACTTTCCAGACTTTCTCTACCAGCTTGCCATTCTCTTTTACCAAACGGCTGTTAAGTCCGTAAGATATCGGTGTAAGGTCGGTAGTATCGCGCATCGCTCCGTAAAAAGCCTTCACATCTTCCTGAGTCACCCCTTCGCCGTAATAATTGTTGGCCGAAGAAAGAATTAAATCGCCACCCGACTGATTTACTTTTTTCGTCATCACCGTAGGATCAAACATTACAGGCATAATCATTCTCAGAAACTCATCTACAGACTGCCCTTCTCTCACAGGAATCAATTCTTCGGGCAAAGCTTTCACCTGTTCGCCAAAAAATTGTTCGGAAAATTGAGGAAGGAATTTTTCTTCACCATAGTGATGGTGTATCCCGTTCGAAAACCATACACGTTTGAGATATACCTCAAATGCTTTGTAGTCATCCGTATTCTTGTCACCCTTATAGTTTGCATAAATGGCCTCCAGCGTACGACGAATAGCCAAATTGTACTTATTATTCTGGTCGAAAAGGATGTCGCGCCCTTCCTGCGCAGCCATCGACAGATAATAAACTAATTCTTTCTGTTCTAATGTCAGGTTTTTAAATCCCGGCACATAATAACGCAGAATCTGCAAGTCTGCAAATTCGTCCACCTCATATTTGAAATCGGCAGGAGCTGTATCTGTTTCATTTTGCTTCTGTTCGGCTTTTTGTCCACCACTACAGCCTGCAAACAACATCGATAATCCGGTCATAGCAATCAATACTGTTTTTTTCATTTGTTTATATTTAAATTCTTTTATTGTCTCCCAGAAAACCTTTCTATCGCGATTCGGTTTTCTATCCGAAACGTATAAAATAGGCTTTGCAAAGCTACTCATTTTATCAATATATATTTTCATATCGGCATCGGTATATTTTTATATATATGAAGTCTTTTGGGCTTAGAAAACAAGAATAGAATCTATAATAAAACACATCGTATCCAATGACCTTGAAACAATTGCAGATTTCTGCCTATTTATTACAAATATAAGTAAATATTAAATTTCTATTTTTTTAATTCATTTCTTGCAATTAGATTTGCAATCTATATATTGAGTGAGAAGAATGTAAAATATTCTTCATATGGCTAGGACGCCATGTTATTTTTAATATAAGGGAGACATACAAAAAACAGAGAAGTTGTGGTATGTAATATATCGTCAGCTTTTCATTCCAGGTACTATAATGTACAATTATAAAGAATATTAATCACAATTATGACTGATGTCATTGCATCCATATCAGAAAAAAACATTTTTCTTACTCTCTTTTATCTATAAAAAAAGAAATTTATAACAACACTAAATACGAGAAAAACAATCTATTGAAGTATGATACCGGCCTTTGAGTACTGCTATCTCATAATCATTCGTCTCTATTAATATTTTGTCTTCACTAATTGTCAAGCTCTTTGAGAAAATCGCTTGCATGAATTATAAGAGCGCAGCACCTTGGACCGGTATTTATATTTCAGACATAAACACAGAGCACTGTTCTGTCTATATAAGAAACATTGCATCGTTCAATCCGGTATCTATCCAGCAATTTCCTTCTATATGCTTACCCCGCACAGGAATAAGCAAATGCTTGCCCTTCTCGCGAAAGTAGACACTATTATTTAAACAGAAAAGTTATTCTTCTCCCTCTTCTTTGCTCAAAAAAACGTTCATATCTTCACACACTTTTTTCAATGTTAGCGATACGGCCTCTTCCCGTACACGCTTGATAGCTTCAGTATCATTAAAATCACTTTTTTGTTTCTTAGAGTTGTATTCTTCAGTAACAACTGTCGTGAAGGGAACCAACCCCGTACGCACATCCATAATCATAACCTGAGTGGTGGCAAAAGCTTTGTATTCATCGGACGAAAATAGTTTGTATTTAGAATACAATCCTCCACGTATCGAATATACGACTACAACATCAGCCTGCATCCTGACCGCAGCCTCTCTGATAGAGGTAAATGATGGCGAAGGCGGAATCATCATATCAGGAATCAATGCTACTTTCTTTACTCTGTCCTGTTGCTGTAGATTATCTGTCATTACCGATAAATATTTCTGACGCGAGGATATATAATCCTCATCATTCCACATATGATTATAATAACGATTTGCCGGTTGCACATTTCTAACATTTTCGATGTTTACCACAGCTACACGCAACTTTTCGGGCAGAAAGGCATAACCTTCAAGAATTGTTTGAAGATTTTCTTCACTTATAGTCGCATTTTTATCGTCAAACAACGATTGGGTTATACCATCGTCGGGTACTCCATATGCCGCACCCTTCATATCGGAAGGTACCTCCTTTACAGTCATACACGACGCCAGACTAAAAATCGACGCAAAGATCAGGGCATTTAATTTTCTCATAATGATGTGTATTAAAAATCTATTTAATATTAGAAACTATTAAGCCACGCTGTCAGGTCTTGCAACATTTCTTTATTATACTTAAAATCTTTGCGCGAACCCCATCCGTGTCCACCCGAAGGATAGATATATAACGATGCTGGAACTTTATTCTTATTCAATGCCAGATAGTAGCGCACGCCATTTTCGGAAGGAACTCCGTTATCATCATCCGAGAAAAGGATTATAGCCCTTGGGGTATCGCCATTCACTTGCTTTTCGTTCGAGTACAAATCGTCCGACTCTTTGGTGATATTATCTCCCAACAGGTTTTTCCTCGATTGAGCATGGGTAATAGATTCGTCCATAGAGATAACGGGATAAAATAATATCTGGAATGCCGGACGCAATTCAGGCTTAATACGGGTAGCTATTGTAGATGCCAGATGCCCTCCGGCAGACGAGCCCATAATGCCAATGTCGGCGGGATTGACATTCCACTCTTCGGCATTCTCTTTCACCAATCTCAACGCTTCTTCTGCATCCGAATAAGGGACGTCTCTATTTCCTCTAGGCATACGATATTTCAACACACAAAGGGCTATCCCCTGCTCATTGAAATAAGGAGCCCATTCATAACCTTCATGCCCGTATGCCAATCCGCCATACGCACCTCCGGGACAGGCTATCACGACACGCCCCGTTGCTTTTTCTTTCGAGGGAAGAAATACACGCATCGATGGTTTATAATTCTGTTTGTTGTCGTCGAAAGGTGTTTTATCTATACCATTCGTATTGGGAAGTCCGTTTTTCCACAGATCGACATCAAATTCTTTAGCTGTACTCTGAGCCAAAATCCCGCCGCTTATACCCAAAGCCGCCAAAAGAAAACATAGTAGCATTTTTTTCATAATCAATTAAATTAAAGGTGGTAATAGCTTATTTTATTTTAATGAGTTTCATTGTTTCGGGGTCGATTATAACGTCTTTAATTTCTACAATCTTCCATCGGTAAACGTAGTTGTCGGCATCCAGCCCAATTTTTCTAGCTAATTCATCTGGTATATTTCCCTTTGTTTTTATTTTAGTTTTATAGCTTTTGCTCTCTGTTAGGAGTTTCATACATGATACAGAATCTTTTACTAGTGTTCTATTAAAAACATAAATATCCTTTAGAGGTTTAACCCAACCACGGGATATTCCACTCATAATAACAATTTCGTCTGTAGAAACTCCGATTTGAGCATTTGCATTATTAATTAAAAAAAAGAGAAACATTGAGAGAAAAAGAATCATTCTATTTTTCATAATTATAATGTTAAGATTTATTACCTGAAAGAGTAACTATAAACCCGTTGGCGGAATTAATTATCAAATAAAAAGATGAGATATAAGTTGTGCATATTACTGAAATTTAGTATTTTAATGGTGTCAAATCAATTAAAATGCCATACAGTTATGCACAACTTACATGCAATATTCGCCAAATTTCTTGATATTTGCAAGAATTTCTCTTATGATTTAGTAAATGAACAAGGAAATATTCCTCGACGTGGGGTCATTCCTTCGTTTTCGGATATCGAGGTTGTTTCTTTAG
>JBKEBA010000097.1:0-2848 GCA_047972895.1 Dysgonomonas sp.
GCTAAAGAAACAACCTCGATATCCGAAAACGAAGGAATGACCCCACGTCGAGGAATATTTCCTTGTTCATTTACTAAATCATAAGAGAAATTCTTGCAAATATCAAGAAATTTGGCGAATATTGCATGTAAGTTGTGCATAACTGTATGGCATTTTAATTGATTTGACACCATTAAAATACTAAATTTCAGTAATATGCACAACTTATATCTCATCTTTTTATTTGATAATTAATTCCGCCAACGGGTTGATAATGAGTATATTCGCAGGTCGTTAAATATGACTCTGTTTTTAAGTGAACTTATAACCTTTATACATTATAATAAAAATACACAGCATGAAGAAAAATGGAAACAAAGGAGTTATCATAGGCGTAGTTGTCGGTATTGCGATTGTCGCATCTCTGCTCTTTTTGTTTAGAGGAAATGTTTACCAAATGATGGTTAAATATGAGGACGCCGGAAACAGAAAGAGTTATACAGTAAAGGATGAAGCTTTTGCTACATTTATAAACCGAAATCTGCCGAATGATGAATCGCTGGATGAAAATATAGATATAGAGCAGATAATTGATTTTTCGTTGGATATGACAGTTAAAACGCTGGATTATTTGGGGGAAGCTTCTGAAACCGATCCTCAAAAAACACTAATGGAAGGTTATGCCAATTATGTTGGTTATGCAGCTTTTACGGCTACTGTCGGAGATTATTTGATAAAGAGGTTCGGGTTGAATAAAGAATGGGAGGTAAAGCCTAAAAAGGCTAAATTATATATGTTTGGAACCAATAAAACGAAGAAAGCTTTGGATGGATGGTATAAAGATCACGATTTTGTTGTTTTCAAGAATAGGGCGACAAAGGAAGAAATTTATGTCGATCCTGCGGCTTACGAATCTTATGGTACCAAGAGGGTGGACAAGTACCAGAAATAAATTTGCAAAACAGAATTGATTACATCGGCTCAGATAAAAGAATATGCATATAGTCTCGGCTTTGATGTTTGTGGTATATGCAAGGCTGAGGAGGTCGAAGTTGAGGTGCAAGGGCATTTCAAACAATGGATTTCTGCTTCATATCATGCAGATATGGCCTATATGGCTAAGAATGAGGATAAGCGTTTGAATCCGGTATTATTAGTTGAAGATGCTCGTTCTGTAATTTGTGTTGCTCTAAATTATTATCCAACTATAAAACAACCAGAGCTTCATCCTCAGTTTGCTTATTATGCATATGGAAAGGATTATCATGATATAGTAAAGGAGAAACTGCAGAAGCTCTATGAGTACATTCAAACTGTTGTACCTTCAATAGAAGGTAGATGCTTTGTTGATACAGCTCCCGTACTTGAACGTTATTGGGCGGCAAAGGCCGGCTTGGGATTTATAGGAAAGAACTCTTTGTTGATAATTCCTAAAATGGGTTCATACTTTTTTCTGGGTGAACTTATTATAAATGCTGAATTAGAGTATGATGCTCCTTTAAACTTGTCGTGTGGTAATTGTACCCGTTGTCTTGATGCTTGCCCTACGACGGCTATAGTACAGCCGAAAGTTGTAGATGCCAACAGATGTATTTCATATCAGACTATAGAGAATAAGGGTGAGATAAAAGAAGAGGTGATACCACTGTTGAATAACCGTTTTTATGGCTGCGATATTTGTCAGCAGGTCTGTCCTTGGAACAAGTATTCACGTCCTCATAAAACAAAAGAATTCAACCCTTCATCGGCTTTTATTGATTTATCTTTTGAGCGACTTGATAATCTTACGGAAGAAGAATATCGTCAGATATTTAAAGGTTCGGCGGTGAAAAGGGCAAAATATGATGGATTGAAGAGAAATCTGAATGCATTGAAAGAAAGTAAAAGATAATATCTATTTTATTATAGCGTTTAATATAAGATGAATACTTTAAGATACATATTAATAGTAATCTTGGCTTTATTATCTTTTTTCTCATGCGGGAAAGAAGAAGAATTGAATGTTATACCCGTGTATCCGGTTAATTTTAAGATTAATCTGAATTCGACAGATGCAATTTTGAGAAGTCCAGGTAGTTACAAAGAATATCTAAAACCAGTTCTTGCCACACAATCAGTAGGATATGGAGGGCTGATAATAGTGAATAGTATTTATGCAACGAATGTACCCGATTTATTTGCTTTTGATCTGAGTTGTCCAAATGAAGGATTGGCTAATATACGGGTTAAAGGAGCAAATGATGGTACGGCTACGTGTGAAAAGTGTGGAAGAGTCTATGACTTAATGGCTAACGGCAGGCTGAAAGGTGGGTCTTCTGAATTACATTTACAGCGTTATCGGGTAAGAACAACGGCAAGTTCCGACATTTTTGACATTACCCGCTAATTTTACCTTGCTAAACCTTGCAGAAAGCAAAAACATTTTTTACATTTGCACTCGCTAAACGGGAACAGCATCCAAAGTGTTGGAAAAAGGCGTTCTCTGGCAGTATTCGCGAAAGTAGCTCAGTTGGTAGAGCACGACCTTGCCAAGGTCGGGGTCGCGGGTTCGAATCCCGTCTTTCGCTCTTAGGCTGCTCGGATGGTGGAATGGTAGACACGCAAGACTTAAAATCTTGTGACCATTACGGTTGTGCGGGTTCAAGTCCCGCTCCGAGTACTAAAAAAGCTTATAATCGATTGATTATAAGCTTTTTTATTTTAAAAGAGGGATAATTTTAGGGATAAAAATACAGTAATCTATTTCATTTTTCTAATTCAGGTTTACCATACCCCATCTCAATATTCTTATCTCTTAACTTTGTATACAAATCAATCATAGAACCATTAGTTGCAATCCATCCTGTTATAATATTTATTAATTCATGCA
>JBKEBA010000012.1:0-69499 GCA_047972895.1 Dysgonomonas sp.
CAGAAGAAGGAAACGTTGGACAAAGGTTTGGAAAAAACCAAAGAATCGATGTTTTCTAAATTGTCGCGTGTTGTTGCCGGAAAATCGAAGGTAGATGACGATGTGTTGGACGACCTTGAAGAAGTATTGATTACCTCGGATGTGGGAGTAAATACAACATTGAAAATTATAGAACGCATCGAAAAACGTGTAGCTAAAGATAAGTATATCAATGCAGATGAGCTTAACTCTATTCTTCGTGAAGAGATAGCTAATCTATTGACTGAGAATAATACAGTTGATACAGAAGATTTTTCACTGCCCGAAGATAATAAACCATATGTGATAATGGTTGTAGGTGTTAATGGTGTAGGAAAGACGACTACGATAGGAAAGCTCGCCAATCAATTTAAAAAAGCAGGGAAATCTGTTTATCTGGGTGCTGCCGATACATTCCGTGCTGCTGCTGTAGAGCAGTTGGTTATCTGGGGTGAGCGTGTAGATGTTCCTGTAATTAAACAGGCTATGGGATCCGACCCTGCGTCGGTTGCTTTCGATACACTCAGCTCGGCAAAGGCTAATAATGCAGATGTTGTAATTATCGATACTGCCGGACGCCTTCATAATAAAGTGGGTTTGATGAACGAACTTTCGAAGATAAAGAAGGTGATGGATAAAATCGTTCCCGGTGCTCCTCACGAAGTCCTCCTTGTACTTGATGGTTCGACAGGACAAAACGCTTTCGAACAGGCAACACAATTTACTGCTGCGACGGATGTTACGGCATTGGCAATAACAAAACTGGATGGAACTGCAAAAGGTGGTGTTGTGATAGGCATATCCGACCAATTCAAGATTCCGGTAAAATATATAGGGTTAGGAGAAGGTGTCGACGACTTACAGGTATTTAGGCGTAAGGATTTTGTTGATAGCCTTTTTGGAGAATAGACAATGAAAAAAAATAGGATAGATGTCATAACACTTGGTTGTTCTAAAAACCTAGTGGACTCAGAGTTGTTGATGAAACAACTTCTTGTAAATGGTTACACGGTAAAACATGACCCCGAAGTGTCGGAAGGTGAGATTGTCGTAATCAATACTTGCGGATTTATAGGGGATGCAAAAGAGGAATCAATCAATATGATTCTTGAATTTGCAGAAGCTAAAAAGAACAGAAAGCTTAACAAGCTTTTTGTCATGGGTTGCCTTACCGAGAGATATATGGAGGAACTCAAAACTGAAATTCCCGAAGTAGATAGCTTTTATGGTAAATTCGGATGGAAGGCTCTTATCTCTGATCTGGGTAAATCATATAATCAGGATTTGGCTTTAGACCGTAGCATTACTACGCCTTCTCATTATGCTTATCTCAAGATATCGGAAGGTTGTAATCGCACTTGCTCGTATTGTTCTATTCCTATAATGACGGGTAAGCATCAGTCGAGGCCAATTGAGGAGATAGAGGAAGAGGTAAGGCATCTGGTAGCTACAGGTGTGAAAGAGTTTCAAGTGATTGCTCAGGATTTGTCTTTTTATGGGTTCGACAATTATAAGAAACCTAAATTGCCTGAGTTGATAGAGCGCTTGGCAAAGATAGAAGGGGTGGAATGGATACGCCTTCATTATGCTTATCCCGCCAACTTCCCTTATGATTTGTTGAGGGTGATGCGTGAAAATGATAATGTATGTAAGTATCTTGATATTGCTCTGCAACACGTAAGTGACAGCATGCTGAAGAAAATGCGCAGAAATATTTCGAAGCAGGAAACTTACGACTTGATGACTCGTATAAGGGAAGAGGTGCCGGGAATCCACCTGAGAACTACTTTGATGGTCGGCCATCCGGGCGAAGTGCACAAAGACTTTGAAGAATTATTACAGTTTGTAAAAGATGTACGTTTCGAAAGAATGGGGGCTTTTCCTTATTCGCACGAAGATGGTACTTATGCATATGCTCATTATAATGATGAGATATCTGACGAGGTGAAACAAGAACGCATGGATGTACTCATGGCGTTGCAAGAAAGAATCGCGCTTGAATCCAATGAGCAAAAAATAGGGCAATTGATGAAGGTAGTCATAGACAGGGAAGATAGTGACTACTATATCGGACGTACGGAGTACGATTCACCCGAAGTTGACCCTGAAGTTTTGGTGAAGAAAAATAAAATGCTTAATATTGGAGAGTTTTACGATGTGAAAATAACAAGTGCTTTGCCTTTCGATTTGTATGGTGAAGTATTCTAACCTTAATATATTTGGCTATGACAAATCAGGAATTAGTGGCTGCTTTGGCGAAACGCCTGAGCTGGACTCAGCGGCAGACTTCCGAAATGTTGGAAGCAACAGTGTCTGTCATCAATACCAATTTGGAAGAAAATAACTCCATTAACATTCAAGGCTTCGGCCTGTTCGAAACCAAGAAGAAAGGCGAACGTATATCGGTGAATCCGGTATCGAAGCAACGATTTCTTGTGCCTCCTAAGATTTCATTGACGTTCCGTCCGGGACAAACGATTAAAGAAAACCTTAAAAAACTGGAAGTAAATGAATGAAAGGCTTACCTTGCAGGATTTGATTGATATTCTGGCAAAGAAGCAGGATATCACCAAGAAAGATGCGGAAACTTTTTTAAGGGAATTGATTTCGGTTATTTCCGAAAATATAGAGAAAAACGAACCGGTCAGGATTAAGGATTTCGGCGTATTTAAACTTGTTAAAGTTAATGCGCGGAGAAGTGTGGATGTGAACACAGGAGAGGCAATAGAGATTCCGGCACATTATAAATTAAGCTTTACGCCTGACAGACTATTGAAGGAGGCTATAAATCGTCCGTTTGCACATTTCGAGAGTGTGATACTCGAAGAAGGGGTTACTTTCGATAATGTAGAAAGTGAAGAAAGAATAGAGGATGGTGAAGACGCCGAAGATGTTGATGTAACCATAGATGAGGAGATAGTAGAAATAGAGCCAGCCATCTCAGATACAACAGAAACAAATACCGATGCCATTCTTTTGGCGGATGAGGCTATACGTGAGGAACCAGAGGGAGTCGAATCCATCACTGCTAATATCCTTACCAAAGAAGACGAGGTAATAACAGGAGAGACGGTGGTCGGTGAAGCTGAGCCTGTAGAAGAAATAGCGGAAATAGTAGAAAATACCGAGCCTACCGATATCCCAGAGCCAGACCGTGAAATAGCCGAAACGGAAGAGCCAATTATTGATGAAGAACCAATAGAGGATAGAACCATTAAACCTAATATGGCAACGATATTGGCAAGTGCCAGATCGGAATCGGACGAAATGTTTGAGCGTCATAGAAGGAAGACTAAACGGAGAAGATTTATATCACTGTTTTTTGTTCTCATTCTTATTATTGCAGCTTTTGCTGCCGGTGGTTTTTATATGCAGGAAATCATGGACTTCATAGATGGTCAGCCAAGGGTAGACGATAAATATAAAACCACAGTTGTATTTGAAAAAGATTTACCGACTGACAGTATAGCTACTGAAAAAGTAATAGCTCCGGCAGATTCTATAGCTATGGTAGCTGATAAGCCGATAAGCCAACTTGAAAAAAAAGTAGACCAACCTGTTCAGGATAAAAATAAACCATTGGCAGTACATGTCTTGGAATATGGAGAGACTATGCGCCTGATTTCGTTGAAACATTATGGACATAAATCTTTCTGGCCTTATATCTACGAAGAGAATAAGAGTGCGATTAAGAATCCGAACAGTGTACCTGTGGGTACTAAACTCGTTATCCCTTCACCTACTAAATATGGTATTGATGCCAAGAATAAAGATTCGATAGAAAAAGCAAAAGCTTTGGAAGCAAAGTTGGTAAACGAGATGGGTTTGTAAGATTACAACAGTTGAAAATATGAGAAAGAGGCTGTCCATTGCGGGCAGCCTCTTTCTTCATTGTCTGTATTGTAGTTTATATGTAAAAGATCGATTTAAAATAAAATATAGGAATTGATATATATCGGGATATAAAAAGAACTCCGGATATTAATCTTTTATTTTTAAAAAATCAAAATTTCACATAAGGCGAGGTATTTAAATGGTCAAATAGGCTAATTGTCTTTCTTGCAGCGTACTGATTGGAAATAGTCGCGCTCGTAGGCAGAATGCCGATGCACCTGTGTCCAACCGAAGCTAAAGTACCGTCTCCATGCGCGAGTATTATTGCTGCTACTTGACGACCAAAAAAAAGCGTGGGTGCCATAACTGTTGGCTAAGCCAGTAATGGTATTGCCCACAAGCAGAACATCGAACCCACCGTTGGCTGCCGTATAGGAATTGCCATTGCTGGCAGTGCCGTTTACCGCAGTTGTACTTTTCATTGCTTTGCCATGGCCTTCGGGAGTACCACCACGTAAGCCGAGATCTGTTTCCCAAGGAGAACTCCAGGGTTGAGAAAGATCGGCAGAAGAAGTGTAGGTGCTGTAATTTTCAGGACTACTGGCTATTTCTCTTTCTAAATCGTTCCACTCGCGATCGCTTGGCAAGTGCCAGCCTCTAGGGCAAATACCTTGCATACTACCGCCATTCAAAATTTCTACTTCGTTCGGTCCGGGATTAGTACCGGCTATTTGGCCTTGGTTGACGGTGATACAGTCATCATCAGCCATAGCTGCAGGCCAATTATAAAGAAGTCCCTGTTTGCTGGTGGTGTTAATTAAAAGATTGTCATCTGCCATATTGCCGGGTGGGTAATACTTGGGATCAATATTGCTATTTATAACATTTTTGGTTATTGCTGTTCCATTGGGAAGATATTTAGTTGCTAAGTTTTCAGTCATCCAGGTGCCGGCTTCGCCAAAAGTAGAGTAGCGATAGGTCGTAGTTTCACCATTATAGCTGATGGTAAGCATTTTATTGCTTGTGTCGTCAGTAATAGTACGTACGTCACTGCCTCCATTTATGTTATTGCCTAAAAACTGCCATTTGTCTCCATTCCACACATACGGACCAAGGGGAGTACCTTCCCATCTGCAAATACCATTGTTAAAGCTGCGAGTGTTGATGTTGTAAACTAAGAGGCCTATATGAGTGTCTTTGTTCCAATTGTCAGCAACTGTTGTGCCTTCAATAGTTGGTGCAATATTGGTTGCGCCTCCGGCAATATCTATAGTCAATGCATTTAATTTTACTCGAGGTAAGCCAAGGCCTTTGCTTGCACTTACTAAAGAATTAGCGGCGGTAGTACCATCTTTCAAGTCAAGAAGCGAACCCTTATTGGGTGCTTGAGTATCACCAATGGTCACTTGTGCATTAGTTAGGTTCGTCAGGCTGAGCATGACGCTAAATAATGTTGGTTTTAAAAAAGAACGTTTCATAAAGTCTGATGTTTAAAGGTGTATATAAATTTATCGCCGTTTATTCTTTCCGGGCGATATAGAAACTTGTCTTCATCATTTATATTGTTTGTAGAATGTAAAGATAATGTTTTTTGTTTATATTCAGGTGATTAACATAATCTCTCTTGGGGCAAGGGCGAGAGATCCATGTATTAAACGCATATATAACAACGAGAGATTTGAGCAAAGCTCTGGCAAGCTGATTAGGCAACCTCTTTTATATACGCTTTTTCAGGTTTGTATTCGAGCGTGATCTCAAATTTTATTTTCAGAAAACTGACTTTAAATATTGTTGATCTCGTTAATTATTAATTGGTAAGCTTTAGATATTTTTTGAGCATTTTTTTTATCTAGTTCATACACACGGGCACCATATGGTGTCTCGATGCGAAGTCTGGTTATAAGATTATCATCCTTTAAGTCTATTCTATCGCCTTCATATACAGCGTGGATAATAGTTTTACTATCGGTCCTGTTTAAAGTGGACGAATATACATCAATATCTGCGTAAAAGTTGCTGGTAGCACGCAAAGTAATTATCGAATTGTCGCTCAACATGAATGATAAAGATGAACCTTTATCAATACTCTTTATACCATTATTCCATTTCAAATGAAAAAATACTTTTTCATTCTCAGATCTGAGCATAAAGGATACATTGAAAGAATAATCAGGTAAATAGGCGGCTTTTTTTGTATACAGACTAGTCCAAGATGTATAAACAACAGGTTTGCCTGTAAATTTATCTATTCCGCCACTTTCTATGGATTGGGCTGAGGCAAAAAACGGTAAAAGAGACAATGTCAGAATTATAACTATTTTTTTCATGGCATTTGTTAATTAGAAATGTTACATAATTATTGGACTGTTAATCACAAATATACAAAATGTATATTATACCTCCTCTCAGATTTTTCAAAAAAAACAAGGTGAATAGGAAATAAGTACAAGTTGCTCAGAGATATTCTACTTTCATGAAATGAGTGGCACGTTTTTCTTTCGGAGGGACTGACATGTAATCGCCATACTGTTTACGGAGGTATGTATCTACATCTTTCGGGGCAGAGAACTCTTTTCCTTCGAAAGTCACCTTGCTCACAGGGAACATATATCGGGCATTGTGGTTGGTAGAATTACCGATACCATAACTATGTAGTATATTATCCGGCTTGGTTATAGCACATATACCTCTGGCAATCCACATTAGCGTCCATCCTATCGGATAGAGATGTAATGATGCGGAGTATTCACAGAAATATCTCAGTGAATGGGATGGTCTACCTCTTTTCAGCCTGCGGAAAGCCCGTCCATAACACGCATCCACTATGTTTTTCATCCAACGATAGCTTCTTTCTTCGCTGAAAATATCAATAAATATGCCTTTCTCTTTGTATCGTGCCATATCTTCCTCTTCGGAGTGTACGATGGAGTTCCTATCTCTGACTTTGGAGAAGAGCAGGCGATAGCTTTTTTCCTTTGGTGTTTGCAAGTAAAGGTTTGCAGGAAGTTCTTTCGGGAGTATCCGAAGTAATTTTTTATAGTCAGAGCGAAGTAGTTCGATGTCTATATCATCATCCCATGGAATGAATCCGCCATGGCGTACAGCACCTAACAGCGTGCCGCCGCTTACCCAATAGGTCAGGTTGTGCTTGTCGCAAATATCAGTAACGACAGTCAGTATCTCCAGCATTTTTAGTTGGAGGGTTCTAAGTTCTGAACCATCGGGGTTATATATGTCTCTTAAATTTTCGTTTTCTGTCATTGCTTCTTTCTTAAGAAAAGTATCAGTTTCAGGAGTTTTGCCAATACCAACGGATCGAATGTTTTGAAGCCAGGGAATAATGCTTTCCCGTACTTTTTTTGCGATACGCACAATACTATCCAGCGAGACCAGAGATAAGCTGTGAGGTTTGATTGTTTGTAAACTTCCTTAATCTTGTTGTGTTGTAAAAGTCTTGAAAACCAGATAGATATGTCGGTTGTTGACGCCTCTTTTATATCTTGCTTATTACCAAGTTGATAGAGCTTAAATGTTATCTCGTGATAATATAATTCTTCTTTAGTAGGTTGAATGCCAAGTGCTTCCAGCTGATTGGCTATCACCTTGTCTTTCAGCTCTTCTTGTACTTCGTTGTTGAGTACCGAAACATTACTGTTGTGCCAGCGGTACTTTAGCAACTCTTTACTGATATTGGCTATTTTACCCAATTTGGCAATCCGTGTCCACAACTCGTAGTCTTCTACGTGTTTGTAGCTTTCATCGTACCTGTTATGTTGCAGCATCTCGCCGCGTATCATTACACTAGGATGAATGAGTGGCGGTGAAAATAGCAGATTGACTTGTAAATAATCATTGTCGGCGAGGTTGCGGATTTTTCCTGTCTGATTCCCTTCATTGTCTATCACTGTTGCATCTGTGCCGCACATGACATGAACTGGGTGCTTATCCAAAAAGCTGACTTGTAGTCTGAATCTATCGGGATGGGATATGTCGTCCGCATCCATGCGGGCAATGTACTCTCCATGGCAATAGTCGATGCCTTTGTTGAGAGTTTTGATTAACCCTAGGTTCGCTTCGTTCTTTATATAGTAGATCCGTTCATCGTCGTATCTGCCGATGATAGCCTCACTATTGTCTGTAGAACCGTCATTGATAAGTATCAGTTCCCAATCTTTGAAAGTCTGGGATAAAATGCTGTCTATCGCCTGAGCAAGATATTGTCCGGCGTTAAAAACTGGCATTAAAACAGATACTTTTGGCATGGGGTCTATATTTTAATCCATCCTTCGGGATAGAATTGGTCTAACAGCACGTTCTTCTTTTCATCCTGAAACCATCTGTCCGGAGCAATCACCATCTTGTCCGCATTCGCATTTAGCCAAGCTCCCCACCAACTGAAACTGCTGTTGGCGATAATGTTGTGTTTGCAAAGACTCATTAGCTGCATATCTATATAGCTGTCTTTTCCTTTGTTCCAGTCGATGAAAGTAACCGGATGATTGCCGAAGTTAAGATTTTCTTTTATCCACTCAAAATCTTCGGAAAAAATGAAAAACTCAGGATCTGGTATTGTCTTCGACATATAGCTGATGGCATTGTCATAATAAGCCTTGTCGCAGATGACAAAGTTTGTTGATGCACCTTTGTTGGTGATGTAGTCGCCACGGCGTATATGAACTGATACTGAGTTTACATTGTCTAAGTTCTTTGCCAATTCCAGATTCTTGCCTTTCAATGGTTCTTTGACCTTGAAGTCGTCCCTGATAATATCTTTTATGCTTTTGAAGTATTGCTCATTCTGAAAATTTCCCATCATCGTGATATTGCCTTTCAGTAGCTCAAATGATGGTTGGTATAAAATAGCGGCAGTATCGGTAAAGAAGCCGAATATGGAAAAGAATTTCCTATGCCTTTGTGCGAAAGGGAATATCTTGTTTAGTATCTTTCCTTTGATAGTGTTTCGCTTCTCTATCTGAATATTGAATATATCAAGTTCGAAATGACGTTTGGTCGCCAGTGTCTTTTTTTCTAGTGTATATAAATCGAATACGAGAGGTGCATCCAGCCGTGTCGCCAATGCTTTTGCTGCCGCATATTGGAACATCTGATTCCCTAATCCTCCCGATAATGATACTGTAACCATCTTTTAAATGAGTTTTTTACCTCGAATAACATTCAGAAAATCATCCATAACTTTCGAACCTGAAATCTTCAGTAGACCGAAGTATATCATTCCTCCAAGAACTGCCTGAAGTATAAGCAGAATGAGATTGTTGCCTATATAGTACGAGAGAATATAAGACGGGATAAATGATATGATTGCTAATAAGATATAGGGGGACACATCTTTTAAAACGTCTGTCATTTTATAATTGATAGTTTTACCTGCTACATAGTATTCTCCCACGAATGTTACTACAGACATGATACTGACGCACCATATCATGGGACTTATACCGTATCGGCTGCTAATGAGGACGGCAAGTATGGTCAGTACGTTTTTTGTAGATTCCATTGTCAGCAGAAGTCCAGATTTCCCGAGCGATTGCAACAACGAAGTTAAGGCATAGAGCAAAGGCACTACCGAACTTCCTATGACTATAATACGCAGCATAGGAATAACTTCTGCCCATCGATCTTTCAGTAATACAAGTACGAGTGAATCGGCTGCCACAAAAGTGAATACGGCCAAAGGAAAACATACGAAACTTATAACCCGTACGATCTTACGAAAGACTCTATTCTTTCTGTCTACGTCGTCCCCTATATTGTTGAGTAAAGGAAATGCCACACCCGATAAGCTACTTGCAATTACAGATTGCGGAATGATGCCTAGCTTGGTTCCCTGTGAATAATTACCGGCATCTGCCATCTCAAACTTTTTACCCATCACTATCGAAGTTATATTCCCTGCAATCTGGTTGAACAGAGAGTTTAACAAGAGTTTGAAGCTGTAATTGTATATAGCTTTCAGCCGTTCTATATCGAACTTAGCTTTTGGATACCACTTCACAGATAGCCACAGAAGCGAGGAACGCAGGAAGGCTTGCAATACCTGTTGCATGGCAAGGCTCCATACTCCATAGCCGAACTTGGCCATAAAGACAGCTATAATTCCTGAGGCGAAAGACGCAAACAAGGAAATCTTAGCATTGGTCTTGAAATCCATCCTTTTGACCAGATGTATGTTTTGAATGATACCGAATGCATTGAATATGAATACCAGAAACAAAAACCGCGATAAATCGGCAAGAATAGGCTGTTTGTAGAAAATGGCTATCCACGGAGCAGCTATGAAAAGTATGGTGTATATAATAAAGCTAATCGCGATATTGAAATAAAATACTGTCGAATAGTCGGATTCGTCAGCATCCTTTTTACGTATCAGTGCTGAAGAGAAACCACTTTCTTGCAGTAAGTTGGCAATGGCTATAAAAATGGCAAGAACTGCTATAAGTCCCGTTTGTTCGGGAAAGAGTAAGCGTGCCAGAATGAAAAGGAAAGCAAACTGCAAAAGTTGCTGTCCTCCTTTATCCATAAAACTCCAAAAGATAGCAGAAGTGGTCTGTTCTTTTAATGATTTAGCCATTCAATGTTTTTTGCTTCTTCAATTTCCAATTCTCCCAGATAAAGGGATATTGGTACGTTAGTTGGTGAGTGTCCGATAATCTAGCCTGTAGCTTGTTCATTTTTTCTTTTGCATCGGGAAAAAAATCGTGGAACTGTATCTGCAATTCGTTGGTGTGGTTTATATACTTGCTGTCTATTAGTCTGTCAAGCAAGTCGTATTCGCCTCCCTCTATGTTTATTTTCATCAACGAGACTTTCTCTATTTTGTTAGATTCGAGCCACTCTACGATGTTCTCTATCTTTATGGTAATGGTATCTTTACCCACATTGCGATAAACAGAACTCGAAAATTGGTTTACCGACATCGATTCTGTACTTGTATGTCCTCCAAGCCCGATTTCAAAAACTTCTATTTTAGGATTTCTTTCAAACCGTTTTCTTATCCTTTCGGCAGAGTGGGGTACAGGTTCGAATATTTTTATATTGCAACTGTAGCGTGCATATATCTCTGCTGAGAAGTCGCCGTGAAACCCACCGATATCCAATACGAGTGAGTTTTCGTTCAAATCATGAACAGGTATCAGATTATAGTCCCCTCTGTCAGCCCTCCACTTTTTTATGGCTTTATCCTGCTCGGTAGGAAAATAGTTTTGTTTGATGTATGTTCTTGTTTTCTTTAAGAAGGATACGGCTTTATTTGTCATTTCTCTGTCGGGGTTGTTTCTGAATATTTTTTCTCGTTGTCAATACATTAACAATATAGAATACAAAAGTATAAAATGTTTGCTTAGATTACTTAAATCGGCATTGAAAGTTAATTATGCCATATTCATAAAACGCCTGAAAAGCGATTTTACTTCTCAGGCGTTTTGTATTCAGTATAAATCTTTTATCAGAAAGTTTCGTATGAAATTTCTATTTCCAAATCGTCTTCATCGTCTAAATCTTTTATTTTCACAGGGTATCCTACACTATCATAGGTATATGAATAGACGTTTTTATTATTTACTTTTACGATATTGTTAACCAGCCCGCATCCCAAATCCATATCAAGTCTGTCATATATCCAAAACCATGAAGGAAGATTCATATTAGATATAAAACTGAGTTTGTCATCATATGAAAGCGTATAATCTTGTCTGACATCTATATCATTTGTATATTTAGATAAGGTCGCAATATTTCCGTTGGCATCATACGTGAAATCAATATTAGAACCTCCTTGATAAGTTATTTTTACAGGGTTTCCGGCTTCATTCAGCTTAATAATATCCGTACCGTTTTTATTTTCAGTCCAAGGTAAACTTGTGTATTTTATTTTCACATCGCTGCCTCCATATTCAATGTCGAAGAAGTACGGTTCTCCATCATCTTCTACGACATTGATTTTTATTAATTTATTATTCTCGTATGTCAGTGTATACACATCCTGTTCGCCGTCGTCATCCCCATCAGTTATCTTTGCTAAGAAACCATTAGCGTTGTATTCGAAAGCATAATAGTCATGATCCTCATCATTGGCATGCATATACTTTGTCATTCTTTTTTTACCGACCTTTGTTTCAAAATAGATACTTCCCAGATTATATGTTTTTCCGTCTTTTTTCAGTGAGATAGCTTGTTTTCCATACACATCAGGAGTGAGTACTTTAATGTAAGTTTCCGTTACTTCCTGTACTTCACCTTTTTTACTTCCACTGTTTTCCGTTGCTTTTGTTGTAGTCGTAAACCAGATTTCATCCGAGGCTTTAAAGCCTTTTCCGTTGATTGTTATAACTTCTGAGTTTTTAATCGGTGCACTTTCCGATGTTTCAGGCAATTGCAGGTTCTCGATTGGTAGTTGATTGTTGTTTTCATTATCATCATCGGACGAACACGCGGCAAATAATAAAGGAATCAATAATAAATAAAATAGTTTTTTCATAGGGCATTATTTTTATGGGGTTAGTAGAATTGTAAATTTAATGTTTTAATTCTGTTCTCGGAAAGATTACTTCAAATAAAAGACTTACTTCCTATTCATTTCATTATAGAGATATGTATTCTTATCTACGTGAAAGATGTATTTACCATCCTCTATCGTTTTTCTTACAGCCTCGTCGGATATGTCATAACCCATTATTTCGGAAAGCGTATAGATAGAACTAGATGTGTTGATTAAGGACGTAGATGGGTCAAGGTATCGGTTGACTATAGAATCTACCGCTAGCGGGCTATTATTGATTGTTACCAGTGGCACATCGAATAGTTCCTTATTGAACATTAATACGCCATGTCCTCCGTTTTCTACCAATTCAGCATGGTCAGAGAAATAATACAGTACCGAAGAATCATTTTGTTTCATAATGACGTATATCTCGCTCAACAGCCTGTCGGTGTGATGTACCGAACGATCATATTCAATTGTCTTCGTTTTCTTGCCGGGAAATGCCTGTGAATCTATATCGTCATAACGTTCATCGTAAGGTACATGGCTGCCGAGTAGGTGGATAACAAAAAACTGCTTCTTGCCGGGCTTATACGCTTCTTTTATATAAGTCAGGAGCTTAAAATCTTCTTTTATAAAATCCTTTTCATAGAAAGATTCGGTAGCGTTCGCCGAAACAAAGCCGATATAGCTGTCGCTTTCGCCAACTCTGTCTTGATTTGAAATCCAGACTGTCTCATATCCTGCTTTATTAGCAAGGTCTATTATATTGTAATTTTCGAAGAAGGGCTTTATATCGCTAGGAGTGGAAAAGGACAGCACAATGCGTAGAGCATCGCGCGTTATGGATGCAGGTGCATAGGCATCATAGAAACTTAATGGTGTAGGTACAACCCGTACAAGACTATCAAAAAAAGGAGTGGTCTTCTGAGGATAGCCATACAACGAGAGGTGTGCCCGACCAGCGCTTTCGCCAATGATGAAGAATATCTTTTCGGGGCTTTCTTTTTCCTTGTTGAATATTACACCCGATGGCATACTCTTTTCCATATTGAGGAACTTTTTCATTTGCCACATCTCGTGCTGATAGGCTACGAAAGTAGATATATCCACATACACTAGCGGAAAGTTAGCAGCAATGACCGAATGAGTACCAATAACCGGAAAATTGGCGAGAAAATCCTCGTATTTCAATGCCTTAATCTTCCAGTAAGCCAGAGCAGGCATAACAAGTACCCAATAACCTATGAGTAAGATAACGGACAGTTTTCTCGAAAGTTTGCTTGTCTTCAATTCCCTTTGTGACATAAGGATAAGGAAGAGACTAACAACTAAAACACCCAATGCGGGAAGGATAGCCTCTGTCATTACTCCGGCGGCCTCTGTCGGGTTTGTTTCCAAGATGGATGCCATCGTGCCAATCGAAACCTGATTGGAATAGACAAAGGCAAAATAAGCATCAAAAGAAATGAAGAGGGCAAATATAATGGATAGCCAAAGGCTGTATCTTGTTTTAGCTAATATATTCAGAACTAAAATAAAAGATAGGGCATTGATCAACGCCGGTTTACTGACTATGTACAATGCCAGAATGGAGATAGTGCAAAAATAAGCAAGACAGAGAATTGTAAACTTGTATTTCCATACAAACTCTCCGGCTTGCTTTATATATGCTGTTATTCGTTGCATCTCCTGTTTTCGTTGAAAGATTTGTGTTGTAAATCAGGGACGAAGATACAAATATTTTTCAGCTATTTACTCAAAGTTTCCTTCAATGCTTTCACCGCCTCTTTCACATCCTTGCTCTCTTTCAGTAGGGTGATAAATTTACTACCTATAATAGCGCCGCTTGCATTAGCCTGAGCGGCATCCAGCGTGGCTTTATTAGAGATACCGAAACCGATAAGGCGTGGATTGCGCAAGTTCATAGCATTTATACGGCGGAAGTATTCCTGCTTCTTTTCATCGAAGCTCTTTTGTGCGCCTGTAGTTGCCGCAGACGATACCATGTAGATAAATCCATCGGTATGTTCGTCTATCAGGCGAATGCGTTCGTCAGAGGTCTCAGGAGTGATGAGCATCACTATTTTCACATCATACTTATCGGCAACAGGCTTGTATTCTTTGATGTAATCGTTGAAAGGCAGGTCGGGAATAATAGCTCCGTCTATACCTATTTCATTGCATCGTTTACAAAAATTCTCGAAACCATATTGCATAATAGGATTGAGATATCCCATCATAATAAGTGGAATATTTACATCTTTACGGATATCTTTCAGTTGGTCGAACAAAATATTTAAAGTCATCCCATTTCTCAAGGCAATCGTTCCGCTATCCTGAATCGTAGGGCCATCTGCCATTGGGTCAGAAAACGGAATACCTACTTCTATCAGGTCTATACCGTTGGCTTCCAGTTCACGGATAACGTCGCAAGTATCATCTAGCTGCGGAAATCCTGCTGTAAAATAGATAGAAAGTATATCTTTTTGCTTCTTTTCGAATAGTTGCTTAATCCTGTTCATCGTTTAGTGCTTTTATAAATTGTTGTAATAATTGTATGTCTTTTAATCCCGCTTCTAACTCAAATTTGCTGTTCAGGTCTATACCGTAAAACTGCGGATGCCTGATTGCTTTAATACTTTCTGCATCATCGGCAGATATCCCGCCGCTTAGCAGAAAAGGTCTGGTTCCCTTGTATTCATTCAGAATATTCCAGTCGAATTTCTGCCCCGAACCTCCGTATTGTGGTGTTTTGGTATCGAAAAGGAATAGGTTGGCTGTACCTTCATAAGCTTCGGTTTTCTCCAAATCTTTTATTTCAGAGACGCTGAATGCTTTCACTACCGGAATTATCTTATTCAGCTCAGCGCAAAACTCAGGCGATTCACCCCCGTGCAGTTGAATAAAGTCGAGGTTGTATTCTTTTATTTTAGCCTTTATATAGTCTGCACCGGCATTCACAAATACACCTACACGTTTAATGTCTTTTGGTAATATTTGCAAATCGGACTCTGTAAGCCTGTCAACAAATCGGGGCGATTTTTCATAAAATATCATGCCCATATAGTCGATAGGCAACTGCCCTAATTCTTTTATATTATCGGGATTTTTCATCCCACAGACTTTTATTATCATTGCAATTATTTTTACACAAGTTGCTTAATAAATTCTTCTAAGGCTTTGCCCGGATTGTTCGTTTTCATAAAGTTCTCACCCATCAGAAAGCCTTTATATCCTACGGCTTGTAAGTCTTTTACTGTCTGCGGCTGAGATATACCGCTTTCCGATATTTTTATAAATTCGTTTGGTATCTTGTCCACCAAGTCGAACGAAATCTGAATGTCGGTTACAAACGTACCCAGATTGCGGTTATTTACTCCTACCACATCCACATTGCCGTTGATATGCCCTAGCTCCTGTTCATTATGAATTTCGAGCAGAACGTCCAATCCCAGCTCTTTCGCTTTTACTGCCAATTGTTTTGTTTCCTCTACAGTCAAGGCAGAGGCAATTAGCAAGATGGCACTTGCTTGGGCAGCTTTGGCCTGATAGAGTTGGTATTCATCTACCATAAAGTCTTTACGAAGCAGAGGCGTTCTGGTCAATTCTCTTGCTCTCTCCAGATCGGCAAGGTTGCCTCCGAAAAAGTCCATGTCAGTCAGCACAGATATTGCGCTCGCTCCGTTTTGCGAATATAGAGGGATCACATCTTCTACTTTTGCATCTTTAAATATCCAATCACGTGATGGTGAACGTCGTTTAAACTCAGCAATTATTCCTGTCGGAGAATTAGCCAGAGCTTCTCTGAATGAGTTGACAGGTGTAGCGATTATTCTTTTTTCAAGTTGAGAAATAGATACTACAGCTTTTTGTTTCTCTACTTCTATTTTCTTATTTGCGATTATTTTGTCTAAAATATTTGCCATAATTATCTATTGTTTATCAACTTTGAATATTTTTATCATCGAAGCCAGTGCAACTATACAGATGCCAAACAGGCCAATAAGTGCATAGGAATATCTTAAATTTGTTATGCTGGAGATGTAACCGATAAGAGGCGGCCCCATAAGGAAGCCCAAGAAGCTCACGCTCGATACGATTGTCAATGCGATGCTTGTAGGTATCTTGGTTTTTTGTCCGGCTACACTATATATTGTCGGCACGATTCCGGCAGTACCGAATCCTATAATCATAAATGCAATTATAGTTGTAATCAAATACGGGAAAGACACAGCGGTAAACAGCCCGACAGAGATAAGTGTTCCTCCGGCTTGCAGAACCCGTTGTCTGCCCCATTTCTGTGTAGCTTTGTCTATCATAAACCTGCCCGATGCCATTGTCACCATATAGGCGGCTAAACCCAGCGGTGCTAAGTTAGTGGGTGTTCCTACCACATCTATAAGGAACAGTCCGCTCCAGTCTGCCATGGCTCCTTCGGCAGCCATTCCGCAGAATGCAACTATACCGAGCAAAAAGAGAAATGTTTCAGGTTTGTTTTTCTTCCTTGTAGCAACGTCGGCAGGGTCTTTCTCTTTTTTTAGGTCGGGTTGTAGATATGGCCTGTTTATAATCAGCGTAATTAGCACGAGCAGACCTACAATACAGAAGTGATAAAAAGGTTTTATATGTAACGACGACATAAGCAAACCTATTGCTGCACCGCTCAATCCGGCAAGGCTCCATCCCCCGTGGAAGGATGCCATAATGGGTTTGTTATACATTGCCTCTACGGTTACCGATTGGGTATTAATCGAAATATTACAGAAGTTACCAAAGAACCCAAATATGATGAGACTTAAAATCAACGCGTATTCACTCGCCGAAAGTCCTACAAATAGTAATGCGGCAACATATCCTACCAGTGCGATAGGATAAATATTCTTACTTCCTACTTTCGAAATAAGTAGTCCCGAAATGGTCATACCACAAATCTGTCCGATAGGTATCATTAATAATATAGTTCCCCAAGCAGCATCGCCGAGCCCAAGATATGTCTTGATATCTGGGATGCGGCTCGCCCAACTGGAAAAACAGAATCCTGAGCAGAAATATAAACAGAATACTGCCAGACGGATACGCGCTTTAGGAACTATATTCATTTTCTATTTATCTTATTTAGTGTTTAAAATATCGCATATGCAGCTCCAAATATAGCTGCTAAAATCAATCCGATAATAAGAGCTAATACACAAAATAGCGCTGTGGCGGCTACAGATATTATCAGGCTGTATGTTATCTGTTCTCCAAGATTCTTTGCGCCACGCAAAGAATTAGCAATGGCTTGCATGCCAAGCGCACCGCAACCTCCTATCAATGCGCCGTCTATAATGCCGAACCGTCCGCTGAAAAAAACAACAAGGATAAAAATGATAAAGATGAAAGGTAAAAACGAAAGTATAAGGGGTAACCCGCCTAGCTTTTCTTCCAGATTAATTGTCTCCCCTCTGAATTCTACTTGACGTCCTTGCAATAATGCTCCTTTTATTTTTCAAGTTATCGGATGAATTTTCCCGTTAGGGAAAAGAAAACCCCTGTTTTCAAACAGGTATTAACGCAAAAGGATTTATCCTTTTACCTTTCAACCTGCGGAACTTGTTCCGTAGTATTTGAGTTTGATTGTGTCTTCGCCTCCGTCGGCGGTTTTTACTTTGTACTTGAGTCCGCCAAAACCGCTCCCATTTCTTCTGATTTCTACTCCGTTTTGGTAAAACTTCTGATTTAATGGATTGTAAACAATTTTAAGATCGCCGTCCACACCATTAAAATTAAAAGGTAATTCAGTAGTCCATTTCATAGTTTTTTAAGTTTAGTTAATGTTAGTAATTTATTAAAATTGGTCATTATTGCAATTTATCAATATTCGGTCAAAGTATTTAGCTCTTTCCTAATTTCTCTGCTTTATCCAACCACTGATTTCTTTGCTCAGGCGTTGATGTTTTTATTGTAGCCAGATAGGTTGTACGCCTGTTTTTTATTCCACAAAATGCGCCGATATCTCTGCGGATCATTTTTCCTCCTATGTCTTTTACAATCCATTTGTAATACCATACAGGAGCATCCATCGTACTGATAATCTCGGATGTTTTTCCCGTGAGTAATTTTATCGGAAATGGAGACTTCTCTTGATATTCGAATGTGAATCCGGGAAGGAACAACCGTTCGATAAACCCTTTCAAGAGAGCGGGGGGTGAAGCCCACCATGTAGGGTATATCCAGACAATGTGTTCTGCCCACTGTAGCTTTTCCCAAGCTTCCAACAAATCCGGCTCCAATTCTGTCCGCTTGCGGTAACCATACGTCAGTATGGGATTGAAAGCCATTTTTGCAAGGGTAATTTCTTTTACTTCGTTTCCTGCATCCAGACAGCCCTTTTTATAGCGTTCGTGCAGGCCGAAACAAAAGCTTTCTTTGTCGGGATGTCCGTTGATAATCAGTACTTTTTTCATGTCAATAATATGATTCTTTTATTTTTCAAGTTATCGGATGAATTTTCCCGTTAGGGAAAAGAAAACCCCTGTTTTCAAACAGGTATTAACGCAAAAGGATTTATCCTTTTACCTTTCAACCTGCGGAACTTGTTCCGTAGTATTTGAGTTCTTTATATCGTGAGTCAAAAGTACTCAATTCTTCTTCAGTAAAAGCACTAATCATTGTCCTATATACCTTCTCTGTAATAGTTGGGTTAAGTCCTGATTCTTCGGACAGCGTTTTTACTTTATCTATGACAGCATTCACACGTTGTATAGCTACAACATCTTTTACTGAATCTTTGAATCGGGCTGCTTGAGACACAAATAGGCTTCGTTGAGCAATCAATTTTACTAATTCTTTATCTATGAGGTCTATATTTCTACGAACCTCTTCTAACGAACTGTAATGTAGTGTCATTTTTTATCTCCTTTATGAATTTAAGTCTAGAAATCTCCTGAATGTCTCTTTCACTCGTCCGCTGTCTATCGACTCTCTAGCCTGTAATATTGCTTCTTCGAAAGACAGGTTTGAGTTAATTGTTCGTATTGCTGTTGCAGCATTCGCTATTACAGCATTCTTTTGTGCAGGAGTTGCTGTGTTGCTGATTACATTGTCAAATATCTTTGATGCGTCCTCAGGGGTGTTTCCTCCATCGAGTTGTATTTCAATACAACGGTCTAGTCCAATCAATTCGGGACTGTATATTTTTTCTTCAAACTTGTTGATTATCTTAAAGTCACCTGTCAGCGATATTTCATCGTATCCATCAAGGCTGTGAACAATGGCGTAGTCCACATCGGTCTGTTGATACATATACGAATAGAGGCGTGCCATTTTTAGGTTGAAAACACCAAGTACCGTTCGCTTAGGTTTTATCGGATTTACAACAGGCCCTAGCATGTTGAAGAACGTACGTACCCGTAACGCTTTGCGCACAGGAGCGACCACCTTCAATGCATTGTTGAACAACGGTGCGTGCATATAAGCGATATTGATCTTATCCAACGACTCTTCCAACTTACTGACATCGGCAGTAAACTTAACTCCGTGTTGTTCCATCACGTTAGAAGCGCCACTGACAGAGGTTGCTCCGTAATTACCGTGTTTCGCTACTTTGTATCCGGCTGCGGCTACAACAAAGCAGGAAAGTGTAGATATGTTGAACGTATTCTTATTATCACCACCCGTGCCCACAATGTCGATAGGATTGTAAGCTGCCAGAGCATCTACATTTGCACGAAGGTCGAGCAGTGCGTCGGCAAAGCCAAGAAATTCATCTACACTAATACTCCGCATGAGGAATACGCTGATAAATGCTGCTATCTCGGATTCGTTATATTCTCCGGCAGCCATCTTGGTCAGTATTTCTTTTGCCTCTGTACGGTTGAGGTATTGATGCTCGAATAGTCTGTTTAGTATTTGTTTCATATTGTTAGCCTTTTAGTTGTTCGCTTTTAGCCATTAGCTTGTTATAAGCTAATGGCTATTGGCTAAAAGCTTTGTATTATACCAGTTTCTCCAATGTCTCTGTCGTTTTAGCAATCTCTTCGTCTGATAGCTCATGATTGGTCAATTCTCCATCGAAATAACGGTCGTAAGCAGCCATGTCTATAAGCCCGTGGCCTGACAAGTTGAAAAGGATTGTTCTTTGCTTACCCTCTTCTTTTGCTTTCAGTGCTTCTTGAATAGCTGCATAAATGGCGTGCGATGATTCGGGCGCAGGAATTATCCCCTCTGTTTTAGCAAACAGTATGCCGGCTTCGAATGTATCCAATTGCTTCACATCTACAGCTTCTATATATCCGTCTTTCATCAATTGGCTGACGATTGTTCCTGCGCCATGATAGCGAAGACCTCCCGCATGGATGTTGGCTGGCGCAAAGTTGTGCCCTAAAGTGTACATTGGCAGAAGAGGTGTATATCCGGCTTCGTCGCCAAAGTCATACTCAAATTTACCTCGGGTCAGTTTAGGACATGATGCAGGTTCTGCTGCAACCAGACGGATTTCCTTGCCTTCGGTCAGTTTATGACGCAAGAAAGGGAAAGTGATGCCTGAGAAATTTGAACCTCCGCCGAAGCAACCGATTACTACATCAGGGTATTCTCCTGCCATTTCCATCTGTTTTTCGGCTTCTAATCCGATGATGGTCTGATGGAGTGAAACATGGTTCAGTACACTGCCTAATGTATATTTGCAATTGGGGGTGTTTAAAGCCAGTTCTATCGCTTCAGAGATAGCTGTGCCGAGACTTCCCTGATAGGCAGGGTTTTCTGTAATAATCCTACGCCCTGCTTTGGTACTCATACTTGGCGATGCTATAACTTCTGCGCCAAATGTCTGCATGATGGAGCGGCGATAAGGTTTTTGGTGATAACTAATCTTTACCATATATACTGCCAGATCTAAGCCAAAATGATTGGCTGCGTAGGATAAGGCTGCACCCCATTGCCCTGCGCCGGTTTCGGTGGTGATATTTGTTATTCCCTGTTCTTTACAGTAATATGCTTGCGCTATTGCCGAGTTCAACTTGTGCGAGCCTACCGGGCTCACGCTTTCATTCTTGAAATAGATATGAGCCGGAGTGTCCAGTGCTTTTTCTAATCCATAGGCACGTACTAACGGTGTAGGGCGGTAGTTTTTATATAATTCACGGATCGGTTCAGGAATCTCTATCCACCGATCGGTTTGATTCAATTCCTGTTTGGCGAGCTCCGTTGCAAATATCGGTTCTAGGTCGCTAACCGCTAATGGCTGTTTTGTTCCCGGATGAAGAGGTGCAAGTGGTTTGTTTTTCATATCCGCTACAATGTTGTACCAGCTTCTTGGAATGTCGTTCTCGCTTAAAAAGATTTTCTTGCTCATGATTTTATTAGATTTTATTTAGTGTTTAAAAAATTTCTTACGATTGTTTCTCCTGCAGGAGTTAATACTGATTCGGGGTGAAATTGCACGCCATGTATATCGTATTCTTTATGTCTCAACGCCATTATCTGTCCGTTGCTGTCCACAGCGGTTACTTCTATACATTCTGGCAGATCCTTGTTGCTTACTATCCATGAGTGGTAGCGTCCAACCTCAAGTTCACTGCCCAGACTATCGAAAATATAATCGGGTTTGGTTATTTTTATTTGTGTAGCCACACCATGATACACATCTTCCAGATTTGTCAGTTCTGCTCCGAAAGCTTCGCCAATAGCTTGGTGCCCCAAGCATACGCCAAGAATCGGTTTCTTACCCGCATACTCTTTTATCAGAGGTAGTAAAAGCCCCGCCTCGGAAGGGATACCCGGACCCGGGGAGAGTATGATTTTATCGTATTTAGCGATATCGTGCAACGCTATTTTATCATTTCTATATACATCAACATCTGCAAATCCAAGTTCTTTAACCAAATGAACAAGGTTGTATGTGAATGAGTCGTAATTGTCGAATATCAGGATTTTCATATAAATAAGCTTTTAGCCAGAAATTAGTTCTTTAAATTCTCTGCAAACTTAACAGCTTT
This sequence comes from Dysgonomonas sp., assembly GCA_047972895.1. GTDB lineage: Bacteria > Bacteroidota > Bacteroidia > Bacteroidales > Dysgonomonadaceae > Dysgonomonas. The sequence goes on from JBKEBA010000012.1 coordinate 22,330, forward strand.
TGTCAAAGCTCCTAACTTGTTTTTTACTTCCATTACTTCCGTTTCGGGGTTCGATTTAGAGACTATACCGCCTCCTGCCTGATAATACAGTGTATTATTGCGGCTCATAAAGGTACGGATAGTAATAGCCTGATTCAAGTCTCCGTTTAGTCCGATGTAACCGATACATCCGCCGTAAACGCCACGCATCTGTTTTTCTATATCGCGTATCAGTTGCATCGCTCTTACTTTGGGTGCGCCAGACAATGTGCCTGCGGGAAAGGTATCGGCAAAAACGCCCAGATTATCTCTGTTCTTATCTACTACACCGCTCACTCGTGAAACTAAATGTATAACATGTGAATAGAACTGTACGTTTTTATAGAATTCCACTTTCACATCGTGGCAGTTACGACTTAGATCGTTGCGGGCAAGATCGACGAGCATCACATGCTCGGCATTTTCTTTTTCGTCTTTCAACAGATTTTCGGATAATATGCGGTCTTTCTCATCATCGCCTGTGCGGAAATACGTTCCGGCAATAGGGTCTATATATGCCTTACCTTTTGTTATCTTGCAGTGCGTCTCAGGTGATGACCCGAAGATGCGATAAGAGCCGAAGTCGAAATAGAAAAGATATGGTGACGGGTTGATCGAACGAAGTGAACGGTAAACTTTAAAATCGTCTCCTGCAAATTTCTGAGTGAAGCATCGGGAAAGAACTATCTGGAAAACATCGCCACGTTTGCAATGGGCAATGCCTTTGTTTATCATTTCTTTGTGCTCGTCATCAGTAATCATAGATTGCTCTGTGCCGATAGCTTCAAAATTGTAAGATGCAATATTATTGTTTGTGAGTATTCCTTCCAGCTCTTGTGTTTTCTCAGTAGTTCCTTCCACTACATTTTCTACGATAGTCAGCTCATTTTTTAGGTGATTGATGACAAGTATAAAGCGATAGAAAATATAATAGAATTCGGGAATGTCAGAATTGTTGAGTTTTGTATTTATAGGGTTAACGTCTTCGAAGTAACGGATGGCATCGTATGAGGTATATCCCAGAAAGCCGTTTATATTTGTTTTGTTTTCTCCCTGCACATCAAACATATTGACAAAATCATGAAATTTATCGGTCAGTTTCTGATGTCCGTACAATCTTTCCTGCTTTGTCGTATTGTCAGGAAAGGTATAAGTTATTTCATTATTATCAACTTTAAATCTTGCGATGGGACTGATTCCGATAAATGAATAACTGTTTTCGCCACCATGATAATCGGAACTTTCCAATAATGCTGATTCCGGATACACATCCCTTACTTTCAGATAAATGCCGACAGGTGTTTGCAGGTCGGCAAGGAGGTCTTTCGTTTTTACATTTATTTTGTATCTCATGGCGTTACTTATTTTTGTTGAAATGTTGTATATACGTTTCCATATCCTTATCACCACGCCCAGATAGGCATAGCACTACCACATCGTCTTTCTTGAAAGTCATTTTATCCAATGCTCCTAAAACGTGAGCCGATTCTATTGCCGGAATTATACCTTCTAGTTTTGTTATCTCAAATGCTGCTTCCATAGCCTCATCATCCGTTACAGCCAGAACCTGCGAACGGCCTGTCTTTGCCAGATGTGCGTGCATTGGGCCGATACCCGGATAGTCGAGTCCTGCCGAGATCGAGTATGGCTCTTCTATCTGCCCGTCTTCCGACTGCATGATAAGGGTTTTGCTGCCATGTATGATGCCAAGTTTACCCAGATGGATTGTCGCTGCCGATTCTCCGCTGTCAATCCCTTTTCCGGCAGCCTCTGCCAATACTATCTTCACTTCGATTTCATCTATAAAATGGAAAATTGTTCCTGCTGCATTGCTTCCTCCTCCTACACAAGCCATTACATAATCAGGGGTTTCGCGTCCTTCTTTTTCGAAAAGTTGTTTGCGGATTTCTTCGCTGATTACCGATTGCAGGCGTGCAACCATATCGGGATAGGGATGAGGCCCTACGGTTGAGCCTATTACATAGTATGTATCGGAAGGGTTGCTGCACCAGTCGCGGATGGCTTCATTTGTAGCATCTTTCAAGGTCATATTACCACTGGTAACAGGTACAACTGTTGCGCCTAGCATTTCCATTTTTTGTACATTCAATCGCTGGCGTTCTACGTCGGTTTTACCCATATAAACGATACATTGCATGTTCATCAATGCGCAAACCGTTGCAGTGGCTACACCGTGCTGTCCGGCTCCTGTTTCGGCAATGATGCGAGTCTTGCCCATGCGGCGAGCAAGGAGTATCTGACCTATAGCATTGTTGATTTTGTGTGAACCTGTATGGTTGAGATCTTCGCGTTTCAGATATATTTTACATCCATGTTTTTCTGAAAGCCTTTTTGCTAAGTAAAGCGGTGATGGACGGCCTACATAGTCTTTGAGTAAGGCATCGTATTCTTCCTTGAAAGCAGGGTCGTTAATGACTTCCAGATATGAATTCTTCAATATTTCCACATTGTCGTAAAGTATTTCGGGGATATAAGCTCCTCCGAACTCTCCATAAAAACCATTTGAATCAACTGCGAATTTTTCCATTTTATATTTTTCTATTGTTTTTTCTATCATAAAAAAAGCCTATCGTGAGTTACGACAGGCTTCTGTATCTTATTTATTTTCTATTTATAAATACACACCGACTTGGCTCACGACTTTTTGAGTTGAGAGTGCCACCACCAAAATGTATTTGTTAATAGAAAATTCATTTTACTTTCTTTTTGTATTTGCAAAGATATAAAAAAAATGAAAAGAACAAGAGATCACATATATATTTTATTGTATACTGATTTTTATATCTTATAAAGACTCATTATTATCTGGATTAGAAAGAGATTGGGACATTAATGAGGAAATCTACTTCTTTTCCATCTTTCTTTGCGGGATTCCATTTTGGCATCGATCTTATAACCCGTATAGCTTCGGTATTGCAGGCTGGTTCAAACCCTCTGGCAAGGCTTACATCAGACACCTCTCCTGTTTTTCTTACAATGAACCGTACGATTACTCTTCCTCGCAGACCTGATGTTTTAGGATATTGTGGAGCTTTTATATTTTTACGTATATAATAACTCATTTCTTCTTCTCCTCCACGAAAAGAAGGAAGTATATCCGCATCCATCAATACATTTTCGTTTCCTGGTAAAGATAATTCTGTTTTAAGATTTTGCTCCATATCCTTTAATCCTGATATTACCAGTACTGTTTTTCCATTGTATTTATCTCTATCTCTATCTCTTTCCAGAGAACTTCCCTCACACAAAATACTATTCTTTAATATGGCTTCTTCATTAACGAGCTGATTTTCTTCAAATTCATGATTCATATCTTCAGCGCTTATCTCTTTTTTATCATAGATGTAGACCACGTCTGTTAAGAATTCTTTTTGTTTTTTATTCATGCGAAAATTTATGGGGATTGAAAAATAGACCGGAACATTTACTCCGTCTTTCATTCCCGGATTCCACTTCGGCATCGATTTTACTACCCGTTTTGCTTCTGCGTCGCAGGATGGAAATAGACCATTTAGTATATCTACATCTTCAATTTCACCTGTTTCCGATACACAAAAACGTATTTTTACCTGTCCTTGTATTCCGGAACGCAATACCGCCTGAGGATATTTAATATTATCTTTAATAAATTTATCCATAGCTTCTTGTCCACCAGGGAAAGATGGCATTGTCTCAGTCTTCTCTCTTAGAGTAGCGTCATGTTTATCTACGATGAGTGTTCCTTCTGTAAGAGAAGCTTGCACAGAACTGCTAATTGTAAATACCGATATAAATGAAACGATAAGTAAAATTTTAGTTTTGACGGTTATCATAGTAAAGAGCTTAAATAAAATATTAGGTTTATAAAATTAAGAAATAAAATACAAGAATCATCCTTTAGTAATAGGAATAAATTAAATAATCAGGATTTTTTCCTATTCTCTGATTGTGCTTTCACTTTCTTATTTTGTACTTTTATGCTTTCTTGTAAAAAAATAAATACCATGAAGAAAGGAATATTACTAATCGTACTTTTACTAATAATGATAGCACAGATGAATGCAGAACGTTATCCTTTGAAATTTAATTCTGAAGGAAAGTTTAAAATCGTACAATTTACAGACGTTCATTATCAGAAGGATAATCCGAAATCAGAAGTAGCATTAGAGCTGATCAAGGAAGTACTTCGAGAAGAGAGGCCCGATCTGGTCGTCTTTACAGGAGATATAGTTTATTCAAAGCCTGCCAAAGAAGGTCTTTATGATGTATTTTCTATTGTTGAACAGAATGAGATACCTTGGGCGTATGTTTTTGGAAACCATGATGATGAATATGATATGTCGCGTCAGGAAATAATGGATTTTGTTCAAGAACAATTATATACATATGCCGAACCAGGCGATAAATATCTGAAAGGTGTAGGAAATTATGTGATAGAAATAAAGTCGGCATCGAAAAATGAGAATCAGGCTGTTCTTTACTTCTTTGATTCGGGTTCATATACACCGATTAAGGGTGTGGGGACTTACGATTGGCTTGGATTGGACCAAGTGCAGTGGTATGCCAATCAGAGTGCCGCATACACAAAAGAAAATGGAGGTACTCCGCTCCCTGCATTGGCTTTTTTTCATATACCATTGGCCGAATATGCAGTAATGAAGTCAGAAAAATATGATAAGCTTATAGGCAGCAAGGATGAAAAAGAATGTAACGGTAAGCTGAACACGGGTATGTTTGCTGCTATGCGTCAGGCTGGCGATGTAATGGGCACATTTGTGGGGCACGACCATGATAATGATTATATTGGCGAATATTATAATATTTATCTTGCTTACGGGCGTTTCTCGGGAGGTCATACTGTGTATAACAATCTCGGCAAGAATGGCTGCAGGGTAATTGAGCTAACAGAAGGCAATAGAGAGTTTTCGACTTATATCCGTTTATTGGGAGGAGAGATTCTTTATCCTGTCAAATATCCCGAAACATTTGAGGTGAAAAAATAAAGACAAAGAGCGATATATTATCGCTCTTTTATTTTAAAAGTCAACCCTTCGTATATAGATATGACATCTTTCCAACTATCAGGTATCGGCATCGAAGCCTGTGTGTTGGCGTCGTATGCAACGAACACCGAAGTACAACGGCATTTGATTTCATCACTTTTTACGTTCCTTATCTGTTGCATGAATGTTCCACTCTTCTCTCCCAAACGGATTATTTTTGTGTCTACCACTATATTTTCTTTATAATATATGGGTGAGAAGAAATCTACTTCGATGTGGGCAACAACGATTAGTCCGTCTGTCCAACTAATGGCAGTGGGACGAATCTTTTCGAAATAGGCAGTTTTTCCTAAATCGAAATAGCTGAAGTATATGTTGTTGTTGATATGTCCCATGGCGTCTATATCGCCAAAACGTATTTGTATAGGAAGAGAGGTCTTGAAAGTTTCAGGTTTTATTTCCATTTCTATTTTTTATCTGAATATTATATCATTGACAACATACATCCCTGCATGCTCGTTTATTTTAGTTATCAGCCTATCTTTTGCCATTAGTAATTCCGAGCGCAAGACAGACGAATTAAGAGATACGTACAATATGCCGTTTCGCAGATAGACATTATTTGTGTAGGAGGTAATTATTGGTCCCAGAAGTTTTGACCAGCCTGTAACCGCACGACTCTCGGCAAGCTTTCGTCTGAAGAACGGGTTTTCTTCGAAATACTGTTTTAATACTTCTCCTATACTTTCGGTATTTCGCTTTCTCATAGGTTCAAATTTTTCTGTGTTACTTCTCCTTTATCCACTACATAGAGGTGATAATTGCTGTTAGTCCGCGAAAGGATCTCGTCCAGATGCTCACGATTAGTATCGGTAATAAATATCTGTCCGAAGTCTTTATCCAACACCAGTTTTATTATTTGTTCTACGCGTGACGAATCTAATTTGTCGAAAATATCGTCGAGTAAAAGAATCGGCGTTGTTGATGTCGCTTTGCGTAGGAAATCGAACTGAGCCAGCTTTAATGCAACCACGTATGTCTTATTCTGTCCTTGCGAACCTACCCGCTTAATCGAATAGTCGTCCATCTGCATATCAAGATCGTCTTTATGGATTCCCACAGTAGAATAGCCAAGGATCTTATCTCTTTCACGCCTTTGTCTTAGCAAAGCAGAGAAGTCTTCCGTGTCGAAATTAGATTCATATGTTAGCGCTACCTTCTCATTCGAAAGGCAAATGAAATCATAGAATTTCTGAAAGGTAGGAATAAACTTTTCAATAAAGTCTTTTCTTTTTTTATAAATGATTTTCCCTTCTTCTGTTAATTGCTCATCCCATAAGTCGAATAGGGTTTCGTCCGAAAAACCGTCTGCTTTGAGTAATGCGTTGCGCTGTTGTAAAGCTTTATTATAACGTATCAGCGCATGAAGATACTCCTTGTCGAACTGGGATAGAAACAAGTCTATGAATTTACGGCGTTCGTCACTGCCTCCGTTTATCAGATCTGTGTCTGATGGCGATACCATTACCAGAGGAAGCTGCCCTATATGGTCAGACAGACGTTCGTATTCTTTCTTATTTTTTTTGAATTGTTTTTTCTGCTTGCGTCTTAGGCTACAAAAGAATTCCTCTTGTTTCTTGTCTAGCTCGTACCAACCTTGTATGACAGCAAATTCGGCATCATGCCGTATGTTTTGCGAATCGATGGGGTTGCTGTGGCTCTTACAGAACGAGAGGTAGTAAATGACGTCCAACAAATTCGTTTTACCCATACCATTACTGCCCAGAAAGCAATTTATCTTTGGTGATAAAATTAGCTCGGCCTGCTCTATGTTTTTGTAATTCAGTATGGATAATCGTTCTAATATCATGTATGCAAAAATGTTGGTTGTGCAAAAGTACGATTTTTTATATTGTCAATCTGAGAGAAGTGAAAGATTTATTTCTTATCGTCGGATTTTTGACAATGCCTCCATCCTGCGTTATTAGAGTTGCTTCTGTAGAGAGAATTATCATTAAATAAATCACTAATCTAACTAATTAACTTATCTTTGCATCGAGTTTAAATTAATGAAAATCTGAAATAATCTTCTGTTAATGAAAAAAATCACGTTATTTTTATTAGTTCTGGCAACTATATTTGTTTCTTGTCAGGACAAAAATGCATATACCATCGATGGTAGCTTTGCAAACGATAAATTCGATGGAAAAGTTATCTACTTACAACGTATCGATAGTATAAGAGCACAAGCTCCAACTGTGTTAGATTCTGCTATTATAAAAAAAGATAAATTCAGTTTCAAAGGTGTTGCCGGCGAAGACGTTACTTTAGGTTTTGTGTCTATTGGCAAATTGGGAGCTCTCGAAGAAAATACCCCTGTTGGAACTGTAATTCTGGAATCTGGTAAAATAAGCCTTTCATTCCAAGAAAACGGAGATGTGGCTTTGAGTGGTACACCAATGAATAATGAATACAACAAAGTATTGATTGCGATGAATAATATTGCAGCCATATACAAAGAAGTTTCTGATGCAGGCGGACCTCAGGCTGTGCCTTTAGATTCTGCGGGCAATGATATAAATGCCAGAATGGAAAAACTACAAGATGAGATGCAATCTGCAAGCTTTGGTTTTGCTAAAGCTAATATGACAAACAAAGCGGGACAATTCATTTTCTTTACGAATGCAAGTTCTTTTACACGCGATCAGTTGAAAGAATTGGTAGCTGTATCAGATAGTGTATTCCTGAAAACACCCGAAATGGTAGTGCTGCAGGAAGAACTGAATAGGGTGATACCTGAAATAGGTTCACCATATGCTGATGTGCAGTTGGTGGATGCAAGTGGAGCTATCGTTAAACTATCTTCTTATGCAGGAGTAAACAAGTGTGTTCTTATCGATTTCTGGGCATCGTGGTGCAAGCCTTGTTTAGAGGAAATACCTAACCTCAAGAGTTTATATGCTTCATATAAGGCCAAAGGATTCGAAATAGTCTCTATCTCTGAAGACGATGACAAAAATGCATGGCTTGATGCTGTTAAAAAATATGGAATGAATTGGGCGCAGCTTGCCGACGATCAAAAGCTCGCTGGTGAGATATATGCACTTACAGTTATACCTCACACTGTACTATTGGACGGAAATGGTATCATTGTTGGTAAGGATTTGAGAGGTAAAGAATTGGAAGATAAGATAGCCGAAATCCTAAAATAAATTATGATCCTAAACAATAGGGTGATATGTCTGTTATTGATTTTATAATATTATATAAACAACAATTTATTAATCAGATGAAGAGAATCATATTATTTCTTTCAGTGATTGCGTTAATCGCAACTTCTTGTGCAGAAAAGGATGCTTTTACTATCAAAGGTAAGTTTCCAAGTAGTGAATATGATGGACAACAAGTGTTTTTGCAAACTATGGACTCCACTTGGGGTAGAAACCTTGTGACTATCGATTCGGCAACTGTGGCTAAAGGTGAGTTTGTATTCAAAGGCTTGGCAAAGGAAGGTCCGACAGTGCATTACCTTCTTCTGAACAATGCTCCTGATTTCTTGAAAAGACCAGCTATGTTGGTTCTAGAGCCGGGAACTATAGATGTATCTATGGATACTACAACAACAGTAAAAGGTACTCCTATCAATGACGCTTATCAGGCATATATGACAAAAGGGCAAACGATAAGCAAAGAAATGCGTGCTATGTACGAAAAAGTTGAGAAAGATACTGCTAACGTAGAATTAAGGAAAGAATTCGAGAAGAAATCAGAAGAAGCAAGGAAGTCTATCTTTGATGAAATATATAATCTTGTAAAACCAAATATAGGCAATCAGGTTGGAGCATATCTTTTTATGTCAAACAACTATGCTTTCTCATTGGAACAAAAGAATGAGCTATTTGCTCAAATTAAGCCAGAATACAAAGCCTTAGAAAGATTCCAGGCATTTGAAAAAAGCCTAGAAACATTGAATGCCACAGCTATTGGAAAAACATATTCGGACGTTAAAGGTAAAACTCCGGAAGGACAGGATGCTGCCCTTTCCGACTATGTAGGTAAAGGTAAGGTTGTCTTGGTAGATTTTTGGGCATCATGGTGTGGACCTTGTATTGCTGAAATGCCTAAGGTAAAAGAAGCATATGTAGCATATAAAGATAAAGGTTTTGAAATAGTGGGTATTTCACTTGACGATGATAATGAAGCATGGAAGAAAAGTATAAAAGATCTTGGTATCACATGGCCTCAGATTTCTGACCTTAAAGCATGGGATAGCGAACTTGCTGCTGTTTACGGTGTTAGAAGTATTCCTCATACAGTCTTAATAGATAAAGACGGAAAAATAGTAGAAAAAGACCTTCGTGGTGATAAGATAGCCGAAAAACTATCTGAGCTATTGAAATAAGCAATTTCTACATTAATTATATTATAAAGACCGTACTGTTTTAGTACGGTCTTTTATTTTCTATTATCAGATAGAATAAGTTACAATATATCTTTTATTTCCGATAGTTTCCTTACCGTATGAGTCGGTTCAAATTCTTCAGAAGGTTTACTTTCCGGATTATACCAAATTTGGTCGATACAGGAATCATAAGCTCCTTTTATATCAGTCAGGATATTGTCGCCTATCATTATTATTTCGTTGGGTCTGGCACCTGTTTTCTTTATAGTATATTTGAAAATGTCAGGATGAGGTTTATTAACACCTACCTTATCCGAAAGGATAATATTGTCAAAGTAGTTCAAAGATAAGCCCGCACTTTCCATCTTCGTATATTGCATTTCGGTAAAGCCGTTCGATAAGATGTGCATCTTGTATTTAGGTTTCAGATATTCCAGCAATTCGATTGCTCCTTCTACAATCGCCTCTTTCTTCATTATGCGCTCAATATAGTCATCGTTTATCGTTTGAATCCTTTTGTACTCAAACCCCTCTATATGGCGTAACGATACGGCGAATCGTTCATTTTGTATTTCCTCTTTGCTAATCTGTCCTTTGTTATACAAATCCCAGAGTCTGCTTACATTGCCGTGATATAAAGAAAAGAATCTCTCGAACGTACCGAAGTATTCTTCAAATTGGTAATCATTATATATTTCTCTTACGGTTTCCTTTGTGTTTCGGGCCGTATCTATCAGCGTGTCATCTAGGTCGATGAGTATATTGGTATATTTCATAACAAATTATTCGAATAAAGGGCAAATATACAAAATGTCCCCTATATGTTATTTAATTAACGTCTTTTGCTAACTTTGCAGTTACTTTTTTGAAAATCGGACTTTTTATAATAGAAAATGGCAAAAGAACTAAAGGAACTGACATCGAGAAGTCAGGATTACAGTCAATGGTACCTCGATTTGGTATTGAAAGCAGACTTGGCAGAAAACTCTGCCGTACGCGGATGTATGGTAATAAAACCATACGGATACGCAATATGGGAAAAAGTACAGCGTCAGTTGGATGATATGTTCAAAGAGACAGGTCACGTAAATGCTTACTTCCCGCTTTTTATCCCCAAATCATTTCTAAGTAAAGAAGCTGATCACGTAGAAGGATTTGCTAAAGAATGTGCAGTGGTAACTCATTACCGTCTGAAAAACGATCCAGACGGGAAAGGTGTTGTAGTTGACCCCGAAGCAAAACTGGAAGAAGAACTGATCGTGCGTCCTACTTCCGAGACTATTATATGGAATACATACCGTAATTGGATTCAATCATATCGTGACTTGCCTATATTGTGTAATCAATGGGCGAATGTGGTGCGCTGGGAAATGCGTACACGCTTGTTTCTCCGTACAGCCGAATTTCTTTGGCAAGAAGGACATACAGCTCATGCCACAAGCGACGAAGCCGAATTAGAAACAAAGCAGATGCTAGATGTATATGCACGTTTTGCAGAAGAACATATGGCTATGCCTGTCATTAAAGGAGTAAAATCTGCCTCCGAGCGTTTTGCAGGGGCAGTGGATACATACACGATAGAGGCCATGATGCAGGACGGTAAAGCCTTGCAGTCGGGAACATCTCACTTCTTAGGACAAAATTTCGCAAAAGCATTTGATGTGAAATTTGCCGATAAAGAAGGTAAGATGGATTATGTATGGGCTACATCGTGGGGGGTATCTACCCGACTGATTGGTGCTCTTATTATGGCTCACTCCGATGACAACGGTTTGGTATTACCTCCTAAACTTGCTCCGTTCCAAGTCGTGATCGTACCAATATATAAAGGTGAAGAGCAGTTGGCTTTGATCAATGAAAAGGTTGACGATATTGTAAAATCACTGAAGGCACTAGGCATCAGCGTAAAATATGATAATGCAGATAATAGAAAACCGGGCTGGAAATTCTCCGAATACGAATTGAAAGGCGTCCCTGTACGCCTAGCTATAGGCGCACGTGATATGGAAAATAATACAGTTGAAGTGGCTCGCCGCGATACACTGACAAAGGAAACTGTCTCTTGCGATGGTCTTGATATATATATCAAAAACTTGCTGGATGAAATACAAGCTAATATATATAAGAAAGCTTATGATTTCAGGGCAAGCCGCATTATTACCGTCGACACTTACGAAGAGTTTAAGGAGAAGATCGAAGAAGGCTATTTCATCTTAGCCCATTGGGATGGTACTGCTGAAACAGAAGAGAAAGTAAAAGCAGAAACAAAAGCTACGATTCGTTGTATACCATTGGAAGGAGATAAAACTACGGGCGAATGTATGGTGACAGGCAAGCCATCTGCTCAGCGAGTTGTATTTGCCAGAGCATATTAAATTTTTTATCGAATATAATGCCAAAAGCATCCGGATTGTTTCGGATGCTTTTTTATTTTGTCTAAAAAATAACTATTTGTTTTTTTGTATTTTGTTTATAATTAGTTGCTTACTTATTTTGTCGCTGTCTTATGTATAACATAGTACTGAAATTTATAGAAAAAGTTGTAACATTTTCTATTCTGCACTCGTCATATATATTGAAAGCGCTTAAGAAGATTTTATATAAACAATAACAACAAAAAAATATAGTCATGAAAGCAGCGATTTTAACCTCAGTTCTAGTAGCATTTTTATCAGTAGCTACCATTTTTGCACAGGGAAACGAAAAGAAAGTTTTGACAAATATCGAACAAACCGAGTCGGGAAGCACAAAAGAATTGACTTATCTGAGTGAGGATTCATCAGAGGTAGAAAAGAAAGTAGTTTATCATTACGATTTGAGTGATAATCTTTTAGATAAAACAGATTATAAGTGGGATAGCAATGACGGATGGGTGCCAACTCAAAAATACGAATACGAGTATAATGCAGAAGGAAAGGTATCTAATGTGACTCTCACTAAATGGGATAGCAAGAAAAAAAGATGGGACAACGATAAATCAAAAACTACAGCTCATGTTTACAACAATCAAGGCGAATTAATGGCTGTTAGATAAATATGACGAAATATAGGTTTTAGACAAAATAGACTTTTTATACACACTACTATATTATACAAAAGGCCCGGCCACTCGTGATGAGAATCCGGGTCTTTACTTTTAATGAATTCGATATCAAAAAACCGAAAATTGTACGAATTCTGCTGTTTTTTCTGTATATTGCGCTTCATTACAGGCAAATAATTACCATGGGGAAATTCAGATTATCTAAGAACGCACGTAATGCAATATTTGTTTTCATAATAGCATTTTCAGCTTTCTTAGCTTTCGAGCCTTTATTTGAGCATTTGGGGCAAAAAGCCGCACAGGAATTTACCGCAGCCATTTTCGGAACTATCTTTGCTGCTGTCATTACAATGGTTCTATTGAGTAAACAGACAGAAACTGAAGAAGAGAAAAGCCGTAGTGAAAAGGTTTTTGAGGAAAAGCTGGAACTCTATCACCAAGCTATCGACACATTACAGCGCATATTTGAAAAAGCAGATAGTAATAATCAGGTGAGGCTGGAGCGTTCCGCTATAGTTGAACTCGAATTTTTGCTAGCCAAATTGATTATGGTGGCCGATGAAAAAACAATACATCAATACAGGCTAATTTGTCAGAGTATATCAAGAAACTATGTTCCCGAAACAGGCATACTCAGTATCACATCTGCCGATAAGCATATGATTTTTCGTTTTTCTGATTTCTGCCGTCAGGAGCTTGGTTTGTCGAGCCGTGCCATAGAAAAGCAAATATTAGAAGATATCGTCTTGGATGGAGAATTATTTCTTTATCTCAAGCAATCAAATGTTTACTCCAACGATTTGATCGAAAACCTGAAAGATATATATGGCTGCCTGGTTTTTGATTTATCTATCCCACTGCAACAGATGACATTCGAGAGCGATGGTTTCATTGCTTTCCTCGATGAAACGAAACAGGATATTTTAATTAAATGCAATATCACAGAAAACAAATTAAGTCTGTATATGCCAAGAGCTAAAACAGGCTTTAAAACGAAACATTATAAATTCAATGAACAACGAAGCCTTGATGTAATGGCTGGGGAGCGAAATAAGTTCTTAGATGATCTTGATATTTTGCGTCACGAAATTCAATATATAAAGAGTAAGACTTCGTAGAAGAAAGGGTATGATTTCTGGATATTCAATACCGGAATTATAATATAAATACTTAGTAATATATAAATTATGCTGAGCTATGTGCAGTGAATTTGTATTTAGTAGAAAATTTTGGGATTTCTCTGTAAAAGTGCTATTTTTGGAAATAAATATCTATATGTAGGAATGTTCAAACAAATAATGATTTTAAATAATAATAACCTTATGAAAAACCTAAAACTAATCTTTGTATTCGTACTCGGATTACTTGCTATTCAACTCAATGCTCAGGTGTCTTTTGGGCAACCTGAAAAAATTAACGACAATTGGAAATTCACACTCAATGATGTCAAGGATGGACAATCGTTGGAAATGAATGACAGCAGATGGCAGTCTGTCGACTTGCCTCACGACTGGAGCGTGAGAGGACGATTGAGCCCGACATTGGCAAGTGCTACAGGCTATCTGCCCGGAGGTATAGCTTGGTATCGCAAGACAATCAATGTGTCTCAGGACAAACAGGGAGATAAAGTATATTTATACTTCGAAGGAGTTTACAACCGTAGTGAAGTATATGTAAACGGCAAATTGTTAGGAAAACGTCCTAATGGATATATTTCCTTCATGTACGATGCCACCCCTTATATCGAATTTGGGAAAGAGAATGTGATTGCCGTTCGTGTCGATCATAGCCAATCAGCCGATTCACGTTGGTACACAGGTTCGGGTATCTATCGCGATGTGTGGATGATATTTGCCAACCCTGTACATATTGCTCAATGGGGTGTTTACGCCTATCCGGAGCAAGTGAAAAACAACTATGTGCTCAATGTAGAAGTAGATGTAGAAAATGCAGCGAACGACAATGCAGCATTGACCATTGTGAATGAACTATACGATGCAGACGGAAAAGTAGTAGCTAAAGATTCGAAAAAATTAACTGTAGCTTCTAACCAAAATGGAAAATTGACAACTACTCTTAAGGTTAACAAGCCTCAACTTTGGAGCCTCAACAACCCTGCATTATATAAACTGAAAACAACCGTACTCAAAGACGGTAAGGAAATAGACAGCAATACAACTAAAACTGGATTTCGCACCTATACATTCAATCCCAACAAAGGCTTTGCCCTCAATGGAGAATGGATGAAAGTGAAAGGTGTATGCTTGCACCATGATGCCGGCGTACTAGGCTCTGCCATTCCGCGCGAAGTATGGAAGCGGAGATTGCAAACATTGAAAGATGTGGGTTGTAATGCTGTTCGTACCAGTCATAATCCGCAGGCACCTGACTTATACGACCTGTGTGACGAACTCGGATTGCTCGTAATGGACGAAGCATTTGACGAATGGGAGTTTCCTAAACGTAAATGGCTCGAAGGTTGGAATGTGGGTACACCCGGATTTGAAGGAACATTCGACTTTTTTGAAGAGTGGGGCGAAAAAGACTTAGCCGATATGGTGCGCCGCGATAGAAACCACCTCTCGGTCTTTGCATGGAGCATTGGTAACGAAGTCGATTATCCGAACGACCCGTATTCACATCCTGTACTAGATGGTAAAAATGAAGGTGGCTTTACTCAGGCAATTTATGGAGGATACAAGAAAGATGCGCCCGATGCCATGCGCTTGGGAGGAATAGCTAAACGTTTGGCAGCAGTAGTTAAGAAATACGACAAGTCACGTCCTGTTACAGCAGGGCTGGCAGGAGTTGCTATGTCGAACGAAACGGAATATCCTTCGGCTCTCGACATTGCCGGATATAACTATACAGAAGGGTTCTATGACTCTGACCATACCAAATTTCCACAAAGAGTGATATTCGGTAGTGAGAACCGCCACGAACTTAGTGCATGGAAAGCCGCGCGCGACAGGGAGCATATCTTCGGGCAATTTCTTTGGACGGGGATAGACTATCTGGGCGAATCGGGCAGATGGCCTTCACGTGGATTCTACTCAGGTTTACTCGACTTTGGGGGCTTTATCAAGCCTCGTGGCTATTTCCGTCAATCGCTTTGGTCAGACAAGCCTATGGCTTATCTCGGTACATATCCTACACCGGGCAAAGGTAGCAAAAGCCAGATGAAAGATGTGTGGTCGCAACTCGATGCCGAGAATAGTAATTATGAAGAAAAAGTACCTTCGATGGATGCCTGGTCTGTATGGAATTATGAGGATGGTCAATCTATCCGTGTGGTATGTTATACCAATGCAGCTAAGGCAAAACTGATGCTTAACGGCACGCAGGTTGGTGATGTGAAAGATTATGATGATAACACAGGCATTATCTATTGGGACATACCATTCAAAGCCGGAAAACTGGAAGTGATAGGTCTGAATGATAACAGCGAGCAAGTAAGCAGCTATACGATTGCAACATCTAAGCGCCCGGCTGCTATCACAATCTTACCGATGGAAACCACCATTAATAAAGATAAAGGCTTGGCACAGGTCATCCTTCAGGTAGTGGACGAAAACGGTGTTCCTGTAATGTTGTCCGACGATGAGGTTACTTGTAAGATAATCGGACCTGCTCGACTGATAGGGCTGGAAGCAAGTAATAACGAAGATATGAGCGACTACACAGATAGCCATCACCGTGTGTTTCATGGACGAATAGTAGCTTATCTGAAAGTAACAGGAGAAGCCGGCGAGGAGGTAAAAGTACAGTTTAGTGCACCTTGGCTAAAGCCTGCCGAAATAACGTTGAATGTGAAGTAAATATCTCATTGTAAATAAACAGAAGAGTTCGGGATAACAAAGCTCCATTGATATTAAAAAATATTTGTGGAGCATAGTAGTAAAGTCCCGAACTTTTTTGTGAGGATTTTGAGTAAATAATACAATTAACTCAATCTTGGCTTAATTCTTTACTTCCACATAACTTTGATGTAAAATGTGTAATAATAAAATTAGAAATAGAAAAAAGGAGAAGAAGACAATAAATAGGTTCATTAGAACGTGAAAAAAAGATTGTAATTAATAAAACTCCTATCAAAATAAATATAGAGGATAAATATAATCCACAAGCTCCGATTATATTTAAGTATTTATTTTTCACAAGAAGAAGGAGTGCTAATGATATTATTACGATTCCTCCAACTAAAAATGGAATACTGCCAAATCCGCTGACAGTAAACAAACCAATCCCTATTGTACCCCAATATGCAATTAAGAAACCTAATAATATTTTTTTCTTTAAACCCATTTACGAATATAACTCAAATACTACGGAACAAGTTCCGCAGGTTGAAAGGTAAAAGGATAAATCCTTTTGCGTTAATACCTGTTTGAAAACAGGGGTTTTCTTTTCCCTAACGGGAAAATTCATCCGATAACTTGAAAAATAAAATCCCCGCATTTTCGAATGCAAGGGCTATTGTTTTTGTGGAATATAGTACCAAAGTCTTGAGCTCGTTTTGTGAGGACTTTGAAAAAAATATTAGCTTTGAGCAATAAATAAAAGTACACATATGAGAAGAAACATTCTTCTGATAATTCTAATATCTCTAATATTTATATATGAAAACAGTTCTGTTTATTGGCTACATAATCTTGGCAGATGGGCATATCTTATTTCATTAATATACGTTGCTGTTTTTCTGATTGCAATATGCTTTTTAATATACAATTTAGTTAAATGTTTTCAAACTAAGTTCAAAGACCATTGGCTTAACATTCTTACTTTATTACTAATAACTGTAATGATAATCCCATTTGTAATGCCAGGGGGGGATATTCCCTAAAAAACTATTTAATAAGGGAGAGCAACTTGTCGCATATTTGGATGGTGTAGCAGGGAATAATGGTTGGTTAACTCTTTATGGAAATAATACTTACGAATATAATTATGCTTTTGCAGTATATCTAAAAGGCAAATACAAAATAAAGAATGATACCATTTACTTCGATAGTCCAAGAGGTGAGGGTTCGTATACTTTTGATTATGCTATATTATGGAAAGACAAATCAAATCTTTCTCTTGGAAAAGATAGTATAGCAAGTTCCCTCATGGCTGTGACAAAGAATAATTTAATAGAATAGAATATCAGTTTAGAAGTTTAAGTTTTGCAGAGTATACTATCAAAAGGCTGAACCTTTTTTATGTCTTTTCCGACTTTTTTCTTTATTTTGTAAATGAAAAATAGAAACACAAATGATTGAGACAAAAGACATAGGTTTAGTGCTTGAAGGTGGTGGTATGCGAGGAGTTTTCACCTGTGGAGTTTTAGACTATTTTTTGGATAATGATATCCGTTTTCCGTATGCAGTAGGAGTGTCGGCAGGTGCGTGTAACGGTCTGTCTTTTATGTCTCGTCAACGAGGACGCGCTAAATATAGTAATATAGACCTGCTGGACAAATATAAGTATATCAGCATAAAGCATTATATCAGGAAAAGAAATATTATGGATTTCGATCTGCTTTTCCATGAATTTCCCGATAACATAATTCCTTACGATTACGATGCGTATTTTGCCTCCTCCGACCGATTCGAAATGGTTACATCCAATTGTTTGACAGGAAAAGCCGAGTATTACGAAGAAAAGCAAAATAAAGAACGCGTGATAGATATAGCGAAAGCCTCCAGTAGTTTGCCCATACTGTGTCCGATAACATATGTAGATGATATTCCGATGCTCGATGGGGGTATTTGCGATTCTATTCCGGTGGAACGTTCTATGGAGCAGGGTTATAAGAAAAATATAGTTGTGCTGACTCGTAATAAAGGGTACAGGAAAGAAAGTAAGGATATAAAAGTCCCATCATTTATATACCGAAAGTATCCGGCTATGCGTCAGGCATTAGGTAGTAGGAATAGTCTTTACAATGCGCAACTCGACTTGGTAGACAGGCTCGAAGAAGAAGGGAAGATTGTTGTAATTCGTCCTTTAAATCCGATTACAGTAGACCGTATAGAAAAGGATATAGATAAACTTACAACCCTCTATGAAGAAGGATATGAATGCGGAAAAGCTATTAAAGGTATGAGCTTTGCAGAGATTAAGGCTTCAACTTCTTTAGTGTAATAACGGTTATTTCGGGCCATGCTCCAAAACGAAATGGGAGCAAAACATGAGCAATACCTACATTGACATATAAGCCTTGATTCCCTTCTTTATACAAACCGCCCCATTCATCGTAAAGCAATGATGCAAAAGAAAAAGAACCTATAGAAAACTGTGTGCCATGCGTGTGTCCGGCCAGCATAAGATCTATCTTCTTGTCCAATGCTTCGCCTCGCCAGTGCGAAGGGTCATGACTTAGTAATAGTTTGAAACTGCAAAGTTCAGCACCTGCCATCGCTTTTGTTAAGTCTCCATATTGAGGGAATGGCGGTTTACCTTCATTCTCTACGCCAATTAAGGAAATACACTCGTTTCCTTTTACTAGAAATGTATGTTCGTTATTTAGTAGTTTCCACCCCATATTAGCTTGTCTTTGTTTCAGGCTCTC
Organism: Dysgonomonas sp.; assembly: GCA_047972895.1. Taxonomy (GTDB): domain Bacteria; phylum Bacteroidota; class Bacteroidia; order Bacteroidales; family Dysgonomonadaceae; genus Dysgonomonas. The sequence continues at coordinate 41,349 of JBKEBA010000012.1, forward strand.
GAGGTTTTCCTTTTTCTTTTCTTCGCTTTCCCAACGTTTATAAAGACCATAGTCATGATTTCCCAGAATAGAATATACTCCATCCGGAGCTTTTATCTGTGATAAGATTGGTTCGAAGCCGTCCAGCTCAGTTGCCGAGTTATGCACCAAGTCTCCTGTAATCATCACCGCATCGGCTTTTTGCTCATTTACGAGTTTCACCATCTTTTCTATCGGGGCTTTGTTTTCACCCCAGTTGCCGATATGTAAATCGGATATTTGTACGATTTTGTAGCCATCGAAGCTTTCGGGCAGATTAGGTGATGCAAATTCGACTTGCTTTACTTCGAATTTTGTCTTTCCTACTGTACTGCCATAAATAAGTATAAATATGACTGCCACACCAACAAAAAGTCCAACAACAGAAAAGGGATAAACTTTCCATTTGAACAAGATGCGAAAGGGGATATCAAGTAGAGTAATAACAAAGAAAAGTATTTTAGGTAATGCGATTGTGATAAAGACTATCGCAAATATACTTCTGAAATCTGTTGCTGTGGAGGCGAAAAAGAAATATGCCCCAATCAACAAAATAACCGAAGGCAAGAACCATAGTATACGGAGAGCCGTTTTTTGAGTAAATTTTCTGATAAATAATGCATAGATATAGGTGTCTGCGATCACTAACAACGGAATCAAGTACATAAGTATTTTGCCGATCATAAAATCTTATTTTTTGAGGGCGCAAGATACATATTGTACAGGTTAGGATAAACTTTATTAAGCTAATTTTAAATTTATCATCTTTTTTTATGTGAGTGAGAACTAAATGGTTTTGGAATTGTCTTATATTAGTATCATAATCAACAAGAATATATGAATAACGAATCTCCCCTATGCAAAAATTGTGAAAACATGGTAAATGGTGCTTATTGCAGCCATTGCGGACAGTCTGTCCATACCGGTCGTATAAACTTTCATTATGTTTTGCATGAATTGCAACATAGTATATTACATGTCGATAAAGGGATATTTTATACCATTAAAGAGTTGATTATAAGACCTGGGTATGCTATCAGAGATTATTTGAGCGGAAAGCGGGTTGGTCACTTCAAGCCCTTCTCGTTTGTTATTATCTTAGGAGCAATTTATGGATTTTTGGTTCATTTCTTTAATCTCTATCCTGAAGTGCATATCTTCAGTGACGTCACAGTGGGTACTGTGGATAAGAATAGGGTTATGTTTGAGTGGATGTATGCCCATTATTCACTGATAATGTTCGTGATAATACCTGTTTCTGCTTTATCCTCCTATCTCGTTTTCCGTAAGAGTGGGTATAACTATATGGAGCATGTCATCATATATTCTTATATAACAGGCATACATATCATAATATTGATGGCTATTTATCCACTCTATTACCTGACAATGTCTTCTGTGGTTTATTTTGTTACCTTTATTGTGACTTATTTTTATAATGTTTGGGTATTGGCACAGCTATTTAAGACTACATCATGGACTAAAGTGTCTCTCAAAGCGTTGTTTAGTATAGTATTATCTGTCTTTATAATATTTATTCTAACAGTTTTAATTGTCATTATAGTTGTCGTTCTTAAAATATATGTTCCGCAATGAGGTTAGCTGGTAAAAATATAGTGCTTACGGGTGCTTCGTCGGGTATCGGCAAAGAAATACTTCATATTCTGTCTTCTATGGCAGATGTCAGAATTGTAGCTGTAGCACGGCATGTAGAGAATATTCCTCTAAAGGAAGGTGTTGTTTATCCCTTTGCTGCCGATGTGAGTGCACAGGAAGGAGTTGATCAAGTATTCGATTATGCACAAAGAACAATGGGGAATATAGATGTTTTTATAGCCAATGCAGGCTTTGCTTATCTCGAGAAGTTGAGTATTCCCGATTGGAAACATATCGAATATATCTACAAGCTGAATGTGTTTTCACCAATTTATTCATTAGAGAAACTTTCTACTATAGGTGGTGATAAGCCTATTGCATTTGCCTGCACTATATCGGGGGCGGGATTAGCCTCATTGCCGGCCTACTCGCTTTATTGTTCAACAAAGGCAGCTTTACATCACTTCGTGCAAACATATAGATACGAGCAAAAAAAGAATTTACAGTTGACAGCTATTTATCCGGTAGCCACACGTACCGATTTTTTTGATAAGGCTACGGGCGAAGCGGATACACCTCTTCCGTTTCCATCTCAGGATGCTAAAGCAGTGGCAAACAAAATAGTAAAAGGTATAGAAAAAGGGAAGAGGGCTGTATTTCCTTCCCTCTTATTTCGCCTCTTTTACCCTATTGGCAGAGCTTTTCCATTCATGCTGAAAATATATTCTCGGCTAGAGAAACGAAAAGTACAGAGGTGGCTTGATTAGAAAACTGAAATAATTATACATGCGATTCGGGGATATCTTGCTTCTTTTTGAAGCGTTCGAAAATCCAAAATCCTAGAATACCGATCATTGTACCAAAAATTATACCTACTATAACATCGAAGGGGTAATGCTTTGCCACATAGATGCGGCTATATGCTACAAGGGTAGCCCATATAAGGGCCAATATGCCATATAATCTGTTTTTGCGAAAAAACAGAAAAAAGAAGACTGCCATTGTAAAAGTAGTAGCTGAATGCGATGAAAAGAAGCTGAAACTCTCACTGTATTTTTCTATGGCATGTATTGTTTCTGTCCATTCTTGATTGTGTATCGGGCGCGGACGTCCTATTATTAGTTTTATTATGTTTGTCAACAAGGCACTTATCCCGATAGATAGCATAAAGAAAAAGGATGAAGTTTTTTTCCAATCTTTAGCTTTCCAGTATATAAGAACAATCATAATGAAACATGCCAGAAACCAGTTCGTGTACGAACTCAAAAACAGCATGACCGGGTCGAGCCAGTCGATGTGCTTGCCGTTCAGAAACAAAAATAATTCCCTATCCCATTCTATTATTTTTTCCAACATATCTAATTATAATTTATTGAATGCAAAGGAATATGAATTTAACGATTTAATAAAATATTGTACCGAATGTTTTATATTTTTTAGCACCTGACAATCATTGTATTTTAAATCTATCTATGTAGGAAATTAAATATATTGGTGTAAATTTGCAGCCATAGCATATGGAAGAAACATTTAACGTACATAGAGATAACCTCAACGAGAAGGAGAAAGAGTTTGAAAACGCTCTGCGTCCACTTACATTCGGTAGCTTCAGCGGACAGAGCAAGGTCGTCGAAAACCTTCAGGTATTCGTTACTGCAGCCAAAATGAGAGGAGAATCTCTTGACCACACTTTATTGCATGGCCCTCCCGGATTGGGGAAGACCACTTTGTCGAATATCATAGCTAACGAACTGGGAGTAGGTTTTAAAATAACATCCGGCCCTGTGCTGGATAAGCCCGGCGATTTGGCTGGACTGCTTACTTCTCTTGAGCCTAACGATGTGCTTTTTATTGATGAAATACACCGTTTGTCGCCTGTCGTGGAAGAATATCTATATAGTGCGATGGAAGATTATCGTATCGATATCATGATAGACAAAGGGCCTAGTGCACGCTCGATACAAATAGAGCTGAATCCGTTTACGCTGATTGGTGCCACTACTCGCAGTGGATTGTTGACTAGTCCGTTACGTGCACGTTTCGGTATCAATATGCACTTGGAATATTACGATAACGAAACACTGACGAATATTATTTTGCGTTCGGCTAATATATTGGATGTACCTACTTCGCATGAAGCCGCGGTAGAGATAGCCTCACGTAGCCGTGGTACGCCACGTATTGCTAATGCCCTGTTACGTCGTGTGCGCGATTTTGCGCAGGTGAAAGGCTCTGGAAAGATAGATAAAGCCATTGCCGCATATGCACTAGAAGCACTGAATATAGACAAGTACGGATTAGATGAAATTGATAATAAGATATTGCTGATTATCATAGACAAATTTAAAGGTGGCCCTGTAGGTATATCTACCATCGCCACAGCTCTCGGTGAAGACGGAGGCACAATAGAAGAGGTTTACGAACCGTTCCTGATAAAAGAAGGTTTTATGAAACGTACTCCGCGTGGGCGTGAAGTTACCGAACTTGCATATACACATCTGGGACGAAAAAGAGAAACTCAGCAAGGATTTTTATTCTAAATTATAAACTACAAGTTGTCGGTTAGGTATTGTGTTACTAACTGTTGACTGTTAACTGTTGACTGACATTGAATTTTGAATTATTTATAGCCAAACGCATTCACTTTAGTAAAGGTGACGGAGCCAAAAAGGCTTCTTCTCCCGCTATTAAAATAGCTATTGCTGGTGTTGCTATCGGTTTGGCGGCAATGATACTCGCCTTGTCTATTGTTGTGGGCTTTAAGTCGGGAGTCAGGAACAAAGTGATAGGTTTTGGTTCACATATACAGATTACCAATCTGGCAAACCACAGTACATACGAAACTCACCCTGTATGCGTATCGCCTGAATTAGTAACTGACTTGCAAGAAATGCAAGGAGTTAAGCATATTCAAATCTTCGCCACAAAGCCTGGAATTATAAAGACGAATGACGATTTTCAAGGGATTGTCATAAAAGGGGTAGGAAAGGATTACGATTGGAATTTCTTTAAACAGAATCTTGTAGAAGGTACGATTATAAATCCCGCAGATACTACTGTCAACAATCCTGTTATCATATCAAAGAATATAGCAAACAAACTAAAATTGAAAGTCGGTGATGGTTATCTATGTTATTTTGTTGAAGAAAACGGCAATGTTCGCTATCGTAAATTCAATATCACAGGAATTTACAGTACTAATTTCGAAGATTATGACAAACTCTTTGTAATAACCGATATTGATATAATTCGTAATCTTAATAAATGGGCACCGGACGAGGCGAGTGGAGTGGAGGTACTCATAAACGACTTCGATAGATTAGATGAAGTACAGGGAGAAGTATTCCTGAAAATGGTAACTTACCGCGACCGCAATGATAATACATTTCTGGCGCGCTCGATAAAAGAAATGAATCCTATTATTTTCAATTGGCTCGAATTGCTCGATATGAATGTTGTTGTTATCATCGTGTTGATGTTTGCCATTTCTATTTTTACAATGATTTCGGGATTGCTTATTATCATACTTGAGCGGACAAATATGATAGGTGTACTCAAGACATTGGGTGCAAGAGATTATAATGTTCGGAAGGTGTTTCTTTATGTATCTTCATTTCTTATTATCAAAGGAATGTTTATCGGAAATGTTATAGCTTTAGCCATTATTCTGATACAAGATAAATTCGGTATCATAAAACTAGACCCTGCTACTTATTATGTATCGGAAATGCCGGTCGATATAAATATCCTTCACATCATCCTTCTCAATATTGGAACATTGATATTGTCTGTACTAGCCATGGTCGGGCCTTCATATATCATAGCTAAAATTTCTCCGGCTAAGTCACTGAGATTTGAATAAATAGAAAACATGTTGCCATGAAAGAAATACTTGCAGATATTCGTCAAGCATTGAAAGATAATATCGATGAAAAAACACTTGCTATAGGGCAAAACTTCTTCAAAGAAGAAATAAAATTCTATGGAGTAAGAGTTCCTACAGTAAATAGAATAAGCAAAGAAGCCTTTCAGCAGCTAAAAGATAAGTCTAAAGCAGAGATATTCTCTTTGTGCGAGCAATTGTGGAAATCGGGCTATAACGAAGAGGCTTGGATAGCTTGTAACCTCTCGTATTATATCTGTAAAGATTATGAGCCTGCCGATTTTAACGTATTCGAGAAGTGGGTGAATAACTATGTAACTAATTGGGCTTCGTGCGATACTCTTTGCAATCATACCATAGGGACATTCCTAGAGATGTATCCTCAATATATATCAGAATTGAAGAGGTGGGCACATTCCGAAAGTCGCTGGGTGAAGCGTGCTGCTGCCGTAACACTGATTATTCCTGCCCGAAAGGGAATGTTTTTGAACGATGTATTCGAAATCGCTGATATATTATTACTCGATGGCGATGATTTGGTTCAGAAAGGATATGGTTGGATGTTGAAAGCTACCAGCGAGGCTTATCAACAGGAAGTATTCGATTATGTAATGTCTAAAAAAGCAATTATGCCCCGCACCTCATTGCGCTATGCGATAGAAAAAATGCCCCAGACGATGAGGTCTGAGGCAATGAAAAAATAAATCATTTAGATATATTGTATTTTATAATCTTGGTAACCAAGTCCAGCGGAAGAGGTTTGTCCAGCGGGAATTGTATTGCTCCCTTCGATGTTTTATATGTCAACAATTCTTCCTTGAAATTTTCGATTGCTTCTGCTCCGGGATAAAAACCGATGTGTTTTTTATGCGCAGCAAAGTGAGCTATATTGCCATTCAGGTAGAAAGTAGGCATTGCCCAACTTATTTTTTCAGTAGCCTGAGGTGCAGCCTTCTTTATCGTTGACCTAATTTCATGCATAAGAAATTGGACTTCTTTTGGAAATCCCGAAATATATTCGTCAATGCTGCTTGCTATCTTCCTATCTTCTGTCATGCTACTACTTTTTGGTGTTTTAATAATTAGGGAGCTGGCACAACAAGGCACCTTTCAGCCCATTTGTTATACTCCTTAACCATCTTTTCTACAATCTTTTTGTTTTTATCCGCAACGTTTCTCATTTCGGTACGGTCTTCATTCAGATTATATAATTCCCAAGGAGCATTGTCATTCGCTTGAACAATTTTCCATCCGTCTTTGTTTATGAGGGCTTTTCCTTTTTCATGTTCGAATCCCAGATAGTCATGCCCTTTGCGTTTGCCGTCTGTCAATATAGGTACAAGGCTTTCGCCCTCTACTGGTATAATCTCTTTTCCTTTATATTCTTTCGGATATTTTGCATTTGCCAAATCAAGGCAAGTCGCCATAATGTCAATCACGTGTCCCATTTGGTCAGTCATGCCACCTACATTATACTTTATGCCTTTTGGCCAGTGAGCTATCATCGGTGTACAGATACCACCTTCATACGATTTTGCTTTCCAAAAGCGGAAAGGTGTATTGGCTACATTAGCCCATTTGGCACCGATAGAAGCATATGTTGTTTCTGGTCCCGGCAGGAACTTCTTCTGACGCGGATAGATGATTTTCTCTCCGATGCGGGTCATATCAGGTCGGTCATTCTCTCCTTCGCTATAGTTTTGGGCATCTTCGTTGCTGCATCCATTGTCCGACATGAACAGAATTAATGTATTGTCTAACTGCCCATTTTTCTCCAAAGCTTCCAGCAATTCACCTATACCTCTGTCCATACGGTCAACCATTGCGGCATGTACCGCCATGGCGCGGGCATCCCATTCCTGAGTAGGATTTTCCGACCAAGGGTCGTTAAATTGACGCGGCGACAGATAATCGCTTGCGTTGAATATACCTAACTCCTGCATGCGCTGGTAGCGGCGTTCGCGTATGGCATCCCATCCCTCTTTGTAAGTATCTTTGTATTTCTCTATATCTTTTGGTAGGGCGTGTAATGGCCAGTGTGGTGCAGTATAAGACAGGTACATAAAGAAAGGCTTGTCACTCTTTGCATATCTGTCCACATACGATACGGCACTGTCTGACAATGCTTGTGTGATATAATAATCTTTAGGTACATTCTTTACAGGTGTCTCACCGTTTACTAAACTGAAAGGGTCGAAGTAGTTAACTACTCCGTATATTATTCCATAAAAATCTTCAAATCCACGATGCGTTGGATAGCAAACCTTATCGGCAAAGTCTTCGTAATATACCTGATGAGCCAGCCATTCTCTTTGGTCTGGTTTTAGAGGTGTTTCGGCAACGTGCCATTTTCCTATCATTCCTGTCTGATAGCCTGCGTCTTTCAATGCTTCGGCTATGGTAACGCCGTTTTCGGTCAATTGTCCTCTATACCCCGGTTGATTCTCGTTGAAAGTCATGTGTCCTATTCCAGCCTGATGCTGATACAATCCTGTTAGCAACGACGCCCTGGTCGGGCAACTCCGGCTTGCATTGTAGAAACGGCTGAACCGTAAACCTTCATTTGCAAGCTTGTCCAGATTGGGTGTTTGTATCTCTCCTCCGTAGCATCCCATATCGGAATAGCCGAGGTCATCAGCCAAAATAACAATGATATTCGGACGTTCGTCCTTTTGTGAGAGGGCGTTGAGGCATAAGCTAGCTAATGCAGTCAAAGAGCATGCTTTAAACAGATTGTTGTTCATGGTCGTTAGTAATATGATTACTCTGGGTTAATAAGATTGCTGTCGGCTACTTTGTGTAGCATTACAAATATACAGTATTTTGATACTAACTTTCTGTACAAACTGTTCATTGTTGGCAATTAGCTGTTCAAAGTCTAGCTTTGTCTAGGGTCTACACCCCACATCAGTTTGTTGCGTAAAGTATCATAAAACGTGTTTTCTTTTCGTTTGATGACTTTCAGTTCGAAATCGGCTTTCTTGATGATTAACTTTGTACCTGTGCTGAATACGTTGGAGCGGCCATCGAGAGATATCAGGAACGCCTCGTTACGGCTTTCTATGTCGAGTGTTAAAATGCTGTCGTCTGTTACTACCAATGGTCTGGTAGTAAGACTGTGAGGCGCCACAGCAGCAATAATAATATTGCTTGCAGTGGGAGCCATTACTGGTCCGCCCACGCTCATCGCGTAAGCTGTAGAGCCTGTGGGGGTGGCTATAATCAATCCGTCTGCCTCGTACGAGGTAAGGTATTCATCATTGATGTGAGCATGTACCGTAATCATCGAGGCCGTATCCTGTTTTAGGATAGCAATTTCGTTAAGAGCATAATTGAACCCGTGATAGTCTTTGTGCTCTGTAGATAGTTGTAATTGGCTTCGTCGTTCTATTCTATAATTGCCTGAAAAAATATCGGCGAATGTATTCTCTAAATCTTTTTCTCCGACATCGGCTAAGAAACCGAGCCGTCCGGCATTGATCCCCAATATTGGGATATCCTTCTTCCCTATGGCAGAGGTTGTGCGCAGGAAAGTACCATCTCCGCCTATACTTACGACAATGTCTACATCAAAATCGTTGTTCTTGATAATACCTGCGACATCATATTGCAGAAGAAGTGTATCTCTCAGGTATTTATAGAATTTTTCCTGAAGGTATATCTCCACATTGTTTTCTAACAGGATTTGAAACAATTTTACGACCTGTTCCTTCTTCTGATGTTTACTCCCGAATATCGCGATTTTCATATGTCTCACGTTTTAATATAGTCTATCTGATAAATAGAACAAATAATCAGCCAAGCTGTTAATAAATTGGAACTGATACGCACTATCTCGCCAATTCGTATTACATTTGTATCGCGTATCATTCCACAAAGTTGCTAAAAAAGTTTTAACTTATGAAGATAGTTTTTGGTAATTAAAGATGGAGGGATGTTTTTTAATTGTTATACATGACCAAACTAAGCGTTAATATCAACAAAGTGGCTACCTTACGCAATGCGCGTGGTGGCAATGTGCCGGATGTAGTGAAAGTAGCCCTCGATAGTGAAAGATTCGGTGCTGAGGGAATTACCGTACATCCTCGTCCTGATGAAAGACATATACGATTCAAAGATGTATATGATATAAAAGCTAAAATAAGGACGGAACTGAACATAGAAGGATATCCGACTCAGAAGTTTATAGACCTGATTACAACGATCAAGCCGACTCAAGTAACACTCGTTCCTGACAAGCCTGAGGCGATAACTTCAAGTGAAGGATGGGACACTGTAGAGCATCAGCAATTCTTGTCGGATTTGATAGATCAATTTCATGAGGCAGGAGTCCGCACTTCTATATTTGTAGGTACAGACCTTAAAATTATAGAAGCGGCCGCTAAAACAGGTACAGATCGCATAGAACTATATACAGAACCTTATGCCAGTGCATATGCCAAGGATAAGGAAGTTGCAATAGCACCGTTTGTAGAGGCTGCAAAGCTCGCAAAAAAAATAGGAATGGGAGTAAATGCGGGACATGATTTGAGTCTCGAAAATCTGAACTTTCTTTATACAAATATACCTTGGCTCGATGAAGTGTCTATAGGACATGCTCTTATCAGCGATGCCTTGTATTTAGGATTGGAAAAAACAATAAAAGCTTATAAAAGCTGTTTGACAGATAAGCTCTAATTAGTTTAAAATAAAGAATATGGAGGAACAGAGAGATAATTTTATAAGCATAGCAGGAACGGCAGGTTTCCACCTGTTGATTATACTATTTCTTTTATTCTTCTATCTGAGTCCTGGGATTGAGATTCGTCAGGCAGAAGATTTGGGAGGAGTGCCTGTTATGTTTGGTAATGTAGCCGATGCTTATGGCAACAATGAACCAAAGGGCAGGGGTAAAGGCAATGTAGGTGCACAAGAAACTACATCACCCAATGTTGTACCTGATCCTATACCAATGGCTGAAAATACTACTAAGCAGACGAAGCCCGTTGTTACGAATACAGAAAAAGCACCCGTTACACAAAACTTTGAAGAAACCGTTGCTATAAAAGAAGCCAAACGCAAAGCGGACGAAAAAAGGGAGCAGGAAGCTGTAGAACAGCGAAGAAAAGCTGAAGCTGATCGCGTTGCTGCTCAGGAAGCCGAGAAGAAAGGCAAAATAAATAACCAGATGGCAGGCTTGTTCGGTAATGGAGAAGGCGACGGCAGTCGTGGTGAAACCAGCGGGACAGGCACGCAAGGTGTGCCTACAGGTAATGCCAGCTATGGTAAAACTTCCGGAGTTGGAGGTTGGGGCTCATTCGATTTGGGTGGACGCAGCCTTGGCAGCGGAGGCTTGATAAGGCCAACCTATAATGTGAATGACTATGGAACCGTAGTTGTAGATATTCTTGTAAATGCCAAAGGCGAAGTGGTAGAAGCCACTATAGGTAAAGGAACCAATACCGATAATGCTACATTGCGAAATGAGGCGTTGAGGGCCGCAAAGAGAACTAAATTTAATGCTGTAAGCTCTGTTATTAATCAAAAGGGAACGATTACGTATAAGTTCAATTTGAATTGATTTTATTAATTTTCTTATTGTTTGATTCTATGATGAAAACGAATATTAGAAATTTATTAGCCGTATCCTTACTATTTATAATCATTGTGTCATGTGGCAAAAAAAATGTAATCGAAGGGAATATCGGATATCCCAGCGATTATGTTCCTCAAGTAGAAGTATTTCTTGAAAATGTAATAACAGGTTCTCAGATGAAACAGCTTGTAGAAGCTTCGTACGATGGAGAATCGGCTTATTGCTTTAGTGATGTTCCCGATGGGAAGTATATAGTATTCGCCATACCTACAGAGGCAGATATAGAATCTCTTGTGGGAGGATATACAAAAGCTGTACCGTGTGGACTTACCGTTGACTGCGATAACCATGACTATATCGAATTGGATGTAAAGGAAGGTAAGCATTTGCGGGGTATCAATATTTATGATTGGTACACAGATGCAATCGTAATCAAGCAAAAACAATATTACATATAAGTTTAATCTAAAATATAATTAGCATGAAAACTGTATTCGTATTTTTGACAACAGGATTTGAAGAGATTGAAGCTCTGGGCACTATCGACGTATTGCGCCGTGGCGAGCTGAATGTGAAATCTGTATCATTGACCGACAGCAAACAGGTGATGGGTAGCCATCAAATACCTGTGATTGCGGACTTGATGTTCGATCAGGTTGACTTCTCTCAGGCCGAAATGTTGGTTTTACCGGGAGGTACTGTCAAATTTAACGAACATGAGAATATGAAGAAAGAAGTTCTTGCTTTTGCCAACAAAGGAGAAAAAGTAGCAGCAATTTGTGCGTCTCCTATGGTATTAGGAGGATTGGGATTGCTCAAAGGTAAGAATGCTACAGCCTACCCCGGATTTGAAAAATATCTGGAAGGTGCGACATTGCAAACCGATAGAGCAGTGGTAGTGGATGGAAACATAACTACCGGAAGAGGTCCCGGACTAACAATGGAATTCGCTCTAAACATTGTAGAGCAATTGGCAGGCAAAGAAAAACGTGATGCTGTTGCTGCCGGCTTGCTGGTGAAATAGGAAATGAACAGGAAATGATGGGTAACTCCCGTCATTTCTGCTATTATTATAAATTTTATAATACAAACTAAAAAAAATGGAGTTTTTACATGAAGCTTGGAACTTCTTTCTAAATCTTTTGAGAGATACCGGTGGTACGCTCGATATGCTGGTTACAGATTATGGTGTATGGGTATATGCTATTTTATTCTTGATTATTTTTTGCGAAACGGGCTTGGTCGTTACACCGTTCCTTCCGGGCGACTCACTTTTGTTTCTGGCAGGGGCTATAGCCGTTCGTCCCGACAATCCGTTGCATATCTATTATCTTGTAATACTGCTTATCATAGCGGCTATTATTGGCGATGCGGTGAATTATACGATAGGACGATTTTTCGGCGAAAAACTGTTTAGCAACCCCAATTCGAAAATATTCAAGCAGGAATATCTGGAAAAGACAAACCAGTTTTATAAAAAGCATGGCGGTAAAACGATTATACTGGCGCGTTTCGTGCCCATCGTACGTACTTTTGCCCCTTTTGTAGCAGGTATGGGACGGATGAGTTATAAACATTTCTTCTCATATAATGTTATAGGAGGTATAGCATGGGTTGTTATATTCTGTGCTCTCGGCGCTATTATCGGAAGTAACGCATGGGTAGAAAAGAACCTCGATAAGGTAGTAATAATTATTGTTATAGTATCTATCCTTCCGGCTGTTTATGAAGTGCTGAAAGCCAGATGGGAATCGAGAAAAGCAGCTAAGATAAAAACCGAAAACTAAGATATAGATATATTTTAAATATCTTAATTCTATTACCACTGACACTAAAGATATAATGCTGATAGTGAAGGTGGTTTTTTTATTTAAATAAATCATAAATAACTAATTGGCATGAATTATATAGCGAACATACCTGATGCAGGTTCGATGAAGAGGGTGGTGATTATCGGTGGAGGTTTTGCAGGCCTCGAATTAGCAAAAAAAATAAATAAGAAACACTATCAGGTAGTATTGATAGACAAGAATAATTTCTATCAGTTTCAGCCGCTATTCTATCAGGTGGCAACAGGAGGTTTGGAACCCAGCTCTATTTCATACCCACATCGAAAAGGCTTTCAGAAAGAAAAGAATATACATTTCAGAATGTGTGTAGCTCAGAATGTAGAACCACAACAAAAAATAGTGAAAACAGATATAGGCGACATTGCATATGACTATCTCATTATTTCCACAGGTTGCGATACTAACTATTTTGGTAATGACAGCCTGAAAGAAAATACATTCGCATTAAAATCTGTATCAGAATCACTTCTGCTTAGAAACAGAATATTACTTAGCTTCGAAGAGGCTTTGAGTGCAAGAGATGAAGACGAGTTGAAAGAAATGCTATCTTTCGTAATTGTTGGTGGAGGTGCTACCGGAGTAGAATTGTCAGGAGCGTTAGCCGATATGAGAAAGTCTATACTGCCGAAAGATTATCCCGAAATTGATTTCTCTAAAATGGAGATACACCTCGTAGATGCCTCACCTCGCTTGTTGTTTGCCATGTCGGAGAATGCCTCGGAAGGTGCTGCTAAAACATTGACTAAGCGTGGAGTAATTATTCATCAGGACGTGTTTGTGAAATCATATGAGAAACCATACGTGGAAATAAGCAACGGACTGAAACTTCGCTCTCGTAACGTATTTTGGGTCGCAGGGGTGAAGCCAAACAGCCTGAATGGATTGGACGAAACGGCCTACAATCGTGGACGTTTAGTCGTGAATGAATACAATCAGGTAGAAGGATATGAAGATATATTTGCTATTGGCGATACAGCACTGCTCATCTCGGAGAAAAGCCCGAAAGGTCATCCGCAAGTAGCTCAGGTAGCATTGCAGATGGCTAAGAGATTGGCTAAGAATCTTAATAATAAAGTAGATGGTAAAAACTGGGAGAAATTCGTTTATAGCGACAGAGGCTCTCTTGCAACTATTGGCCGCAACGCAGCAGTAGCTGATTTGGGCAAGTTCCGTTTCGGTGGATGGTTTGCATGGTGGCTGTGGTTGTTTGTACATATCGTATCTATTGTGGGGATGCGAAACAGAGTCTCTGTATTTATCGACTGGGTATGGAGTTACCTCAACTATGATGTGTCGCTACGCCTCTTTATTCGCCCTAAGCAGAACAGGATGTATAGGGATATTTAGGAATATGATTATACAATATCTATAAACAAAGCATTTCAATAATATTGAGATGCTTTTGTGATTTTTGATTACATTCACCGACTAATTAGGAAGAATCCTAAAAACAGCTTTAAAACCAATCAGAAACGATATATGTTTTATCTAGAAACTCAAGGTATAGTAAAAAAATATGGCAATTATACCGCACTGAATGGCGTGGATGTACGAGTGCCAAAAGGATGTATTTACGGACTGTTAGGGCCTAACGGCGCAGGTAAGTCATCCCTGATTCGGATAATTAATCGGATATCAGTTCCCGACGAAGGAAAAGTATTTATAAACGGGAGAGAATTCGAAGCGGGCGATATATTCAATATCGGCTATATGCCCGAAGAGAGAGGACTGTATAAGAAGATGAAGGTAGGTGAACACATCCTCTTTTTGGCAAAATTGAGAGGGCTCTCGGATGCTAAGGCTAGAGAAAAGACTAAATTCTGGCTTAAGAAATTCGATATCCTTTCGTGGGAAAACAAGAAAGTGCAGGAACTGTCGAAAGGGATGCAACAAAAGATACAATTTATTGTAACTGTGATACACGAACCCGATTTATATATTCTCGATGAACCTTTCAGCGGCTTCGATCCTGTGAATGCTGAGTTGTTGAAGAATGAATTGCTGGAATTGAAAGAGCAGGGTAAGACTATCATCCTATCCACTCACAACATGGAGTCGGTAGAAGAGCTTTGTGATGAAATATCGTTGATTGACAAATCGAAGGTAGTATTGCAAGGCAATGTCAAAGAAATTCGTACGCAGTATAGAAAGCATATATTCAGGTTGAATGTGGTAGGAGACAGTTTCGATATGGAATCTCCTCATTTTGATGTTTTGGGTAAGACCTTTAGTAAGGACTCTGTCGAAGCCCGCATTCAGAGAAATGAAGAAGCTTCAAATTCGGAATTGATTCAGGAAGTAGCAAAGAAATATGAAGTATTGTCTTTCGAAGAAGAACTGCCATCGATGAACGACATTTTTATACAAATCGTATCAAATAAGAAACAATGAGAGCACTGAATATAATTATACAAAGAGAGTTTATGTCGAGGGTAAATACACGGACGTTTATCCTGACCACATTGCTTACTCCGATCTTGTTTATAGCTATAATGGTAGTACCTGCTATTTTGGCGACACTCAATAAAAACGACGATATACGCAAAGTGTACGTAATAGACAAGACAGATAAGTATGCTGCTCTTTTCGAATCGTCCGATTCTTACGAATTTGTAATTCTGCGTGACGGAGAGAGCAAACCGGACGAGAAGGCGACAGCTTTGCTGGAAATAAAAGGAGACTTGAATGCAGACCCTACCGCCGTGACTTTCTATTCCGAAAAACAGCAACCTCCGCGCGAATTGACGTCGTACATCAACGATAAATTGACAGACGCTGTCAGAAACCAAAAAATAGAAGATTTTACACGACAAAATGATATAGAGCCTCTGCTTGTCTCCGATATGCAACAGATATTGAAGTCGAAAGACAGAATTCAGGTTTCGTCCATCCGTTGGGATGAGACAGGGCAGGAACAGAAAACAATGGGAGAAATAGCTTCTCTTATCGGCTTGGTATTGACATTTTTAATGTTTTTCTTCATTATGATGTATGGCTCTATGGTGATGCAGAGTGTGGTAGAAGAAAAGAGTAACCGTATCATAGAGGTCATTATCTCATCTGTCAGACCATTCGACCTGATGATGGGTAAGATTGTAGGAGTGGGGCTTGTCGGCTTGCTTCAATTGATAATCTGGTTTGTTATCGGGGGAGGAGCTATGATAGCTGTGCAGATGTATTTTGGAATAAATATGGATATGGCATCGTCAGCCGATGTGCAGCATGCGATGGCTGCGATGCAGAATAATTCTGACCTGAATGCATCTCTTACCGAACTATTCAGTGTCAATTGGTTGCAGATTGCTATATGCTTTATTCTTTACTTTATCGGCGGATATCTGCTGTTTTCATCTTTGTATGCTATGTTTGGTTCGGCGGCAAACGATTCGCAGGAAGTGCAGCAATTGATGATGCCTATGACTATTCTTCTGTTCATTGCATTTTATTCCGGTACTGCTGCCGCACGCAATCCTGAGGGAGCTATGGCGTTCTGGTGCTCGCTTATTCCATTTACGTCACCTGTGGTGATGATGGTACGTGCACCGTTCGAAATTCCGATATGGGAACTTATAGTATCTGTGATTTTGTTGATAACGACTGCTGTATTGGCAATTAAGCTGGCAGCGAAGATATACCGTGTGGGAATATTGATGACGGGTAAGAAAGCGAGCTTTGTCGAAATATTTAAGTGGCTGAACTATAAATAATAAACGGTAAATTATAGAAAGAGAGGGCTGCATATGAATTTTCATATACAGCCCTTTTGATTTATAGAAGATAAGGTTTTGTGTGTTACAAGTTTATATTGCTTCCTTTCGGATATTTTGCGCTATAGCTTATTTGATATGTTTTGGTTTCACCTGCCTTCAGGTCTTCTTCCCACGTGATTACACCCAAATCTTCTTTGTTAGCAGTCCAAGGAGTAGTATCTTTTGTCAATAGTTCAACTTCTATATTCTTCTGTGTAGATATTGGATACTGGTCTTTCAATACCATTTTCACAGGCTTGTTCTGGCTGTTTCTTACTGTCAGTTTGTATGTAAATACCTGCTTGGTATCGCTGCCTAAGAATTTTGTGCTGCTGAAATCCTGCATTTTCTCACGCTTTACGCTCACTCGCTTGTCCGTGCCGAGTGTCAGTGTTAGTTTCTCGTGGGTCGAACGTGCATCTATAAACGATTCGCCTACGTATGTGCCATCATAAGTAATATTGGCTTTTCCGCTCAGTAGTTTCAGCTGTTCCCAATTTGATATTTCGGCTAACAGATAAGTTTCGGTATCAAGTTTCGGTGCACAATAGTATTTGTACTCGGCATCTGTTTCTTTCGTTTGCAAGTCTATGCTTTGTTCTTTGCCGTTGCCCGGAATGGTATAAGGCATATCTATGTTGTATACGATGTTCAATTCATTTTCGGTTTGTGTAATGAAATCGTCCATGCTGTTTTTCAATGTAACCATTATTACTCCATTTGTCCCGCGCGAGCCATAAAGAGCCGTGGCGCTGGCATCTTTCAATACTTTGAAATCCTTTATTCTTTCTGTATCGAGAGACGAAAGATAGTCTGAATCCACTTCTTTACCATCAACGATGATTAAGGCCTGATTATCTGCACCAAAAGTAGAAGTACCCCTTATAAAGAATTGAGTGTTGTCGGTAGATTCTGAAACTTCTTTCTTTGCATCCACTCCTTTATACGTAAAGCTGTTTTGAGTGGCTGCTATTCCTGCTACACGTCCACTGAGAGCTTGAGTAACATTCGGTCTGTAAAAATCGAGAAACCATGTATTGAATAATGGTGCTGTTTTGCCATTGCTAGGTGTGGCTGTCGACAGGGTAAGCTTCACTTTTTCCCAATCCATGCCTGTGGTCTGGCGTACACGCGATTTTGCTTTTATCTCGATGGGCTTATCTGTAGATGCTATATTGATGTCATAATATGGCATCCAAGTGGCGGCAGTAGTGTAATATGAAATAGTGAAATCGCAACTTGCCGATACAGGAGAGGAGAGGCTAAGTTTAAGTACGCCTGATGTCTTATTATTCTTCAACGACTCTTGGCTCAATTGTCTTTTTAATCGCGCAAGAGAGTTGTCTATCTCTGCCTTTTTCTTGCTGTTGGCGTTTTGTGCGTTTTGTAATTCAAGCGATTTTGTTTTGTAGTAATCCATTGTTTTCACCAATTCGTCTATGCCGAGACCTTTATCCGAGCCAGATACATTCTTGTCTGTGCCTTTTTGGAGCAAAGCTATAAGGTTTTCTGTAATCTTGATATCTGTACCTATTTGCTCCAGCTTTTTCTCGTATATGTCGAGCGAATCCTGTATTTTGTGTATCGAAGCGTTTGAGCTTTTTACTTCCGAAAGAAAATCGACGGAAAATTCATAGGTGGAAACGATCACTCCGTTTGTTGTTTTAATTTTCAGGCTGTTGTTGTCTATATTGGGGCTTAATCCTTCTATATAGATTTCGTTTTCTCCCTTTGTCATGGTGGATGAAGCAGAGTGTGTCAGCTCCGCCCCCTGAAAAAAAACGGTGGCATCGTTCAGTTTCGCTTTTACGGTTTTCTTATCCTGTGCATATCCGTTTATGGAAAATGCTATAAGCAGGATGGCGGCAGTGCTCAGTAGTTTTACTTTCATAGCTTATCGTTTAATGATTATGTTTTCTCAAAAGTATGTAATTAAGCATTAACATTTCGACGAAAATGGGTAAAAGTTCATTTTGGGTTGGTGAATAGGTGGGATAAATGTTTTTGTATTCTAATATTTAGAATTGATATAGTATTGGATAAAAAATAAGCATCCGAATCAGGGTGTGAGTTTCGGATGCTAGTTTTTATAAATGTGTGTTATATTTTAGCAGTCAGCCTATCTTTAATCAACGACATGCTATGCTCCTTTTCCATAAAGCGAAGAAACATATAAATCTTATATTCCACGTCTAACCCATAGTCTGTATTGGTGTCGTAGTCAATACTTACTTCATAAATGTCTGGGCTATATTGTCTCGGCAAACGATAGCGATAATTCCATTCGTTAACCATCAAGGCATTTTTGCTCTTTAAGTACGATTCCGAATAAAATTCTTTCGGCTTTTGCATGGCAAGGAATCCATCATATCCGGCATCGAAAACGATTACTTCGTATTCTTCTTTTTTGTTCTTTTCTACATAGCTTTTTGTGGTGACTAATACGACTCCGTTTTTTCCGGCTATGCCGTATTCTGCTATTTCATTTTTTTCTTTTAATATTTTAAAGCTTTCAATATCTTCTACTTTTACATCGTTTAAGTTACCTTCGATTCCATCGACTAATACTAAGGCATTACCTTTATTTTTGCTACTACATCCGCAGTTAATCCAGAACTCTTTTCTTTCAGGAGTCTTTATCTTTATTATATCACTAACATTATTGTCTAATACAGGTATAGTTTTTACAGAAACCATTTTTACCTGTTTACCAACTTTTATGTCTTGGATATCATTTCTTTGTCCGAAACATAAACAAGGAGCTAAAACGAATAGTATAACAATAAGCTTTTTCATGATATTATCTATTTATAGTTTGCTAACTTCCTCAAATATAATAATTAACTTTTAATTACGTTCTAAAATCACCGGAATTTGATGTTCCAGATTTTATGAGCTATTGTCATTTTAAGAAGTTTTTCAATTTGCCTGTTAAAAACAAGTAGTTAGAAAACAATACTTCCGGCTATTTGACTATCTTTGCACCCAAATGTGCAAAAAATAAACGAGTAATAAAACATATAACTATCATATACTTATCCCGTTATGAAGAGATATAATCTGATAAACAACATCTTTGGCTGGTTTAGCTTTGCTGTGGCCGCTATTGTTTACTTGTTGACCATCGAACCTACAGCCAGCTTCTGGGATTGTGGAGAGTTTATTACATCAGCCTATAAGTTAGAGGTAGGCCATCCGCCGGGTGCTCCTTTCTTTATGCTTACAGGTAAGTTTTTCTCTTTGTTTGCATCAGGTCCTACAGAGATAGCCCTGATGGTTAACAGCATGTCTGCATTGCTCAGCGCATTGACGATATTGTTCCTTTTCTGGACAATAACTCATCTGGCAAAGAAAATGATATACGGCGATTCTACCAAAGAAATGACTATGGGTCAACTTATCGCTATTGTTGGTAGCGGATTGGTGGGAGCTCTTACATATACATTTACCGATACATTCTGGTTTTCGGCAGTAGAAGGCGAGGTTTACGCCTACTCATCGATGTTTACGGCTCTTGTATTCTGGCTGATTCTGAAATGGGAAAATCGTGCAGATCAACCAGGTTCGGACAAATGGCTTGTGATTATCGCCTATGCAATGGGTCTTTCGATAGGTGTCCACTTATTAAATCTCCTTTGTATTCCTGCCATCGTATTGGTATATTACTTTAAGAAAAAAGAAGATCCTAACGTAAAGGGAACATTATTGGCTTTGGTTGCTTCCGTATTCCTTATTGTTGTTTTGATGTACGGTATCATACCGGGCTTTACAAAAGTGGGCGGATGGTTCGAACTGATGTTTGTCAACGGCATGGGATTTTCTTATAATACCGGAGCATTTATATACATTCTGCTAGTTGTAGCATGTATTGTTTGGGGTTTGTTCGAAACTCTTTCGGCTAAAGGCAATATGAAAAGGGCTAAGGTGGCCTTTTTCTTATGCTTGGCATTGAGTGGTGTTACGTTTATCGGCGACAGTATATTTTTATGGATTCTTTTATTAGGAGGGCTTGTGGCATTCCTATACTACTATAAAGATATTACCTTCAGATTATTAAATACAGTAATTCTGTGTTTGATGGTAATATTGATAGGGTATTCTTCTTTTGCACTTATACCTATCCGTTCGGTAGCAAATACACCAATGGATCAGAACTCTCCTGAAAATGTATTTACACTTGCCGGTTACCTCAATCGTGAACAGTATGGTGACAGACCACTGTTTTACGGAAGAACATATGCTTCGAAAGAAAAGCGAGATGCTACTACAGGTACATTAGAGGCTCCTAAGAGCGAAAAGAAAAATTACGACAAGGTAGTAAAGAAGTCGTCCGATCAGAAAGATGAATATGTAGTTGTTGGTACTTCTGCTACATACGAGCTTACAAATACAATGTTGTTGCCTCGTATGTATTCTACAGAAGACAGGCATATGCGAGGATATCGTGTATGGGCAGGAGTAAAAGATTTCTCTGTATCTCCGACTATATTCGATAATATGAGATTTTTCTTCGATTATCAGCTCAATTTTATGTACTTCCGCTATTTTATGTGGAATTTCTCAGGACGTCAGAACGATGTTCAGGGCTATGGTGATATGAGTAATGGTAATTGGATTACGGGTATCAGCTTCCTTGACGAATTGTTAGGGCGTGGACCTCAGGGTAATTTGCCCCCATCGATAGCTGAAAATAAAGGGCATAATACTTATTTTATGCTTCCGCTTATACTTGGTATTCTTGGTATCGCATATCAGTTGACAAGAGGTAAAAAAGGAGAACAACAATTCCTTGTTACTTTCATGCTGTTTTTTATGACAGGTATTGCTATCATTATATATCTGAATCAACAGCCTGAAGAACCGAGAGAGCGAGACTATGCTTATGCAGGATCGTTCTATGCCTTCTGTATCTGGATAGGATTTGGTGTAGCATTTCTGTGGCATTTGCTGAAAAAGAAATTGCCGGAACTACCTGCGGCTATTATTGCTGCCGGAGCTTCACTATTCGTGCCTATACAAATGGCTTCGCAAAACTGGGACGATCATGATCGTTCGAACAGATATACAATGCGTGATTTTGGGCAGAATTATCTGGTAGGATGTGAGCCTAACGCTATAGTGTTTACAATGGGAGACAACGATACATTCCCGTTGTGGTATGCGCAGGAAGTGGAAGGTTACCGTACCGATGTGCGTGTATGTAATCTTAGTTATTTGCAAACAGACTGGTATGTAGATCAGATGCGCCGTCAGGCATACGATTCGCCTGCATTGCCGATAACATGGGAAGAAGACCGTTATCAGGGAGCTAAAGGGCAATCGGCTCTTATCCTTACTAAACAAGATATTGAAGGTGCGCTTGCTTCTGAATATCAGGAGACTGTAGAGTCTAAATGGGTTGGCCGTAAGGACTTCTCGTCAAAATATGATACTCAGGCATACAAGGATACGATAATGCTGGATGATATAATGGAGAAATTGAAAACTTCGGATGTTTATTCTCCTAAAAATCCGTTCCAACAATTCGACGATCAGGTAATTATCCCGAGCCGTAACCTGAAAATGGAAGTAAACGTATCGGCTGTTGATTGGAAGGCTTTAGGTACTCAACCTAAATCTGAATTTGTTATCAATCTGAACGAAAATGTCAGCAGAGTTGGTGTTTACAGACAGGAGATAATGATAATGGAGATGCTGAACAATATCAATAAAGATGATTGGAAACGTCCTATATATTATGCTACTACAATAGGTGAACCTCCGTTGAGCCTGAGATCTCATTCGGTGTTGGAAGGTATAGATTACCGCATCGTACCAGGAGTGGTTGACAGCACGAAGGTTAACACTGATGTAATGTTCGACAACTTGGTAAATAAATATAAATGGGGTAATATACAAGATCCTAAAGTTTATCTGGATGAGAACAACCTGAGAATGTGCCGTACATTCAGAGTTATGTTTACTCAACTTATTTCGGCTCTGATAGATAAAGGGCAGAACGATAAAGCCCTTATAGCTCTTGACAGATGTATAGAAGCAATACCGGGTTCTACAGTGCCCCGCAGTGGCGAGTCGGTAGAGTATGTGGATATGTATTATGAGCTCGGACAACCGGAGAAAGCACAGAAAGTGATCGACGAAATTTTGTACCGTGCCGATGGTAACTTGCAGTGGTATGCAGGTATGAAAGCCAGAGATATGAGAAATTGCAGTTTCGATGTGGCAGAAAGCTTAGGTATATTGATCCAGATTCTAGATGTTTATCAACGTTTCGACAAAGCTAAATACGAAGAATTCTTAGTAAAAGTGATGAACTATACTGAACTATTCTTATCTAATGGTGTTATATTCAGTCAGTCTAGAGTACATCCGTTAGATTATCTGATGCATGTTGCCAGAAATGGCGTGTTCATGGCACAAGAAGATACTGTAGTCAGAAATGAAGAATTTAAGAAAATTGAGCGTGTAGCTGGTTTGATGCAAAAATATAGTCCCGAACTATTAAAGAAATATTTTTCAAATTAATAATATACTAAACCGTAGGATTCCCTGATTAAGATAAAAGGAATCCTACCGGTTTATTATGGCCGATATGCTAATAGAACAACCTCCTAAATTATATAGACTCCTTTTTCCGGGGTCCATTTGGAGAAAGCCTGTTGAAGGTGAAAAAACTGTTTATCTCACATTTGACGATGGTCCTATACCGGAAATAACTCCGTGGGTTTTGGACTTACTCGACAAATATGACATTAAAGCTACATTCTTTGGAGTGGGTGATAATGTGCGCAAGTACCCTGGTATTTATCAGATGGTTCTCGATAGAGGACATCAGGTAGGAAATCACACATTCAATCACTTACAAGGGATAAGAACATTTTCGAAACGATATATAGAAAATGCACGTTTGGCTTCCGAATATATAAAGTCAGACCTATTTCGCCCACCTCACGGCCATGTGAGAATACCTCAATATTTTTCTTTGCGTAAGAAGTATAAGATAATTATGTGGGATGTTGTCACGAGAGATTATAGTAAGCTGATGACTCCCGAGCAGGTATTCGAGAATGTAAAGAAATATACTCGTGACGGCTCTATCATTGTTTTCCACGATTCCTTGAAAGCCGAAAAGAATATGAAATATGCTCTTCCTCGCAGTATAGAGTGGCTCAAAGAACAAGGCTATACATTCAAGTTGATATAAGCTGTAGGAACTCTACGGAAACCAATATAACAGCAAAAACCTAAGGTGAAGGGATTCATCTTAGGTTTTTTACTTTTATCATTTTCTTTATTCTTTCTGTCAAATCGCATAATCGTATGAGTTGTTTAAGATTTTAATTTTGTAAATCTGTAAGTTATTATTCTTAAATTAAATAATGCCTATGAAAAGCTTTATTCATTCAGTCCTGTTTTTATTGATATGTGTAATATTTTATAATTGTTCAGGAAAAGTAGTAAGTGCCTCATCGCTGGAGAAAGGATTTGTTCATCCGTCCGATTCGGTGCAGACATCTATCTATTGGTATTGGATATCAGACCATATATCGGAAGAAGGTGTTGTAAAAGACCTGCATGCGATGAAAGAGGTTGGTATCAACAGAGCCTTTATCGGCAATATCGGTCTTACCGAGGCCGAATCAGGATTAGGTAAGGTGAAGTTTCTTAGCGAAGAATGGTGGAAAATAACCCACACAGCGCTAAAAACAGCTACAGAATTGAATATAGAAATAGGTATCTTTAACTCGCCGGGATGGAGCCAGTCAGGAGGCCCTTGGGTAAAACCCGAAGAGGCGATGCGCTATCTGGCTTCGACAAAAGCTTATGTAGAAGGCGGTAAGAAAATAGATATTACCCTCGACAAACCCGAAGGCCCTTTTCAGGATGTAAAGGTTATAGCCTATCCGGCAATCGATGAAAAACATGTAGTGCTGTCTCCTAAAAATACAAGAGTAACGTCAACTCCTTCTATACCATCGTTGAGCAATATTATTGATGGTGATAGGAAAACTGAGGTACGTTTCGAGAATGTGGGTCAGGTTACAATAGACTTTTCGGTGAATGAGCCTGTCACCCTCCGCTCGTTCAAATATTATATGGCTCATCATGGTGTAAATAGTCCGGCGAAATTGCAAGTGAAAGATGGAAACGAATACAAGACAATCTCAGAATTCAGGATTAGCCGTTATAATGCAGCTTTGAATGTAGGATTCGATCCTTGGGCACCTATCGTGATGTCTGTGCCTAAGACTATAGCGAAAGACTTTCGTTTGATAATCTCTGAAATCCCTAACGGAAGCGGTATACAGGATATAGAATTCAGCTATATGCCGGCAGTAGAACAATTCCCCGAAAAAACAATGGGTAAAATGTTCCAGTCGCCACTTCCTTATTGGCACGAATATCAATGGCGAGATCAACCTCTAGTAGATGATCCATCATTACTTATAGATCCATCTAAAGTTCAAGATATAAGTCAATTCCTTTCTGGCGATAAATTGACATGGGATGCGCCTGAAGGCAATTGGGTAATCATGCGTACAGGAATGTTGCCTACAGGAACATTTAATGCGCCTTCTCATCCAGATGCTACAGGATTGGAAGTAGATAAGATGAGCAAGAAACATGTGGAAACACACTTCGAAGCCTACATGGGCGAAATCTGTAGAAGGATTCCAGCCGAAGATCGCAAATCATGGAAGATAGTTGTACAAGATAGTTACGAAACAGGCGGACAGAATTTTACAGACGGATTTCTAGATGATTTCAAACAACGTTATGGATACGATCCTCTCCCGTTCCTTCCTGTATATGATGGAGTTGTAGTACAAAGCGAAGATGCTTCGGATCGTTCCCTTTGGGATATGCGCCGTTTGGTAGCCGATAAAGTAGCATACGACTACGTAGGTGGATTGAGAGATGTCAGCCATAAATATGGTTTGAGAACATGGCTCGAAAACTACGGGCACTGGGGCTTCCCGGGCGAATTTCTGCAATACGGAGGACAATCTGACGAGATTGGAGGCGAGTTTTGGAGCGAAGGTTCGCTTGGCGATATAGAGAACCGTGCAGCCTCATCGTGTGGTCACATCTACAACAAAACAAAAATATCGGCAGAGTCGTTTACGGCAGGTGGTGGCGGATATCATCGCTATCCGGCTATGATGAAACAGCGTGGCGATAGATTCTTCTCGGAAGGTATCAACAATACTTTGCTCCATCTTTACATCATGCAGCCGTATGAGGATAAGGAACCGGGTGTGAATGCTTGGTTCGGAAACGAATTTAACAGAAAAAACACATGGTATCCGCATATGGACTTGTTTGTGAATTATCTCAAACGTGTAAACTATATGCTGCAACAAGGGCTGAATATTGCCGATGTGGCTTATTTCATTGGCGAGGATGCTCCTAAAATGACAGGTGTGACTGATCCTGCATTGCCAAAAGGCTATCAGTTCGACTATATGAATGCAGAGGTTATCGAAAATTACATGACCGTTAAAGACGGGCTTCTGACGCTTCCGCATGGCACTCAATACAGGATGATGGTATTGCCTAAGCTGGAGACTATGCGTCCCGAACTGTTGAAGAAAATACAACAGCTTATCGAAGGCGGGGGAGTCATTCTAGGTCCGGCACCGAAGCGCTCGCCTAGTTTACAGAACTTCCCGAAAGCCGATGAAGAAGTTAGAAGTATTGCTCAAAGTCTTTGGACGAAGATAGATCCGGTTACCAAACATGCTAAAATAGGTAGTGGCATGCTTATCGATGGTATGAATATGGAAGAAGCCCTGGCTTTGATAAATTGTGTGCCTGACTGCCGTACTAAGGCGGAAGACCCTATTCTTTATGGACATCGTTCGGTGAATGGCATGGAGATTTATTTCATATCTAATCAGAGCGACAAACAAATAACAGTAAGCCCTGAGCTCAGAGTAAAAGGGATGCAGCCTGAACTATGGGATGCCACAACAGGAAGTGTGCGTAAGTTACCTGCATATTCTCAGACTGAGACAGGAACTGTAGTGCCTATGAAGATGGAGGCTTACGAGAGTGCATTTATTGTGTTCCGTGAAAAATTGACAGGAGAATCATCTTCATCCTTAGAGGTTAACTATCCGAATACACAGGTCGTAGCCGAATTGAATAATGCTTGGACAGTGATATTCGATAAAGCGAAGAGAGGCCCTGCCGAACCTGTGATAATGGATCAACTTATAGATATAACAACAAGTGAAAATGCAGATATTAAATATTATTCGGGTACTATCTTGTACAAGAATGCATTTAATCTGAAAACTAAACCATCGAAAGGAAATAGATTGTTTATAAATCTGAATAATGTGTATGCTATGGCTAAAGTCAAAGTGAACGGCAAGTATACCGGTGGAGTATGGACAGCTCCATACCGTGTGGATATAAGCGATTTCGTAAAAGAAGGAGAGAACGAAATCGAAATAGAAGTTACCACAACTTGGGTTAATCGTTTGATAGGCGACCTTAATTTACCGGAGGATCAGCGTAAGACATGGGTTACTGCACAACCGTGGAGAGCAGACAGTCAATTACAAAAATCAGGGTTGGTCGGTCCTGTGGTAATAGAAGGAGAGTAGCGTTACATATTGGATTTTTGAATGATTGAAAAAGAGGCTGAACCTAGTGATAGGTTCAGCCTCTTAACTTTAAGACCTATTTTGAATCTGACTTATCTATCAGATATGAAATAAGCTGTTTCACACAAGAAATCTTTATTTCAATGTAAAACAGCTTATACAGTAATAGCGCGATTACGATTTTGGAGAGACAACAAATTATCTGTTATCAGAGAGTGTTAGCCAAAAACAAATTGTTCGATAAACTTGTCGCCCTCCCAATCATCTTTACATTTAATACCTATACCCAATATATTTAAAATACGTTTTAACTCGTTAGTAATAGTGTCGGTGTATATAAGACTAATTTCTTTTAGTTTCAATAACATTGAAAATTCTTTGTGGTCGTTGTTGTTCAATTTTATACTTTCGTATGAGCGGACCTTATTGTCTTCCAATTTGAATACATTTATCTGAGTATTCTCTTTAATGTCCTTTCCCGGTATCCCTTTTTCGGTGATGATTGCAACTGTCTTTATTTTGCTGTCCATATGTGTTAGTATTACGTGTCTGCTTCTATTATACTAGACGATTTTATGACAAGAAATATTTCAGCATAGTTAGTATTTTAATATTCTTTAATGATTATCCGTATTTATACCTAAACTCATTTTTGTAGCTTACACAAGCAACGAGTAATCTCCCGAAAAGTGCTTCTCCAAAGTATCGCCTGTTGAATTTGTAGCAAAATTCATCCAGATAGTTTTGAAGGAATTCAGGTTTTATGTCATGGAATGTATTAATCAATTGCCTTTTGGCATTGCTGATAGCAATATGCACCCAAGGCAAAACCTCACCGACTTTATCTTTAGCTATCACTTGCGA
>JBKEBA010000039.1:0-21007 GCA_047972895.1 Dysgonomonas sp.
CTAAAGAAACAACCTCGATATCCGAAAACGAAGGAATGACCCCACGTCGAGGAATATTTCCTTGTTCATTTACTAAATCATAAGAGAAATTCTTGCAAATATCAAGAAATTTGGCGAATATTGCATGTAAGTTGTGCATAACTGTATGGCATTTTAATTGATTTGACACCATTAAAATACTAAATTTCAGTAATATGCACAACTTATATCTCATCTTTTTATTTGATAATTAATTCCGCCAACGGGTTACTTGTTCCTTTCCCGATGGAGTCTGCTATCTCAGGAATCATGGATACCAATCATATGGAGAACAGAGGTAAAGTATTTGCATACCGCAGAAATTTTACCGTTCCTAATAAAAAAGGAGAAGATATTCTTTTGCATTTCGGTGCTGTAGACTGGAAATGTGTTGTATATGTGAATGGTAAGAAAGTAGGAGAGCATAAAGGAGGGTTCGATCCATTTTACTTTAATATTACCGATGCTGTAGATACAAAAAAACGCAATCAGGAAGTCTGTGTTTTTGTACAAGACTATCAAGAGTTTGGTGGTTATCCTCACGGAAAGCAGAAAATCGGAGAAAAGATAATCTGGTACACACCTGCAACGGGAATCTGGCAAACAGTATGGTTGGAGTCTGTGGCAAAAACTCATATTGAGAAATTAGTGTTGAGACCTAATATAGATGATAAGACTATAAATGTAAAGGTGTTAGCTGAGAATTCATCTGCATCAACAAAGGCATCAATCAAAGTATATGACGGACAAACTTTGATATCGACAACAAATGATGTTGAGATAGGAAAAGAAATAGCAATTTCAATTGCTGATCCTAAATTGTGTAGCCCTGAGTCTCCTTTCTTATATGACTTGAAAGTAGAGATAGGTAATGAAGGGAAAGTTACTGATAATGTAAATAGCTATTTCGGGATGAGGAAAATCAGTGTGGAATATTTCAATGGACATCCGACAATGTTCCTTAATAATAAGCACTATTTCCATTATGGGGTACTCGATCAGGGCTACTGGCCTGATGGTGTTTATACAGCACCAACCGACGAAGCCTTGAAGTTCGATTTAGTGAAAACAAAAGAATTCGGCATGAATATGTCGCGTAAGCACATTAAGGTAGAACCTGCGCGCTGGTATTATCATTGCGACAAAATGGGTCTTTTAGTTTGGCAGGATATTCCGAATCCTGGATTTGGAGAGAAAGGCAAAATTATGGGAGAAGATATGGATATCAGAGAAAACTTCCATGATGAGATGGTTCGTATCATGAGATCGTTGGAGAATCATCCGTCTATCGTATTGTGGACAGTCTATAATGAAAGCTGGGGACAGCCTGATGAGAAAACTTCGAAAAGGAGCGTGGATATTGCACGTGAGACAGACCCTTATCGTTTGATAAGTATTGCAAGCGGATGGAATGATGCTGAGTATGGAGACATTAAAGATACACATTGGTATCCTCAACCGAACGTATTGCCTAATCCTGTAAACAAGAGGGCTTCTGTGTGTGGAGAGTATGGAGGAATAACTTTGCTTGTAGACGGCCATCGTTGGATTGGTGGTAGCGATATGAAATATACGCAGGTATATTCGGCAGGAGAGTTGAAAGATAGATTCGTTGATTTTGTAAACCAAATACAAGGTTTACAAGCTAACGGACTTTGTGCAGCTGTTTATACTCAGATCACAGATGTAGAGGATGAGGAGAATGGGTTGATAACATATGACAGAAAGGTTGTTAAGGTAGACGAAACGCAATTGGCTGAGGTGAGTAAGGCTGTACAACGCAATATTACTCATACTTCAGTTCCTGTAGTACCTGTTTCCCAAGCTGGAAATAAGGTGAGTACTTGGAAATACTACTCTTCGGATAAAGTACTTACTTCTGATACATGGAAAGATCTTCAATTTGCTGATGGTGCTTGGCATGAAGGACAGGCAGGCTTTGGTAGCGGAGGATTGCAAGGGGCTAGTATGAATACGAAATGGGACAAAGAATACATCTATATGCGTACATGGCAAAAGTTTGATAACCTGAAAGCGGATGATATAAACAAATTGCAGATGCAAGTGTTTCATGACGAAGAATGCGAAGTATATGTAAACGGTATTTTAGCTGCATCGCTCAATGGTTTCACTAACCGTTATGCATTTGTAGAAATCAGCGAAAAAGCGAAAGCAAGTATAAAATTGGGACAACCTAATCTTATTGCAGTAAAATGTAGAAACGTAGAAGGAAATCAATTTATAGATTTAGGTTTTAGTTTGGTTGGTGTTCCTGTAAGTTCAGTGAAGTGATTTTGTTTTTATAATATTTTAGCATTGACCGGTAAGGGTCAGGTTCCAATTGGAATCTGACCCTTTGTCTTTATTGGTTATGGTTTGAATTTTAAAGAATAAGATGCCTGAGTGAGAGCCTTTACTAAGGCTTCTTTGTCATTAGCTAATAAGAATATATAAGCAGTAGCAACATTGTCTTTTTGAATGACAATCATCAGACAAGTCTTATATCCGTTAGCAAAACTATCTCTCGGTTCAACGCTTGTAACACCTCCTTTATCTGCATAATACTCTTTTTTTACGGCTTCATCATCAAAAGGAGAGAGATTCGCCATCTTTCCAGATATGTTGAAAGCTACGGCAGAACCAACAGCTGGGTACATTTCGTTAGGATGTATTCTGATATCACCTTCTTTTTTGTTTTTCTCCCATTCTTCATGATCTTTTACCATTTCACCAAGTGGACGAATAGCATAACGTATTTCAAATTCTCCTTTCGGATGTTTTAGAGCATATTCGTAATTCATATGGTTATTTTCGATTATTTCGGCCTCGATAAGGCCTTCAGGTACATTTAAAGTCATACCTGCTTTGTCAAGCAAATCCTTAACTTTTTCAGGAGGATCGATTGTTGTGAATGATGTCATTATTAGGCAGGTAATGACGGCCATCAGAAATTTTAGACTTTTCATAGCAAAGTAATTATTAAGTTAGATACTGGATTTAAGTTTTTGTAAATTAAGAAAAAAATATGAAAATGTTTGATTTATAGAAAAATATATTTACATTTACGAAAAAATAGTAGATTTACGTAAAATATATATTATGGAAAAGTTAACTCATCAAGAAGAAACTGTAATGTTACATATCTGGCAGCTCAAAGAATGTGTGGTGAAAGATATAATTAATGAAATGGAAATACCTAAGCCTCCATATACCACAGTTGCATCTATTGTACGTAATCTTGAACAGAAAGGATACTTAAATTCAAAGAAATATTCTAACGTATATGTTTATTCTCCAAAGATAAATGAAGATGAATACAAGAAAGCATTTATGTCGAATGTTGTGAAAAGCTATTTTGAGAATTCTTACAAAGAGTTGGTGTCTTTCTTTGTGAAGGAAGAGAAAATATCGCCAGAAGAATTACAGGAAATAGTGCGGATGATAGAAAAGGGAGAAGGTTAAATCATCATACAATACTGAATGACCATGGACAACACAATTATTTTATACTTAATTAAAGCATCTATATCACTGGCTCTTTTCTATGGCTTATATATGCTTTTCTTGAAGAGAGATACTTTCTTTAAATTGAGGAGGGGATATTTCTTGTTCGCAATGATTTTCTCATTGTCCTTTCCATTTCTATCTATCGAGATTCCGACGGCGGAACAATCCGAGACACAACTGCCTACATATTGGCTTTCACAAATAGAAATCGGAGAGATTGTTGTACAGGAAGTTGAAGCTCCATCCATCACTATATGGACAGTCGTCTTTATTGCTGTTGCTATTATCTCGGCTATATTCGCTTTTAAATTTCTGATACAGTTATTAAGTATCTTAAAATTACGAGTAGCAAATGATTCAGAAAAAATATCTTCGTGCCACATTGTGAAACTAACAGATAAAAAGGTGTCGCCATTTTCATTCTTTAATTGGATTTTTGTGAATTCAGGAATGCATAGTGTCACCGAATTAAAAGAGATAATTGCTCACGAGAAAGTTCATGTAAAGCAATATCATTCGATAGATGTTATTTTGGCAGAGATAATATGTATTTGTTTATGGTGGAACCCTTTTGTGTGGCTATTAAAGAATGAAATGAAAATAAATCTTGAGTATCTGGCAGATCAGGGTGTGTTGAAAGCAGGTTTCGATACCAAAGAATATCAATATATACTGCTGCAAGTATCAAATAAAAATACAGGTATACCACTTATAAATAACTTCAATGTATCACAACTTAAAAAACGCATAACGATGATGAATAAAAAAAGAACCTCGATTGTTAAATCTGCTAAATACATGCTTGCGATACCACTTGGCGCAGTTTTGCTGCTAGGGAATGCAGTACAAGCATCTACAGACTTAATGAATTTTGCTCCTGACGAATTGCAAAAGGCTCAAGATGAAACGGAGCTATTAATTAATAATTCGTTAAATCTGAATTCAGAAATCTCTTCCAGCGAGAATCAAAAACCAGATGATGAAAAACCTTTTCATACCGTTGAGCAAATGCCATCCTATCCAGGTGGAGAAGCCGAGATGAATAAGTATATCGGTGAAAATCTTAAATATCCTATTGAAGCACAAGAGAAAAATATACAAGGACGTGTTACAATTCGTTTTATTGTTGGTAAAGATGGAACAGTTAGCGATGCCACCGTTGTTAGAGGCTTTGATCCGGGATGTGATGCAGAAGCACTACGTGTAATAAATGCAATGCCTAAATGGATTCCGGGAAAGCAAAAAGGAAAAGCCGTTCCTGTGTTTTTTACTTTGCCGATTGTATTTAAACTAAAAGATGATAGACAGACTGTACTTATATTGAATGGAAAAGAAATAAGTGAAGCTGATTTAAAAGTAGAGATGACTAAACGAGAAAAAGAGTTTGGGGCAACTACAAAGAAGGACCTTGTGACTGTGCAAATTGTTTTACCGGCTAATGAAGTTAAAAGTAAATACGGAGATAAATACAGAGGAAAAAAAGTAATAGAAGTTTCTTTTGGAGAGACTACGAAACAAAAAACAGTCGAACCAACTAAAAAAACGGGAACCGATAAAAATGTATTTTCAACAGTAGAACAAATGCCATCGTTCCCTGAAGGAGAATCTGCTTTGAATAAATTTATTAGCGAAAATCTGAAATATCCAATCAAGGCTCAAGAAGCAGGAATTCAAGGCCGTGTTACCGTTCGCTTTATTGTAACCAAAACCGGAGAGCTTGCGGATGTTAAAGTAATCAGAAGTATTGATCCGGATTTGGATAAAGAAGCAATACGCGTAATAAATGCAATGCCTAAATGGAATCCAGGCAAACAAAATGGCAAAGATGTAGATGTATATTTCATTTTGCCTATAATATTTAAACTGGAAAAATAGAATATTCTGTGATGATAAGTCATCTTAAATACAATCAATAATACTATTACAGAGATGGATGAGTTTTTATCTATCTCTGTTCCTTTTTATTAAAAAATGAACAAAATACTAACTGCACATGAAACAAGCAATCTTAACTATTTCACTACTGCTATTTATAGCATTGCAAGTTTATTCTCAAGAAGTCCAGAAGCCTTTGGCTGATTATTTAAGTAACTTCCAATATCAAAAGGCACTCGAATACATAGATTCGCAGGAGCCGACAAAGGATTTACTTAAGAAGAAAGCCTTATGTTATAAAACTTTAGGGGAGCATCGCAAAGCGATTGAAATATTACAGCCCCTCTCGAAAGAATATCCGGATGAAATACCAATAATTTCCGAGTTGGCAGTGTGTTACGAGGATATTGCGCAAAGAAGGGCTAGTGCAGAATGCTATGATAGTCTTATTCGGCTTGATTCTACAAATCTGTATTTCAAAAACCAAAAGGCGGATATATTGTATCAGCTAGGAGAATATAATGAGGCTTTGTCTTTGTTTCAGACAGTATATGATCAAAACAATTCACCAATATCCTTAAAGAGGATGGCCCAGTGTTTCGAGAAAATGAATATGCCGGATAGCGCTAAGGTATACTTTAAAGAAGCATGGGATAGAAATTCCGAAGATGGCTTTTCTGTAGCTAGCCTGACTAATATTTGTCTAAAGCAAGGTTCGGTACATGAAGCAATAGCCTATTCGGAGAAATATATGGAGACTGATACTACAGATCAACAGGTGAATTTGCTGAATGCACTCTGTTATTATAAATTAGATGATTACGAAGAGTCTGTAAATCGTTTTGGGAAATGTTACCTAAATGGTGATACATCATTAATCGTGAATAGAAGCTTAGGTATATCATATTACTCTCTGGACAAAAGTGCCGAAACAATAAAGCACCTCGAATCAGCCTATCGGATGGATACTACAAATAACAATGTTTTGTTTTGTCTTGCTGCATCATATAGTGATATGGCTGAGTATGAGAAGTCTATTGCTTGTTATAAAAAGTTGCTATATAGGACAATACCCGAAAATTTGACTTTGTTTTTGTATTTCAGAAATCTGGCTTCTGATTATAACAGAATAATGGATTATCCGAATGCATTGGAGAATTATCAGGAAGCATTGAAATATGCTAATGCAAACCAGAAAATGAATACTTACTTCATACTTGGTGTGTTGTGTGATAATGGATTGAAAGACTACAAAAAAGCGATAGAGTATTATAAACTATACAGGGTGAGTCTGGCAGAATATCTCAAAGATCAGGAGAGCAAACCCGATACAGAACCTACAGATATAGAAAATACAAAGAATACAATAAAGAATTTAGAAAAACGACTTCGCGAATTAGGCGTAACGCCTCCCAAATAAGAAAGATTTAGCTGATAAGTCCCCAATTGTAACGGTTGCCGCCCAGCTTTCGCAATTGTTTTCTAAGAATGAGATTGTCGGGTGTTTCCATTTGGGGATCTTCGTCCAATACCTTTTGGGCTACTTCACGCGCATATTGTAGTATCTCGCCATCTCGAACGAGATTGGCTATACGTAGATTGAATGGAATGCCGCTTTGCTGTGTCCCTTCAAGGTCGCCGGGTCCTCTTAGTTTAAGGTCGGCTTCGGCGATCACAAATCCGTCATTACTTTCTACCATGATATCAATGCGTTTACGTGTCTCTGCAGATAATTCGTATGGAGTAACCAGAATGCAATAAGACTGATCAGCACCGCGTCCTACACGTCCTCTTAATTGGTGTAGCTGCGAAAGCCCAAATCGCTGTGCCGATTCTATTACCATCACCGACGCATTCGGAACATTTACGCCTACTTCTATAACCGTAGTTGCAACCATAATTTGTGCTTCATTATTCACAAATCGTTGCATCTCTGCATCTTTCTCCTTCGGTTTCATCTTACCGTGTACTTTACATACCGTGTATTCAGGAAAAATCTCTTGAATGTGTTCGAATCCATCTTCCAGATTTTTTAAATCGAGCTTTTCACTTTCCTCTATCAGTGGATATACGATATATACCTGTCGCCCTTCTTGTAGTTGTTTGCGAATAGATTCGTATAATGCGCCTCGTTTTTTGTCATATTGATGAATTGTTTGTATTGGTTTCCGGCCCGGTGGCAATTCATCAATGACAGATACATCCAGGTCTCCGTAAACGGTCATGGCCAAAGTGCGTGGAATAGGAGTTGCTGTCATTACCAGAATATGTGGAGGGTTGACATTCTTTGCCCACAGCTTGGCACGTTGAGCTACTCCGAATCGATGCTGTTCGTCGATAACAACAAGTCCCAAATTCGAAAATTGTACGGTGTCTTCTATCAGAGCATGTGTGCCAATGAGGATATGTAAATCGCCTGTCAGTAATGAATTGTGAATACGTTCGCGATCTGCTTTCTTTGTAGAACCTGTCAGTAATTCCACTTTTACAGCCATCCCTTTCAGGAATTCTTTTATTGTATGATAGTGCTGTGTTGCTAATATTTCGGTAGGAGCCATCATGCAGGTTTGAAAACCATTGTCGAGAGTTATCAGCATGAGCATGAGTGCCACTAGTGTCTTACCACTTCCCACATCGCCCTGCAACAGGCGGTTCATCTGCTCTCCTGTGGCCATATCCTGTCTTATCTCTTTGATAATACGTTTCTGTGCATTCGTAAGAGCAAAAGGGAGATTATTTTCATAGAACGAGTTGAGGTAGTCTCCTACTGTAGTAAATACAAAACCTTTCAGCTTTGATTTACGTTCGGCTGTATATCTCAGTATATTTAATTGTATATAGAAAAGCTCCTCGAATTTGAGTCTGTATTGAGCTTCACGCAGCAAGGGGGCATTGTCAGGGAAGTGTATATTTTGCATTGCCTGCTTCAATTCCATTAGGCGTGCTTCCTGTATTACTTTATCGGGCAAGGTCTCGCCTATATTCCTTACTACGGAGGTAAAAGCAGCCGCCATTATTTTCTGAATAGCTTTCGAATTCAGATAATGGTTTTTCATTTTTTCAGTAGTATTATAGTAAGGCATTAATCCTGTTTGTCGTTCTTCTTCGTTGATGTAAGGGTCTATGTCGGGATGAGCAATATTGAATTTATCACCAAACATGGTTGGCTTTCCGAAAATGATATAGGGCAGGTTGATTTTGTATTTGTCAGTGATGAATTTTCCTCCCTGAAACCAAACTAAATCTATAACGCCTGTTCCGTCTGTAAAATGTCCTACCAACCGTTTTTTTCTTCCTTCGCCAAAGGTTTCGAAAGCTGTAATACGTCCTTTCAATTGTATATATGGCATATTGCCATCTATTTCGTGTATGAAATAAATGCGGCTACGGTCTATGTATTTGTATGGAAAATAGTATAACAAGTCTTCTACCGAAAAAACATTTATCTCTTTATTCAGGATTTCAGCCTTTTTCGGGCCAACTCCGGCCAGATATTTTATATCGGTTTGGGAAAAGTCTGTCATTGCTATCGATAAAACGGTTTAAGTAGGTAAAGTTATAAAGAAATTGGGTTATTATAGCTTCGAGGAAAATATATTTAATATGTATAGAATTGTATAATAAGTTAAATTTTGCCATAGCTTCTAAAACTTTCATTATTTTTGATATTTAATACCGATGAAGAGGTGAACTAAATATATCTATTTAGTGTTATATATGTTAATTAACAGTTGAGGTGTTTGTTTTACTCTTCAGAAGTGTATATTTGTAATTGTAAAATGAAAAACCAACAGGCCGTTTTTTATAAATGTCATTCTTAGACATAAAGATGGTCAGTGTAAAGCTACTTCGTAATATTATGAGGATTGGAATAGAAATAGATGGAACAAGTATGCGGTTGGCTATCGTTGATGGTGGCCAGATTTACCGAAAAATAGAAGAACCTACCAGAGCGAACGAACCTAGTGATGTAATTGTTGAGCACCTTATAGAGATGATAGGTAAGATTATTAACTCTAATATACGAGGAATAGGAATCGGTATCTCGGGTATCGTTAATAAAGATATGGGTATATCTAAAAATGCAATAAATATTCCTTTGTGGAAAAATGTCCCATTGAAAGATATTCTGGAAAGAAAATTTCGAGTTCCGGTATTTGTCAATAATGACTGTAATTCTTTTGCATTTGGCGAACGTTACTATGGCGAGGGTACTATGTATAAGGATATCATATGTCTTACATTAAGTCTCGGTGTGGGTGCGGGTATTATTATTAATAATGAGTTATATAGCGGAAGTAATACAGGGGCCGGAGAGATAGGTGCTTTATGTTATCTTGGTGCAGACTATGAATATTACTGTGGACAGAAGCTGTTTATCCGAAATAATACGACGGCAGAAGAAGCTTGTCGTTTGGCTAAACAAGGTGATGCCCGGATGATAGAGCTATGGAAAGAGTCGGGTAAGCACATAGGTAATCTAATAAACGCAATAATGTTTGCATACGATCCACAGGCAATTGTTCTGGGAGGAGATCTTATATGCGGATATGAATTTTTCTACGAAAGTATGCGTGAGAGTGTGAATAGATTCCCGTTTAAGGAGGCTGCGGATCGCGTGAAAATCCTTTTAACTAAAAGAGAGGATATAACTCTTATTGGTGCAGCGTCTCTTGTTGTATAGGTAAAACAACAGATATTGTTCAAATAAATAACTATGATATGAGATTAAATTTAAGTTCGCAAATTGTACTGGATAGGGTACCACAACGATATTACCATCCAGAGAACGAGTTTGAGCAGTCAGCTTTGACCCGCTTCGAAAAAGTGCCTACTCGTATTTACGAATCATCGGTGGAAGCTTCGTTGCAAATTGCTAGAAACATTGCTGAAAGAATTAGGGAAAAACAAAAAACAGGTTCTACTTTTGTTTTGGGCTTACCTGGCGGACATTCGCCTCAAACAATTTATCAAGAACTAATACGTCTGTATAGGGAAGATGGGCTGAGTTTCAAAAATGTTATCGTATTCAATATATATGAGTTCTATCCATTAGTACCTCAATCAGACAGTAACTTACGTTTGTTAAAGGAGTCTTTACTTGACGATATTGATATAAACCCAGATAATATATACTCTCCAGATGGATCAGTATCTAAGGAGGAGATATTAAACTATTGTAGAGAATATGAGCAAAAGATACAGAGCGTTGGCGGTATAGACTATTTGCTGTTGGGCTTAGGCCGCTCAGGTAATATTGGTATAAATATTGCCGGTTCTAGTCTGAACTCGCAAACCCGCCTGATCTTGCTCGATATTCAATCGAAAAAAGAATCTGTGAATACTTTTGGCTCTATAGATCTTGTACCTCCTAGCGCAGTTACTATGGGGGTGTCGACCATAATGAAAGCTAGAGAAATAGCTTTGATAGCATGGGGAGAAGACAAAGCTAAAAGTGTAAAAGATGTTGTGGAAGGTGTTATTACGGACGCAGTTCCGGCATCATGTCTTCAAGCGCATCAAAATGCGAATGTGTTTGTAGATCTTAATTCGGCATTCGAACTGACACGTATTAGCCATCCATGGCTGGTAACTAATTGTGATTGGACAAATAAGCTGATTCGTAGAGCTATTGTTTGGTTGTGCTTCAAGGTGAATAAACCGATTTTGAAATTAACAAATAAGGACTATCAGGATAATGGGCTAGGTGAATTATTGGCTCTTTACGGCTCTGCATATAATGTGAATATTAAGATATTCAATGATTTGCAGCATACGATTACCGGATGGCCGGGAGGTAAACCTAATGCAGATGACACAAATCGTCCTGAGAGAGCTACGCCTTATCCTAAGCGGGTTGTGGTATTTAGTCCGCATCCCGATGATGATGTAATCTCAATGGGAGGTACTTTTAGGCGTTTAGTTGATCAGAAGCATGATGTCCATGTAGCTTATCAGACTTCCGGAAATATTGCTGTTGGCGATGAAGAAGTGATACGTTATGTGTCTTTGCTTGAAGATGTTCGTGAGAAATATGATTCGGGAAATATTGCGATAAAAGAAAAATATGCAGAAATACTGAAATATTTGCTTCAGGATAAGAAAGAAGGTGATATAGATACGGCAGATATACTCTTCTTGAAAGGTCATATCCGTCGTCAGGAGGCAACGACTGCTTGCCGCTATGTGGGAGTGGATACGGATAAAGTAACGTTTTTGGATTTGCCATTCTACGAAACAGGGCGGGTGAAAAAGAATCCGATATCTGTCACCGATGTAGAGATTGTAAAGAATTATCTCGAGTCTGTTAAACCGCATCAGGTATTTGTTGCCGGCGACCTAGCCGACCCGCACGGGACTCATAAGGTTTGCCTCGATGCAATACTTGCTGCCGTTGATGAATTGAAGGGAGCCGAATGGTTGAAAAACTGCCGATTCTGGATGTATCGCGGTGCATGGGCAGAGTGGGAAATAGACCATATAGAAATGGCTGTGCCGATCTCTCCCGAGGAATTGCGTTCGAAACGTAATTCTATACTGAAACATCAGTCGCAAATGGAAAGCGCTCCGTTTTTAGGTAATGATGAGCGTCTGTTCTGGCAGCGTTCCGAAGATCGGAATAAAGCAACGGCAGAACTGTATAGGCAACTTGGTCTGGCTTCGTATGAGGCCATAGAAGCATTTGTAGAATATCATCCTTTATAACTATGGTTTGAATGAAGTAAGCCTTTCAGAACGATTCATTGTTCTTGGAGGGTTTACTTTCTCCTTAGTACAAAATATACACTAACATATAAATATCATGAGATTAATTATCCAACCGAATTATAATTCACTGTCGCAATGGGCGGCTAATTACGTAGTGGCTAAGATTAATGAAGCTAATCCGACGGCAGATAAACCATTTGTTCTGGGATTACCGACAGGCTCCTCGCCATTAGGCATGTACAAAGCATTGATTAAGCATTATCAGGAAAAACGTGTGTCTTTTCGTAATGTAGTAACTTTCAATATGGATGAATATGTCGGTTTACCAAAGAATCACCCTCAGAGTTATTACACATTTATGTGGGAGAATTTCTTTAATCATGTTGATATAAATGCAGAGAATGTAAATATTCTGGATGGAAATGCTACAGATCTGACAGCTGAGTGCGATGCGTATGAGGCTAAAATGAAAGCTGTTGGCGGTGTTGATTTATTCTTGGGGGGAATTGGTCCGGATGGACATATTGCCTTTAACGAACCAGGTTCGTCTTTGTCTTCCCGTACACGTATTAAGACATTAACGAAGGATACTATTATAGCTAACTCCCGTTTTTTTGATAATGATGTAGCCAAAGTTCCTAAAACATCTGTAACAGTAGGAGTGGGGACAATACTGGATGCAAAAGAGGTGTTGATAATGGTCAATGGTCATAATAAGGCCAGAGCTTTAGCTCAGGCGGTAGAAGGTTCTATTAATCAGATGTGGACAATCACTGCATTGCAACTGCATCCTAAAGGAATTATCGTTTGCGATGAGGCTGCCACAGTAGATTTGAAAGTGGGAACGTACAGATATTTTAAAGATATAGAAGAAGATAATCTTACAGTGTGATCTTTATCTCTGATTTAGAATAAATAAAAAAGGAACGGTAAATATATGACCGTTCCTTTTTTGTTCTTATTATGTTATTTCAAAACCTTCAATAATTCAGGGAGAAGGAGAGAAAGAGAGTTTTCCGTTTGTGCTGTATATATATTACCATCTATCTCGAATTCTTCGTCTGTTGCTATTGCTTTTTGTATAGCTGGTTTTCCATATGGGTGTACAGCTACTTTCTTGTTGTCGATAATACCTAAAGACTCCATAAGCATAGCTGTCGCACAATGTCCGATGATTATTTTCCCTTTGTCTGCAAATGCTTTCAAAACAGCAAGCATATCCTGATTGTATTGTTTATCTATATTTTCTCTGTATTTAGGTATTGCATCGCCACACGAAAACACGACAGCATCAAATTCATTTTCTTTGTTTTTCAGATTTGCAACTACATCGTCCAAAATCAATGTTATGCCCGAGTTGGTTTTAATCTCTTTGCTGTCCGAGACTGCGAAGGTTTTATATTCTATACCATTTTCGAAAAAGGTTTCGAGATATTGGAACAATCCCATACCATTGACCGGATTAACAGCCATTACTGCAACTTTCTTTGCCATAGTAGTTAAATTTTATAGTGAATAATAGTTACTAATAGTAAGTTTCTTATATTTGTATAGCAAAGATAGCTATCCTAATCAGGATATGCAAGAGCTAACATGATAATAAGATACTTACACACAAGTAAGTAATGCTGATAAAGAGTAAGATAAAAATTGAAATAATGGAAAGTTTTTTGCCTACGGGCAAGTGCCCTGTTCGTAATGTGCTGAGCCGAATTGGTGATAAATGGTCTATGCTTGTACTTATCACCTTACAGGCAAATGGTACAATGCGCTTTGGCGATATTCATAAAACGATAGGTGACGTTTCGCATCGGATGTTGACCGTAACATTACGTTCGCTCGAAGAGGATGGATTAATCTCACGGAAAATATATGCAGAAGTGCCGCCGCGTGTAGAATATTGTCTGACCGATACTGGATACAGCCTGATACCTCATATTCAGGGATTGGTTGCATGGGCGGTAGAACATATGGATGGGTTCAATAAATTGCAGAGGGGGTAAGCTAAAGTAAAAAGGAGATAATATGTTCTTTTTTCTTTCTCGGAACTATTTATTTCGTCTAGTTAGTTCATTTTTTAATAAATAGTTTGTTGCTTGCACTGTTGCAGCCGCATAATTTCTAATACTGTCGAAGGCGTGTTTATTAAAGGTTGCCAGATTGGTTATATTGTTCTTCTTGTAATCATACATTACTTCTTGTTTCGACAGTGTATTGTAGCAATATAGATATTCTTCATTTATACATCCCAACTTTTCATCTGTAGTGAATACGGCATATGGGCGTTTCTCTTTCAATAAATCTATTCCTAACGAATTGTTCTCATATTCTATATTGAGCAGTCCCATTACAGTAGGAAAAATATCTATCTGAGTACCGAAGTTCTCAAAAGCTTTGGGCGTATCAGTAAATAGTGGGGAGTATATCATTAAAGGAATATGATTGAGCGAGACTGGCATTTCAAATTGTTGTTTTCCTAATATTTTCCCGTGATCGCCTAGAAATACAAAGATTGTATTGTCGTACCATTCTTCTTTAGTTGCATCTTCTAGAAACTTTTTGATACAATGGTCTGCATAATATACGGCTTGTTCGGAAGCGTCAGAACTTATCGATTTAAAAGCTGCCGGAACGACGTATTCAGGATGGTTGGTTATGGTCATTATAGTACCAAAGAACGGTTTACCCTTTTTCTCATTGAATGTCTTGATAGTATAGTCGAACAAATAACCGTCACCCACACCCCAATAATTTACATATTCCGATTCGGGATAATTTTCTTTAGCATAAATATCTTTTAAAGCATATCCATTTCTGTATAGAAACATATCCGTATTGTTGTAAGATTTGTCATGAGATACGAAGAAGCACGAAGTATAACCTTTCGCATTCAGGTTTATAGGAAGACCTTCGCATAAAGGCAGGCGGTCTGTTCCACCCATCACTCTGTCGTCCATAATTACCCTGTCGAAAAGTCCCGGTATCCCGTATAAGGTGGCAAATATACCTTGATTGGTGTGTGTGCCGGAAGAATAGAAGTTTTCGAAATAATAGGACTTATTCTTTAGTTCATTTAAGAATGGAGTTAGCTGTGGTGTTTCAGTCAGATAATAGGTCGACATTGATTCCATCAAGACAATAACAATATTTGCATTCCTTTCTTCTCCATCAGGGATAATTTTCCTGCATATAGGAGATATATCTGAGTCGAAATTCTGGCTAGAGAAATCTTTTTTAAGCAGGTCGAAAGAATCTTCTATCGAAATTACGTGATTTACTTCCTTATCTTTATACTTGGGCGTTACGATGCTGGCTAAAGTGTTGTAAACGGGGCTTGTTGTTAACTCATTTGCAAAAGAACTTGGGCTTAGATATGCAGTCCATAACAAAATGGGGTTTACTATATTGTATTTTCGAGTAATACCTGAGTATGAAATTGTAAGAAGTATAATAGAGATGAGGGAAAGTTTTATAATGCTTGATTTAGAATTTTTTTCGACATGATTTTTATAATTATGCCATTGTTTTCCAAATCGTATTATGCAAAATGAAAAGCAAAGAATGGTAGCAAAGAATAACAAATAATATTTATAATAGCTCGATTCGGTAAATATCATACTAAATCCTTCTGTGTCGTGGCTTAGCCAGTCGATTATTCCAATATCGAGATGTCTGAAGAAATAATTGAAATACGGGATGTTGGCAACCGAAAAGCCAAAAAGAAGGGTGTAAATAAAAATATAATAGGCATTAAATAGCTTACGAAAAATATCTTTATACGAATCGAAAAAGGCAATGCAAACAGCAGACAGTAGAGGCAATATAGTTATTGCGCTCACGCCGATATTATCGAAAAAGAACCCGAGATGAAATGCATTAATGATTAGTGAAGTCTCAATGTTTTCTGCATTTTGCAAATTAGTTAATAATAAAACAAGCCTCAGAATGCTGAGGACAACCAGTGCTAATAAATGAATCTTGAGTATATATTTTAGTATAGGGTATACTTTTGTAAAGTAATTCTTGTAATTCATCTTGATAAAACTCTGCTGCTTATATAGCTACATTTATTGTTTTGTGTC
Source organism: Dysgonomonas sp. (assembly GCA_047972895.1). Taxonomy (GTDB): domain Bacteria; phylum Bacteroidota; class Bacteroidia; order Bacteroidales; family Dysgonomonadaceae; genus Dysgonomonas. The sequence goes on from JBKEBA010000039.1 coordinate 16,191, forward strand.
AAACTTATCGTAACAAAGATATGCATATTAGCCGAAGTTGTATTTATTCTGTTTTTAAAACTTAGATATATTAACAATAACGAAGGAGAGACTCCGACTCTTTAATTTATAATATAGTTTTCTGTTGAATAGAAATATTGCTTAACTTTGCAACATGACTAAAAATCAATATAAATCGGATATTGTGTAAAAAACAATCTGTAGTTCTTATACAGATTGTCCTTTCGTTTGCTCTCGAATAAATCTTTCGAGGGTAATTTCTATATAATTTTTTTTAATAAAAATCAGTGTACAATGTAAAGGCATTGCTGTGCTTTCATATGTATGCTACATACAAATAATGAAATGAATAACGAAAATAAAACAATACACGATTTCGATTTCAGTTTAATTTGCGAATACTTCTCAAGCATGGAACGACAAGGTCCCGGTAGTCCCGAAATGACTATCAAAGCCCTTAGCTTTATTGACAATATGACTGACAAGTCGCTTATAGCAGATATTGGTTGCGGTACAGGGGGACAAACAATGACTCTTGCCAAGCATGTCGAAGGTAAAATTACAGCACTAGACCTATTCCCCGACTTTATCAATATCTTCAATCGGAATACCGAGCAGGCAGGTTTGCAAGACAGAGTAAAAGGCATAGTAGGCTCAATGGATAATCTACCCTTTCAAGAAGAAGAGTTAGATCTTATCTGGTCGGAAGGAGCTATTTATAATATTGGCTTCGAACGTGGGCTGAACGAATGGCGCAAGTACTTGAAGCCAGGAGGCTACATTGCCGTATCGGAAGCATCATGGTTTACGGACGAACGTCCTACCGAGATTCATAAATTCTGGATGGATGCCTATCCCGAAATAGATACAATTCCTAATCAGGTAGCCAAGATACACAAAGCGGGTTATCTTCCTGTTGCTACATTTGTTTTTCCTGAAACTTGCTGGACTGATAATTACTTTGCTTTACATGAGCGAGTCCGAGAGGGTTTCCTTGATAAATATGCAGGAAATAAAACTGCCGAAGAATTTATAACAAGCGAAAAGTATGAAGAAGTATTATACCACAAGTATAAACAGTTCTACGGTTATACATTTTTTATTGCAAAAAAGATAGAGCTATGATTGACTTAAATACATATGGCTGGAACGACAAGTTGAACCAACTAAAGCAAGAATCAATGCACAGAGCACTATCTCATGGACGCGTGGCTATTGTACATCGCACCTGCTATGAAGTTATTTCCGAAAATGGCCTGTTACAGTGTGAACTAACAGGAAATATGATGTTCGGGAAGTCAGACTTCGAACTGCCTTGCGTGGGCGATTGGGTTATTTTTCAACCGTTCGATGACGACAAAGGGATAATAGTTGATATGCTGCCTCGTGAACGGACATTATATCGTAAGAAAAGTGGAACAGTTGCCGATCGACAGACCATTGCTTCGTATGTCGATAAAGCATTTATTGTGCAAAGTCTTGATGGTAACTTCAATGTTCGCAGGGCTGAACGTTTCATGGTTCAGATATTAGAAGAAAACATCAATCCTATTTTGATTCTCAATAAGGCTGACTTAGATTTTGATAAACAGGCTGTTGAGGAACAAATCGAACACATCGCCTCTCAAATACCTGTGTTTTTCACGAGTATTTGCCAACCCGAAACAATTCTCCGACTACGAAAATTCATTGCAGAAGGTGAAACCGTTGTGTTTGTCGGTTCTTCGGGTGTCGGTAAAAGTTCTCTAGTGAATGCACTTTGCGAAAGATCAGTATTGCTCACGTCCAATGTCAGCGAGTCCACAGGCAAAGGGCGGCATACTTCAACTCGTCGCGAGATGGTATTGATAGATAATTCAGGTGTCTTAATTGACACTCCGGGCGTTCGCGAATTTGGATTAGCGATGGATGGAGTGGATTCTATTTCGGACATGTTCAATATTTCAGATTTTGAAGGACAGTGTCGTTATGCTGACTGTACCCATACAAACGAACCGGGCTGTGCGGTTATCGAAGCTGTAAGCAATGGAAGATTAGACGATAAGGTCTACGAAAGTTATCTGAAACTTCGGCGCGAAGCATGGCGCTTCTCGGCACCAGAATATGAGAAACGGAAAAAAGAGAAATCTTTTTCTAAGCTTATAGAAGAAGTAAAAGCGCGAAAAGAAAATATTTAATTACTCTTTAAACAATACTGGTATTCGGAAAGAATACCAGTATTGTTCTTATATATAAAATATATTATTTTTCTATTCTGATTCGCGCATCTACGGCAGTTACCCTTTCTTCATCAGCGAGTAGTGGGTTTATGTCCATCTCTTTAATTTCGGGAGCGAAGCGCAACATAACAGATAGTCTGACTATAATTTCTGTAAATAACTTTTCGTTCAGACCCTTTTGTCCTCGTGTACCCTGAATTATCTTGTATGCTTTTAATGAGCGTATCATCGATGACGCTTCATGAAAACTTAATGGAGCCAACCCTGAGGCCACATCTTTCAGTACTTCAACGAATATTCCTCCAAGGCCACATAATACAATATGCCCGAATGTATGCTCGTATTTTGCTCCGATGAATAATTCTTTTCCTGAAAGCATTGGCTGAATCATGACATGAGTAGCATCGTGGATCTTCATTAATCGATCAAATTCGAAAGCTAGATGTTCATCCGAGCGTATATTCAGCACAACACCTCCTACATCCGATTTGTGGATAGGACCAACACATTTTGCGACTACAGGATATCCTATCTTATTGCTGAATGCGACAGCATCATTCTTTTTATCAGTGACCAACTCATGTACTTGTGGGATTCCTGCTGCATCAAATAAATCTTTGATAGTATTGCTATCTATATAGCCGTTCGGCGTTTTATCAATAATGGAACGTATGCGTGGAATATCAATAGTTATATCCTCCATCTTTCCAGCAGAAGGAGGAGTCCATGATATGACTTTCGACAGAGCATTAGCGAGGGCATATTCATCAGTGAAATTAACATGACCTTGTTTTACGAAATTTTCCATTTCTTTGGTCGCTGCTATTACCGATGGTAAAATAGGGTAAATAGGAAGTTTGCTGGTCTTAATCTTTTGGTCTAACATTTCATAAGCCTCAGAGACATTGCTTACACCCGGATTTCCATAGATAACGGCAATGCCATCTATTTCTTTGAAATTTTTTTCACAAAAGTCGATACAATAAGCCATATGCTCGCCGGTTCCTGTTCCGATGATGTCGATAGGATTAGATACTGCCGCCCCCGGAAGAAGATGTTTTTTTAACTCAGCCGCAAGCTCCTTATTCATTTCAGGAACATTTATATTACCTTTCGACAACGCGTCGGTAAGAATTACTGCCGGGCCTCCCGCCTGAGTAATAATTGCAAGATTCCTTCCTTCCAATTTCTTTAGAGAGAGAACCGCTGCAACATTTGCAAGCTCTTCGCGCGAATAGCAACGTATGATTCCTGCCTTTCGGAATAAGGCTTCCACTGCAGAATCGGAAGTTGCTATGGCGCCAGTGTGTGATGAGGCTGCACGGATTCCCGATATTGAACTGCCCGATTTTATAGCAGCTATTTTACAGCCTTTATTTATAAGTGAGGCCGAGTGCTGCAGAAATCTATCAGGGTCAGATATTTTTTCGAGGTACAATAACTTTATTTTAGAACTGCTTTTTACATCAAAATCATTATCCAGATACTCTAAAATGTCTTCGATGCCGACTTGTGCTGCGTTCCCTATCGACCATGCAGAATTGAAACGCAAGCCTATGCGCATGGCAGACTCTATAATATAGGTTATAGTACCCCCCGAACTGGATATTATATCTACCCCTTGAGGATCGAGGCTAGGGATCGGACGAGTAAATATGCTTTGATGGTTTGTATTGAAGAATCCAGAACAGTTTGGGCCTATCATAATAGCTCCCGCTTGGTTTACTGTATCAATCAACTCTTTTTCCATGATAGCTCCCTCTGCAGATTCTTCGCTAAACCCTGCCGAAAATACAATGAAAGCCTTTACTCCCTTCTCGTTGGCTAAATATTTCACAGTTTGCAAACATTGGCTGGCTGGAATAGATATTACAGCCAGATCGGTTTGAGGTATATCTTTAATGTTTTTATATGCTTTTGCCCCCTGTATTGACCCGCCTCTCGAGTTTACGACATACAGATCTTTGTCAAATGTACCGTTCACCAGATTGTGTAAAACACTTCCTCCCGGTTTCAAAATGTTATCAGAAGCACCTACGACTACGATGCTTTTAGGGTCGATCAATTGTTTGTAAATCATAAATCGAGTATTATCGTATTATTTTGTATAAAAGTAATGGTTTTAGGAATAAACTATCAAATCTTTTTTATGATATTAAACATATCAATTCGCAACAAGTTTATTGAATACCGCATTTTGAAAAGATAATTAAAAAAATATTACAAATTTGTTTCACTCATTAAGTGTTTGTTTTTTAGTGTAGTAAGAGATAATGCTTGGATGCTTTGAAAAAAATATCAAAAAAAGTATGTTTTATATTTGGAGCGTATTGAATAGTTTTCTACTTTTGCACCCGCTTTGGAACCGAACGCGGTTCGCTTTTTGGGAGTAGATTTGGTTTTATGACATGAGTTTGTCTTAGAAAAGTTTAGGAGCGAAACGAGTGCGATCTTTGAAAGAATGAACAACATTAGAGTGTAGTACGGGGTAGATTTAAATATTTGCCTTACTTTTTTAAAAAGGGTATTATACCGTCAATTTACTTTATAGAAAGATTGAATCGGACAGGATCAAAAGACTTAAAAAAATGAATATAC
>JBKEBA010000109.1:0-5512 GCA_047972895.1 Dysgonomonas sp.
ATTACTACAAATCTCGCTTTTGACAGGTGGGGAGAGATAGTAAAGGATAAAGTCCTGGTAGCAGCAATGGTAGACAGGCTTACTCATAAAGCATACCTGATAAACATGAATGGACAGTCTTACAGAGTTAAAGAAACTAAAAAGATGTTACAATCTAATGAGGAATAAATATCTTTAACCAATCTCATCCGAGACACTTAGTGGTATACTTTTCAATTACTAAGTGGACTACTTTTCAATTATATTATACACATTGGTCTTCTGACAGATTAAATCTAAAACTTTATTCAAAGAATTGGTTCGAGAATAGACTGGTTAAGGGTGCCAAGAAAACCTGATAGAGAAATCTGTCAGGCTTTTTCCTTTCTAATGTAATATTTATACTCTGTAGAAGGAATATCTTTACAAATAATTTTCTCTTCAAAATCTAATGATTTAATCATACCCAAAGCAGTCATTAGTTGAATAGATGGAGTGTTCTTTGAATCAGTAATACCATAAACCATTCCAATTCCATTCATTTTAAAACATGTAGTTATCAATAGTTGTAGTGATTCTTTTGCAAACCCTCGATTTTGATAAACAGGAGATATATTACATCCTATTTCGGCTGAATCGCCTATAATTTTTAGAGCACAATCTCCTATAAGTGTGTTATTTTCTTTATTAATAATTGCAAATCCATTCCATTTATTTAAAATATTCAAATCTGAATCTTTGTTTTGATTGACAAACTCTAATATTTGTTCTATTGTGTAAGGATACCAATATTGGTATTGAGCAACTTCTTCAAGCGAACGATACAAAAAGATTGCATCAACATCTGATGCAATAAAATTTCTCATATAAATTCTTTTGGATTCTAATACTTCCATGTTTAATTTAATTTGTTCAAATATAGTCCTTATGGCTCAGGTATCCACTCTTTTAACTTATAAATCAAATCTAAATATTCAAGAAATTGGTTTGATGTGTCGATCAAACACTATTTCTATATTAAACAGAATTGATATGTCTAACATTGATAATATCAATTATTTAAATTCTAAAACAAAGATCTGTTTTTCCGAACTATCACAAAATATTTCTTCTTCAAAATCTCCAAACTTATGAATGATATTAAAACCGTTCCATTCCAAATACGAATCTAATTCTTGAGGAAAAAACATTCTCATATCCAAATTTTGAATAGAATGAAACTCTCCATTTATAAAATAATGCCATTCTATACGATTAATTTGGGCTGCATTTTCATAACGCATTATTTGTTTTATCAATATTTTTCTTCCATCGTTGGTTGTATATTCAGCAGCTACTTTTTGCTCTTTTTCACCTTCAATAATATATTGAATATTCGGATTAAAACAATCTAATAGAAATAAACCTCCGTCTTTGAGGTGATTTTTAACGACAGTAAATGTCTTAAATAAATCTTCATTTTTATATAAATGATGGATTGAATTAAATGGAATGAAAATAAAGTCGAATTTTTCTTGTAAATTTAAAGTCCTGATATCTGCTTCAATGAAATTAATCTCTAATCCTGCTTCGGAAGCTTTTACTTTTGCTTGTTGAAGCATTGATGAAGTGTGATCTACTCCACAAATATTGTATCCATCTTTTGCAATAGGAAGCGTAAGCCTGCCTGTTCCACAGCAAAGTTCAAGTATTTTAGCATCTTTATTTTTCGGTAGCCACTTTTTGTAAAATGGCAAATCAGATAAGAAGGTATTTAAACCATCATAAATATTCGCATCATAAATCAAATCGCCAACCTTGTAATCAGTATTCATTTGTTCTCCAAATTCTATTTTTATTGTACAATTTTATTTAAGTGTGCTTTTTATTTCCATTTCTCGTACCTTTAGTCATTTTGTCACAATCCAGATATATTCATTCTCAAATAAATCATATCTTTTAATTGTTTCCCATTCTCAAAAATTTTATGGTCGTAATTGTCTATAAAAAAGTCTTTTACTGTATGTGAATAAGCGAATCCGAATTTTTTGTAAAATGACAATATTTTATCGTCTTCGCCTGTACCAAGTAATAGTGTATCATATTTATCTTTATAGTATTCGATTATATATTTTATCATTAAACTTCCGTATCCCTTCTCTTGTTCTTTTTTATAAGTTGCAATATTCTTGATTTCGCAGGTGTTTTCATCTTCTTGTGTTACGACACAAATCGTTTTTAAATCAGTATCGTATAATGCAAATAATTCGCCTCTTTCCAAATATTTGTGAATCATACTTTCCTGTTCATCACCCAATAACAGCAGGTCCATAAACTGCTCTTTATTCTCTTTTATCGTTTTAATTTTCATTTTATCAGAATATTGATTTTAAGGACAATGTTAATAAATAATATTTCTATCTCAATAGAGGTATTATTTGCAAATTTATGACTTCGTCATTTACTCTCTCAATTCATACATCAAATACAAATCTTCTAAGCATTGCTTTGAAAAAGTGTTTATTTTTCAAGTTATCGGATGAATTTTCCCGTTAGGGAAAAGAAAACCCCTGTTTTCAAACAGGTATTAACGCAAAAGGATTTATCCTTTTACCTTTCAACCTGCGGAACTTGTTCCGTAGTATTTGAGTCTATAGGTTATCCCATAACTGATTCCATAATAAATTCACTGATTTATAACTTTCTTCCCTACCCCCATAAAGAGAGGCAGAAAAATAAATAATGCAATAAAAGATAATATAAGGCCACCTATTGTACCTGCAGCAAGCGGAAACCAGAATGCTTCCTTATATTCACCAATCATGAAAGGAATGAAACCAAGAACAGTGGATATAATGGTTAAGAATATCGGTCTAATCTTAGCATTCCACGCTTTTATATAAGCTCTCAATGGTTTAATCTGAGGATTGACGTTCCTTATATTATTGTATTCATTCAATATGTAAATATTTGCGTTAACCGATATTCCTGCTAATAGGATAAAAGCTGCAAATCCTCCCTGATCAAAATTTAAATCAAATAAATAGAATGTCAGGAAAATACCAATAAATGAAATGGGTATAATAAATATAACAACTAACGGCTGTCTTAATGAATTGAATAAAATACTTGTGGTAAAGAATATTATCACTATAATGAGCAATAGTAACCAATATTGACTAGTGCCCCCTTGATCCCACCAGTATCTGGAAGAATCGCTTTCGGCCTTATAGCCCAGTGGTGCAGTTTGGTTGAAAGACTTAATGGCACGTTCCATTACATTCCATGACTGTTGGTAACTGCCTATATATTCGTATTGCAGGCAAAGGCGATATTGTTGATTCTCTTTTGCTATATCTTGAGGGACCTGAGCTTTTTCTATGGTTGCTATTTCTGTAAGTTTATAACCCTTATCTCCGACTCTACCTGGATAATTTTCCATATTCCATATATCCAACTTACTGATTTGTTCCGAGAAAAGCTGAATAGGCTCTATTCTACTGTTATTAATCCAATCTCCCGCATGTACGTTTTTTTCAAACATTGGCATTAATGAATTGAATAAGTCAGCTGGTAAGATATTCTCCTGAGCGAGCCTATCTTTATCCAGATTAAAGACAAATTCCATATAATCACTTTTGTACCAACTGAATTTAGAGTCGATTGTGACTTCCTTTATCCTGCGATGTTGTATCAGAGAGTCTTGCATAGCTAAAGCTAATGCATTGAGATCATCGTAGCTATATCCTAAAAGTTTTATCCTACTAGAGCCGGCTTGCTCTTTTACATCATTATTAAATCCATCGCCCAAACCATATACTCCCCAGCTTCCACCACCCAACTCAAGTGCTTTACTTATGAGTTTGGATTTCAACATATGAGGAAACGAACTACGTTGGTGTTTTTTTACAAATAAGATACGTATGCTGGCTCGCCTTCCACTTTCTATATTAGTTTCAAATTGCTTAACTTCCGGGTATTGTTTTAGATAGTCCTCCATTTTTTTAATCAGAGTATTCATCTGGTCTCTAGTAGAACCATTGGGCAAGGTTGCGGCTACATTTAGAGATGTTTCACTACGCTCTCCTGACGAATATGATCCATTTTTAACTTTCTGGGCAAACAGGCGCATTGTGCCTCCAAGAGCTACATCAGATATTGGTTTTATCGTTTCTTTATAAAAAACAGAACCTAAGGTCTTATTGTAAAAATCACTCCAAAAGCCTAATTCTTTTTCTTCACTTATAGTAAGGTAGTCCCTTTCGGTTTTCTTCTCTATCTTTTCGGGTAGAAGAAAAATAGGCAAACCAAAAGCGAATATGAGTATTACGACGAACCATACCCTTTTACGGTACATGAACATTATAACTTTCTCATAGATACGATTGAAAATTATTAAAGAGTTTCTGTTTTTGATTTTTTTAATCAAGCGGATAAATTTGTTCTTTCTTAATTTTTGATTTTTCTTGTTTGTGTTCTTTTTCTTTTTTACAATATTAAGCTTTTCTATTAAGGCCGGAACCAAAAGTAAAGCGGTAAATAATGATATAACCAGATTTATAATAATTACCCATACAAAATCCAATAAATTGAGGCGGATACCTTCATCCATGAAAAATATGATGACCAAAGCGCCCATTGTAGTAACTGTAGCCGTAAGTATAGCAAGAAATGCTTTTTTATTGCCTCGTTGAATAATCTGATCCGACATTATAATGGCATTGTCGATGATCAATGTTAATGATATTGTCAACCCTGCCAGAGAAAACATCTGCAATTCTATTTTTAATAGATAGTAGAAAATAGCTGCAATTGCAATATTTGCAATTAATGAAAATATGATAAGAAACGAATACTTAAGATTTCGATAGATAAGAAATACAAAACATAAAAGAATCAATACTGTAAGCCCTGAACGAAAATATATTTTATTCATTTCGTCTTTTATATATTCGCCGGCATCATAAGACAGATGAAGTTCATAACCAGAGGGTAAAGATTCTTCGATTTCCTTCATCAGCTCTTGAACCTGATTACTCAACTTTAATTGGTTAGCAGCATCTTCGGCAGTAACCGATAGGTAAATAGAGTTTAATCCATTTATACGAAAATAACTTGCTACTTCTTCTTCTTCGAAACTGGTATTAACCAACTGATCTAAGTAAATAATTGTTCCCTCACTGTTTTTAACTTGAATTAGAGAAGGATCGAATGGCTCATTCCTGTTTTCGGAAACAAGAGCTATACGAATCCATTGTTCTTGATTTTCCTCATCATCTATTTTCCCTATTCCGAGAAATTCCTTTTAATGATTATCCGTATTTATACCTAAACTCATTTTTGTAGCTTACACAAGCAACGAGTAATCTCCCGAAAAGTGCTTCTCCAAAGTATCGCCTGTTGAATTTGTAGCAAAATTCATCCAGATAGTTTTGAAGGAATTCAGGTTTTATGTCATGGAATGTATTAATCAATTGCCTTTTGGCATTGCTGATAGCAATATGCACCCAAGGCAAAACCTCACCGACTTTATCTTTAGCTATCACTTGCGAAT
>JBKEBA010000030.1:0-1822 GCA_047972895.1 Dysgonomonas sp.
TCGCAAGTGATAGCTAAAGATAAAGTCGGTGAGGTTTTGCCTTGGGTGCATATTGCTATCAGCAATGCCAAAAGGCAATTGATTAATACATTCCATGACATAAAACCTGAATTCCTTCAAAACTATCTGGATGAATTTTGCTACAAATTCAACAGGCGATACTTTGGAGAAGCACTTTTCGGGAGATTACTCGTTGCTTGTGTAAGCTACAAAAATGAGTTTAGGTATAAATACGGATAATCATTTATTTTAATAAAAAACGCAATGAAAAAAATTAAATTGTACGAGACTCGAGATTTCAGTAGTAATTTCGATACCACACTAAATTTCATTAAGCAAAATTATGGATCAATTTTAAAGTCTGTTCTTATTGTTATACCTGTTATATTGTTAGCTGTTTATCTTCAGCCAAATACTAAAGATATACAAGTTGATTATGAAAAGCCTTGGACAACGTTAGCTCAGTTACTTACATTTAAATTTTTCCTATCAGGTTTTTTGATTTGGATATCGTCTTTCATCGTTATATTGTATACCACATGTTATATGGCAGAGTATGCTAAGTCCGCAGATATAAAAGTAAGTGCTGCCACTGTTTGGCCTAAAGTATTTGGCGCTATACTTCCAGTTTTTGCAGGCTATATACTTTGTAGTATATTATTAATTATTGGATTCGCATTGTGTATAATACCAGGTATTGTTATTGGGGTTTATTTAGCATTATATATGTATGTATATATTGTAGAAGACAGAGGTGTAGTAGACAGCTTGCAACGAAGTTATGAATTAGTTAGTGGTAACTGGTGGGTAACTTTTGGATATTTTGTAGTGTTTTTTATTATAGCGTATATATTGAGTTTTATATTTGGAATTCCTAAATTGTTGGTTTTCATGGGATCGATAACTCAGATCGATTTTTTGACAGGAGATGTATTTGTGTATATAACTAGTTTAATTGCAGAAATAGGAAAAATAATAATTACTCCTATTTTATGTATAGCTGGAGGGGTTTTATATTTCAGTTACAGAAATCAACTGGAAGGTCTTGACATGGAGTCTGATATAGATAATATCGGCGGATCTCAATATTAATCTTTATAAATTGCACTATAAATCAATAAATATAAAACTAACAGTTAAGAGCATTTTTCTAATGCTCTTGCTGTGTTTTTGTACTTCATTGGTAGCTCAGAATGATTCTATTAATACTTTACCTAAGTCTATTGTAGAATCTCGATCTGTTGATGTCCGTATTCCGGATAAGGATAAAATAGAAGAATATAAAAAGGATTCACGTTTTGATTATGCGAAAAATAAACATCAGGGAGCTGAAATATCTTTCTGGGATAGATTATGGTATGATATTAGTCAATTTATAGGTAATCTTTTCGGTTCGGTTGCAGACTCCGGAGCATTAAGTTTTGTTGTTATCGCTGTCTCTATTCTTGTCGTTTGTTTGTTGTTGATGAAACTCTTAGGTATTGATTACCGAACGGTTTTAGGAAAGAAGAAAATAGATACACCTGAAATAGATATCTATACCGAGAATGTGCACGAAATGAATTTCGATGCGCTAATATCTAATGCTTTACAAACTTAACGACTATGGATTGAAAATCCATAGGTTAGGTTACGAATAAAATTCGTGTGAGTGTCGACTATAAGTCGATTGAAAAGCAAAAACTAAAGTTCTTTGATACGATTATTCAAGTATAAAATCCTCATCTCGATTGGGTTGGTCCTTATGATGATTTAGGTAAGCCTCTAACATATCTTCAGTAATGTGACCAGTAGACCAACATCCATAGCCAATACCCCAAAA
>JBKEBA010000045.1:0-4402 GCA_047972895.1 Dysgonomonas sp.
ACTGTACCGCTCTTTAAGGTAATACGAGTTTTACAACATTTACACTCATAGGCCTCCTTGTCTTTTTTCCAATAATGATCTGTCCCTCCACACTTAGGACAAATTACTCCTACCTGATCTCGATATTCTTTGAACTTCTGCTTGCAACTAGCCTCATCGGGGAACGCAGTGATAAAATCAATTAATGTCATAGCTATCTGTTTTATGCAAAGATAATCATTTTAGGTTAATATGCGAGTATTCATTTTTATTTATATACCTCATATTCGTCCCACTTTACAGATCACCTTTACAATTCTACAAAAAATATTATAAATTTTAATTATTGAAACATTGTTGCATTTGATATTTTATATACATTTGCACAATAGATACGCAATGTAAAATATCTTATATCTATAAGATAAAAAAATACGAAAGTAGCGAATGAAAATTATATATATATTATTGGGTGTTTTACTATTTAGTAACCAGTTATACGCCCAATTCTCAATCAAAGGAAAAGTAGAAAGTTCGAATGGTTTGCCGATAGAACAGGCGTCTATTTATCTATCAAACAAAGGAATATCTGTACAGAGCAACAAAGACGGATATTTTTCCATACCAGTATCTGCCGAAACAGTCACAATTCTAATCAATGCGATTGGCTATATCCGCGGTTCGTGGCAAATTGAAGTAACAGAAGACATAAACCGAAAATTTATATTACAGAAGGACACTATCAATTTGAAAGAAGTCATAGTACATGGAAATGACCAAAGAGCTGTCCAGATGAAATCATCGCAAAATACTATACAAATAAACCAATCGTATATAGAAGAGAACTTCTCCGGGAGCCTCATGCAAAGCCTAGAAAACATACCGGGGGTGAAGGCGATGAGCATCGGATCGGGACAGTCTAAACCAATTATTAGAGGCCTCGGATTTAATAGAATGGTTGTTGCCGAAAACGGAATCAAGCACGAAGGACAGCAATGGGGCGAAGATCATGGATTGGAAATAGATCAATTTATGACAGATAATATAGAAATTATAAAGGGACCAGGATCTTTATTATATGGTTCGGATGCTATCGGAGGAGTTATCAGCCTACGCAACAACTACATTCCAATCAAACAATCAGAAGGCAAACTAAACTTCTTTGCCCGTAGCAACAATGAGTCTTTAGGAATTTCAGGGCAATTTGCAGGCAGAAAAAATAACTTTTTCTATAAAGCTAACATTACGCTTATAGATTATGCCGATTATAAAGTCCCCACCGATAGTATTCAATACTACTCATATTACATCAAACTAAAAGATAAACGCCTACGAAACACAGCAGGAAAAGAACAGAATATGGGCTTGACAATAGGTTATATAAAAGATGACTTTCAATCTAGCTTTACGGCTTCGAATGTTTATGCAAAAAGCGGTTTTTTTGCCGATGCCCATGGGTTGGAGGTACGTCTTTCAGATATCGACTACGACAAGTCTTCACGCGATATTGATTTACCCTATCACTCTGTCAACCATTTCAAACTCGTAAACAATTCGGCTTGGCAAGTGGGGAGTATCAGATTGAATGGAAATTTTGCTTTCCAAAATAATCTACGAAAAGAGTTTGCAGAACCCGTATCACATGGTTATATGCCTATCCCTCCAAATACATTGGAGCGAAAGTTTAATAAAAACACATTTACAGCCAATCTTGCACTACAAGTTCTTTTGGCTGATAGGCACAACATCAGTGCCGGGATAAATGGAGAATATCAGGACAATAAGCGTCAGGGATGGGGATTTATCATTCCCGACTTTCACACCACTTCTTTAGGCGGATATATTTATGACCGCTATCATATATCCGAAAATTTAATCGTCTCTGCCGGAATGCGTTTCGATTGGATAGATACGCATATAGATAGTTATCATGATTGGTATAAAACACCTACCGAAAATGGTGATTCAATATATAAGGAAAGGGCAACAAATATAGAAAGGGCATTCAGCAGCCTTACCTGGTCGGCAGGTATCAATTACAGTGCAGGGCAATGGAATCTCAAAGCGAATATTGGAAAAAGCTTTCGCGCACCTATCGCTAAAGAGTTAGGATCGGATGGAGTCAATTACCACATATTTCGTTACGAGAAAGGAGAAGCCGGATTATCACCCGAAGAATCTTATCAATTCGATGCCGGTATCAATTGGGATAACGGATTAGTCAATATCCAGATAAGCCCTTTCTTCAATTACTTCCCGAACTATATTTACCTGAACCCTACCTCAGAGTATTATGAAGGGCTACAAATGTACTATTATACTCAAAGTAAAGTAGTCAGATATGGGACGGAAACTGAGGTAACATATAATCTATCAGAAAAGATCAAGCTTAATCTTTCAGGGGAATATCTATACGCAAAGCAACTATCAGGAGACAAAAAAAATTACACCCTACCCTTTTCGCCTCCATGGTCTGCAACAATTGGCACAAGATATATGCCTAAAACAAAATGGGCAGGAACAGATGGTTTCATCTCCATCAACTATAAAATAGTTGGCGATCAGGACGAAATAGTCCCCCCCGAAAAGAAAACAAAAGGCCATCAAACACTAAATATGTCGGCCGGACGAACATGTTCTTGGAAAGGTCATACCCTAAGATTCAACCTGCAAGGACAGAATCTATTGAACAAACGGTATTATGATCATACTAGCTATTACCGCCTGATTGATGTACCTGAACCGGGTAGAAATTTTTCACTCATGATTGGACTGGATTTTTAGATAGAACAATTATAATTCCATTATTTAATAACCGGGTTTTATCCCATAAAATAATTAACCATTATGAATAGAAAATTAGCTTGGGGAGCAATGCTCCTTTTCAGTGTGTGCTTATTGGCATTATCTTCATGTAGCGATGATGATAAAGATGGTATCCCTGCAAAACCTTTAATTACATTGGATGAGCTCGGCTCTGGGCATGACTCTCCAAACGATAGAATCGCATATATCGGAACAGATGTCCATATAGAAGCTACCATAGTGGCAGAAGGGCTTATTAAGCAGATCGAAGTAGAAGTACATCAAGAAGATGGCTCTTATAAATTTGAAAAAATATATACCGATAGTAAATATGTAGGCGCAAAAAACACAACTCTTCATGAGCATCTAGACATTCCATCAGACGCTGTAGCAGGAGAGTATCATCTACACTTAACCGTGACCGATCAGTTTGGACAAAGCACAACAGTTGAAGCCGAACTGACTATTGAAGAAGCTCCTTCAAATCAAGAATAATAAAAATAAATCAGTAAGGATAGTTTTAGCATGACTAAAGCTATCCTTATATAAATAAATATAGATATGAATAAAGTAATTGTGCTGTACAGCCTTATTTGCTTTTGTTGCCTAGCTTGTAGCAGCGATGGAGATGACAAAGACATGGAAAAGCCTAAGATAGACATGAGTGGTTCAACAACATCACCTCAAAACTGCACCATTTTTTACAGAGGGGAAAGCTTTTCTTTTAAAGCTGTATTCACCGACAATCAGGAATTAGGAAGTTATAATATAGAAATTCATCAAAACTTCGACCACCATTCACATAGTACAGATGCAGTTGAGTGCGACTTAGAGCCTAAAAAGACACCGATAAAACCATTTGTTTACAACAAAGGCTTTTCTATTCCAAACGGCAAGACGATATTTGATGCAAATGATGAAATTGAAATACCCGCAGATGTAGACACAGGCGATTATCATTTTATGGTACGCGTAACTGACAAGGCCGGATGGCAAGAGTTGAAGGCTGTGAGTATAAAAATAAAAAGCAGAGATAGTTTGTAACAAACAAAGCGAAATAACTCAGACTGTAAGTTATAAATGACTTTTCCCCTTGCAGTCAGGACAAATCCCCTCAAATAATATCTGAGCGGATTTAACATCATATCCAAACGGAAGATGAATATTCTTATCCACCACAGAGGAGTCTAAACAAATCACCTTATCACAACTTCCACAATGAAAATGAGGATGAATCTTTGAAAGAACCAGATGACTGCTCAATGCATACTTTACAGTAGTATCATTAAGTACTACCCGATGGATAACTTTATTCTCTTCCAGTGTCTTAAGAGAACGATAAAAAGTGACACGATCAAACAAATCAGATGTAATAGCTAAGATTTAATCTGACAGTTGTAGGTTTTCTATGATTGTCAGATTTCTGTTTTATGGTTCATTTCGACAGTTTCCTGACTTCCAAAAGTAAGAATATTTTGTTGTTGCATCACATTTTCCAATAGTTTTTCTTTAGCAATATCTTTACCTTCAATAAAAGTTTGCATTGGGGTTTTGCCATAACAATATTTTCCCGAATGAGTTCTTTCGTTGTTATAATACCACATCCAATTGTTTAAAT
>JBKEBA010000006.1:0-2993 GCA_047972895.1 Dysgonomonas sp.
AGCTACCGGTGTCGCTACTCCTTAGCTTTATACTCTCATAACCGGATACTTTATCGTTTTCCAACCTGAATACATTTACTTGCATATTCTCTTTTATTTCCTTCCCGGGTGTCCCTTTATCTGTTATTATTGCAATAGTCTTAATCATATCCTGTGTAAATTATTAAATCGTGCTTATTATTACAGACGTTTTAGCGTCCGATAATATTTTAAAGTTGTTGCTTTTTTAATAATCTTTTCTTTTATCAGGCTCTATTTCTAAATGAATCTAATAAAAGCATAACAATTACTACTAGTTTTTTAGTGCTACGCAGGGATTTTGAAAGACGGTTAGCGAGAGATAATGAATTGTTTGATAGAGTCAGGAAAGGGTTTGTAGTATGGTTTACCTCGCCCCTTGAAAACCTAGTAAATTCAGCAAAATTCAGGCAATAAAAAAGACTTACATTTTACTGCAAGTCTTTCATTTTCTATGTGGTCCCACCTGGTTCCACTTTATATTTTCTAAATGTTATTATTTCAATCGTTTACATCGTTACTTAATTCCAATAGTAATGGTTTAGTAATGTGTTTGAATGTCTCTTAAATACCACTTTTGGCTTGAAGTTGACTGGCATTCTTTTATGATTCAAATATACAGAATAAGAGTGAGATATACAATTACGTATTTCTTTTATATAAACAAAATGAAATAATTTGTAAATTGCAACAATCAGTTTGAAGAAAAAGAATAGCAATAAAGAAAAGCGTGGATGTGTTATTTTAGGAATAGAAAACTGGTATATATTATTTTACGAACAGAATAACAATCCACGCTTTCACATATATTTGGAAAAGAGCTCTAAATTAGTTTCTAATTTTCTTTTTCTTAAAAATACCATTATCCATATCATCCATTCGCTGATTGAGTTTTTCAATCATCTCATCAAGAAAAAGAGTCCTACTCCCAACACGTCTGCGTATTGCGCGAAAAGTATCATAACAGTCTTTTACTTCGAATGAAAATATCTGGCATAGCTGGTTTATAGCATCATTTAAATCAACATCTCCATCATTTAGCCGTTTTGTTTCAATAATTCCATTGACTAATTCTACAAAATCGGCCACTGTTCCTGTCCATTTAAGATTGAATGTCTTGTTTTTATTCTCACTTGGAATTTGAATTCCATTTTGTAATTGCCATTGAATAATTTGTTGTTCAATCTCGATGAGAGATATTGCTTTAGTAATAAACTTTAAGGCATTTTTTTCCCTTCTCGCCAAAAGGAATATCTCGTAATTCTGCGAGTTCCAAACGAACAAATCCTAAATTGTAATATAGTTTTGTTACGTTTGTTTCCGATTGCAGCTTGTCTAAAAGTGTTATTGCAAATTCGTCATAGGCTTCCTCTAGCTTTGCTAATTCATTTTTTCTCTTTAAGGCTTCTGTCAGTAGCAGAAGCAGTTTCGATTTCATCAATTGTTTCATAATTCTAGTATATATAATTAATAATTAGGGCAGAAAATATTACTACCCTTTATTTCAATATTTTTATCTACGAAACAATTCACATTTCATGGAATTTATGTTATAATCATCAAAACGCCTCACTGATATTAAACACAAATCCTCCGGTTTGTTTTCCGAATCCATAATCTATCCTTGCATTGACATTGCGTTTAACTTCAAAACGTAAGCCAATACCATAATTAGGAAGGATATTTTTCATATCAAACTTTTTAACAGACGGGAATACTGTCCCGCCACCAATCCATGTCGCAAATCCGAAACGCTGGACTATATGCTGTCTTAATTCGACTTGGCCTGATACAATATTGTTATCAATATAGCGACCGGAGTAATATCCACGCATACGCTGATTTCCTCCAAGTTCTTCCCTGAGAGCCCAGGGAGAATTATCACTATTGAACTGTCCAAAAAGGTCGAATGCTAATAATCCACCGCTCCATACTTTTTGATAAGTGTCTGCGATGAAAGTAGTCCGGTATAACGTTCTTTTTGTATTTCCGAATATTTCGGGAAATATAGACTGGCGAAACATAATATACCATCCCCGTTTGGGATTAGGAATAAAATCCCTGCTGTCATATTTTAAGGATACGCCTAAACCTGTAGCGATAAAAGATCGGTTTTGTCCTTCCAGATATGTAATATCGTCTATTTTGGAAACATCTGTATAAGTAAAATCGAGTGTTCCTCCGATTGCAAAATTCTTATGTAACTTATATTGGTAATTAGCATCAATCCTGAATTGTTGGCGGGTATAACTGATTACAGGATTAACATTACAGGCATCATAACTTACACCCCAAAAATCAAGAGGTTTTCTTGTAAATCCTACATTATAGGACAACAAGGTCTTATTTCCTTTAAAATAATTATTGCCTCTTGCTTCCAGAGCGAAGAAACCTTTTACAGAGGCATTGAAAACCAATGTTATGTCTGATGGAGGCATAATTGAATCTTTCCGGTCTAAGCGGTATAACCCTGTTGCCATACCTCCTACGCCAAAGCTGGCTTCCCGCGTATAAGATGGTGCACCTGCAAATGTAATATCTATCTTTTTTTCATAAGAACGGTCAATATTGCCATGAATCAGCCTGTTCCAGTAGGAATCTTTCTTTTGTTCTTTTGATTTAATGGTGTCTGCAATATTCTCATTATATGTCGTTAAAACCTGATCTATTTTCTCTTGAGAATATAATTGTGATGTTAAGGATACCGAAAAACATAATAGTAATATTAACCCGTTGGCGGAATTAATTATCAAATAAAAAGATGAGATATAAGTTGTGCATATTACTGAAATTTAGTATTTTAATGGTGTCAAATCAATTAAAATGCCATACAGTTATGCACAACTTACATGCAATATTCGCCAAATTTCTTGATATTTGCAAGAATTTCTCTTATGATTTAGTAAATGAACAAGGAAATATTCCTCGACGTGGGGTCATTCCTTCGTTTTCGGATATCGAGGTTGTTTCTTTAG
>JBKEBA010000059.1:0-10594 GCA_047972895.1 Dysgonomonas sp.
CAGGTAATCAATTAGTAAAGATACTTGGAAACGGAGCCCTTACAGCTAAAGTTGATGTAGAAGCACATGCCTTCTCTAAGTCAGCAGAAGCAGCTATTGAGGCTATAGGTGGAACAGTAACAAAACTGAAGTAAGATGGGATTGGTAAAAACACTGGAAAATATATGGAAGATTGAGGACCTTAGAAAAAGGCTCCTCATCACCTTCTTTTTCGTAGTGATCTATCGCTTCGGAGTTCACATCATCCTTCCCGGAGTAGATCCTCAGCAGCTTGCAAACTTGCATTCGATGACTGCCGGAGGTTTGCTCGGAATATTGGATATGTTCTCGGGAGGTGCATTTGCCAATGCGTCGATCTTTGCATTAGGTATCATGCCTTATATCTCGGCATCAATCGTTATCCAATTGTTGGGTATCGCGATACCATATTTTCAAAAGTTGCAGAGAGAAGGCGAAAGCGGACGTACCAAGATGAACCAATATACACGTTATCTGACAGTGGCAATCCTTGTATTCCAAGGACCTGCATACCTGTTGGGAGCGTTAGGACCTGCAGCCCCTTCTTCATGGGATTTTCTTATTCCTTCTACAATTATCCTTGCGGGAGGTAGTATGTTTGTTCTATGGTTAGGAGAGCGTATCACAGATAAAGGTATAGGTAATGGTGTTTCTTTCATTATCCTTGTGGGTATCATATCACGTCTTCCACATGCGCTGATCGGTGAATTTACTTCCCGATTGAGCAACCCTGCGGGAGGATTGGTTATGTTTTTGGCAGAAATAGTATTTTTGTTACTAGTTGTTTGCGGAGCAATATTACTGGTACAAGGTACTCGCCGTATACCGGTTCAATATGCTAAGAGAGTAGTGGGTAACAAACAATATGGCGGAGCTCGTCAGTATATTCCACTTAAGGTAAATGCAGCGAACGTAATGCCTATCATCTTTGCTCAGGCAATAATGATGGTGCCTGTTATGTTTGCAGGATTCTCTACCGATAAAACAGGTTTTCTAGGGTCTTTTACCGATCATACAAGTGTAGTATACAATGTTGTACTTGCCGTACTTATTATTGCTTTCACATGGTTCTATACTGCTGTTACCATCAATCCGGTGCAGATGGCAGATGAACTGAAGCGCAACAATGGTTTCATTCCGGGTATCAAACCGGGTAAAAAGACAGCAGACTATATCGACTCGATAATGTCCCGTATAACATTCCCGGGATCATTATTCTTGGCGTTGGTTGCTATCATGCCTGCATTTGCAAGTACTTTTGGAGTAAGCCGTGAATTTTCTCAATTCTTTGGGGGAACATCGTTGCTGATTCTTGTGGGAGTTGTTTTGGATACACTGCAACAAATTGAGAGCCACCTATTGATGAGACATTACGATGGCTTATTGAAATCTGGTAGAATCAAAGGACGTTCGGGTTCGATCGCAGCTTATTAAGGAGGTTTATAAATGATATTCCTGAAAACAGACGAAGAAATTGAATTGATGCGTGAAGCTAACCGCCTGGTGGGTATGACCCTGGGCGAGGTAGCTAAACATATTAAGCCGGGGGTAACTCCTGCTCAGTTAGATAAAATTGCTAAAGAATTTATATACGATCACGGAGCAATACCTTCTTTCTTAGGATACAAGGGTGCTCCGGGAACCGTAGATTTTCCGGGTGCTATATGTGCTTCGGTAAACGATCAGGTGGTACACGGTTTCCCTACTGATTATATTCTTAAAGATGGAGATGTGATCTCTGTTGATTGCGGTACTGAGAAGAACGGATTTTGTGGCGATTCGGCCTATACATTTTGTGTAGGAGAAGTTGCGGAAGATGTGAAAGCTTTGTTGCGGACAACAAAAGAATCTCTTTATATGGGTATAGAAAAAGCTGTAGAAGGTAATCGTATAGGAGATATCGGTGAGGCTGTGCAGACATATTGCGAGAAACGTGGCTATTCGGTCGTTCGCGAACTGGTTGGACATGGTATAGGTCGTAAGATGCACGAAGCACCCGAGGTTCCTAACTATGGTAAACGAGGTACAGGCCCTTTGTTGAAAAAAGGTATGTGCATCGCCATAGAACCGATGATTAATATGGGAAGCAAGAATGTCGTTTTCGAAAATGATGGGTGGACTATAAGAACTCGTGACCGTAAACCTTCGGCTCACTTTGAGCATACAGTCGCTATTCGTCAGGGGAAAGCAGACATATTATCTACATTTGAATTTGTAGAAGCTGTTTTAGGAAGTAACGCAATTTAAAAAACCTTTTATTTATTTATGGCTAAACAATCGGCAATAGAACAAGACGGAGTTATAGTTGAAGCACTATCAAACGCTATGTTTCGTGTAGAACTCGAAAACGGTCACGAAATCACAGCACATATCTCAGGAAAGATGCGTATGCATTACATTAAAATACTTCCCGGAGATAAGGTACGTGTAGAGATGTCTCCTTATGATTTAACAAAAGGACGGATTTCATTCAGATACAAATAAAAAAAACATAAGATATGAAAGTAAGAGCATCAATTAAGAAGCGTACTGCTGACTGCAAGATTGTCAGAAGAAAAGGTCGCTTATACGTGATAAACAAAAAAAATCCTAAGTTCAAACAACGTCAGGGATAATTTATTAATTTTGCAAATTAATCTAAAAAATATATGGCAATAAGAATAGTTGGGGTCGATTTACCACAAAATAAGAGAGGCGAGATAGCTTTGACCTACATTTATGGTATCGGACGTAGCTCTGCTAACAAGATTCTTGCAGAAGCAGGAATAGATAGAGATGTCAAAGTGAAAGACTGGAACGATGATCAGGCAGGTAAAGTGCGTGAAATCATCGCTGCTCAGTTTAAGGTAGAAGGAGACTTGCGTTCTGAAGTACAACTTAATATCAAGCGATTGATGGATATAGGTTGCTACAGAGGTATCCGTCACCGTATCGGTTTACCTTTGAGAGGTCAAAGTACTAAGAACAATGCCAGTAAACGTAAGGGTAGAAAGAAAACTGTTTCTAACAAGAAAAAAGCTACAAAATAATTAATTTGATATGGCAAAAAAAACAGTCGCAGCGAAGAAGAGGAACGTTAAGGTGGATGCAGTTGGGCAAGCTCATGTGCATTCGTCTTTCAACAATATTATTATTTCGCTTACAAACAGCGATGGTCAAGTTATCAGTTGGTCGTCGGCAGGGAAGATGGGTTTCAGAAGTTCAAAAAAGAACACCCCGTATGCAGCTCAAATGGCAGCACAGGACTGTGCTAAGGTGGCATTTGACCTAGGATTGAGAAAAGTAAAAGTATATGTAAAGGGCCCGGGCAACGGACGTGAGTCTGCTATCCGTACCATCCACGCAGCTGGAATAGAAGTAACAGAAATCGTTGACGTTACTCCATTACCACACAATGGATGTCGTCCTCCAAAACACAGAAGAGTTTAATCAAATTTAAAAACTGGAACTTAAATTGTGATTTTGATTACAAGTAAACCCTCTCTGTGATCGCGGCTGCACAATTTTAGCTTTCATCAATTATTAATTAGAAAAGAAAATGGCAAGATATACTGGACCAAAATCAAGAATCGCCCGTAAATTCGGAGAGCCAATATTCGGACCTGACAAAGTTCTTTCTAAAAAGAACTATCCTCCGGGACAACATGGTAACGGAAGGAAGAAAAAATCGTCTGAGTATGGTATTCAATTGCGCGAAAAACAAAAAGCAAAATACACTTATGGTGTACTTGAAAAACAATTCCGCAATATGTTTGACAAAGCCCTTCACTCTCGTGGTATCACTGGTGAGGTATTGCTTCAGATGTTAGAATCAAGATTGGATAATGTTGTATTTCGTTTAGGTATAGCACCTACACGTGCAGCAGCTCGTCAGCTTGTTTCGCACCGTCACATTGTTGTGGATGGCTCTGTTGTGAACATACCTTCATACACAGTAAAACCAGGACAGCTAATAGGTGTTCGTGAGAAATCGAAATCGCTTGAAGTTGTCGGTGAAGCATTGTCTGGCTTTAACCATAGCAAATACCCTTGGATCGAGTGGGACCAAGCTACAATGACAGGAAAATACCTTCATATTCCTGAAAGAGCCGATATCCCTGAAAACATTAAAGAACAGTTGATCGTAGAGTTGTATTCTAAAAATTAATTAAATTCATGGCTATATTAGCATTTCAAAAACCGGATAAAGTATTGATGTTAGAAGCGGATGATTTCTTCGGAAAATTCGAATTTCGTCCCTTAGAACCAGGTTATGGTATTACTATTGGTAATGCTCTTCGCCGTATTCTGCTTTCATCTCTCGAAGGTTTTGCTATTACTTCTATAAAGATTGATGGTGTTGAGCATGAATTTGCTACAGTACCGGGTGTTATAGAAGATGTTACAAATATTATTTTGAACTTAAAACAAGTTCGTTTCAAGCAAATCGTAGAAGAGATCGAAAACGAGAAGGTAAGCATTACTGTCTCAGGTACCGAAGTATTCAAAGCTGGAGATATAGGAAAGCATCTGTCAGGATTTGAAGTATTGAACCCTGATCTTGAAATTTGTCATCTGGACAAGAATGCAAGCTTCCAAATCGAATTGAATATTAACAAAGGCCGTGGGTATGTGCCTGCTGATGAAAATCGCAATCTGTCCGACGATGTTAATGTTATAGCTATTGATTCTATTTATACTCCTATCCGTAACGTAAAATACTCGATTGAAAACTATCGTGTAGAACAAAAGACGGACTATGAGAAACTTGTGATAGAGATAGCAACCGATGGGTCAATTCATCCAAAGGACGCTTTGAAAGAGGCTGCTAAGATTCTTATTCACCACTTTATGTTATTCTCTGACGAGAAGATACTTCTAGAACAAAGTGAAGTGGATGGAAACGAAGAGTTCGATGAAGAAATATTACATATGCGTCAGCTGTTGAAAACTAAGTTAGCAGATATGAACCTTTCGGTTCGTGCGCTTAACTGTTTGAAATCGGCAGAAGTAGAGACTCTTGGCGAGTTAGTTCAATTCAATAAGAATGACCTTCTTAAATTCAGAAACTTTGGTAAGAAATCACTTACTGAGCTTGATGAATTATTGGATAGCTTAAGTCTGTCTTTCGGTATGGATATTTCTAAATATAAATTAGATAAAGATTAGTAAGCGACATGAGACATAATAAAAAATTCAATCACTTAGGGCGTACCAGTTCGCACAGAAACGCTATGTTGTCAAACATGTGTGCGTCTTTGATCCTAAGTCCTAACAAAAGAATCTTTACAACAGTAGCTAAAGCGAAAGCTTTAAGGAAAGTTGTTGAGCCTATTATCACTAAATCGAAAGAAGATACGACTCAATCGAGACGTTTGGTTTTCAAAGAGCTTCAAAGCAAGACTGCTGTGACTGAACTGTTTCAGAATGTATCTCAAAAAATAGCAGACCGTCCGGGTGGATACACACGTATCATTAAGACAGGTAATCGTTTGGGTGATAATGCTTCAATGTGTTTTATTGAGTTAGTTGACTACAATGAAAATATGTTGAAAGAGAAAAAAGCTGCGGCTAAAGGTAGAACTCGTAGATCTAAGAAAACTGCAGATCAGCCAGTAGCTGCTAAAGAAACGGCAAAACAAGCTAAAGCTGAAAAGGTGGCTAAAGAAGCTGCAGAAGAAGTGGAAGCTGTTGTAGCTGCTCCGATAGCTGATGCTCCAACTGTTGAAGAGGCTCCTGAAACAAAAGAATAAGAGTTGATCTCTTAGATAGATAAAAAAAAGTATCCTAATTTAGGATACTTTTTTTGTTTGCTATTACTCAAAAGAGTATTGAGTTTGCCCATTGTTGTGTTGTAAGTGTAGTTTGTGGAATGGGACTTTTACTCAAGTTTTGTATTAAGATTGGAAAGTCTTAGCAAACAAAATAATGATTGCTGTATATAGAAGATGTGCAAAAGTATAAAACGTTGCATCCTTAAATCAAAAAAAATAATATAAAATACTATCAAAATGTTCGTTTTTATTATATGTGTCTTGTAATCAGGGGTCTATGTTGTGTTATTTTTTGAGTAAAAAATTAATTTTTTACTCAAATTTCTTTATTTAACAGAAAATCTCACAGTCAGATTTGCTCCTGTTTCGTCAACGACAATTAAAGTATGTTCCCCTTTTGCCGGGGTATACTCTTTTTTATGGAAATCTTGTGTTTCACCTATGTATTGCCCATCGAGATGCCAAAATACACGGTTGTGAGGCGATCTGTGAGCCAGTTCGAATACAATATTACCTGGAGATCCATCTAACTGTTTTGGGAGTGAAATAACGGAGTTAGGAAACGGATAAATAAATTCCATAAGTTTTATATCTCCATCTTTTCTACATTCGGGAGAATAGGGTGGTAATGAGCGATAAGCCGGATGTTGTGATTTGTAAAACCATTCCCATGACGGGGGCAAGATAAACCATGAGGTATGAATTATACCCCTGCTGCCTGCACAATCTTCATATACCTGATACTGCATATCTTCGGATAAATGTACACGTTTGTGATAAGGGCAAACTGTTGCCTCACGTCCTTTAGGGCTAATATATACAGTGTCGATAGATGAATCGGGGCAATTTATGCTTCTAATGCAGCCGCTCTCGCGACATATCTCTGCTTTTACGAGATCGCCTTCAGGTTTTGTAAACCAACGTCCTTTGGGCAATATATTGAAAATATCGAACATGACCATCCCTGCCGTGCGTGCACCTGTTAATCCGGGCCGACCTTCTCCATCTGAATTGCCAACCCATACGCCTACAACATATTTAGAACTAACACCTACAGCCCAGCCATCACGAAAACCAAAACTAGTGCCGGTTTTCCATGCTATTTTTTGTATCGATGGTATCGAACGCCAATCTATTTCTTCGGGGCGGTTTACGTTAGTCAAAGCATCGAGTGTTTGCCAGATAGCACCAGCTGAGAACAACGGATTTCTGATTCTATCTCCTTTTTCATTGTTGTTTTCATCCAATAGATATGCGGGAGGTTTCATTTCATAATACCTTCCATCATCATTAAAGAAGTTTAACTGCTGTGCCATCTGTAAGTACATATAGCTTATATCCCATAGTTTACCTTCTGCACCGCCCAGGATCAATGATAAACCATAATTATCTGCTGAACGGTTTAGAGTAGTCATTCCCGCTCTTTGCAATATATTATAGAATTTGGGAACACTATATTTACGCAGCGATACTACAAAAGGGACGTTTAGAGAGCGGGCAAGCGCCTCGGAGGCATGAACTGCTCCATCGTATTGCAAGCTGAAATTCTTTGGCGCAAATCCATTCAGATTGATTGGCACGTCAGGCAATAGCTGATTAGGTAATAATTGTCCTTCCTGCAACATGGCACAGTATAGAAAAGGCTTGAGTATACTACCTGTACTACGTGGCGACTGTATGATATCTACCTGATTAGCCGATACCGTTTTCTCGAAATCTACATTTCCGCAATATGCCACGACTTCATTCTTTTCTATATCGAAAATTAAGGCTGCTATGTTCTTGATCCCATTTTGGGCAAACTCAGCATTCCATCGATTCAGAATAACTTCAGTCCTTTCTTGTTGATATTTATCAATGGTCGTTGTTAAATGTTTTCCTCCCTGCTCCTGATAGAGTTTGGTAACAAGATGCGGGGCTACTTGTGGTAGGGGGTAGGGATGAGATGGCAATGGCTCGGCAATGGCAAGTTCATAGTCAACCTGATTTAGTACGTCGCGTTCGTGTAATTTGGCTAGTAGTTTATTTCTTTTGTTGAGTAGTTTGTCTCTGTTTCTCCCGAAATGCATCAAGGTAGGAGAGTTTGGCAAAACTGCTAGTGTCGCGGCTTCTGCCCATGAAAGTGTTGCAGCCTGATGCCCGAAATATCTCCACGAAGCCGCTTCTATTCCCACCACATTTCCTCCCATAGGAGCATGTGAGGCGTATAAAGCTACTATGTCGTCTTTGGAATAGGAAAACTCCAGACGAGTGGCTAGTATCATCTCAATAAACTTCTCGCCAAAAGTGCGGCTTTCTTTTCTCGAAAGACGGATAGTTTGCATTGTGATGGTGCTTGCTCCACTGACGACACCGCCTTTACTGATGTTTTGCTTGAGGGCACGCGCTATGGCTAATGGATTTACGCCCCAATGTCGTCGGAAATATCTGTCTTCGAATTCTATTAGGCACACTTTATACTTTTCGGGGATGGAATCGGATTCGGGAAAACGCCACTGTTGGTCGTTTGCGATGCGTGCTCCCAGCAACTCGTTATTCCTATCAGAGACTACTGTACTATAAGGTACATCAAATAAGGTAGAGGGCAAGCAAAAGATAAACCAGATCAATAGGATAAGGCATACAGGTATTCCTATACGGTACTTCATTTTGCTCTTTCTGTATCGGTTGAGAATGCCTGATATGAAGTCTTTGGTTTTATATATGTATTTGTTTGTCAATGTTGTGTGTCTGAAAAAGTGACAAAAGTAACAGATCTTACGATCTTTTTGATGTTATACTTTTGTTTGTTGTAATTGTTTTATATACATCTATTTATAGATAAATGTATATTTGTTTTATACAATTTTTATTACAGTAATTACTTTACAATATGCTTTGCTATCAGCTCGGCACATATTCTGACATATTCGGCACATGGCTTTTTCTGTTTGTCAGCTGGTAGACCTTCTTCCAATCCAAGTAAATGCTTACATATAATAGACCCGTTTTCTTGCTTGAATTCGTTAGCTAAAAGTTGTACAATCTCATAATTACGTTTCTTACCTTCTTTGTCATAAGGTATGTAGACGCCTTCCTTCAACCCAACAATCATTGTCATGCCCGAAACTGCACCACAAGTTTCACGTAGTCCACCCATTCCTCCACCGAAAGCCGTAGATAGTCTGAGAGCTGTTTCCTCGTCTATATTGTACAAGTCTGCATATGCAGTAAATACAGCTTGTGCGCAATTGTATCCGTTTTTGAAAAGTTCGACAGCTTTCTCTACTCTATTCTCCATAACTATAGTAATCCTGTTTTATTAGGTGTAAAAGTACGAAAGAAAAGAAAAACAAGAAATGTTTTCTTATTTTTGTACGATTGTTAATATTATGAATGGAAAAAGAAACCCAAGGATTTAGTGTTTGGAAAATACTCCTACCAACCTTTATAGGGCTAGGGGTCGTAGCTTATATGTTTAGCCGTGAATTTAGTATTGACGACCTGAAACAAATCTCTGTCACTAGCCATACAGTCTTTTGGATATTTGTTGCCTTTTGTTTCATGCTGGGACGTGATACTGGATTCGTTATTCGGTACAGATACCTCACAGAGAAACAACTGTCATGGAAACAATGTATTAAAGTTACCTTGCTTGCAGAGTTTGGTACGGCAATAACACCTTCTTCGGTAGGAGGATCTACTATGGCAGTCCTTTTTCTTGCCAAAGAGAATATCCCTGTAGGACGTAGTACGGCAATGGTGTTTGTTACACTGCTGCTGGATGAAATGTTTTTTGTAGTAACATTCCCTCTTTTATTAATATTCATACCCTTCGATACGTTATTTTCAGACAACTCAGCATTTGGTTCGGGTGTACTTATCTTGTTTATTGTGGCATATATAGTCAAAATGCTGCTATGTACATTACTGATAACAGGTCTCTTTATCCGCCCACAAGCTATTCGCTGGCTGATAATAAAAGTGTTTCGTTTGCCCTTCCTGAGACGTTGGCATAAAAGTGCCGCTAAGGCAGGAGATGATCTTGTTGTGAGTGCAAAAGAAATAAGAGGCAAAACTATTTCATATTGGTTCCCTCTCATTACCGCAACTATACTATCTTGGAGCTCTCGCTACTTGGTCGTCAACGCTATATTCATGGCATTCTTTCAGGTACACGACAATCTGTTGATATTTGCGCGACAATTTATTATGTGGATAGTAATGGTCGTTAGCCCTACACCCGGAGGAAGCGGATTCAGCGAATTTATATTCAAACAATACCTAAGCGAATTTATTCCATTGGCCGGAGTAGTTCCATTGATTATATTACTTTGGCGACTGTTGACATATTATAATTATTTGTTTGTAGGGGCTTTGATTGTTCCCCGTTGGGTGAAAAAATCGTTTGGAAAGAAAGATAAAGAATAGTCACATACTTTTCTTTGATTTATCTATATTTATATAAATCGAATAAAGAAATTATAGAATATAAGTTGTGAACTTGTTTTTCTTATTAATAGCATCCTTAAATGTTTACTTTGTCACTTTTTAATATTACAAAAAATCGATACATATGAAAAAGTTAAGTGTTTTAACCCGTTGGCGGAATTAATTATCAAATAAAAAGATGAGATATAAGTTGTGCATATTACTGAAATTTAGTATTTTAATGGTGTCAAATCAATTAAAATGCCATACAGTTATGCACAACTTACATGCAATATTCGCCAAATTTCTTGATATTTGCAAGAATTTCTCTTATGATTTAGTAAATGAACAAGGAAATATTCCTCGACGTGGGGTCATTCCTTCGTTTTCGGATATCGAGGTTGTTTCTTTAG
>JBKEBA010000112.1:0-11617 GCA_047972895.1 Dysgonomonas sp.
GACTGTACCGCTCTTTAAGGTAATACGAGTTTTACAACATTTACACTCATAGGCCTCCTTGTCTTTTTTCCAATAATGATCTGTCCCTCCACACTTAGGACAAATTACTCCTACCTGATCTCGATATTCTTTGAACTTCTGCTTGCAACTAGCCTCATCGGGGAACGCAGTGATAAAATCAATTAATGTCATAGCTATCTGTTTTATGCAAAGATAATCATTTTAGGTTAATATGCGAGTATTCATTTAAATGATTTAAGATTCTTAGATTTGGATTGGTTATATAAATTAAGGAGAGGCTATTGTTAATAGCCTCTCTTTTTCTATAATAAAACTCAAGAATATTTATGGAATTTTCAATTTTATTCTATCTATAATAAAAACGGCTTTCCCCTTAGCCGACCGACCCGGTTGTACAATGATATTCTCTCATTCTCTTCATTGTTTATAATCGGGACGGTTTTTATTTTATTTCTCTACTGATTCTATTTCTTTTTCTAAGTAAGAGAATACTGTTATATAGTTTTCCGGAATATCTAAACTGTTAATAACACCCAGCATTTTGACTGACGCAACTTGCTCATTTTCATCCGACGAATATTCATAAGTTATATCCCCGTAGCGGACAGAATCGCCATCCTGTGTATCTTGCATTATTACGGTACGTATCACATTATTTTTACTCCTTTTTCCTAAATATTCAGACAAGAAAGTAAGATTTGTCAGTAACCAACAGCCCCCCTTGCTGATACTCACCGTATTTAACGGCATTTCATAACAGAAACCAGCTGGAATAGAATGTTCCGAATTATCATATGTATAAATATATCTAAAATTGGCCGATGTCTTTATTCCTACAATATTCCCACCTATTACAGTGAATTCTTCCCAATATGTAGGTATTTGGTCACCCGATACATTATAACGTTCCAACCTTTTAAGATACCCCATATCATCGTAAGTAAAATGAGACGAATCATTTTGCATTTGTATTTTTGATGCATTTTCTTGCTGTGCAGATTCTCTGTAAGTCCTATGCAATGCCGATTCAGCAAATTTATCATTATTAATTCTCACCAAAAGGCTATCATAATAAGTATACAAACCCATATTGCGCGTCATGGAATATATCACTTCGCCAGCTTTATAATCCACTTTTATAACATTATTGCCTACCTCCTCTATCAATTTTAAGGTCCAATCTTCATCCGCATACGAGAAAGATATATCATTACGAACAATCATTCCCAAATCATTCAAGGACGGATAGTCTATGTATTCGAGCAACCACACTTTTTGAGGTGGGTCAGAAGGTTCGTTTCCTTCTTCGGGATGATATAGCATTATATTTTCTTCGGAACAAGAAAAGAAAAGTGATAAAGACATCAGTAATATGATGTTTAATGTTAAGATTCTCATTAGATAGACTATAAACGATATTGCTAAAGATGCTTATTTAAGTGTTCAAAGATAATACATTATAACTAAAACCAATATATCCCTGCTTTAAAACATTAGGCTAAACCCTTGTTTTTCATATCTAATGTAAAATTCTTTTTCATCTTATTTTATATCTTTGCCTCCTCATGCTAAATTACATTACTATGAATTTAAGGTTTCCGATTTTATTCTTAAGCTTCTTTGTAGCAATCAGCTTGTTCTCTCAAAAGAAGCAAAACCTGTCACAGATATACACTAGTGTACCGGTAAGTATTAAAGCTCCGTTTCAAATTGACTCTGTCACATTGAAAGGGGAAAAATACGCAGAAAAAGATCTGCTCAAGACAAATCTTGCAGTGTCTGAGCAAGACGGCTTTATCAGACCGCTAAAAGCCGATACAGCAGGCTATTTCTTTCCTGAAAAATCGAAAGAAGGGACTACCTTGCAACTTATTTCATTCTATGTCAACGCTGACAGATACGGAAAAAGTACAATCAAAGTAACTTCTCCTAATATGCTAGAAATATATGTAGATGGAAAACTATCTGCATCCAAAACCACAAAGGAAGATAACCTAAAAGCCGAAAAGGATGTAAGTGCCACTTTCACTCCTTATCCGATAAACAGCCGCATTGTTATTAAGCTATTATCTTCGGCAGAAGACAAAGCCTCTACAGCCTTAAAAATAACCATAGAAAATGAAAAAAATGATTCTATAACAACATTCACTGCACTTAATTCAGATAAAAGAACAGTTAACTTTACAGATATGTTGGTAGGGAAACGTGTAAATAGCGTGAGTATGTCCCCCAATGGGCAGTATTTCTTACTGTCATATCGTAATACATTTGGCGAAAAAGGTGTATCCACTACCGAATTGTATGAAGTAAAAACAGGTAAACAAATACTTATTGATACAGATGGTGCAAAAAGGCAGTTGAACTGGATGCCTAAGAGCGAAAAATTATACTATCTGCCGAAAGTAGATGAACAAACAAATATTGTAACAATAGACCCTGCTACAATGCAGGAAAACATATTGGTTGAAAACGTTCCGGACGAATATCTGATATTCTCTCCTGATGAAAAGACTTTATTCTATACAAAACAAGAAAAGGGAGATGAAACAAAAGGCGATCTTATATTATTGAAATCACCCGAAGACCGTCAACCGGGCTACACAAACCGTTCATTTATCTACAAGTTCGATATAGTTACGCGTTCGAGTCAGCAGCTTACATTCGGATCACACTCAACATGGCTAAATGATATTAGCAGCGATTCGAAAGAAATTCTGTTCTCTGTATCGGATGAGACTATAACCGAACGTCCTTTCCGTAAATATTCCATGTTCAAAATGGATTTGGCAAAAATGGAAGTAGATACGTTATGGAAAAATGAAGGTTTTGCTCATGGAGCATCTTTTTCTCCTGATGGCAAAAAAGTTTTAATATCAGGTTCGGGCGAGGCATTCGGTGGTATTGGATTAAATATAAACGAAGGACAAATAGCTAATAGTTACAACGGGCTTTCATTCATCATGGATCTGGCAACAAAACAAATAGATCCCATCACAAAGAATTTCAACCCAAGTATAGACTATGGCTTTTGGAACAAAAAGGACAATCTAATTTATTTCCGTACCACAGATATGGATTGTGTAAACATGTACACTTATGATCCTTCGAACAAATCATTCACTAAATTACCGTTGAGTGAAGAAGTAGTACGCTCGTTCTCTACCGCAGACAATACTGCCATTGCAGCATATACAGGTGTTAGTAATTCCAATTCCACCCGTGCTTATATCTATGATATAAAATCAGGAAAATCTACAATGATAGCAGACCCATATAAGGAACAGTTGTCGCAAATGACATTAGGAAAAGTAGAAAACTGGAGCTTTACCAATTCAGATGGTATAGAAATCAAAGGAACATATTACCTACCTCCAAATTTCGACCCAACGAAAAAATATCCGATGATAGTGTATTACTACGGAGGTACGACTCCTACCCCACGTACTTTTGAAGGGCCTTATCCTGCTCATGTATTTGCTTCGCAAGGATATATTGCATACGTAATACAACCAAGCGGTGCTACGGGATTCGGACAAAAATTCTCAGCTTTGCACGTTAACGCATGGGGAAAACGTACAGCAGAGGACATCATAGAAGGAACGAAGCAATTCATTAAAGAACATACCTTTGTAGATGATAAAAAAATCGGTTGTGTAGGAGCCTCATACGGTGGCTTTATGACTATGTATTTGCAGACGCGTACAGATATGTTTGCCGCAGCAGTGTCTCATGCTGGAATAAGTTCTATCAGTAGTTATTGGGGCGAAGGTTATTGGGGATATACTTATAGTTCGGGAGCAAGTGCTCACAGTTATCCTTGGAACAATACCGATTTGTATGTACAACAAAGTCCATTGTTCAGTGCCGACAAAGTGAAAACTCCTATTCTATTCACACATGGTACAGTCGACACAAATGTACCTATCGGCGAAAGTATTCAAATGTACACTGCTCTTAAAATACTTGGTGTACCTACTGAATTTATACAAGTAAAAGATGAAAATCATGGTGTTATGAACTACAAAAGGCGTGTAGAATGGAATAACTCCATTATGGCTTGGTTTGCCAAATGGCTGAAAAATGATGACAAATGGTGGAAAGGATTATATCCTGAAAAATAAGCAAGAAGATATTCGATAATATAAAAGGCAATAGAATTATCTATTGCCTTTTATATTATACTTATTTTTAACAAACAGCTATTTAGGAACTTCTACAAAATCATCTACTAAACCATAACAAGTCTGTCCATCCTCGGAAACGACAAAATTCTTCGTTATTATCTCTTCCTTATCCATACCTATATAAATAATAGAATATTTACATCTTACAACTACAGCTGTAATTTCGGCACCCGCCTTTGCTTCAATCGAATCTATTGCTATTCCTTCCTCTTTTAAATACTCTATCTCTTGTTGTAAATTACTGATTTTGGTAATGTAAGTTTCCATAATTTCCCGCCCCGAACCATTTTCATCAACCTCTAGTTTAAACAATTCGTCTTGCAAGGTAGTTAGTTGCCCTTCGAGTTTCGATAATTCTGCACTCTTAGTCTCAGTTTGATTTGTTTTATTTACATTATCATCAATAATGATCATTCTCCCCAAATCATTTATACTATGAACTTTTGCGCTGAACTTGGCCTTTTGTCCATTAGATTTAAGGATGTAATTTGTTATTACACTTTCATAATTACTCGATTTAGTACACGATGCAATGAAACAAACAGAAGCAATGACAATTGCTGGAAAATAATAAAAAGTCTTCATATGTAAAGTTTTTTAGTCTACACTATAATGTCATGCAAAATAACATTAAGTCTGACTCAGTTCATGTTATATCTACAAAAGTAAAAAAATGGAATATAACCAAATACATCCTCTGTATTTTGACAATAGCAATCACAATATTGCTATCATTCTTCTATCCGTCTCAAGCGCATAATTATTTTATCAGGCTCGTCTTTATCCGTCACAATCATAACATTTCCTTCTATGAAAAATATACATTCTTTTTGTTTTCCGTAACGATTAGTCAGTTTCAGCAAATTATCTTTTATAGTATATTTTCCTACAAATTCATTTTCCACCAATCTACCATCTGACTTCACCTGCATATACACAGTATCGCCACTGAATAATAAATCTGAAGTACATATCGAATCGTCCGGCATCAGTAAGCTATATGCAGGCTCATGTTCACTTTCGAACTCCATACTCCAGCGTCCCAGTACATTATTTCGTTCTTCACCGCACGCCATAAGAATAAACACTAGCAAACAGCAAAATACCAGTTTTTTCATATCAAATACATTATTAAACTACTGCAAGGTAGTATTTTTTTACATCATTCTATAATTTTTCTTAGTTTTGTATAGTTATATAATAAGAAGGGGATCAATATACTGATGAACTTCGCTGTAATAACCGAACTTACTAAATTAGCATGCTATGAAAAGATCATTTTGCTTTCTACTCTTCATTTACAATATTCTATTTGTGACAGCACAAGAAGGACACAAATTGAATGTTGATATAGACCTATCTTTAGGACCACATTATATCGATAGTGAAATAAATAATCCCTTTGCCGGAGGAGCCAGCATGGGATATGAGTACGATGTCAATATGTTTTTCGGTATAGAGGGAGGGATCCGCGTAGGAGGATTCAATCAGAAAATAGGATATAATGATAATCCTAACATCGGACAAGGAGACCTTAAAAGTACAATAGGTGAAGTCGGAAACCCCGAAACCGTATACAAAGGTATGTATTGGGGGCCATATATAGCACCTAAAATATACCTCCCTATAGGTTATGACGACAAAAAAGACAGGGCTCGGTTTATTTTTTTAGAAAACAGATTGTCGCTTACCAACATTAGTCTCAATCTGGATAAAATAACAAATATGTCGGGGAATGTTAGGAAAATCCGTTTAACATATGAAATAAGAGCAGGCTATCAATTTCCAATAGATGAGAAATGGGGTATGTCGTGTTGGTTAGGTTATAACACATTCGATTTTTCGGAAGTAAAGCCGAGTGTAATAAAACATAAAAACTCTACTCCACTGCAAATCGGAATAGGATTCAATTACATCATAAAGCAATAACAAATAGTTAGCACCACTAATAAAACCAATCCTTATGAGCCAGTATCAAACAGAAAAAGTGATTAGTTATCTAGAAATATTCGATCTCACAACCAAAGAACGTAAAGTAATCAAAGAATTTCCTTACTTAATTGAAGCTCCGGACTGGACCCCTGATGGTAAATGGCTTGTTTATAACTGTGAGGGATTGATATACAAGTTACCCATTTCATCGCCGGATAATATAGAACTTATTGATACAGGCTTTGCAATAAAATGTAATAATGACCATCTAGTTTCTCCAAATGGAGAACTCTTGGCTGTAAGTCATCGTTCTCTCCCCGAAGGCAAACCTACAATCTTCATTCTTCCGTTCAAAGGGGGAATACCGATTCAAGTTACTCCTTCGCTACCAAGTTATCTACATGGATGGAGTCCTGACGGAAAAAGATTGGCATATTGCGCCAATCGCAGCGGAGAAATGGATGTATATACTATTTTCATCGATGGAAGCGAAGAAAATCGCTTGACAACTGCGGAAGGATTAAATGACGGTCCCGAATATTCACCCTCAGGTGAGCAGATCTGGTTCAATTCGGTGCGTACAGGATTGATGCAGATATGGCGTATGAAAGCCGATGGAACCGAGCAAACTCAGATGACATTCGATGATGACCGAAATTCTTGGTTTCCTCATTTGTCGACAGATGGGAAACATGTTGTTTATATTGCTTATAAGAAAGGAGACTTAGAGCCACACGAACATCTGCGCTATAAACATGTAGAGATTCGCTTAATACCCACCTCTGGTGGAGAACCTGAGACCTTACTTAAATTATTCGGTGGACAGGGTAGTTTTAACGTAAACTCATGGTCTCCCAATAGTAATCAATTTGCCTTTGTGAGTTACAAATTGGAGAAGTAAATTTTGCATCTTTCAGATTACCCTGTGTGAGGTATTTTTTCGGGAATATTATTAAAATCTTTAATGTATACATTTCGAATATTGCTATATCCCCGATATTTCACCTGTTATTACATAGCAACAGATAGTATGTTTATTAATTTCCATACTATAACAACAAAACAGATTATAACAATCGCTATCATACTAAAAAAGATTTTGTTTGCATATTTTTTCATAAGAGTCTTATTCTTTTGACTTATTATATCTATCCATTACTTCATCGATATTGATATCGAGTAATTTCATTATCTTAAATGTCTCAGGAAGCACTTCTTCAAAAAACTCTTTTCTTTGAAGCTCTAAGATTGCTTTACGAGCATTTTCTACCACAAAATATCCCATTCCCCTTTTTGAATATATCACATTTTCAGTCTGCATATATTCAAAAGCACGCATGACTGTATTCGGATTTACCTGAAGCATGGCTCCCAGCTCCCTTACCGATGGTACACGCCCTTCTTCTGTCCATTCATTCGTGAGAATTTTTAGAAAACAAAAGTCTACTATCTGTAGATATATCGGTTTATTTGATTTAAAATCCATAATATTAAATTTCGGTTTCTCTTAATTTGAAAAAACATACAGTCCACATACCAACAGTAAAGACAATATCTGCAATAGTATCCATAACCTTAATCAATGGATTTTTTACTAAAATCTCCATCGATTGCCCAAGCTCATACCCCATACTATACGAATTACCCTTTGCTACATCTGTATTGAAGTTAAATGCCACTTCTTGTCCTTTAAAAAAGTAAAAACCTATCATAATACCCATAAATACAAATAATATGGTTATAATAAGCAGGAGCACCGATGTTTTGGCAAAAGCATATCTCTTGAAATAGAAATACCCTCCCATAAATACAGCCTGTGTACCGAATATTAGAAAAAAAGCCTTACTTCCTCCTTGTATGTGATCCAATGACATTGAGTTTGCATGTTCTCTTATTGCATCTACAGAAATAAATCCTGTTACTGCATTCAATAACAAAAACAATAACACGATGGATAGAGGTATGATTATTACATATTTAAACCAGAAACTCAGAAACTTCTCAAAAGTAGATGCAGGAAGTATAAACTCGAAAAGACTTGTATGCTTATTTCTCGATTTTTCGAAAAGGCAAGGCCCTGCAACTACCATTACGAAGGCGGCTAAATATACCAAACCGCTAAGACTGAAATCAACTAGTGTTTTCATCAGCATCGATAATAGATAAAGCCCAGTTAATCCTCCTAAAATATACACATAATGCATTTTGGATAAAAAGAAATTACGCTTTTCCAGTTTCCAATAACGTTCTATATTAAACATTGTATTCATTACTATTTCAAATTAGGATTAAACAATTCTTTTACCTTTGCCTTATTATTGACTACCGTATTGAACAAGGCCTCTATATTCAATGTGCTTTCCTCTGCATATTCATTTACTAAAACGGAAGAATATCCCTGCATTGTTTGCTCTAGATATAAAGCATTCTCGGGCTTGTGAGTGGTATACGAAAATAAAAGCTTTTCGGTGATTTCTTCAACCGAATTGTTCAATAATATCTGATTTCGGTCTAATATTATAATAGGATCTATCAAGTTCTCCAAATCGCGTACCTGATGAGTAGATATAATTATACATCTTTGCTCATCATATGCTGCAGCTATTATTTTCCTGAACTGTGACTTCGATGGGATATCCAATCCGTTAGTAGGCTCATCCAGCAAGGCAATCGGGGTATTGAGAGCGAGCGTAAAAGCTATCATAACCTTCTTCTTTTGTCCAAAAGATAACTCAGACATTTTTCTGTCTTTCTCTACTTGAAACTCCCTCATATACTCCTCGAATTGGAGTTCGCTATAATCGGGATAAAAGCCTGAATTATATTTCACAAAATCCAGAACAGACAGATTTGGTGCCTGAAATTCTTCTGGAAGAAAGAACAATTGCCTCAACATTTCCGGATTACGATATGATGATTCATAATTGTAGACCTTGCAACTACCCTTCTTCGGGAAACACAATCCACTCATAATATGAAGCAGCGTTGTCTTCCCTACTCCATTTTCACCCAACAGACCATAAATTCCACTCTTTATATCGAAAGAAACATTTTCGAAAACAGGTCTTCTCTTATTATAGTAAAAACTCAAGTTTTCTATTTTTATCATAATCTAGTGTATTAGTTTATTAGAACACCGCAAATATATAACATATTTTCGAATAATAAAGATGAATCAATATACTTTTTAGCAAAATTTCGTTAAACACAATAAAAATTTTACTATCAGCACATTATAGACACATAGATCATCATTATCAAAATTAATTATTGGTGTAGATGCATAAGTTGTCCTTTTTTTCAATATATTCGTAAATATGTGAAGATATAGTAGTCGTTCAAAAAATAATAATCTTATAAGCTACAAATTGACTGACATAAAATAATAAGTTATGGAATATTTTTTTTCAGTAATTAAAAAACATTATGCTGATTTTGACAGTAGAATAAGGCGTAAAGATTTTTGGGGATTTATTCTGGTTACAACAGGCGTTATTATTACAGCATTTATCATTGGATTTCTATTTGCTCTCATATCTGAAACACTAGCGCAGATTATGTTTTTCATCACCGGACTCTTCATCTTAGCAATAATGATTCCATCGTTGGCTATTTGTGTAAGACGAGTACACGACACCGGTAAAAATGGCTGGTATATTCTCATTCCTATCTATAATATTATTTTATATATCACTGAAGGAGAAAAAGGTGACAATAAATACGGCCCAGATCCTAAAGCCAATGAGCGTATTAACCAGAAGGTTAACTCAAAATCTTAATGGCACGAATGTTTCTTAAGAAAAAACTATAATATTTTCAGAATAAGTTAATAGTTTAGAAAAAAAATATCAGTCCTACATGTTTTTTTCTGTATATTTGTAGACAATACATATAAGCAAAATTTACACACAACGTACAATAGCAAAAATCTTAAATTAGGGAATAAACACCTGATTATTTGAGTTTTTGATACACATTAATAAGAGTAATTTATTTAGAATAACATCTACATGGAGTTATTATATGCACAGGAACATTTATCTTGTTACAATTACGAAAAAGGAGATAGACCAACAATAGAAAAAATATCTTTGGAGCAAGGGAAAAAATGGAAAATATTTCCTCTTGCTAATAAAGTAATTTTCATTGTTAAAGGAGTACTACATCTATCCTTTGGAGACACTCTAGACAAAGAAATAACTGCTGGAAAAATGTTGCTATTACCTGCCGGAAGCCAATATAGCAGCCAAGCTATAGAAGATTGCGATTTCTTGGTAATGCGTCTACATAATACGAAACGACTATGTGACTGTTTTTCTCTAGATTTACTACTCCAAGAAGAAAAGAACAATTTTAAACCGGGCATATACTTTCTGGATATCAACGAAAGAGTTGAAACATTCCTCTCTTTCTTAATAACATGTATGATAGACGGCTTAAAATGTACATACTACTTTGAACTAAAAGCAAAAGAGTTTTATTTTTTATTACGGGCTTATTATACAAAAAAAGACCTCCTTAGATTCTTTTATCCACTTCTAAGCCACGACATATCATTCTCCGACCTTGTCATCAAGAATCACTACAAAGCAAAAACTGTTCAGGAATTAGCAGAACTCACTCATTACAGCCTTTCGGGGTTTCAGAAGCGATTCAAAAAAGTATTTGGTGTATCTGCATACCATTGGATGAAAGACGAACGTTCGAAGTCTATTTATCACCAGATAAACAGTACTGAAAAATCGTTTAAAGAAATTAGCGACGAATATGGGTTTTCATCACCATCGCATTTTAATGACTTTTGCAAAACAAATTTTGGTACAACTCCAGGAAGAATCCGTCGAAAAAAAGCCTCACCAAACAACAAGAAGTAAAAGGGCTCGAATTCTGAAAAAGCGGGCACATATATGTAATGATATAAAATCATAATCCCCATACATTTGTAATGTAAATATATGAGGATTATATTTGCTTAAATGAAAACCTGACTATAGGTTGTAGTTTAACTCTATTATTGTGTAGTTTTGTAAAGTTTGTGTTAAGGTTGGAAAGTCTGCGAAGAGAATTTGCGGGCTTTTTACATTTTAAAAACTCATCAATCAAAATGAAAAGCACCAATATATTTCTTTAGATTTCCTAAGAAAGGAAGCAGCCATAGCGAGCCTTTTTCTGGCAACAAATAACTTAAAACAGCAGATTGCAATAAAAAGGAAAGAGGACTTTCTAGTCAAAAAACTAAAAAATCCTCTTATGTACTCGGAGCGGGACTTGAACCCGCACAACCGTAATGGTCACAAGATTTTAAGTCTTGCGTGTCTACCATTCCACCATCCGAGCAGCCTAAGAGCGAAAGACGGGATTCGAACCCGCGACCCCGACCTTGGCAAGGTCGTGCTCTACCAACTGAGCTACTTTCGCGAATACTGCCAGAGAACGCCTTTTTCCAACACTTTGGATGCTGTTCCCGTTTAGCGAGTGCA
>JBKEBA010000063.1:0-5531 GCA_047972895.1 Dysgonomonas sp.
AAACGTTCCAAAGGATCTTCAA
Organism: Dysgonomonas sp.; assembly: GCA_047972895.1. Lineage (GTDB taxonomy): Bacteria > Bacteroidota > Bacteroidia > Bacteroidales > Dysgonomonadaceae > Dysgonomonas. Next base: position 23 of record JBKEBA010000063.1, read on the forward strand.
TTTTAAACAACTCTATAAAATGTGTGTATGTGAGTTTCGATAATATCAACTCAACAGGTAATATCATTTCCTCATCGAATTGGCTAATCAGTGATTGGCTTTTTTCTAAACCTTGTATATTCAGCTGATTATCTATGCTTTGCAATAAGCCAATCACTGATTGTCTTATTTGCGGATACCTCTGATAAAAAGTTCTATGATTTTTCAGAGCACTGACAGAAAATCCTTTCACCTCTTTTTGTTTCAATTGAGAGGCTATTTCACCTATCAAATTATCTCCATATTTTGCTTTATCTTCTCCCTTCTGTTCATACTCAACGATATAATATCCAACAAGCCAATTGCGAAGGGTCAGATTTAGATTGACACTCTTTTGAGCATTATCTTGAAATTGATAATGTGCTTGAGAAATACTATCTATAAGTTGGTCAAAGCTCGATTGTCGTTTATTGAGTTCCATATTGGGATTAGTTATTTGTATTTGTAAAAGTAATAAAATATAACAGAAACAGAAGTTTAATTCTGCAACCATTAGATGCAGAATTAGAAAATTACTTCTTCAAATTATTTCTCAATACTTTCAATCTATCAGCAGCTTGAAAATTATCAACCTTAATATATCGCATAAATGCAGCAGGACTTTTGTGTCCCGATATCTTCATTAGTTCTTCAGCTGGAAAGCCTGATAGATACATATTGGTACAGAAAGAGCGCCTACAGGTATGTGATGAAATCATCTCCCATTTCTTGTTTACCTCTGCAACCCTATTGTTTCCTTTCTTTCTCACAACTTCTACTTTGTGTACAAGTTTTATTTTCTGTCCTAACTCTTTTACTCGTTCATTAAATTTATAACTATGGACTTTCGGTAAATTATAATCATACTTCTTCAGAATATCAGGCACATAGTCAATCATTGGAATAACAACGGCTTTGTGTACTTTACGTTGCTTGATATTAATATTCCCATTGATATGGTCAATATGTTCCGAATTGAGAGTAGATAAATCACTGTAACGAAGTCCTGTATAACAGCCCACAATGAAAATATCTCTGATTTCCTCCAGCTCCTTATCCTCAGATAAATCAAGCCTATAAATAGCCTCTAATTCTTTTTCATTGAGATAGATTGCATCCGTCTCTTCCTCTACAACCTTGAATGATTTCAAATCAATATTAGGAATCACCCCTTTCGTAATTTGATAGTTGACAAATCCTTTTAGCAATCGTACAACTTTTCCGGCTGAATTGGTAACTAAACCAACTGTCCCATCTGGCTTAACAGCTTTGTAGAAAAGATAATCCATAAATTCATTGTAGAATTTTAGGTTCAAATTTCTAAACGTAACAGGCTGAGATGAATATTCTTTGAAATTAGTGAGGTGCTTTCGTAATGTCTTATAGTCTTTTACTTGGTCTTTAGATACATGAGGAGCTTTCTCTCCAATATACAGTTCCAATGTTTTGAACATATCCACTCTATTCGAACGTTGCTCATACTCTCTATTCTTCTCCAATTCGAGAAGAATATAATCCACAGTCGGGTCAATTGCATTATCTACTGCATAACTCAGTATTTCGCCAAGTTTGGATGTTATTTTGGTAAGTACCAAATCAATCTCTTCAAATTGTGGGCAAGCTCGCTTAATCCACTTTTTCTTATTGTCCCAATGGTCCAACTTGATATTGTAACCCGTAGCAATAAGTGTTCTTTTTGTTCGATCATAATTGTAACGAACGTATAATGGAGTACTGCCATCTCCAGCTACATAATTGGGTTTTACGAAAGGATAAAAGTTTGCCATACCGCTAATATTTTGTGTTGCATTTGTGTTGCAAACATACAAAAACTATCCGAAAACACAAATAATTTCAGCAATTACAAAAAGTTAAATAGTTGATATTAAGCAATTATTGTAAACTATTAGAAATTATGGAAAATAAATTAGAGTCCCGTCCATACCGCAAAATAAAGCTCTAAGTTAGTTATTATTAACTACTTGGAGCTTTTTCTTTTTGCTTAGGGACGAAATAAGGGACGGTTTTTGGTTTTGCATCAACTCGTTGATTTATTGATATTTGGCTTATTTTTCTTCGCAATAAAATTTTGGAGATATTTTTCTAATCACAGAAACTTTACTAATTTAGTCCATGAATTGAGAATTAAATCAAGATTACATGAAACCATTTTCAGTAAGACCGTGCATCAGAAAAGACAAATTGCTTAAAGACGGCAAATACCCTATTTATCTATGGGTTAGAGTTATGGGCGAAGCAATAAGAGTACCTTCTGGTTATGAGATAGAAGAAAGCCTTTGGGATAACAAGGCTAAACTACCAAAGAAAAATCCACTCCGTACAGTTATCGGAAATATAAAGTCCGATTTAGAGACCTTCTTACTGACAGAACAAGGAATGGGTGGAGAACTATCTCTAAATCTTGTCAGAGACTACTTTGGAGGCAAGAAAAAGATTAAGCCCGAAAACGGCTCTTTCTATGATTACTATCTTGAATTTGTAGAGGATAAAAAGAAAGCGGGTAAAGATGACGATACTATCAGAATTTACAACAACACCTATGCAATGCTTAAAGAGTTTGCACCCAAACTAAAAATCTGCGATATTAATCTAAAGTTTATAGAAAAATTTGATGCCTTCCTTCGAGATGTAAAGCATAATCAAGACGGTGGTAGAGAGAATAAACACAAGAATATCCGTGCCGTTATTCTTGATATGATTCGTCACGATATAAATATCAAAAACCCATATGCAAATGATAAATTCAAAATGCCGAAAGCAAAAATAAGGGAAACTTATCTTGAGTTAAATGAGCTGGTTGCAATGAGGGAACTCCTCCCTCAATTTGAAGCCTTTTCTCCCCGAAGAATGTCTATGCAAATGTTTCTCTTGGCTTGTTATACGGGGTTGCGTATTTCAGATATTTTAGACCTCAAATGGTCGCATATCGACTGGGAGAATCAACGTATCAATAAAAAACAAGTTAAAACCAAAGATTCGGTTACAATCGTTATAGAACCTTGGGCAAAGGCTATTTTATTGGAATTTAGCAATAGTAAGAAAAATATAGGAACGGATAAATCAGTATTCGAGAATGCAGTCACCTCTAACACCGTAAACCTCCACCTCAAAGAGTTTGCAAAGATGGCAGAGATAAAAAAGACAATTTCGTGCCACGTTGCCCGCCATACCTTCGTAACGCTTCAAATTTTAGCAGGCACTGACGTTCTGACCATTAAAGCATTAGCTGGACATTCTAAGATAACCTCTACAATGGTTTATTTTAATGATTCTAAGAAACTGGTAGATGACCACGCAAAGAAATCACAGCTATTCAAAAGCAAAAATGACTGATAGGTAACTCTTTCAAAAAGATAAATTTGATTTCAAAATACGGCTCAACAAGTCGTATTTTTTGTATCTTTACGGCAAAATTAAGGTCAAATGAAATCAAAAGAGTTGAAGCAATTATTTTCACGACAAAGAAAGCTAATGAAAGCTGCTCTTGTTATTAATGGAAAACTCTCCGAAGTTCAGCAGGAAATTAACATCTTAATGCTTCGCCAAATTACCTCCTCTACTCCAAAGGCTTCGAGTGACAAAGATTTAATGACAGAAAAAGAGGTTTGCGACTGGATAGGTAAGTCCAAAGCTACCTTATACCGTATGCGTACTTATCACAAATTTCCTCACAGTAAAATACCTGGTCAGAAAGCTATTATTTATAGTCGCAAAGACATAGAAGCCTATATTAAAGCGAATCAGGCAAACAAATTTTAATATAAATATAAAAGCTGATAGACGACCACGAAAAGAATGGAAGCCAGACTTTTAGTAGCAATAAGACGAAGTCATCGAAATGATTTACAAACCACTATTGACACGCATTTTTAAATTGCAAACCATATTCATTTACATACACAACGCTTTTCGTTCCTTCAATTTCAATTTCTAGGTTAGGAGTGGCTAACTTGTATTGATTTAGTAAGTTCGTTAAAAACAGAGTATTTTTTAAGTCGCTATAACTGACTCCCGTTTGGCTTCTATCATACATTAATTCAATTAATCCAAACTTATTTAATCGAATAATACTAGCAGAAACATCTAATTCATTAAAGCCCTCAATGCTCCAACCCATATACCATTCAGGGACTCCTTGACGGAAGAACCGTCCTTGCCCCTTGATAGAAATTCTAGGATTTAATATTCTTTGATAATTCCTAATTAGAGATAGTTTTTCAAAAACTCGTGCATCTAGGCTATTCATTTGCTTAATGATTTCAACAAACGAAGGATGAACAATCTTTTCTTTCTCGGTATCCATTGAGTTTGCAAGAAGATTTATGTACATCTCTCTCAAAGTTTCATTCTGAGCAGTATATTCCAATGCTTGAATAAGAGGAACTGCAATTTCTGGTTCAGGAGATTTTCTTCTTTCTTCAGGAATTTTTTCAAATCTTTTTCTTACACCCTCTTCAACTACTTCTTCTATTCGCTCCCATCCCCATAATAATCCTCGTATCGGAGCTAATAGAGCCTTGACAGTTCTCCCAGCAACAATACCAACTTCTGAAACAGCAGGTTTTGCTAAATCTTTATAAACTTCTGGTACAATAGCTTTTGCCTCGTTCATTAATTCTTCGGTGGATTTAGGGTCAAGCATAGCAATTTCTTTAGAGAGTTTTATGATTTATTCGGAGCAAATATAACAAAATAAATATATCTATTAATCGTCTGCAAAACAAAAACTCAATAGAATCTGACACAAACCTTTTTCGGATATTCTATTTTATTCATCTATTGCTTTGTATTCCATTCTTATTTTCGTTTTGCAGCATTTTTATATCGAAATCGAAGCCGAATATATCGGAAGGAATAAAGTCTAAAATTAAGCATTTAAAATATTGGGATGAAGAAATCGGCTCAAAAGTTTTCTACCCTCTGTCTAAGGCTTCGTTTCACTCAGCCTTAGAAATACGTCCAACCTCTAATAAATTAGATGCCCTATCAAGCCAACTTCACATTTCGGTACTCCTACTTGCGTTTACAGAGATAAAAGCTCAACGAAGGGCAAACAATATACTGTACCCTCATTTTATAAGTCTTTGCGTTTAGATTATCACAGATACTTTATATTATCTGGGTAGAGCTTTGTTATTCAACTCCGATTATAGAAACTTATATTTGTACATCTTTGCGTTTCTTAGTTATTCCGCTGCGTATTACGGCTGACATGCCCTATTCGCAATAGCACCCAATTATATAAGGGTTGTTCTGTACATTCTCTTTTATGCTTCGTTTGTACATACGCAAAGAGGGTTGTTAATCGTAATACAAAATAAAGTTGTACAAAGCCAGCCAATAATATTAGGCTTTCTCAATATAAGGGTTTTCTTATTATACATATCTCAATATATACTCTCCTATACTCTATTCCTTACTTTTCCTATTTATTAAGAAGAGGAAAGACTATTTTACGCTTAAAATGCTT
>JBKEBA010000103.1:0-6200 GCA_047972895.1 Dysgonomonas sp.
AATCAACAATACAAGCTCTTTTACATCGTGTCTAACATACGGTGATCATAAGGTTGATCATTGCAAAGTTATTCAGGTGGTTATAACACCGGGGTTCCACCTCTTCCCATTCCGAACAGAGAAGTTAAGCCCGGTCGTGCCGATGGTACTGCGTATAGTGGGAGAGTAGGTTACCGCCGTTTTCAAAGAGGAGTCCTCATACTTAATCGTATGGGGACTTCTTGCGTTTAAAAAGAATTGCTTTCATCCGACAGCAGACATTCAATGAGCCTTTTTTAATACTTAAAAATCAATTATTTTTTATCAGAATATTGCAGTTGAGTAAAATTTAGTAGACCTTTGCAATCTGCAAGTTTATTGTCCTATTGCAGAATTAAATGATAAGAAAATGATAGATATCGATAAAGTACCGTCACCTTGTTTTGTGATGGATGAAGAATTGCTTAGGAAAAATCTTTCTCTCATAAAATCGGTGAAAGTGAGAGCTGGCGTAAATATTATATTAGCCTTCAAGGCATTTGCTATGTGGAAGTCTTTTCCTATTATCCGTGAGTATGTGCCGTATTCTACGGCTAGTTCTATATATGAAGCACAGTTGGCATACGAAGAGATGGGAAGTCTAGCACATACTTTTTCACCAGCTTATACGCCTCAGAATTTCCCTCTTTTTATGAGATATAGTAGTCATATTACATTTAATTCATTATCTCAATTTCAGCGATTCTATCCGGAAGCGGTGAAGTATAGGAAAAAAGTGTCTTGTGGATTGCGTATTAACCCAGAATATTCTGTAGTAGAAACTGATTTATATAATCCCGCTACCCCTGGATCGCGGTTAGGTATTTCATTTGATCAATTGGGAGATAAGCTTCCTGATGGAGTTGAAGGATTACACTTCCATTCACTTTGTGAGTCCTCGTCGCACGATTTGGAAAAAACGTTGGAGGTAATTGAGCAAAAATTTGGACATTTTTTGCATCAAGTAAAATGGTTTAATATGGGTGGTGGACACTTGATGACTCGTAACGATTATGATGTGGAGCATCTGATAAGTTTGTTGCAAAACTTTAAAGCTAAATATCCAAATCTGGAGATAATAATGGAACCAGGTAGTGCATTTGCTTGGGATACTGGTTTATTAGTTTCTTCTGTAGTTGATATTGTTGAAAATCGTGGAATAAAGACCGCAATATTGGATGTTTCCTTTGCTTGTCATATGCCTGATTGTTTGGAAATGCCGTATAAACCTCGTATCAGAGGAGCACATTTTGATCCGATAGAGGGGTTACCTACATATCGGATGGGAGGAAGTAGTTGTTTAAGTGGTGATTTTATTGGTGAATGGTCTTTTGATAAGCCTCTTTCTGTAGGGGATAAAATTATATTTGAAGATATGATTCACTATACTATTGTAAAGACGACCATGTTTAATGGTATTTCGCATCCTGCAATCGCTTTATGGAATAAGTATAATAAGTTGGAGATCTATAAAGAGTTCACCTATGAGGATTATAAAGACCGTATGAGTTGAATGTTAAATCTTGATAGATAAACAATAAGGTTTTGATTCTGGCGTTTCATTAATAGAACTAATTATATAAAGGGAAATCGCCTATGAAAAGAAACTTTACGCAAAAGAAGTGTCAGGATGAGAAGGTTGTCGTACCTTCTAAAAGTACAATTGATTTTTTAAAACAATTTGCTCGTTCGTATTATGTGGAGAACACTCTTCCTAACGAATTAAATGGGCTTTGTCTAAATTAATTAAAGTTGATATATTTATATATCTATAGAAATAAAAAAGCAGTTCGTTAAGAACTGCTTTTTCTATTTTATTTAGCTAATTGCTTTATTACATCCATTACTTCACCTCCTATGTCCTCAGCCTCTTTCATTGTGTGGGCTTCCGAATAAACACGTATTATAGGTTCTGTATTTGATTTGCGAAGATGTACCCACTTATCTGGAAAATCTATTTTTACACCATCAATATCAGTTACATCATATTGGTTATATTTATCTTTTACTGCATTAAGTATAGCATCAACATTTATACTTGGTGTTAATTCTACCTTTTGCTTGGCAATAAAATACTGAGGGTATGATGCTCGTATTTCGCTTACCTTTTTTCTTTCGAAAGCCAAATGAGATAAGAATAAAGCAATCCCTACTAAAGCATCGCGACCATAATGGCTGGCAGGATAAATAATGCCTCCGTTCCCTTCTCCGCCTATAACAGCATCTACAGCTTTCATTTTTGTTGTTACATTAACCTCTCCTACAGCAGATGCATAATATTCGCATCCATATTTTCGGGTAACATCACGTAAGGCACGACTCGAGCTTAAGTTAGAAACTGTATTACCTGGCGTGTGTTTCAGTATATAATCGGCAACTGCAACAAGAGTATATTCTTCTCCGAACATTTCTCCATTTTCGCATATGATAGCTAAGCGATCAACATCAGGATCTACTACAAAGCCTACATCTGCTGTTGTTGTTTTCATCATTGTTGAAATGTCTACGAGATGCTCTGGCAGAGGTTCAGGGTTGTGAGGAAACTCACCATTAGGAGTACAGTAAAGTTCATTAATTTTGTTTACACCCAAAGCTCTTAATAACTTAGGTAAAACAATTCCACCTACTGAATTAACACAATCTATAGATACCTCGAAATTGGCAGCTTTTATAGCTTCTATATCTACCAAAGAAAGATTCAGGACAGCTTGTATATGCGCATCCGTATAGTCTTTTTCTGAGACTTTTCCAATATGATCTACATGTGCAAAACTGAATTTCTCGGATTCTGCAATTTGTAATACGATTTCACCTTCTTTAGCATTCAAGAATTCGCCATTCTCGTTGAGTAGCTTCAATGCATTCCATTGTTTAGGATTGTGACTTGCTGTAAGTATAATCCCTCCACAAGCTTGTTCCATAGTAACAGCAAGCTCAGTAGTAGGAGTAGTTGCCAAGCCAATGTTGACTACATCGAATCCCATCCCCATTAGAGTCCCGATGACTACTTGTTCCATCATTTTACCTGAGATACGTGCATCTCGTCCTACTACAATGGTATTCGATCCATTCTTTACAGTTTCTCTGATAAAAGTGGCATATGCTGATACAAATTTTACAGTATCTAAAGGATTTAATCCTTCTCCAACTTTACCACCAATAGTTCCTCTAATACCAGATATTGATTTAATTAAGGCCATTTAATTTGTGTTTTAGATTATTTTGTATATTTCAGTCGTCCGAAAAATATTGGTTCATAGTTACTATACTGTTGATAATACGAGCCATTTGCAAATGGTACAAGTATGCTGACTTCAGCTTTATCCCCAAGGTTGAAGTCGAGAGGGCGTGCACAGCCTGGAGACAAAAACATGTACATATAGTACGCTGCAAGACTAGTACTATAATCTGATTTTGTGTATGAGCCTGAATTTCCATAAGTAAAATTCATTGCAGCAAATTCGTCATAATTTTGTTTATCGTTCGAGAATGTCGAGTCGGGTTCTGAGATCAAAAAACGAGCATCATAATATCGCATATACACGATATCCCCTTTTATTATTTTATCCTTGTTCCCAGAATCAATAACATGAATATATATACCTGTATCTGGATCTTTAAAATATTGTTTGTCGGCAAAAACACGACTAGCAGGATATTCGTCAATTATATTAAATCCCTGTTCTTTAACATACTGCTTAATTGCCTTTTCTTCTTTTTCCAACTTGTCAGCATATGAATCTTTGCTACAAGCAGCGAATATGATAGCTAAACCCATAAAGGCAGATAGAACGCCTATAATCTTTCTCATTATTCTTAATTGTTTAGTATTTTGTTATTCCTTCTTTAATAATTCTGAAAACTCAGGCATAGCCAAGCCTTTTTCAAATACGGCTATAGCTTCTTCCATTGTACCATAAAATTCACCTCCGGCTGCATTTAGATGCCCTCCGCCATTGTAGCATTTAGATGCGAATTTATTGCTAGGGAAGTCCCCTTGTGAACGAAACGAAATTTTTATGAAATCATTGTCCTCTCGAATAAAAACAGCAAAAATAATTCCTTTTATATTTAATGGGAGGTTTGCAAAACCCTCAGTGTCTCCCTTTTTTACATTATACTTACCTTGTTCTTCATTGGTAAGCCAAACAAGCGCTGTATTGTACTCGTTATATATCCTCATTTTTTCGGACAATGTATATCCCAACATCCTGTATCTGTCTTCAGTATAGTTGTGATATACATTCGAATATATCTGATCTTTGTTTATTCCCTTTTTCAGCAATTCTCCTATGATATAATATATTTCTATATTGTTCGAATTATAGGTAAATCCGCCAGTGTCGGTCATCATTCCTGTATACAGTGCAGTGGCTGTTTCGTAACTCATTATTTCGAAATCGCCCATACGGCATATCAAACGAAAAATCAGTTCACTTGTTGATGAGATTTCGGGATAAGAGATTGTTACATCACAAAAATCTGATGGATCAGGATGATGATCTACTAATATCTTTTTTCCTTTGGCTGCTTCAATTAGTGGACCTAAATGTAAAGCTCGTTTCGGAATGTTGAAATCAAGACAAAAGATAAGTTCAGCTTGATCTATTAACTTTTGCGCAAAATCAGAATGTTTTTCATAATTCAGGATATCTTTAGCGCCAGGTATCCATTTCAGAAAATCGGGAAACGAATTAGGTACTATAATGTTTACATCGTTACCTAATCCTGTTAAATAATGATATAGGCCTAATGACGAGCCTATTGCGTCTCCGTCAGGAGAGACGTGTGTGATGATTACAATTTTATCATACTTGTCGAGTAGCTCCTCTACTTCCGTTATTTTATGGCTTGCTATTATTTTAGATATCATTTATTTAATTTTCCTATTTTATGCAGCGACAAAAATACTAAAATTTCAAACTATATGCACCATTTTCAACTACATCATGATAAGGAATATCTAATTTTTGACATTCTTTAGATATTCTTTTTCTGGTTCCTATTGATAATGACCCATCTACAATAACGTTTTTTATAACCAAAAGTTGATTTAAGCTGTATACAGATAGGTTATTATCCATAGTTAGTACGAGATAGTCGATGTTTAGTCGTTCATCAGAATCTTTGTTCTGCCACAAGTTGGTAGACAGAATTAGTATTTTTTTATCATTGAAAGTAATCGCTTTATATTTATCAATATCATCTGATTTTATTACCTCTTTATAATATTTTATTTCAGAGGTTTGTCTTCGATTATAGACGATCAAGTCGTCTGATTTTTTGTTCAGATTCGTGTAAATGTGAACCACAGATAGTAATAGTATTGCTGTTAATGAAATTGATAACGCCTTTGGCTTTTGGTAAATAATAAAAATTAGAATACTAATAATCATAGTAAATATCAGTGTCAAATCAGGTAGAGAAATATTCATATTCTCTATCAAAGCAAAAGGTAGATTTTCGAAAAAATGTATAGTAGAAGTCATTGCGTGGACTAATATCTGTAACACTTTGATCGGAAGATAGAAGAGATATTCGCTCCAACCAGGTATAAAGAAGCTTAATCCTTTAGCCAGAATAATGCTTCCTACAAAATAGGTAATAAATGTAACCAACGGGACAATAAGCAAATTTGTAATAAAGAAATAGGTGGGAAATGTTCCGAAATAATACAAGCAAATGGGAAATGTTGCTAATTGTGCTACAAGGGATAAGGTAACCATTTGCCAAACATATCGTATACACTTATTTTCTGATTTGAGAAGATGCAATGTCTTTGGATGTAGATAAAGTATTGCTAGGACGGAAATAAAACTAAGTTGGAATCCTATGTCGAACAGAGAGAAAGGATTTATTTTCAAGTTCGCTAGTTAAAACTATGTACTTTAGTACAAGGCTTTAGCTTCTATAAATGTTTTAAGTTTTATCTTTGTAACGTTTATGGAAAATCGCCGAAGTTCACATAATATAAATAGTTTACAAGTCCACTTAGTTTGGATAACTAAATATCGCTACCAAGTATTACAAGGTGACATTCAACTACGTTGCCGTGATATTCTGCGTCAAGTATGTAATTCTATGGACATTCAAATCATCAAAGGAGTAGTCAGTAAAGATCACATCCATTTGCACTTGAGTTATCCTCCTCAGTTAAGTATCAGCGATATTGTTCGTCGTCT
>JBKEBA010000057.1:0-19855 GCA_047972895.1 Dysgonomonas sp.
GAAGCGTACACCAAGCGGCGACTATGTAAAAGCGGCAAAAGTGTTTTGTATAAAGGGATTCGAAAGGATTGTATGAGAACTCCAACGAAAAACGAAATGTACATTTAGCGTAATAAAGCGTAATTCGAGCGTAATAATTAACCGAAAAATTAAACGGTTTAAACGGTTTTGATTAAATAGTGGCTAAATACTGCGTAAACAGGCGTAAATAAGTGATTAAACAGCTTATTTACGCCTTTCTTCTTTTGTGGGTGTTGGTATGCTAATATTACGCAAAAGTGGCGTGTGTAGATGGATTGATAGCGGTTTTGCTTGTGATATGGCATGATTACAGTTTTTCTGCTTCTGGATAAAGCCGAAAAAGGGTTAAAAATGCTTTGCTGTTACAGTTGGGGTTACAGTTGGGGTTACTAAATCACTACAAAAAAAGAGTGTCTAAGTATATAAAACTAGCTTTAAAAAGCGGTTTTTTGCATGGAAAAGCGATTTAAACGGTATAAAATAGCACACAAAGTATAGTGTAAAGAGGGGTAAAATTCAATATATTTCGCTGTTAATCAGTGAAAATACAAAATATTGCCTAATAAAATGAATGTGCGTTATGATATGGTATTGTAGCGGATAGATAGTTTTATGATTGCTAAAGCCCTGATTTGCTTTAATGGAACATCTTTGTCGGCATGGTGTTTATTCTCGCTTACAAGTGTAACGTATTTATCTCCTTTGTCAGATTTCTTAACAAACTTCACAGTTAAGAACTCGTCGTCTCCATTGTCGATATCTAAAACGTACATCTCTCCATATATCAAATTATCTAAATTGAGAATTGTCTTGTAACAAATAATATCTCCGGCCTTTAGTATGGGATACATACTATCGCCACGGACAAACAGCGCTCCGTCACATTTCGGCGCATTGGGAACTGTGATATAATCTAAAGGTACTTGTGTGTTTTGAGTACTGAAAAGAGTATTCAGGCCGGCACTCGCGTCTAGTTCGTAAAGCGGGATGCTTTGCCGATCAACTCCGTAATAGTCCGTTTTTAAGTTGTATCTGGAAACTTTAGGTTCTGAAATTATTAGACTGCTGTCTTTCTCAACTTCATATTCTTTATTCAGTTTGAGCATACTGCCTCTACCATTTATCAGCCAGTTAATATTTATAATTTCAGAATATTCTGAAATCGAAAATTTTAGAAAGAAGTCATAACTTGGTTTAGATTTTCCGCTAATTATATCATATAGCGTTTGAGATCGCTCATATCCAATATTTTGAGCAAAACTATTTCTATTTATACCCAAATAAATAAGCATCTCTTCTATTCTTTCAGAAATTTCTGTATTTTTCTCCATTTTTGTTTGTTATTTCAGAATATTCTGCATTTCTTTGTATCATGTTTAACAGACAAATGCAAATGTATAAAAATTTGCTTGAACGTAAATAGTGTTCTTTGACATATTGGCTGAAAGTCCAGCTCTAAGTGATATAGTTAGTAACCCAACACTGTCGGGTGTTGCCGTAATTGGATTGAAACTATACACGTGGAGCGTACGGTTAGTAGGCATTTTTTTTTACACAAGGGGACTCTACTGGAATATGGTAGTAGCTTTCGATAGCAGGTTTTCCACAAAAGCAATTTAAAATTAAGAATTAACTAATTATGGAAAATATGATAGAAACAAAAGGTGTGCCTTTGACCGTTTATGGTCTTTTGGCTCGCAAGCATGGTGTAAAAAGCGCCAACTATGTAGAAAAAATAGTGAACGGCAGATGTAAGGCTGTCAGGGGTAAAGCCGCAGCGGTAAAGGCAGACTGGGAGAAAATACAGGAGTCTTTTGAGGACTGGATGACAGAATATAAGGCTGACGGTACGATGATAGTAAGGATGGACGACATTCGGGTGAGTGTATATGTTCAGCAGGGTGTAGCGCGAGTATATAAATGTGCTCAACTGATACAAGAAACTGAGGTGGGATATATGACTCTGAATGAGTTTAAAGGTTTTTTAAACGGTGTGAGGTTGGAATATAATTAAATCTTATGGGACAAATAACGAATGCAGACCGCAAGATGGTTGTTGATGGCGACCGCATGAAAGGGCTTGAATATTTCGACGAAAAAGATTCTGATAAAATGTATCAGAAATATGCGGCGCTAGGGATTTACGAAGATATTGGCTTTGATATAAACGGGGATTTGGTTTTGTATAGAGAAATTTAAAAATTGAAAAGAAATGAATGCACAAAGAAGAAAACAACTAGAAAATATCATCAGTAAACTTGAAGAGTTAAAAAATGATATAGAAATGACGCGTGACGCCGAGCAGGAAGCGTATGACAATCTGCCGGAAGGTCTACAAGTATCGTTTAGAGGTGAAAGTATAGAATCTGCGGTTGGTGCTTTAGATTCAGCCTATGATAGTATAGAAGATACAATTAACAATTTACAGGAAGCAATTGAATATTAAAAACTGAAAAATATTATGGCAGAAGAAAAAAGGCTAAGTGTGTTTATGCAGATGCATAACGGGACACGTACGGGCGAGGGTTCTTTTAATGTGGGGCTGAGAGATTTGTTTTACAAAGCAGATAACGAGAATAGACGCAAGCTGTTGTGTGCTTTCCCCGAATTTTTTGGAGAAGAAATACCCGAGTTTGGCATATTTAAGAAACCTTAGAATTATGAAAACAAAACATGTTTGGAATATCTCAATAATACTGAGAATACAGAAAGGTAAATGGCCTACCCGCAGGATGTGGAAGCAAACGAGGGCAAATCGGCCAGCATGGGTGTAGATACCATGCAAACGGGGGTATAGCCAAGGAGGTGGCGCAATGAGATAACCAATGAGGCATTGCAAGCGGTTCGAATCCGCATACCCTCACAAACATTGTAAGCAAGTGGTGAGTAGTGTCTGTGTGATACGAAAACGGGGAAAGTTTGATTGCGTTTACGCTACCCGCGATACGAGGGTAATGTCTGCCTGCTCCAATCCCGGAGCAGGCTTTTTAACCAGTAAATAATAACTTAAAATAGAATCGGTATGTACGAAAGCAAAAACGGATTAGTTTGCGTACCTGCTAAATTGTTGTACGAAGGTCTTAATATTATTACTGAGACTCACTACAAGCAGTTATGCTACAAAGGAACACTTAACAAAGTGCAAATCGGTGGAAACGGGAGACAGGCTCTAATTGATTTTAAAAGTATCCCCCCCGAATACAGACAGGTGATAGTAAAAAAATACGGTGAGCCAACAGAAGAGAGCCAGCAAAGCCGTATAGAATGTTTTTATCAGGAGGATTTGCGCGCGCGTTCTTTCTTTGAAGAATACACCCTGCCCGATGGCAGACACCTTGAAGCGGAACACCAAGAAGAATACACAATCAATGCCTCGATGCTGGCGGCTATAGAGTCTGTTGTGAATGAAACCCAGCTGACCCGAAAATCGAGGGGCGGCAGTAAGGCTGTTAATTGGGTAGGTATAGCCAGAACAGTGGCCTCACTAAAATACAAAAAGGATAATGACGGTAATTATTTATTTAAACACACCCTACCTGAAAATGAGCGACGATTGAGGGATAAATACAATGACTTTATGAAAAATGGGTATCAGAGCCTTATTTCGGGCAAATTTATGAATAAGAATACTGCAAAGATAGACGACGAAGTAAAAGAGGCTATTTTGCAGGAGTTACTCGGAGATGGGCGAAATATAGACAATGTTTTGATTGCCAACCTCTATAACTCCATCGCTAAAGTGAAAGGCTGGAAAGAAATAGACGCCTCAAGTGTCAGTGTATGGCGCAAAAAACTAAAACGTGTGACGGAAGCCGGGCGCCGAGGGTCGAAACATTACAAGAATACGCTTTCGATGCAAGTAAAGAGAAGCCGCCCGAGCGCTCCCCTGTTTTACTGGACTGCCGACGGATGGAAAGCGGAACTGTTTTATCAGAAGCAAACAATGACAAAGAAAGGTAAAACGACAACTTATATTCACCGTCATGTATTATATGTTATTCTGGACACCTTTAATAATTATCCGATTGGCTATGCTATAGGAGATAGCGAAAATACCGAGTTGATAAAGGAAGCTCTCAGGAATGCAGTAAACCATACTAAAGAATTATTCGGCCAGCGTTACCGCCCTTGGCAGTTGCAAACAGACAATTTTCAGAAAACAGCAATGGCTCCATTGTATGAATTTGTAGCCGACAAATGGACGCCCGCGGAAGTGGGAAACGCAAAGTCGAAAGTGATAGAGCCATATTTTAAAGACCTGAATAAAATATGTCAGTTAAAAGACAACTGGGCAGGCCACAACATAACCGCAAGCCGCGATAAACAGGTAAATGACGAAATGCTGAACTTTAAGAAAAAGCAGTTTCCGAATGCTGCCGAATGCAGGATGCAGTTAATACAGATCATAGAAACGGAGCGGGCAAAAAAGCAGGCTGAATTTGTGGCCGCTTTTAACTCTCTTCCTGTCGAAGACAAGCTGGCGTTGTCCGATGAACTTTACCTCTATAAATTCGGCAGCAAAACTGAGCCGAACCGATTGGAGGGGCAGGGATTAACACCGCGTATCGGTGGAGTAGAGCATTTTTATGACTGTTACGACCTCAATTTCAGAAATCATTATGCCGAACGCTGGGTTATCCATTACGACCCCGACGACACAAAACAGGCGTTGGCTGTGGCTAAGAATAATGAGCAGCTCCGCTTTATGGTAGAAGAGAAATATATACAGCCTATGGCACTTAAAGACCTGAAAGATGGTGATTCAGACCAACGCCAAAGGATAACCGAGTATAACAAGAAAGACCGGGAGTATATAACCGAAAGGCGCAAAAGGGGTGCGGAGCTGGTGCAGGAGTTGATTCTGTCGGATAAGGAACTTGAGGGCGGCGTATTGGCCGGGCTTCTTATAACTGATTCGAGAGGACAGCATAAGGACAGGCGCTTTGAACTGCCGGAAGCCGAAGAGGCCGACAGTGAAGAGACGGTCACCAAAGAGAAAAAGAGCGATTATTTAAAAAACAAAGTGGATGTAAACCAATATTTATAATACAATGGATATAACAGTTAAAGATAGTATTAAGGAGGCCTTAGAGGATTTCTTAACAGAGCAGAATATGACACAGAATGTGTTTTCTGAAAAATGCGGCGTAAACGGCCTGTACCTGAAAGGTATCAGAAGCGGAGACCATACTTATGTAAACTCGAAAGAAGCAGTAACGCCCGTTGCGGATAAATGGTACTACAAGATAGCTGATTATATAGGCTATAAGGTGGAAAAGGTGTACTGGGAGACAAGAGCAACCCCTCAATTATTAAGAATACTCGCAACCTTAGACGATGGACGGAAATATGGATATACAAATATCATTATCGGTGAGACGGGTTCGGGTAAAAGTTATGTTGGTAAACTGTTCCAAAATAAATACATACAGGAGGTATTTATAGTGAAAATAGGGAAAAACGACAATGTCGGTGACGTACTGGATAAAACGATTGAAGCCCTCGACATTCCCGATAACAGGCATAAAAAAGTATTGGGAAGCGGGCAGACAAGAAGTAAAAGCCTCAGGATACGGAAAATTATAAAACATCTGCAAGAATTAAGGCTAAAAGGCTTCAATCCTGTGGTCTATTACGATGAGTGCGAGTATATGAAATTAGCGACACTTTGCGCGATAAAAGAGTTTTACGATGATTTGAGGGGTGCATGTTCTCTTGTGCTGGCAGGGACAGAGCAGTTTTTAGAAAATCTCTTGGAACTATGCAAAAGCGACAAAGAGGGAATGCCCCAGTTTTACAGCAGGATAAAATTCGGAATAAGGCATTTGCCGCAAATAGACAGGAAGTTTCCGCTTTTCCTTGAGGATATCGAAGACAAAGCCGTTAAAAGTTTCATTCAAACGAACTGTAACAATTACAGGGAGGTGCACGATGTGTTAGTTCCATCATTGAGAGAGGCCGACAGGCTAGGCGTTCCACTGAATGTTGGTTTAATCCGTGAAGTATTAGGAATAGATTGATATGGCAAAGGGAGAGACACAAGAAATAAAGCTCCCCAGAGCCTACAGTATGAAAGACCTGAATAAAATAGTTTATCAGGTCTTTTTGTTTACGGGAATTTGGCTTAAACTTTTCGGTAAGCCTGAAAAGGGCGCAACATGGTTTATCTGGGGCGGTTCGGGAAACGGAAAGAGTACAGCATGTGCGAAACTCGCTTATATGCTCTCAGGATTCGGAAAAGTCCTCTATCTGGCACTTGAAGAAAAGAAAGGTAAGTCTATCAGGATGAAACTCAGGGAGGCGGGGTTTAATGACAGGAGCAAAAATTTTCACCTGTTACCCTCATGCTCTTATCACCAACTCGTGCAAAGGCTTCACAGGCGGGGCAGCGAAGACATAATATTTATTGATTCGTTGCAGTACTGGGGTGTTACTTACAAGCAATACCAGATACTGATAGAAACTTTTCCGGCTAAAACATTTGTATTCGTGAGCCATGCCAAAGGAAAAGACCCTAAAGGCGGCGTTGCCGATAGTATCCATTACGACGCAGCGATGAAAATATGGGTCGAGGGCGGTAAGATAATGGTAAAACACCGTTTTGAGGGCGGCGGCGGTGAAATGATAGTGATTCCGGAACTGGCAGAGAAGTACTGGAATGAGAACGGAAGCCGTAACGATGCGGAAACAGTCAGGATACTGATGCAATTTATTATCAAAAACAAATTGCTGTCGTTCCTAAGACCTTTTGTAGAAGAGATGGGCTATACGTTGGCTCAGTTAAATTTAAAGATGGAGGAGTGAAAATCGATGGTAAAATTAAAATGTGTTCAGTGTAGATGCAATATCCCAATAGGCGCAGGATATTACGCTTATCCATCCGGGATAAGGTGCGCCAAGTGTGGAGGTAGTAATTATAAAGTAATAAAAAAAGGCTATGGATATAACTATAAAAAGAGCGAGATATAAGAGTATTCATTCTAAAGCTGTTGTATTGCGCAAATTTAAAGGGGAATTATTTGAGTATAACGGCCTGCAATTTTGTATTGGATTTGCAGAGGGTAATTGGATGGCTATAGAATTGCAGACAGGACATTGTGCAGCTAGTTATAAACCACTACACCAAGAATCTGATTCGGTGAGTATTGATAAAGTTAAAAAAGATATGGCTTATAAAGCCGAGAAATCCTATAGATTAGGTCTAAGCCGTTCTCTTGTTTTTATGTCTGTTCAAGGTTTTACATTGCCAATCAACGAAGAGATACAGTCCAATGATAACAAAAACCCATAACCCCCACAAATGGCTATTTGCGCACCTACAAGCTGCGCAAGGCTATGAAAATACAGAAGAAGCCCGCAAGGCGCTTGTATTTGATTATTCGGACGGGAAAACAGAGAGTCTTTCGGAACTATACGAAAAATACCCGCGGAAATATCAGAAAATGCGCCAAGACCTCGGCACACAACGTAAGAAAGTAATAGACCAGTTAGACCAAGCCCGCAAGCGCCTGATCGCTGCCATATTCGGGAACTTGGAGCAACGAGGCATTACAGCCGACATAGCTTATGTAAAAGGTATTGCCTGTAAAGGGGCTAAAGCGGACAGGTTTAACGATATTCCGCTGGATACACTCAAAGTGCTGTATAACAGGTTTAAGAATAAAAACCTGAATAATGAATTAGATAGTTTGATAAATAGTATAAATCAACAATTAAATATTGAATAGTATGAATATTACAACTTTAACCCCGGAAGAAAAAGCGGCTTTATTTGCTGAATTACGGGCAGAGCAAGAGGCGCAGGACAAACAGAAATTAGCAGACCGCGAGGCTTATAAAGAGCTTGTAGATAAAACAACAAAAGATGTATTCCCTACGCTCCGACTCTTTGCGACCCTGTTAGGTGCAGCAAAGAAACGTATTTATGACGAGTTTAACTCTGCCCTTACACTTAAAGCCGGGTTATACGGTGTAAAAGAGGGGCAGCAGTCGCATATGTTTACAACCAGTGACGGCAAACTTCGTATCGTTCTCGGTTATAATGTAACCGATGACTATGACGATACAGTGAATGAAGGTATAAAAAAGGTTCACGATTATATTTCATCGCTCGCTAGGGATGAAGAAACACAAACCTTAGTGAATGCTGTTTTGCGGTTACTTGCTAAAGATGGTAAAACGGGAACATTGAAAGCCTCGCGGGTCCTGCAACTTCGGAAAATGGCAGAGGACAGCAGGAATGCTGAGTTTATAGACGGTGTACAGATCATTGAAGCGGCTTATCGTCCAGCTATATCTAAACAGTATGTAAAGGCACAGTTTAAAGACGACCTGAACGCATGGCAAAATGTACACTTGGGAATGACTGAGTCTGTAAATATTGAGCTGGATGCAGTAGATCAATCTTCTTTAATTGATTCAGTTTATAATGATCTTTTACCTTTTGTGTATAAATCAAAGAAAGGGGATGAAGAATGAGAAAATATTTTACTGTTACCGAATTTTTGCCTCTTACTTATAGTGAGGAGCATGGCATGAATCATGTAAGAGAAGCGGACGGCAAAGTAAAAGAGTTTAAAACCCGTAAAGCTGTTGAAAACTACTGTCAGAAACATAAATGCTTATATGTAGAAAGAAAATCAATATTCTATAAATGATAAAGTGATATGGCAAAGAAAGAATTATGTGTGCGGCTATTGGTAGACGAATGTCATGTAAATATGGCCGCTTCGATGGTGGGGCTTGTACTTAGCCCCGAAGAACAGGACAGGATGTTTTATAACCGTAACGAACCGTTGCAAATTGACGTCAGCGAAATATCCGACGGCGATAAAGAGTCTGAAATAGGTATGACAATGGCATTTGCTTTGTTTGTGATTGCAAAAGATGCTGAGTAAGGATAGATTAGATAGAATAATTGAATAATGACAAAATGATAAAAGAGTTTTGCAAAATACTGGAAATTAACGAAAGTGATGTTTTAGGGCATAGCCGGGCGAATGGTCTGGCTATTGCCCGTCATATTTACTTTTGGCTCCTGTATCAGAGTGGGTACACTTACCCGGAGATAGGACGGCTTAACGGCCGTACTCATGCAACGGTGCTAAAGTCTGTCGGACTGGTAAACAATGCGCTTAATGTCGTTGACCGTCAGATAGTGGATATGTGGTATAAGGTAAAAGATTTGCGGGCGAGCAAGACCGAGATAAGCCAACATGTGTTATTACGCATGTTTTGCTGTCCCTGTTGTAGTGGAACGGGTAAAGTAGTCATCTTGGAGGACTATTTAGGCCTAGAACCGCCCGAGTCTGATGTCTGCGAAGTATGCGAGGGTAAAGGTGAAGTTCTAGCCCGAAAGATAGTGAGGTGTGCGGGGAATGTGATAATAATTAAAAACTGACAGGAGCTTATGAGAATAGGAACTAAAAGCGTGTTATTCGGAGCGCATTGTTTTTTGATTCATCCGATATTTTTGTTTATTGCTTGGTGTCGGTTGTATGGCTTCCCGTTCGACCCTCGTCTGTGGATTGCCTTTCTTGTGCATGATCTGGGCTATATAGGTAAACCGAATATGGACGGTAAAGAGGGCGAGAAACACGTAGAACTAGGTGCAAAAATAATGTCTGTTTTCGGCGCTAAATGGCGGGATTTATCTTTATATCATTCGAGATATTATGCCAAGAAAAACAATAAGCCTGTATCGAAACTGTGCTACGCTGATAAACTCGCTTTTGCCTGTACGCCCCGATGGATATATTTACCGATGGTAAAGGCTACGGGTGAAATACGGGAATATATCCAGCAGGCTCAAAAACGGAATGAAACGGGATGGATGCCAGTGTCAGAATATTACGCATGGCATAGGCAGTTGAGAAAGTATATGATTAGATGGGTTGCCGTTCATCGGCACGGAAAAGAGGATACTTGGACGTCTAAAAGATAACGGAATGGATGAAACGAAAATGTATAGTGCAATTTCTCGTCTCCAAAAATCGGGAGTAAGAGTTGATGTCGATAACCGAACAATATTTTATAAATATCAGGATGCCGACAGTGAATTAAGAATGAAGAGCCGGGCGGTTGTCCGCTTATGTAAAGAGTTTGGATTTGCAAGGCAAGCAGAAATAATTTAAAACAATAAAAAAAATGATTGAAAAAATATTTAAACTATTTGGTTACCAAAAACACCAGTGTGTCAATTGTAAAAAGACAAACTATCTGAAAGGTAAGGGTGTAAATGAATGGATTGCAGGTTTTTGCTGGAGATGCAAACATCCTGTATTTTGGATATTGCTTCTTGCAGTTGTTATGCAAGGATGTAGATCGTATCATATTTATATCGTAGAGCTTCCAAAAACGGAAGTTATTCAACCTGTACAGACATTAGAATCAAATAGGTTTGAGTCAAGTTTTATAAAGGCCGATAGTGTATTTATGAATAATCTTCGTAAAGCATCGAGAGAAGCGTCGCAAAATGCTTGGAAACAAATAAAACCGCATGTACCGGGAAAATAAAAGCCTCTCACATATCCGAAGATTCTGCAAAAGGCTGGGTAGCACTGGCAAATATACGCAAAATCTTGGATATATGGCATATAACAGAAAGAATTTATTAAATAGGGTAATAACAATACAAAATCTCGTGCTCGATGGACAAAAGAAAGGTATTACTCAAAAATGGATATATGAAAATGAAGTTTACCCGCGTTACTTTATATCATATTCTACATTTAATAACTCTCTTGTAATGCCAGCTAAAAGAGAGCTTGAATTGTTGGAAAGGCGAGAGGCCGAGAAGAAACGGCAATTGTCAATAGAGTTTGTTTAGGTTAATAGCCCCGCGTGATTATTTACACGGGGCTATTTTTTTTATAGCTTATCAAGCAAATAACATATTTTCTCTTTTATCGCCGTAGTATTCCGCGTCCATACTACCGGATTCAATCCTTTGTCATATTCGGGATATGGTAGCTCCGGCGACTTGAATTTAAAATTTTTACACAACGGGTATATATACCTGTATGTTTTTACCTGATATGCTTTAAAGTCTCCTATCAGATAGGACACATTAGCCCGCAGATATCCTGATGGCGACGTGCTGTTTGTAAATATCTGCTCATGCACAAATTCACCTGTACGCACATTTTCCATAAATTTAGTATAGTGATAACCATAGTATTTGAAATTAGCAGCTTTATAAATAGTGCCACAGCCCAGCCGCCCATCGGCAAAAGATTGTACAGCAACTATATTTTTATCACTTTTCTTTAATAGCCGTATAGATGCACCAATAAGCAAAGTTTCGGCATTGTGCCCCAAGCAATCATCTATCCACATCCTGTTTAATTCGCACATCCACGCCTCAGGGTTAGGATGCGTAAAAATTTTAGCCTTACAGTTTTTCATCAGTCCATACACTGCAACCCCTAAACACTTATCCGGCTCGCTTTCCTTAAATATCCCGAAATTATACCTGCCAAAACCGCTATCGAGCCATTTATGGGAATAATGGTTTTTGATAATCATTTCTTTGGCTTCTGCTTTTTCAACTGGCTTAATTAGCAACGTTCCCAGATTCTTAGTTTCTTTTTTAATAACCATGATTTTTTAATTTAAATTAATTGATATTTAATTACTATTTTTGTAGTCTCTCACAATAAAAAGTGCACACACACTTAACTAAAGGCTTATAGCCTCTGTCGTAGTGTGTGTGCACTTTTATTTTAGTGGTAGGGTGAGAGCTCCACTAATCAGGCAGAGGTTTATTTCTCCGCCGTATTGTCTTCAAATTCCGTCCTGAATACTATTTGATATACAAATAAATCGCTGTGTGTAACTTCTCCTGCCGATATCCGGGTTAAAGGGTCGAAATGATTATTCCCTGTAAATCCTTGATATCTTTTGTATACTTCACTGATAACGTCGTAAGGCTCTAAGCCCTGAGCACGTGCATCTTCGGGAGCATTGGCGGCTGTCCTTCCCATATTTAGCGGGTCAAAAGCCAGTGTCATTGTTACGGTAGCCTCACAGTCTTGTATTGTATCAGTGATGTTGCTCTTGACTCTGACGCCAATACGCACCAATAAACACGGCTCTGCAATAGGGTAGCGGTCGTTTTGGCCTTTTTTCTTTAGCTGTCCTTTGTCCCAATCAAACCAGCGAATAATATTACTACTCAGCAGATCGCCTGCTGGTATTATCAGTTCATTGTAAATCGTTTTCATTCGTAGACTGTTTAATTTGATTTGTACTCATGGATTTCGCATAAATGCTCAATTCATTTCTTTGTCAGTATTTTAATTAGTTCCCGTCTTATCTTATCCTTAATGTTCGTAACCAACACCGCGGATTTGCCCATAAATGGCCGTGCGATCATCTGAAAGGCTTTTTTTCCGTATATCTTTGCCATCATACCGAACTGATGCACCCGCCCGTATTCCGTCGGGCTGGTAACCCTCACCCCTTTACCTGTGTACTTATAGAAAATACTATTGCGCAACTCACTTGTTTTACCTCTCAGTATTTTTGCAGTCGCCCGTGCCTGTGAGAAGTTCCCTACCAGCTCCGTATTTCCTTTTTTGATTTTTTTCTTCGGAGTGCCGGAAGAGAAACCGTTATGCCCATACCAAGGGCTCTCGGGGTCGCGCCGCGCTACATCGTCCCACTTGTCGAGCGTTTCGTCCGTAAATCCCTCATTGTCGAATGAGCCTTGAAAATGGTTTACAGCCTCCACCCCTGCAATGTCCTTTATATCATCGCCCTCTACAAACTCGCGTATCTCCTGCATTTTCTGCTGAAACTGGCGGTTATATTCCTGCATATCCATAAAAAGAGCCTTTAATGTTGATTAATTGATATTTAAGTATTACATTTGTGGTGTTGAGAGACTGCGTAACCAATCGCGGCTCGCGACCCCAACAAAGGAAAGTTTCGAAAGATGCTTTCCTTTGTTTATTTTACGGTAAACCGTTTTATCAACTTCGCCACATCGAAGTATAAAGGTTTGCGGCCGTTCCTGAGCAGGATTATTGTTTTTACATTCTTTACCCGGTTATCCTGCACCGCAGCTTTGAACCCGTCGTATAAATCCCTAGCGGGGTAATCCTTTTCAAGCCTGATAATGACTTCGCCTACGCCCTGTTTGTTGGCGTCACGTATCGAGCGTTGTATAGCGTTCTTTCCTATTTCCGTCACCGGGTGTTTTGCATCCGAAAACATGCCTGTAGTCAGATTAAACGCATCAGGATTTTTGACACCCTCCACAGTGGTAGGCTGCAATAGTTTGTACTTGCCCCCATTATCGGCCATCAGCTTGTATGTCTGTAGGTTCTTAGCCCTTTCGTTACCCTGCTGTTTTACGATCTCAAGATAACCGTTCCCTGTGCCCCGGTAAACTTCTTTACCGTCTTCATATTCGCGATACAGGCGCTTACCCTCTTCTATCACATCATTGCGTACCGATTCGTCGGTATGCTTGTAATACGGCGTTTCTGAGGTGTTGATAAATTCGACTGTTTGGTCGGGCCTGCCTGTAAAAATATTTTTCCAGTCGGCGGGCTTCATCGGTGCACCTGTAACCTCTTTGTCTGTAGGGCGAACACTGCAATCACAACCAAAATCACTGGGCGGCATAAGCCATATCCATTCCGGGTCGTAGAAGTCGAGAACCGTACCTACAAAAATTAAATGTTCAGGGCGTTGGTCGGTAGCGTTGGACTCGATATATTCGAGATTAGGGTACAAGTGCAACGTCTTTTCGTACTTCTTTAGGTTTGCCGCCAGGCGCGCCCGCTTCACTGCCGTGTTGTATTCAGCTTCCAGCCACACCTCGTTGTATTTCTGCGAAATCCTGAGGGCTTCTTTCCTGAATTTATGGTATGGTACAAGCTTGCCCTCTTCATCATACATCAGGGCTGCTATTTCCTTAGTCTGCTGATGGTTTTTGAAAGCGGCAAACACTGCGGCGTTCTCCTTGAACTGCCGGACAAAGTCCTCGTCTACATCGTTACGGGTAAGCGAGGTATCAATGCCGTGTTGCAGTGTATCGTTGGTAATGTCGAACAGCTTTTTATTTACCAGCTCTTCGCCCTTATTGCCGTAGACTTCTTTTATAGCCTCGTTTATAAGCTGGTCTATATTGATGCTGTAACCGTCAGATAGTTGTATCTTTCCCGTTATACGTCTCGTCCAGTTCCCTTTGAAGTTCTGAAATGCCCCGCTCCACTTTGTCGGGGCGACTGCGAAAAAAGAAAATGCCTTATCCCAGAGTTGGAGTATAAAATTGCGCTCGTCGCTCAATTTTTCCTCTTTTTGCTCTTTATCCTTTTTTTCTTTCTTCGGCTCGGTCGGCTCTTTGGGTTTCTTTTCTTCTTTTGCCTCACCCTCTTTTGTGTCTTCTGCTCCGGGGGCTGTACTGTCTGTCTTTTTCTTTGCCAAGACTTCGCCCTCTTTTGGTGATGGTATGCCGTATTTGTCATAGAGCCACCATGCCGGAATATCTAGTACATCGGTCAGGCTTATTATTTCGGAAACATCCAAAGGCTCTACAGCCGACGGGAAAACAAATTTACCGCCTTTCACATTGTAGCCTTTCAACTCCAGCAACGGTTTGAAGTACGTGTTAAGTACTTTTTCCACAAAGCGCATATCGGCTTTATTTATACCCTCTTCTACTTCCTTATGCACGTCACCCAGTGAGCGGGCTCCCTTGTCGCCTGCAATAGTTGTCAATGTATTGCCTAAGATGGTAATAAGCATTTCCTCGTTGCAGGCCTGCCGGAACTCATTAAAGGAAGAGCCGGACGAACCGCTACCTGTATTGTTTACAGTCTCGACATTCGATTCTTGCGGTATGACTATCCAAGGGGCAGAGCCTGCATTCTTGAGGGCTTCTTCCAGTAAAATACGGCTTTGCGGGTCGTAGCTCGAATATTTACCGATACGTTGCGGCATGCCGAATATTTCCAGCCATTGTGCATAATCTCCAAAGCCGCCGCGCTTCCAGATTGCATAAGGGGCAGTTCTCAGGAATAAGCCATAATCCCTTTTATTTCCTAATACGATCAGGTGCGGGTCATTGGTGTAGTCGATGCCTCTTTCGTCTGAATCGTTTATCAGTATAGAGCCCGTCTCGAGGTTTATGTGTTTAGGGGGTATGATATCCACTTTAAAACCATTATCGAAACGACACTCCGCGCCCCCGCGGTCATAGCCTTTAATATTCATTATGCCGATAAGTAGGTTCTCCCAGCTGAGCGATTCCATCAGGTCGTCTACGTTGTCGTCGCTTTCGTTGTTTTCCGTCTGAAAAACAAGCTCTGCATTGGTGACAGCTTCGACTCTCTTATTCCACGCCCTGAATAGTGAAGTGTCTATAAGCAAATCTTCGTACAGTTCGAACAGAGCCTTAACCCGTCCGCTGTCTGCCGAACGTATCGCATTGCGCCATACTGAAATATCAGACGTGCGCCTGTTGGGCGCTTTTACGATTATCTGAGGTAAGACCGCAGGTGTAGACGGCCTGTATATTTTATCCCGCCCCCGTTTTATATTTCCTTTATTTCTTGCCATAACTAAAAATGTTGTTCCCGTTTGGGGTTACTCCCGAATTTGATAATTCCCGCCCCGCTATTTCCGTTTTCGTCTTCCTTTACGGGCAGGTCGGGGTCTATGTCTCCTTTTTGTACTCCGCGAAACCATGCAATAGCCTGATTGTAGCGTTCGCGCCGCAGATTCAGTTCGTGCCCAGCATTGCACAGTACCAGAAAGTGCCATGTGGCTATGTCTTTTACCCATATCAGGAGCAAGGGGTTGCGCTGATCTGCCGCCGCTCCGAATACTTTTTCGAGGTCGTAGGCTTTCAGGTAACCTTTTGCCTCTATTATCGCCCCCTGTATGGCTGCTGTGAGAATTGTTTCGTCATTGCGTTGTATTACGCTTATATTCTCTGCATACAGGTGCGTTTTCATTTCTTCATTTGTAAGAAACATAGCCGTCTGTGTTTTGAGTGTCATAAAAACATATCTTGTCGAAGTCTTCGCCCACCTTGAGGCCTTTTCTGAGCAACCCGATGCGCTTCTGTTCCTGTATCTGCTGCCTGTTCCACACCCGGTACTTATACCCGAAGAAAAAGACACGGTAGCGCTTGCCGTCCTCCCTGTGCAGCCTGTCAGCTTTTTTTATGGCTTTAGCCAGATAATACATATTGCCCTTAAATCTGATGTAGAGCTTTACAGCGATGTTTCTGATACGTCCTTTTAGTCCCATGATTAAAATTTGTTAGAGCCTCTTTGCCGGGTTCCTATGGTGTAGGATGTCGGTGTAAGCTGGCTTAGTTTATTATTTGCTATGAAGTACCCGCCCTCTATACAGTCCACACCATCGGCGGGGGCAGTCAGGCGGGGTGTTACCATCTTGAACTGTTCCTCAAGGCGTTGCATGTGCGGATTGCCCTTTTCGTCCTCGTTGAGTATTAAGTTACCCTGTTTGTTAAGTGGCTCAAGGTTACCCTCTATGCGTGCGAATTTGTCAGGCTTGCGCCGCTCGTCGGGGGTTATATTTATTATTTTCTTATACCTATCCCGCGCCTGTGCGAAAAGAGGGATAAATACCTGCTCGTAGAAAGGATTTTGCAGCGTATTATTCTCTATGTAGTTATAGACTTGGTTACGGTCGTTTACATATTTATCTATGTTGTAGAACCAATCGACAAACTCACCATTAGTCACCCTGTCGAGATAGCCCGTAATAACATACAGCCTGCCCCCGTGAATACCTATCAGAAAAGAAGACTTGTAAGAATTTGCCTTGCTCTTCGTGTTGTTGCTGGGCGACGGGTCGCTGTAATTGATAAGGAACGGGAACGTTTTTAACGGCGGCACTTTACCCCATGTAACCTCCTTGAATGTGTCGCCCTCCGATACCGGGTTATTATAACATTCCTTTTGTACGGCTGATGCGGAAACCTGAGACTGTACGACGTCGATTGTCTCTTCCGAGTTTTTCTCCGGCCAGACACTTGTACCGTAAAGAAAATCGTTTTTCGGGTCGGGTTTCTTTATGTCTACCATGCGGATATTTATAATACTCCATAGGCCGAGGCTCTTTTTATATTTCCCGTAAGTATCGCTATTCCCGGCAGTCGATAATTCGCGGGCTTTATTCCCGGCGCGAGTAATACAGCAATCCTTAGCTATGATATTCCCAGCCCACAGGGTTAGCAACGGTTCAGACCATGAACGGGTAAAATACAGGGCAGTTTCCCACCATTCCCATTTTTTGTTAATTATATCAGGGTTACGGCAGTCTGCATCCGTATCAAAGTCATCAGGCAGGATTACATCGGGGCGCACATTATCCACACGTGTACCGCGTGGCGACTGCCCAGCACCCAGCGCGCGAAAAGCCGCACCTTTTTTAATTATAAATTCGCCGTCTTCCCATTTCACCCCCTTTTGCTTCCCGTAATAAAACTCTATGCGCTTATTACCCTCAAAATTTCCTTTGTATGGCATAAGCAGGCGTTCGGCGTTGTCGTAACTATTAGATACTAAAAGGACGTTTCTTTTCTTTCCTGTCAACGTCAGGTACATAACAATCATCATAACGATTGTAGACTTTGCCAACTCCCTAGACCATGACAAAACAGCGTAAAATTCGGGATGGTCGATAATTAACAGGATTATCACTATCTGCCATTTAGCAAACTTGGATTTTGCATAGTTGGGTAAAAGTTCATACATCCACTCTATCGGTTCGGCTTCCAGTTCCTTTCGTTTCTTTTCACGCTCGGCATAGCTCATATTTGAATCTATGGCAGTCTCAGCCTGTATATTCTGAACATATTTATCCCAGTCTAAGACCGCTTGTTTATCTACCTGCTTTGCCATCTTATCTCATCCTTTCCTTTATAAAAGCATCGAAATACATCGTTAATTCTTTGGCTTTCTCAAGGTCTGACAAGCGCAGCCAGTCTAAGAACTGTTTCGATACACTGATAATTTCGGATAAGCCCGTTTCCTTTTCCAGTTTCTCGATAGCTGACGCCAGTTTTGTAATTGTGTCGGCCTCGGCGGTTGTCGGGAAACGTTCCACGATGGGACGCTCAAGTATTTTCTCCTGCAATAACTGTAATTGCTGATACAGGCGGGCTAACTGTTCCTCGCGTGTAATGGTGATGGATGTTTTCAGTAATTGCCAGTTTTCGGCATTTACCCATTTGCTAAGGGTGGCAGGGCGTACCCCTACACGCTCGGCTATTTCGGCCTGTGTAAGGTTCTCTTTTGTGAATAGCAGTTTAGCCCATTCTTTCTTTTGCGCATTGGTTAGTTGTTCCTTTTTTGCCATACCTTTTTTATGACAAAACTAGCCCGCATGTATACGCTAAAAAAGAAAAGTTACAAGGGTTAAAATAATCATTACAAGTGTTGTAACAAATTTTGTGAAGCCTTTTTTTTGACTATTTCTTTGTGAGAAAACAAGCGAAAATGGCAAAACAGGAACAGCAGAAAGAAAGAGGCAAACATCCTTTTGTACTTCTTGACGAAAGTGTCACTACATACGGCTTTCGTGTATTAACTGATGGCGTGGATATATCACAGTTCCAGCGTAACCCCGTATTCCTTATTTATCACGCAGATTACAAGCTGCCCGCAGGTCGATGCTCAAATATCCGCAAAGAGAACAAACAGATATTGGTAGATGTGGAGTTCGATTATGAAGACACGGACGAAGAGGTTCAGCGCATTATCGGAAAATACGAACGGGGCTTCCTGCGTATGGTTTCGGCAGGGCTTGCCGATCTGGACATTTCAGACGACGAGATTTATAAAATCGAGGGGCAATCTATGCCTACTATCGTTAAGTCCCGGTTGCGTGAAGTATCGGCAGTCGGTATCGGAGGCAATCACAACGCCCTGCGATTATATGATAATGACGGTGCGGAAATCGACATTTCAAACGAAATAAAACTAACTGATTTTATTAAACCATATAAACAAGTAAATCAAATGAACAAGGAATTATTAACAGTATTGAATCTGGCAGATAATGCAAACGATGCGGCGGTTATCGCTGCTATCGTTGCCCTAAAGGACAGTAACACGACTTTGATAAGTGAAAGGGACGGTTTAAAGACCAAACTCGACGCTTTGGAACTGGCCGATAAAACAGCCAAGAGAACGGAAGCCGGAACGCTCGTTACCAAGGCGGTGCAGGACGGCAGGATAAACGATGACGCCGAAAAGACGGTTTCTAAAAAATGGCTTGAGCTATTCGATAAAGACCATGAGGGCACAAAGGTGTTGCTTGCCGGACTACCGACCCGCCAGCCTGTAGTTGAACAAATAGACAAGACCAAACAAGGGAATGCTACCGAACTGGCCGACCTGAATGCCAAAAGCTGGGACGAACTAGACCGCAGCGGCAAACTTATCACCCTCAGAGATAAGTATCCCGATGTGTACGCGGCAAAATACGAACAGGAGTTCAAGAAAAAGCCAAACACATAAAGGGCAATTAAACCCCATTTAAAAAGGAATTAAGTAAAGCGAATTTTATAACTAATCAGATTAAGAAAATGAAACTAAAAAATGTAATAGCGCTTATGTGCGCTTTAGTATTTAACGTATTGAGCGCCTCGGCTATATCGGCTGTCTCGGGTGTACCTTTTGCGGGTGTTCTGGGTGCAGGCGGGGCGCTTAGCCTGTTCGGCGGGGCTGCTTCGGGAGCTCTGAATATGGGGCTACAGGTAGAGATATGGCACAAAGCTATTGTCGGTAACCTGTTTGCTGATAACTCGTTTTTAAGTAAGGCTTTCAATGCAGACGACTATGTA
>JBKEBA010000005.1:0-15827 GCA_047972895.1 Dysgonomonas sp.
CGACTCATTGTTTTGATTCCAGAATATTTTTCGAACGGATAATCTATCCTGTTCATCAACTCTAAACTCTTATTGTCTCCCAAAACAGGATGTTCTTGTTGAGCATCTAAAGCTCTCATGTAGACTGTGATAAAAAGTGTATCAGCGATATTATCACTGATGGAGGGAACTAATTTTTTCATAATTTGGATTTGATTAAGATAGCTCAAAGGTAGATGTTACAATAACTAAATTAAATCGCTATTTTTTATGATAATTTCTGTTGAAATAATTATTATTAGGTATTCATAACTGTGAATGATAAAGTTTAAACGCATAAGCTAACAGGTGTATATGACTGTTTATAAACCCAATAAACAGTCATATACAGATTGTTGACATTATTCTATATATTAGAGTTTGAATTATAAATTATAGTTTCAATCCCGGTCTTTTATCTTCAGGCTTATAGCTTTCAATTGTTGCCACCCGGCCTTATCTGTCAGTCGAACCATAAAATGATAGTCTCCGGTATCTATATCTGAAGGTATCGAAATTTCGTTATTTGCTTGATAAGTATTTTTCCCTGAAGGGATAGAGAAATCCTGATTGTAAACGAATGCCTTTACAGGAGTTTTCTTTGGTTCTAAATCACACTCCACATCATCCGTACTGTGTGAATGATGATCGAAATTATTATGTATTTCGATATTATAGTTTCCCAATTCCTGATTATCAGCAAATACCGCTCTGAATGGGAAGCTTTCGCCCCGATACAAAACGATACAATTCTGAGGAAAAGCATTGCTGCCACTCATATCGATGGAAGGCTTTTCCATATCTTGATTATCATCATCGTCATTGCTACACCCCATAACAAAAAGGCAGACAAGACAATATAAAATGATTTTTCTATTTATCATATTCTTTATTTTTAGCGAATAGTTTTTGAATAAAGACTATTCGCTGTTTAATAATGATTTATTCTTATGCTCCGGTAATAGTCAATTTCTCTTTTATGGTTTTATTGGCTCCTTTCGCATCATTTGTTCTTATCTCAATTACATATTCTCCTGCTACAGCACCAGTTGCGTTTAAATGCTCATGAAAAGTGTACTCTTTTACATCACCTGTTGCAAACTCATCAGAATATGTCTCATTAAATACATAAGTTGTCGGAGTTGTGGCTTTATAAATGCGGACACGAATAGAGGTCAAAGGATCTGAAGCATTCACTTTAAATTCGGTATGAATGTTTGATGCTACTGCCGAATTATTACTTCCTATTTCTAAACCCGATATAGAAATTCCTGTTTCTCTAATTTCTATATCCATTGACTTTTCAAGAGATTTGCCGTTTTTATCATATACTTTGAAGTGCAGATGATAGTCTCCTGCAGGAGCATTTTCTGGGATCGATATATGTTTATGAAAATCTTTCAATTCGGTTTCACCGGCATAAGTATAGGTCGTATCCAGTTCAAAAGCAGCTGTTTCGCCTTCGCTATGAATTTCTACAAATATCTTGTCAATCCCATTCTCTGCTTTAATAGATGTAGCCTCTACGACAGGCGCAGTGCCGATATATCCGATTTTATTATCAGCAAAATCATGGCCAGCACCAAAGGTTAAGCCTTCAATACTAATATTTACAGGAGCAGATTCGATTGTCAGTTCCGATTCCACCGTTGTAGTTTGTCCGAATTGATCTGTAACTGTAAAATGCAGGTGATAATCGCCCGCAGGAGCATCAGCCGGAATATCGATATGCTCGTGAAAATCAGCATTCTTTACTCCGATATATTTCCCGTCTTTATATGATTCTTCAATTTTAAAGCTGCTTCCACTTTCCTGATGAATTTCAACATCAATTTGCTTTATCATCCTATCTGCCACGATACTACCTTCCAGATGCAGATCACTTCCGGCTACTCCAATCTTGCTGTTTTCGCTACCAATTTCAGTCAGATTTATAACCGGTTTTGCCGGATTATCATTATCATCATCACTGCTACATGACGAAAAGATGAATAATGACATACTTAGAAAAAGGATTGTTCCCCATAGAAATTTTTGTTTCATAACATTTAATTTAATTAAGTGGGCTATATATGCCCGGTTAGAGAATAAATAATATTTAGTGTATTGCGTTAAAAATTATATCCAATCATAATTGATATATTCCGTCCCGGTTCGGGAACATCTATCAGCCGGTAATAACTTGTATGATCGTAATACCGCTTATTCAATAGATTTTGTCCTTGCAGACGTACTCTTATTGGGTTTTGATTTATTTGCCAGCTACGTCCCAGTGACAGATGTATCGTTTGATATCCTTTTGTTTTGTTTTCAGGAGGTACTATTCTATCCTGTGATCCTACTATTTTATACTCTAGCTGAATATCGCCATCCGTTCCGAATAATTTATTTTTTGGATGGTAAGTAACCTTAAAGTTGGAAGACCAAGGCGGTGAGAACGGAAGTGTATAACCTTTCTTATCTCCGGAAAGCTGCTCTGCATACAAATATTCACCTTGTGATCCTAATGTGATCTGTTGGGTTAGTTTATATTCAAGGCTGGCTTCAAATCCGTATCGTATCACTTTTGCCTGTGTATAATAATACATCTGTAAACCTTCATAATAACCTGATGTCGGGTTCAGGTAGATATAGTTGGGAAAGTAATTCAGATAAGGTTCCACCTGTATGTCTAAAACATCATTTTTCCAGTTGATCCCGAGGTCTATCTGATAAGACTCCTCCGCATTCAGGTTTTTATCTCCTTTTTCGTAACGGAATATGTGATAGTTCACGCCATCAGATCCCAGCTCTTTTGGAGTCGGAGCTCGAAAACTTTTACCCACATTAGCTTTAAGCATCCAACTGTCTTTGTTATAATTAATACCAGCTGACCAGGTGAAGCTATTGAAGTTCCTTTTCAGGTTCGATGCCCGTTCTTTATATACCCAATCTCCATTTTCTACAGGTGTCTCATACCAATCATTGTAGCGATCTATGTGAATATCCGTTTGGTTAGCACGTATACCTGCACTTACAATTAAATCGTCGGAAATGAAGTAACGATCATAGAGAAAAGCTCCGATGCTAGTTGTCCGAAAGTCAGGTATAATAAAGCCCCATCCATCTCTTGTGTTATGCTGGTGTTCAATATTGATTCCACCTTGCAGAGAGTGTTTATCCTTTAATGGCAGCTTGAAGGAGATATTGGATGTATATGTATTCTTATTAAACTTGCGTTCCAAGGCATCGGGTGGGATAGGCATGTATCCATGCGAAACAGGTTCTGACAGTTCCTTTCTCAGATTGTTTTGATAAGCGAAATTTCCTTCAAGATGTAATGTCCCGAGTTGCAAATGGGAGTTGTTGATTACCTTGAAATGGTTCACCGAATGGTAAGGCAGATCGATATCCCTGGACGATTTATCGTAATCAATATCGGACATACGCACTTCAAGTCCATGCGCATCGGCAAAGAAACCACTCTTCGAATATACATCGGATATAAGGAAGTTACTTCTAAAGTTTTTATCGATATACCCTAGCGTAACTCCGGCATTTCGATCCTTTCCGGCAGTATTTCGGAGTCGTCTGTCCTTTAGTTTTATGTAATAAGAATAATATTGTATGCTATCATTGGGAACTTTGTAATCACCATAATCCACATAGGTGGCATTCACTTTATAATAAAATCGATTCTTTCGTCCGGCTATCTGACCGGAAAAACCAAGTGATTCATTATTGCTTCTGCCATACAGATTTATATTTCCTTCGGTTTTAGCTGAAGGAACATAATTATTGCGTAAACTGATAACTCCACCTATGGCATCGCC
This sequence comes from Dysgonomonas sp., assembly GCA_047972895.1. Classification (GTDB taxonomy): domain Bacteria; phylum Bacteroidota; class Bacteroidia; order Bacteroidales; family Dysgonomonadaceae; genus Dysgonomonas. The sequence goes on from JBKEBA010000005.1 coordinate 3,831, forward strand.
TCCGTATAATAGAGAACCCGGACCTTTTAATATTTCAATATCATCTACCGAAAACTGATCTATTTCTAAACCGTGATCTTCACCCCATTGCTGTCCTTCGTGCTTGATTCCGTTCTCGGTAACCATCATTCTATTGAAGCCAAGTCCTCTGATAGCAGGCTTGGACTGTCCCGAGCCGATAGTCATGGCTCTGACTCCCGGTATTTTCTCGAGACTTTGCATTAGGCTACCGGAGAAATTATCTTCGATATATGATTTATCAACCTGAACGAGATTTTGAGCCGATTTCATTTGAAGACTTCTCTTATTGTTTCCGCTGACGATGACCTCTTCCAGTTCTATATTATTCTTTCTGAGAATAAAGTCTCGGCGTATATTATTGCTTACTCTTAATTGTGTTGACTGTGGAAAATATCCCAGAGCATCAATATGGAGAGTTATAGTACCCGAAGTTGGCAGAGTAAGTTCAAAAAAACCATTCCGGTCAGTATGTGTCACGTTATTATTTCCTGTCACAGAAACAGATACTGCCTCTATTGGCATCTTATCTTCATTCATCACAAACCCGCTGATTTTGAGTGAAGATTGAGCTGATAGATTGAAACAGCATAAAACCAAAGTCAGTAGTGTATAAGTAAATCTCATTAAATATTTTTTTTATAAAAAGTCCCAGTTATTATCTGTCAATAATTCATTCTGATAAGCATTGTATTCGATGTCCGTACAAAGACAGTATTCCATTTCTTCTCTGATTTTCTTTTCATCCATATCCTGCCCGATAAATACAATCTCATTCATACGGTCACCCCATGTTTTATCCCAACGACTCAATATATATTCTTCATTTGCCTGAAACGAAGGATGTTGATTTCTTTCTTTTGTTGGAAAAGAAGCCCACCATGAACCGATACGTTCCACCACGATAGAACCTCCGGCCTGACTCAGTAATAAAGCCTCATTCTTTCGGCTTGCCAGCCAGAAGAATCCTTTGCTGCGGACAATGCCTGCATCCCAGTTTTTGCTTAAATATTCCTTAAATCTTTTGGGATGTAAAGGACGATGCTCTCGAAATACAAACGAGCCGATGCCGTATTCATCTGTTTCGGGAGTATGTTTATTCTGTAGTTCTTTCTGCCAACCCGAACTTTGAGCAGCCCCAGCAAAATCAAATAAATGGGTATTTAGTATTTCTTTCGGATCAATCTTTCCATGATCAGCTTGAATAATCTTTGCATCCGGATTTAGTTTTCGGATAATACGTTTCATCTCTTCCTGTTGATGCGTCGATATCAGGTCTACTTTATTCAGTACGATGACATTCGCAAATTCAATCTGTTCCACGAGGAGGTCTACAATGGAACGTTCGCTGATTGTATTATCAGGATCCCTGTCTGTTAATGTTTCGGATGATCCGAAGTCATTATAAAAATTAAAGCCATCGACAACAGTTACCATTGTATCGAGACGCGAAATTTTAGTCAGATCAACACCCAGATCTTCGAAAGCATAGCTGAATGATTGGGCTATCGGCATAGGTTCTGCGATACCCGTTCCTTCTATTAGCAGATAATCGAACTTGCCGTTTTCAACTAAGCGGGTTACTTCTTTTACCAGATCATCGCGCAGAGTACAACATATACAGCCGTTGCTGAGTTGTACCAGTTTTTCCTCTGTGCGGGAAAGTGCCGAACCTTTTTCCACTAACTGTGCATCGATATTGACTTCGCTCATGTCGTTGACTATGACAGCTACTTTCATATTCTCCCGGTTATTGAGTATATGATTTAATATGGTTGTCTTTCCGGCTCCTAAAAAGCCACTTAAGACTGTTACTGGTATCTTGTTCATCATTTTTTTAAATTATTCTGCTCTTAATTTGTATATATTTTCTTCTATTTCCAGATTATCCAGATTACGACCGATAAATACGAGCTTGCAATAACGATCTTCATCTTGCTGCCATAGATCTCCCCTTTCAAAGACATAATTATCCTTTATTGCATGCAGGATGCATTTCTCCGGAACATCTTTGAAACTAAGAATCCCTTTTACACGGTATGGCCGATATTTGGCAAAAAAGAGGATTGTCTCGAACCAGAATCGGAAACGCTCAAAGTCCAGATCTCCGGGAATGGAGATTCCGATTGATTTGATATCATGCTTTAGATTATTACTTCCCAGAAAGGCAAGATTTTTAAAAGAGGAGACGGATTGTTCTATTTTCCTGCCTGAATACTGGTGGGTATCCAGAAGCTCCAATTGTGAAATATCTGCCTGTGATGTCGGATATATCGTTGCCAGTTGGTTAAAATCATGTATTCTACTTATTAGCTCATCACAGTAACCTTGCCTTACCAAGTCTATTTTGTTCAGCAGAATGATATCAGCGATAGTCAATTGCTTACGGGCTTCCGGTTCCGAGTCTATCAAATCTTCAATGTTGATAGCATCCGCCAGACAGACCACAGCATCAATCGTAAATCGTTCTATAATCTCATAATCCGAAAGAAAAGCATTTACGATCGATGTAGGATCGGCTATACCCGTTGTTTCAATCAATAAATGGTTAAAATCATAACCTCCTGTTTGTAATTTATAGATCAGTTCATAAAAATCAGTATTCAACGAACAGCAGATACACCCGTTGGAGAGTTCGAATATATTCTCGTCAGCTCCGATAATAAAACTCCCGTCCAAGCTAATTTCTCCAAATTCATTTTCGATAATAGCAAACTTTTTCTCGGGATGCTTCTTTATCAGGTTATTGATAAGAGTAGTCTTTCCGGCTCCGAGGAAACCGGTTATAATTGTCACGGGTATCTTGCCCTTCATTGTTTGATTAGATAATTCGTTTTATAATACTGATTTTTGCATGGATTTGAATTTCATCCAGATCAGGGCATTGACGCAAGCTACCACACAGATATTAACCGCTCCCAGATATAGTACTTCCATATTAAAGCCGAACTTATATATAATGGGTATCCAATAACTGGGTATACTCCAGACTGAAGACATACAGATAGGGCATTGAAGAATAGGTTTCCGCAGGTATTTATTGAGTCGGTATTGCTCGTCCATTCTGTAAAACCGAAGTAGTCCCTCTTCCATCTCTATCTTTACCCTGTTGTCAATGTGATAGAGTGTATCTTCTATCTTATTAGAATATATCCCTAAAGACCGCCCCCTGCTTATAATTTTCAATCGGCCATCTCCTTCAATCATATCCAAATCAGGTATCGCAATCCGAATCTTACCGACTAGACTCGTAAACTGAGAACCCTCATAGTATATTTTTTCCTGTTTTGTTCGGCTCAGGTATTTTAAAACCGGATATAATATCATCCCCATACGATCTCTTTGTTTTCCGTTGGGTAGAATTTCAGTGCTGTCATCGGCAGCTATTCGCACACCAACAATAAACAGCGATTGTAGTAATACATAGCCTAATGCAGCTAGTATCCCATAAAATAGATTGCTTGCTTCCATCTTGTTTTATTTATTATCTAAATGCCTTGCTAATACAGAGACCAGTTCAGGTTCGGATATCAGACCTGAATGTCTCCAAATTTCAGTTTCTCCTCTAAGAAGTGTCAATGCAGGTATAGAGCGAACTCCAAACTGTAGGGCTAGACCCGGATGGGAATCTATATCTATTCTTTGAATATTCAGGTTCTCATTTTTCTTCTCTATTGAGGCAGTCGTGGTCTCGAATGTGCGGCATGGGGCACACCAACTTGCATAGAATTCAATTAATTTATATTCACATTTGATCTCTTCCATTATTAACCCTTTTATATTTTGATGTTAGATTACAAAAACCATTATTGTTCTTCATCTGAATTATTACATGCTTTGCAAATTCCGGTTATAGTTATACTGCATGTCTTTTCCGTATATCCTTGCGGAACAACAGGGAGCTGGGCTTCTATCTCCACATCTGTCAGTTTTTGACATTCAGTACAATAAAACCGGATTGCTGTTTCACTGCTATGATTTTCGTGACAGAAAGTATATTTGATTATTTTTCCTTGAGTGATCATACCCTGAATAATTTTTGTATCCAATAAACTTTTAATCGAGCGATAGAAGGTTACCCGGTCAATTTCATGTATTCTTTTTTTTATATCGGATTCACTCAAAGGATCCTCACTACTTATAATCGTATTCAAAATGGCGACACGGGCTGATGTTCCTTTTAAATTATTCTTATGTAATATTTCTTTGACAGATTCCATAATGGTATATTTTAATCTAAAATGGAGCAATGATGCAAATGTAATATAAATTCATTTGCAACTGTGTTGCAAATATGAAAAAATAATTACATTTGTTGAAAATTTTATTGGTTATGGAAAAAAGTTTAGTTACAGATGATGTTCAATATTCTTATAATAAGGATTATACGTTTGTTTTTCCGGATATTGTGTGTGAAAAGGGAGAGCATTTACTTATCACCGGAGCGTCGGGTTGTGGGAAAACAACATTGCTTCACCTGATTGCAGGTTTGGTTACACCCAAAAGGGGAAGTATTTTGATAAAAGGAAATGACATTGCTCAATTAAGAGGTACCAAGTTGGATAAATATAGAGGACGGGAAATCGGAATTGTTTTTCAAACGCCTCAATTTATAAAATCGTTAACAGCAGAGGAAAATTTAAAGATGGCAGCATCCCTCAATAAGCTATCTATAGATAATGTGTATCTGGATAGCTTGTTCGATACATTGAATATAAGTCATTGCCGGAACCGCAAAACAAATGAAATGAGCCAAGGAGAATTACAACGCCTGTCTATAGCACGGGCTGTTATAAATAAGCCCTCGCTAATCCTCGCAGATGAACCGACCTCCAGCCTTGATGATAAAAATTGTAAAGAAGCCATAAATCTGCTTCGCTACCAGGCTGAAAAACTTCAGGCGGGGTTGGTAATCGTCACACATGACAACAGGCTTATTCCGGATTTCTCAAAAATCGTTCATTTAGAATCTTAAAAAAACAGACATGAATATTATACAATTCAACTTCAAACAAATAAAGAGCCGTCCGATATCCTCGGTTTTGAATATAATCCTTTTTGCAACCGGAGTTACCATTATTTCTTTGGCTTTCCTCCTTAAAGAATCTTTTGAGAACCAGATGGATAAAAATGCCGGAGGAATAGATCTTGTTGTAGGAGCTAAAGGTAGCCCTCTACAACTGATACTATCCGGGATTTACCATGTGGACTATCCAACCGGAAATATAGATTATAGCGAGGCAATAGAACTGAGTAAGAACCCATTGATAAAACAGGCTATTCCTCTTGCCCTTGGAGATAACTTTAACGGATTCCGGATAGTTGGAACCAATAAGGCATATCCTGATATCTATCAGGGGCAATTAGAAGCGGGAAGCTTGTGGCAAAAAGATTTTGAGGTAACGATAGGTTCGAAAGTTGCTTCAAAAACAGGCTTAGCAATAGGTCGGCAATTTGCAGGAGTACACGGTTTATCGGCAGAGTCAGATGATGTACATGAGAGTACTCCTTATACAGTAACGGGCATCTTTAAAGAAACAGGAACGGTGCTCGACCAATTGATCTTAACCAATATTGAGAGTGTATGGAAAATACATGATAGCCATGAGCATCATCATGAGCATAACGAGGCAGAAAAAGGTCATGAGCATGATACGGATGGGGGACATGAGCACGAGCATGATACAGATTGTGATCACAGCGAGGAGGAACATGAACATGAAGAAGGGGAGCATTCTAAAGAAATAACATCTTTGCTGATCCAGTATCAAAGTCCGATGGGTGCTATCACCTTGCCACGGCTGATCAATAAGTCGACAAATATGCAGGCTGCATCTCCGGTGCAGGAAATAAATCGCCTATATTCCTTATTGGGGGTTGGGATAGAAGCCTTGACTTATATAAGCGGATTTATAATCCTAATCTCAGCTTTGAGTATATTTATCTCTCTCTTAAACTCCTTAAAAGAAAGAAAATATGAGTTGGCTTTAATACGCGTTATGGGGGGAAGTAGATTCCGGTTGTTTGCTATCGTTATTCTGGAAGGGATCAGTTTTGCTGTTATCGGATACATAGTCGGATTTGTGACCAGCCGTTTTGTGATGCTAGCTCTATCTACCTATACTGATAATAACTTTAATTACACATTGCAACAATGGGTAACTCCTACGGATCTTTCTTTATTGATCGCTTCTTTGATCATTGGTATCGTTGCCGCAGTCATTCCTGCTATCAAAGCAATCAAAACAAATATATCAAAAACACTTAGTCAATGAAAAAAGTATTTTTTGCCATAATCCTCACTTGTTGTTTCTGTTCGGTAAAAGCACAGAAATCGATTGCCTGGCAGGCATTAAATGACGTAACGTGGAAACGCAGCTATGTTAAAGCGTTGGATGGATATTATGATGTAGCACGTTTTGGAGCGAGCATTGAAGCTCTCAACAATAAAGAGATATCGATTAAAGGTTTTTATGTACCGATTGATATGGAAGGCAAAATATTTGCCCTTTCTAAATCTCCGTCAAACATGTGTTTCTTCTGTGGCACGGGAGGTATAGAAACCGTTATGGAGATATTTGTAAAAAAAGGCCACAAGGAACTAAAGCGAGTCAAAACAGATAAATATATTGAAATAAAAGGAATTCTACGACTAAACAGAAATGACCCTTACCATTTGATGTATATGCTATATGATGCAGAACTGGTACGCGTTATTAAATAAATTAAAATTACAACTACAGATATGGAAATTAATAATGCTTTATATGCGATATTAAGCGCATGTTTTGTCAGTGCCCTGTCATTTGTCGGGGTATTTCTTTTATATTTTAAATCGAACAAATTAAGCGGAATATTAAATCTGCTGATTTGCTTCGCTATAGGGACCTTACTCGGAAATGCTTTTTTTCAGCTTGTGCCGGAATCTTATTTTCACATGGAATCAGCCAGATTAACTTCGTGGCTTATCCTCGGAGGTTTCTTTGTGTTTTTTATACTGGAACAATTATTACATATCAGCCATGGAAACAAAAAGACTATTAAGCCATATGGATATTTGAGCCTCTATGCCGATGGAATACACAATTTTGTGGATGGTGTACTCATTGGTGCTACATGGATGTTCAGTCCGGAACTGGGTCTGGCTACAACACTAGGTATAATCTTACATGAAATACCTCAGGAAATCAGTGACTTTGGCATATTGCTCCGTGCCCGATTTAATAAACGTAAAGCTTTGCTATTAAATTTTATTTCAGCCTGTACAGCAATATTGGGAACAGTAATAGCTCTTTGGATCGGAGCTCAGGTAGGCCATTTTTCGATATACATGCTGCCTATAGCCGCAGGAGGTTTTATTTATCTTGCTACAGGGAGTTTAATTCCTGAAGTAATACGCACTACCACCAAGAAGAATCTGGTTGTAAATATTATTTTAATTCTATCAGGGCTGGCTTTCATCTATTGCATAGGACTACAGAATGGACATAGTCACTGAATAGTATCCTTGTGAGGCAACATGATATTAGAAAAAAGGGGAATAGAAAAATGATGTATTTACATATTCCTGTCGATATAGATATAGAAGATTAAAATACTAGAATAGACAAATAAATTTTTTAATAATCAAATAAATTATTTCTTATGAGAACAATGTTAAGTAAATCCAAATTCATTTTTTTACCACTATTTATCCTTAGTGTATTTTTTACTTCGTGTGACAAGGATGATCCTGAAAATGAAGAACCAAAGGAAACCGCAAAAATCACTAACATTGAAATTGGATTGAATAATAACGAAATAGGAACTATAGCAAAGGATTTTCATTTCAATGCTGAAATATTAGCAGCAACTAAAATTGATAGTATTGGGATAAAAATTGTGCCTAGACCAGATGAAACTTATGAGAAGGCTTGGAGTTTCGAGAAAACCTGGCCGCAATATCAAAATGTTAAAAACGCACTTATACATGAGCATTTTAATATCCCCACAGACGCAGTTGAGGGAAAGTACGATTTTATAATCATCGTTAAAGATCAAAATGGAACAACCCTTGAAGAAAAAAGAGCTATTACCTTATACTTGGCTGCCAACCTTCCTGTTGATCCTCAACTTTTCTCATTTTACGCAGGTACAGTAGATAACAATTACAAAATCCTTAGGGAAATATACAATACGGCCAATCCTGATAAAACCGATCTACGCATAAGCAAAGATGAACTATTGAACGCTAGGGCTGCGGTTTCCGGACTCAAAGGAGATGGTAAAGCTATAATAGTACTCATCAATAAAAAACACAATCATAGACCGGAAACACTTGAGGCAATAGATTACTCCAAAGTGATCGTTGTGGATGTTGCGCAACATATAGGAGTTCCCGCCTCGGGATCATTCTCAACAACGACTGATAGATCAACCACACCCATCACTCTTCGTAAGCCAAAGCTAAAGATTGGAGCTGATATAGATAATAAGACTCCAGCCGGGAATCCGATTGATGGTCTGAAAGCTTGGGAGTCGGGACAATATTATCTGGGAATAATTTATAAGAATACGACCTATAATATGGGATTATTCGAATACATTAATCTTCAGATTGAATATTAATTTTCGTTTTTGATGGAATTTATAAATAACAGGTTATTTGTTTGGAATTTAGACAAATGAGTAACCTGTTATAACTTTTTAATACTCTATAGTTATATAACTGCTTAGGATATTTAACACTCTAAAAAAAAATTACGACTTGGAAATTGTCAGCAGAAAGAAATGAATTTTGAATATACTTCTTATACACTTCATTTTTATAGTTATATAATTCAATTTAATCAGTAAAAAAGAAAGCTTTTCGCTTTTGATAAAGATCAGCAGTTAAGTGAACACTCAGCACCTTTTGAGGCAACCGTTTTAGGTATTGGATGGGGGGAGTTGAGAATACAATCAATACTGTTTCAGTGTATGATTTACAAGGACGACTTATTCATCGGAAAAATATGATTAATGATACCCAATATGAGGAGTCATTAAACTTAGGAAATAATATCTACATTGTAAAAGTTGAGGATACCTCTAGCATCAGTAAATCTGTAAGAATAAGGCTTTATGATTAACAGGGATTGTATAGCCGACAGAGATAACAACTCCCCTGTTTTTAATATTGGCTCCTTTTACATCAGAAATATTAGTAAGTCCTAGTACATAACGAGCATCGAGAATAACCTTTCCTAATCCGACAGGAATTGCAAGACCACCTCCCATTTGTAATCCGAGATCTAATTTCTTCATAGCTCTATATCCAGCTTTTTCTTTGCTACCTTGTCCTTAGCGCAATCCTAAGGACGGGCCAGCATTTAGGTATACAGGTCCAAAACTGTATTTAGCCAAAACCGGAAATTCTAAATAGTTAAGATTTAGCTTTTCTCTTCTTGAAGATGTTTTTAGTGAAGTACCTTTATTAATGAAGTTCAACTCGGGTTAAATTGAAAAACCAGATAGACCTGTAAGGAAATTAACGCCGACACCTCCTTGAAATCCTATTTTTGCTTTTTCATCTCCGCCTTTAACTGCTTGGGGTGCGATATTAATTCCAGCTTTCGGTATGATTCCTATGTTTTGAACTTTTAGTCCAACAAAGGATAACATGCTTACCCGAGGATAACGGGCGGCTCTTTATTTGTTTGAAGTTGAATTGTATAATATTCATGTCTGTTTTTTTAAGATTCTAAATGAACAATTTTTGAGAAATCCGGAATAAGCCTGTTGTCATGTGTGACAATTATCAACCCTGCATGAAGCTTTTCAGCCTGGTAGCAAAGCAGCTTTATAACTTCTTTGCAATTTTTATCATCAAGGCTGGATGTCGGTTCATCTGCGAGGATTAGCGAGGGTTTATTTATAACAGCCCGTGCTAAATAAACTCTTGGAGATCTCGCTTAGACTTTTGCCTTCCTGTAAGAGGTTTAAAGCATCTAACTTAAACTCTCGGCTGTACTTTACTTCTTTGGACATAATAATAATTGTGTTTTGTGATAAAATTAATCCTTTATTTTTGTCCGAGTAAAGCTAGCGACTCCAATATAGATTGGTAAACGAAAGAAGGAGGGATGTCCCCCCCTCTCCAAAACAAAGTTTTTCTCTAATACCTTTTCTGCAAACGATTTCACCACCAATCATCATTTTTATCTACAAGTTGCATCGGAGATGATTCAGGCTTGTTTACATTTATAATTTTCTGTTCTTTCGTCAAATTCTTAATGCTGGGAATAAAAGGACTTTTTATCGGGATGTCTGCTTCTGAACTAAAGATCTCTTGAATTTCGGATGTATCCCTCTTTAATATAATCTTTTCAGCTTCTATTATTTTAGCAACTAATGTAGAAGCTTCTACTTTCGATGCTAATAATACAGCTCCATTAACTTTACATCCAGTTTCCATTACAGCTTTTTGGGCCATGATTGAACCTTTGATAATAGCTGAGCTTCCTAGCCATAAATTATTTGCGCAACGCACATTTCCTTCAACTAGACCTTTGATGCAACAGTCCATCGCAGTTACGTCTCCTTCCACGCTCGCAGAAAGATCTATCGTTGCTGTACCCTTTACAAAGAAGGCCCCCTTTTGCTTTCCTGTAAAACGAAATGCACCCAAAACAATTATATCCTTATTTAATACAACTACTTCTGCAACATCTTCTTTAATTATTTTGACTTTCTTTCGTTTGATTAGAAACATTTTTTCATGCTCTGTATTTATACTATTCACCTACAAAATTCGTCACGATTGTAGTTGCATTGCCTATATCAATACCAATTGCTGATTTAGGTTTGCCACTTGCTCGCAATGAATTAAGAGCATACCCTTTACTTGCCAATGTTTCTGGATTATCCAATACAGTTATTTCAGTAAAATGCCCAAACTCTGCGATGAAACAGTCGACTAACTCTTGATAATACATAGCACCGCCACATAAGTAAATACGATTCGTTTTCACAAGATTGGAATCATTAATAATATTACGGAGATTAGGAGAGACGACTTCTTGATAGTACGTCTGAATCACACTTTTACGAATTTCTCTTAAATCTATATTCTGACGATTTAGAAAAATGTATCCACGTTGGAAGGCATCGTCAAGCTGGTGTACATTTCTCAGTTCCAGATAATACTTACTCCTTAATTCGTTTATCATCAGATTTACAGCATAACGAATTCCATGTGTACTGACCATCGTCTGTTCTATGATGCCCGAATCTGTACTTAAAATAGACTCGAATGTTCCAAAACCACAACTAAAAACAAAGAAGCTTCCTGAAGCCTTAGGCTCTCCTTTACGTATTGCGATTGTACATCCTACAATCTCTGGAATAACTTCGACCTTCTGTACATCCAGTACAACTTTTTTTTTATTCCCCGCATTATGAGTAGATGCATCATAATCTAGTAAATGGGTCCTTTTAAAGAATTCAATTGCTTTATCTTTATAGATATAGTAAGTTGAATAAGGAAACCCGGTCGTAATTATTATCGGCTGTTCTAGTCGATCTTGAACTAATAAGATTGACGCTTTTGCAAGAAGTTGAAAGTCTGTATCATCAGGGGAAGAATTTATTAACTTATGAGGTAGCTGTCCTTCACTCAAGGCTAAATCTCCGCAAATATACCATTTGTCATTATGCAGAACCTTCAAACCATGGAGCAGATCTTTGGAGGTTTGGGATAAGACAGTGTTATTGATTGTATGTCTTCAAACTAAAGTGCACCACTAGTGCTTAAGTGTTTTACATTTCAAACATAGTTAAATTGATTCATATTTTCGGTTTTCAAGTCCTCTATTTTTTTGGGGAGGACGTTCAAAACGAAAAATATTTAGTTTTGTGTAATTGACTCCAATATTTTTTCGGATTCATATCTGTTTCTACGTTGTTTGATTGTCTTTTCTTTGATCTTTTTTCTTTGTTTTAATATTTGTTCGCCCCGCC
>JBKEBA010000032.1:0-54339 GCA_047972895.1 Dysgonomonas sp.
CTCTCAGCTTCCATTATTAATTAAAAAGACATTCAGGTGGTTATAACACCGGGGTTCCACCTCTTCCCATTCCGAACAGAGAAGTTAAGCCCGGACGTGCCGATGGTACTGCGTAAAAGTGGGAGAGTAGGTTACCGCCGTTTTAAAGTAAGAGTCCCTGTATCGAAAGATGCAGGGACTCTTTTTATTATGGCTTATTATTATATAATAACACAAACAAGAGCAAGAATAAGAGCTGTTTATACAAATACAACACCAAGACTAATTACAGGTCAATCCATCCGCTTAATAAAATATAAAATTAAAATATATTGATAAAGAGATGGTTATGAGGGTAATTCAATTACACGTTTAAGGTAATCTAATTACAAATAAATCCAATTAATTAAAACAGAAGTAGGAAATGAATATGAAATTTGCATATAAAGTATTGATTAGGTTTTATGTATTTATTGATGAAGTATAATTGTAGATAAAATTGTTATATATGGGAAATAAGCGAGTGAAGAAGTGTAAGGCTATTGATATAACGTATAATAATTTACTCAGATATTATTCAATAGAGAATAGTAGATTAGATAAATAGCTAGGTTTGTTTATAATAAAAAGTACGGCTAATGGATATTTAGTTCCATTAGCCGTATTAGAAATAGAATTTATTTTTTACCAGAGTATGGCTTGATCTTCATCCGGCACTAATGTATTTATATTACGTTGCATTAGCATTGTACCTTTACATCTATAAGGGAATATCATACTTGTACTGGAAGAAGTGTAATCTTCATATTTATATTCCATAGTCAACGTAAAGAAACGTTTAATCATATGAGGGCGATCAATATCTTTCTCTTCCTTGATTTCGTAAGTAGGATTTCCTATAATCTGAAAATTTATATTCGGATTATCCGCGCTTAACTCTAACTGACCTTTTTTTATGAATAGTCCAGTTCCTTCTCCTGTTTTGTCATCTATTATTTCGTTTACTTCAGAAGGTTCTTGAAACTTACATTTAACTTTGTATTGACCTCTATTCTCTGCTAATTCTTCTGTTATTCCAGCATAGAAGAAAATTGTGCTTTCATCTACTACTCTTGCTTCGCGTGTGCTGGCAGTCATGTAATTAGTGGTATTGTTACCAAAGTATACATACATACTGGTAGCACTATATGAGCCAGAATAGTCGTTAAAAGGCATTACCCATAGTAAGGCTTTTTGTCTACCTTTATAAGTATTAAGAGAGTAGGAGGCATCAGGTATTATAGTTACAGGCAATACCCATTTCTCTACTAAATCAAGTCCTGAGAACTTGAAATTGATATTAAAAAGAGCCACATTAGAATCGGCAGGGATATGACAAACCTGTGAAGGGAATTCATAGAAAGATGAAGGCAATTGCTTATAATACAAGTCAGTTCGATTTGTATATTTCTCTTGGTTTAAAATAGCTAATGTGTCATTGTCTACATCAATGCGTATGCTATAGTTCTGTTTATTAGTAAGCGATCCGCTTACGATAACAGGTAGCTTATAGGTAACTTCTCCTTCTGGTTTATATCTTAAATAGATGACAGATACGTCATCCCTGTTAATCGGAGCTTTTAGCGATACCATACTGGTATATAGTTCGTCCTTCCATTCATCATTGCACCCAACGAGGAAAAGGAGCGTACCAAATATGGTCATGTAAAAATATAGTTTTTTCATATTTGAATATTTTTTAATTACTTGATTGAAAAGAATACATTTATTACTTTTTCGTGTCTATATTAGTCAAATGAAGGCCAACCCGGAGCTTGTGTCAAGCGGGCATTTTTTTGTAGTTCAGCATAAGCAACTGGCCAGAAATATTTTTTCTGCGACCATGAAGTTTGAGTGCTTGGGACTACCACTTGTTCGTAAAAATATTCACGGTATTCTTTCGGAACTGTTGTATTACAGCCGTAGATCATTTCACTTTCTTCTTTTGGTGCATCCATCCAACGACGGAGATCATAATAGCGTTGGTTCTCTCCTAAGAATTCAACTTGGCGCTCATGCTTGATAGCATTCCTCAATTCACTAGGGTTATTGTATGGATCATCGGTACCTATATCATCATAGTTCGGTAATCCTGCACGTAAACGTACTGGAAGGATGGACTTCTTCATCTCAGCCACATCGCGAGAAATGTTATAGGTCTCATTTCCGTCCCAAGAAGGTAGTTGATAGGTTGTTGTCAGTTCATTCAAAGCTTCGGCATACATCAATAGGATATCGGCATAACGTATCGTTGGATCTACTTTTGGATATACTGTTCCGTTGTTGTAACTTTCTTTTGGATTTACATATTTCATCATTCCTATACCAGTAGGGATCCAGCGGTCGTTAGAACTAATGATCTTTCGGCCTTCACTTTCGCCATAGTAATAAAAAATCTGGAAATTTCTATTTTCTGCAGCATTGGCACTCGTACATGGCCAAACTACTCCGCTAAAGGCGACAGATGCATAGAAACGAGGTTCCCTATTAGCATATTCTAGCCACACATTACTTTTCAGGTAAGGATATTCCCCATCTCGTGTAGTAAATCCATTTGGAGCTGTTTCACGATCAAACGGCTTTCCATCAATCATTGCGTAAGCATCACACTGTTTACCTGTAATACCATGGCAATTCCAACCACCTCCTTTACTTACAGGCATTTGGTGGCGTGCCATAGATCCGATTCCGTATTCATCGTTCAACTGGTTGTCACCACGAGAAAAAATCAATTCGGGATTTTCAGCTACATAGAGATCTCCGTTGAATAAAGAACGGTATGAATCTAGCGGATCGATGTTTCTCCAACCATTTGGCCAGTCTTGCTCCGAATAAACATTATGGTGAGGCGGATCTATTGATATAGGATAAGCACCCCAATAATCACCATTCTTACGCTTAGGTGCTACATAGATCTGATATTTACCCAGCTTGATTACGTCTAAGGCTGCTGCTGCTGCCTTAGCCCATTTGCTTTCATCATATTCCTGAGATATAAGATTTTTTCCCTTATCATCAATAAATTCTGCCATTTCAGTATTTCCGTTCATTAGAGGACTTGCTGCATATAGGTATGCTTTGGCACGAACAGCTAATGCTGAACCTTTGGTTGGGCGAGAAGCACTACGTGTATTCCGATTACTTTCTAGGAATTTTGCTGCTAGTAGCATCTGTTCGGATATATACTCTGCGCATTCGTCATAGGTATTTCGCGGATAAGCCAATTCTGAATAAGGAGCTTCATAATCAAGGCCTTCATCAGGAAGTATTGGAATAGGACCATATTTACGTAATAATAACCAATAAAGATATCCACGAATAAAGTAAGCTTGTCCCTTGTAATCATTGTACATCTCATTCGTGATTTCATCCCCTGGATGAACATATTTGAGGAAAATAGATGCTTGACGAATTCCTTCGTAAGACTGATCCCATGGACGAGAGATAAGGTCGCCTGCGTTTCCTCCATATTGCGGACCATATTTACCGAATTTATAATCAGAGAAGGATATTCCTGCACCTCCTTCTGTAAAAATCATATCATCCGAATAATTTGAGAGAGTAAACCGCACATGTCCTATTTCAAGATTGAAAGAAAGCAATTGATAATAGGCGTTTGCCAACCATTGTTCGGTATAGTCACGGCTGTTGAAGATGCGTTCTATATCCTGCCTGTCGTTGAAATAACGTTCTACGCTCAGGTAATCCGAACAGGATTGGAAACAAGTTCCCAAACACACTATAATACTTAATATAATAGATTTCTTTTTCATAATTTTCTTTTTAAATATTAACAGTTAATCCAAATGTAATTGTTTTACCCAATGGATATGATTGCCCGTTAGAGCTACCCATTTCTGGATCCCACAATTTGAACTTTGAGAATGTCAATATATTTTGTCCTATACAATGTACACGCACTCTATCCAAAAATAATTTAGTAGTAAATGCTTTCGGCAAAGTATAGCCTAATTCCAGCGTTTTCAAACGTAGGTAGGATCCATCACGCAACCAGTATGTAGACGGTCGGTAATTATTAGCATTGCCCCCATAGCTCAGGCGTGGATATTCGGCGTTCGGATCTTCGTTTACACCCAGAATCCAGCGGTTCGCGTTCGCCATGTCTTTTAGAATGTTGCCTACTTCTCCTTGGCTGAATGGATATATAGTAAAGCCGTCGACGAAGAAACTAGATTTTCCCGAACCTTGGAAATGCAGATTGAAGTCGAAACCATTCCAGTTGGCAGAGACACCTAGTCCATAAATTAGATTTGGACGTGTTGTGGCACCAATTGGTACAACATCATTGTTATTGATAATACCGTCACCGTTTACATCCTTGTATTTAATATCTCCAGGCATAACATCTCTGGCATCTCCAAAATCTTGTCGAGGACTGTTGCGGATATCATCATAATCTTTGAAAAGTCCTAAAGAAATTAAACCTTTAGCCTGATCAACGCGGTATCCTGTACGGCGAAGATATGGATAACGATTTACCATTTCGTCGGCTTCTGTAATTTCGTTTTTGCTGTATGTGAAGTTTCCGCGTATCTGGAAACCTACTTTATCTATCTTCTGGTCGAATTTGAAGTTACCGTCAAATCCTTCGGTTTTAACACTACCAACATTTGCAGCAGCAGTACCTCCTTGAATACCAACCATATCAGACAAATAGTATCTGTCCATATAAATACCTTCGCGCTTTTCGTTGAAATAGTCCACTGTTAGGCCTAACTTGTCTCCCAAAAAGTATAAATCAAGTCCCAGGTCATGTTTTTTCGCTACCTCCCAAGTCACATTATTCGAAGATATTTTTGTATAAGTCAGACCCGAATAGCCGAAATAGCTATTCATGTCTCCCCAGTTGTAAGAAGGTTCTTGGTCTCCTGCACCTGTTGACCGTGTGTAATTTCCGAAATTAGCTAGATAAGGGAAACGTGAAGACGAGTTGTCTGTACCTACTTTACCATAAGAGTAGCGTATTTTGAACATGCCAAGCCAATCAATATTGTCTTTTATAAAACGTTCTTCGGCTATATTCCAAGCTGCTGAATAGGCCGGGAAGAATCCGAATTGGTGACCTTTTGCAAAGTTTTCAGAACCATTATATCCGAAATTGAAATTCACAAAATAACGGTTTTTGTATCCATAGGAAACATTTCCAGCCAATCCTTGATGTCGGCGGGCGATCCCTTCCATAATATCTGAGCCAATGCTAGAGGTATTGATATAATGATCCTGTGTATATTTTAGAACTCCACCTACATTATGCGTGTCGTTGAACGTCCTGTTATACTGCAATTCACCTTCCATAAATTCTTTTCTATTACCTGATGCTGAAGAATTCTGTGACATTAAACGTTCGGCAGCTAAGCGGTTAAATACAATATTTCCGTTTGAATCGCGTGACCGTTCGGCTCTCCACATTTCAGGACTTTTTCGGCGCTGTATATAGTTATAGTTGTAAGTGTCATAACCGAAACGCCCAATAAATTTCAAGCCTTCTGTGATGAAATTTAGCTTCTGATTTAAAGTTATGTTAGAATTGATCGTATTTTCCCAGACTTCGGTATATCCTGTTTGTGTAGATGCTACCCATGGATTATAGTTAGCTTCCCACGAACCGGTTTCCGGATTAGACAAGACACCAACATATCCATTTGAATACATGACAGGTATCGATATCGGATTGTATTTAAATAAGGATATCCAGATATCGTTGGGATTGACTGCTCCTGGACGGTTTGCTTTTTCTAACGCACCTCCAATACCCACTTGAATAAGAGTAGTTGGTGTAATATCCATGTCTATATTCAGACGGTAATTGTAACGTTGGTAATTGGCATTTGTATCATATTCCTTCATTGTCTTGTCTACATGGTACATTCCACCTTCGTTAAGATAACTGCCTGATAAATAGTAACGAGCCGTGGATCCCCCGCCGTTTACATTCACGGAAGCGCGATAAGTAGGAGCACCATCTTTTAGCAAAAGATCCATCCAATCGACATTCGGATAAATGTCCGGATCTAATTGTTCGTTGATCATCATCAATTCTTGAGCGCTGTAAACCGCTTTTTGGTTGCGGGTTGTACGTGCTTCGTTTGCCATGGCCGCATAAGTCATACCATCCACAAATTCTGGGGTTTTGGTGCGGGTAGTCCATGTATATTCGGCTTTAGCATCTATTTTTACTTTTCCGGCTTCTCCTTTCTTGGTATTGATCAATATAACACCATTGGCACCGCGTGAACCGTATATAGCTGTTGCAGAAGCATCTTTCAATACAGAGAATGATTCTATATCTTCTATGTTGAGTTCGTCCATACTGCGTTCGAATCCGTCAACCAATACCATAGCGCTAGAACTTCCTCCAAATGTGGAAATCCCACGAATCCAGAACTCAGATGTGTTTTGGCCAGGCTGTCCTGAACGTTGCATTGCTAATACACCAGCCACATTACCTGCCAGTGCGTTAGTGATGCTAGAAACAGGAGTCTTCAATGTCTGAACATCTACTGTAGTAATAGCACCTGTAACGGTTACTTTCTTCTGAGGGCCAGTACCTGTAATAGTAATTGCATCAAGAGCAGTTTCTTTCGACTCCTGCATAGTAATATCAAGGACGAGATTCTCATCTTTTATCAACTGTTCTTGTGGTTGAAACCCAATGTAGGAGAAAATAAGATATTGGAAAGCGTCAAGCTTTATCTTATATTTTCCGTCTGTATCGGATATTACCCCCAATCCGGGCTTATCTTTTACAGTAACGCTTACGCCAATCAAAGGTTCTCCTTGCGAATCCGATATAATACCGGAAACCTCAACAGTCTTTTTTTGAGCGGATACGCTTATTGCGTATATGAATAAGCATATGATGCATAAAATGTGTTTTTTCATATTTTGTATTTTTATCGTTTCGTTATTCTACCCTAATGTAACGTATCCTTTTGTTTTCCCTGTCGGCGATATAGAATGTTTCGTCTTCTTCATCATAAGCTATACCACAAGGTTCCCGGAATTGGGCGGTTTCGCGTGCTTCACCATCTATCCATCCCCACACTTTCCCCGTAATATCTACGCTGCCTCGTCCAGCATATGTGCTGACTTCGCCTTCAGGTGTGATTTTTCTGATAGCATTGTTATTGTGATCACAGATATAGAAGTCATATACATCCTCTTTTCCTTCTTTTACATATTCTTTGTTCTTCACAAATACTCCCTGGCGAGGGCGATTGAAGCGTGCTGAAGAACCTGGAGCATCTGCGTATCCACTTCCTCCGTTTGGATCTCCGGCATGAAGGACAGATGATATAAGTACTTTGTTTGTTTTATCGTATACGCATCTGTATATTCCATTAAAACCGTTCATATATACATAGAGGTCGTCTGGATGTTTACACATAAAGACATGATCGCTTGAATTGGATTTAACATTGAATAATGCTTGTCCATCCCACATTTGGGCACTCACATCATAGGTTACGCGTGCTTTATATACTTCTGACGATTGCCATGTATTATAAAATATGGTACCGTCGCTCATTGATACGGCTGAATAAGAACATTGGGCATATAAGTAAGGGTAAACTTTTCTGAAACTTTCGCTGCGGAGAGCGTAATACATATTCGGCATCGCATGTCTGTCAGTCCAATTTCCTTTCCCGTTATCGTCTACGAAGAATAGGGAGTCTCGCGTAGGTGTATCAAATAGCATCGATTTTACTTGACTAACACCGGCTTGGCCTTTCATAAATACCGTAGATACTTCTTTGTCCGTCAGGTTTATCTTTCGTAACGCGGTCAGATTCTCTTCATCTATACAATAGAGTATTTTGTTTCCTTCCTCGTCTTTGTCAAATTCCAGCCACCATGGGTGTTGAAATTCGGCTTCTTCGAAAGAACCGTTGATGATGCTGGAACTATTGGTCTGCGGATCTGATTTTCCTGTTAATGTACCAACCTGCAAACTAGAATGGAGTGTAAAAAGATCATCAAATTGATGTTCAGCTACTACCTGATTGTTCGCTCCTGTAATAGTAATTTTTACATCACCATCATTAGAGCGTCTGGGAATCATAAGACTGATTTTTGATCCCGAAGATCCGATGACTGGAGCAGGTATGCCTCCAACAGTTACTTTAATGTTCGAAACGGCTGTTCCGAAATTACTTCCCTCAATAAAGACTAAGGTGCGTACAACACCTTCTTTTGGAGTAAAATCTGAAAAGACGACAGGTTGTGAAGGATCGGAATACTGTACCGGCTTGGTTACTTCATACCCACCTTCTTCACTACAGCTGGTAGTACCATAACCTACTGCGCATAATATCGCAATAGCGTAAAAAAGAAGTGATTTTTTGATTTTCATAATATTATAATTAAATTGGACTCTTTCTTTATAGGCTTATTTAAGCTAGCTGCTTAAAATCATGGTATAACTATTCTGGCCATTTATATTTAATATAAATGGCGATAGAAGCTTTGGATATCTATGTTTTAGTAAATATCTGAAACAGAATATTTTTTGAAAAATGTTTTTAGATGAAGGTATCGGATAGGACAAAATGACCGTATGAAATGTAAGGGGACTACATTTCATACGGTCATTTTGCTCGTATGTATATTTTATATATTTTACTCGCGGGTAGAGGTAGAGCTTACCTAGATGTCTCCATTTATTATAATATAGGTCTCTCTCTCTCTCTCTCTCTCTCTCTCTCTCTCTCTCTCTCTCTCTCTCTCTCTCTCTCTCTCTCTAACAAAATAGAAGTAACTGCCAAATTATTAGCAGAAAAACTCATAAAAAAGTTGATTTTTTTTTCTATTTTATCAAACATAAGGGAGATTTTTAAAAAACTGTTTTATAGCTTAGGTACATTACTAGATCGAGGTTAACAAAAAAATAAAATATATTTAAATTATAGAATAAAACATATCCTTTTAGGCTAGGATAATTATTTGCCAAAAATATTGCCTATTCTTATAATAGACAAAATATTTAACATGTTTTAAAGCATAGGCTTGATTTTTTAAATAAATATATAAAAATATAGCTTTATTTAGTTAAATTAAATTGAGGTGTTTTATCATCTTTAATGTAATAAGGCGTCTCTTGATTTAAATCTCATTATTTATTGTGCTTTCTTATCCAGTCAATAACCAAATAGCAACCGGGGCCTCGTACAGAGCCATGATCGAATCCTTCGAGTTCGCACAAAACTACATCTTTGTTGCCAAATGATTTGAGAATAGCCTCCAGATGTACATTCTCTTCGTAGCGGGCAGTCATCTCTAGTTTACGGTCTCCTGTAATTAATAAGGTAGGAGGACAGTTTTCGCGTGCCTTATTTAGTGGTGCATATTCGTCTATTATAGGTAGGTTCATCGGTAAACCTCTCTCCTTCCTTATAGTATAATGTGTATTAGTTTGTCCGCTTATTGGCAAAAGGCCTTTTATTCGGTCTGCATCAATGCCGTATTTTTGTAGGTAAGATTTATCCAATCCCACTATTAGTGCCAGATAGCCACCAGCCGAATGCCCTGAAATGTATATCCTGTCGCGATTACCTCCGTAAGATTCTATATTGTTGAATACCCACGCTATGGCTTCTGCCGCATCTTCTATATATGCCGGATTCTTAGCTCTGGGGCTAAGTCTATAGTTGACAGAAACAACTGCTATATCTTTATTTTTTAATTCATCGGGTAAATCTTTTGCTCCTCCTTCGAGTCCCCCGCCATGAAACCATACTACAGTAGGATAGTCCTTTTTGTTTTCGGGATAATAAACATCTAGCTTACAGCGTTCTTTACGGTATTCGTCCTTTTCGGTCGCTTGTATATAGGCTATATCTTTTTTTAGCGCATAAATTGTGGATTCAGTGTTTTGTCCAAAAACGTAGCTTGATAATAAAAGCAGGACGATAATTGTTATATTCTTCTTCATGGTTTTCTTTATTAACAGAGGTTAAATTTTATCGATTTTTATTCCCCAAATGTAATAATTATTCTCTAAATATGTGTCAACTGTTTCCGGCAGATGTTGTGTAGAGAGCTTTTTCGAAATTAGTTTTGCTTATTCACGCAAATTATTGCTCTACTTTATAATGTACTTTCAACTTTATTTATAATTTTGCCGATGCATTAATAAGGACAAATTATAGTTTTAGCATTTATTGATTCTTGGCCTGCTATCAACAAAGTAGAGGTTAATATATGGTCATTTGCCAACTAATTTCACCTTGCATTAAACTTTTAGTCATTATTACTTGTTTTTAGATAGGAATTATCTTTTTATAAATTTTATAATAAAACAAAACATGAAGAATCTAGTAGAAACATTAAAGGGAAGTTTTGAAGCTTTTGCTAAAGATGCAGCAGCACAAATCGAAAATGGTAACAAAGCAGCAGGAACACGTGCAAGAAAAGCTTCTTTAGAAATTGAAAAAGCTTTAAAAGAATTCCGTAAAAAATCTATCGAAGCTACAAAGAAATAATATTGATTTTATATCAGTATTTTGAAAAGGATAATTATTGTAATTATCCTTTTTATTTTTAATATAGTTCAGGGTATTTTTGTTCCGATATGCAATGCGCCTGTTTTGTAATATCATCATCTAATATAGATTTCCATCCTAATTTCTCAAACTCACTTTCCAGCGCAAGGCAGACAGTGAAATCCTCTGTCGATACTTTGTAGGTCTGACCGTCTTTTGTGCCCGATACAGATATTTCAAATTGATTTGCCATAACCCATATATGAACCTTACTTCCGAATATTTCTACATATTGAGGTTGCTCTAAATCTCCGAACTGAGAAATAGTAATCTTAAGTTTGTCAAGATCGTCGAATGAATACGATTCTAATGGGTCGAAGGCAATGAAGCCGTCTTCGAGTTTCTTCATCTCAACACCAATCCTGAGCATTTTAGCTATTAGATCCTCTCTTCCTGTATATTTGAAATATACACTAAATGAATCTCCCTCACAGTTGTGGCCTCCTCGTCCTCGCATATAATGAAAATATTGCAGGTGTTGGCTCCAATGTTTGATTTCTTCTTTCGAATTATTTTGAAAAAGGCGGTCTTCCGGTATTTTATCTGTTTCCATATACGAATTTCTACTTACAGAGCTAAATTATTACAAATTTCTCTATTACGAAAATCATATATGGATATCCTCTACCTATATACGAAAATAAATAATCTATATAGGAATTATAGTTGCGAGAAAGGAATAGAAAAAGTATCTCCGTTCGCTAAATTTCCTGTTTCCAAACCTTTCTTTAGCCAACGTGCCCGCTGAGCGGATGTACCGTGATTGAACGAATCGGGTACAGTATATCCTTGCGCTTGCATCTGTAAGCGGTCATCGCCGATCTGAGTGGCGGCATTCAACCCTTCTTCTATATCGCCATCCTCTATCGATGTGAAATTCTTATTGTCGTAGTATGCCCAGATACCTGCATAGAAGTCGGCTTGTAATTCCAGCCTGACGCTAAGTTGATTACTTTCTTTCTCACTTACCCTTTGCTGTTCGCGGTGAATTTTATCTAATGTGCCGAGTAGGTGTTGTACATGATGTCCTACCTCATGGGCAATAACATATGCATAAGCAAAATCGCCTCCTGCATCCAGTTGGGTTTGCATTTGTTTGAAGAAGGATAAGTCTATATATAATGCCTGATCGGCAGAACAATAGAATGGCCCTGTAGCGGCAGATGCGTTGCCGCAGCCTGATTGTACACTTCCGCTGAATAATACCATTTTGGGTGGAGTATATGTCAGTCCGTTCTGACGGAATACTTCTGTCCACACATCTTCTGTTCCTGCCAGAATCCTTTTTGAGAATGTAGCAGCTTCCTCTTCTTCGGCTGTCGGTACATATGTACCTTCTTGTTGTGTACTTTGAGATACTTGCTGTGTTACAACTTCTAACGGATTGCCTCCCATTAGCCAAACTATCAGTCCGGTAATAATAAGGCCTCCGATTCCCAATGTAGCTTTACCTCCTGCGCCTTTTCCTCGCCGGTCTTCTACATTGTCGCTTTCTCTTCTTCCATCTAGTCTCATATATGTTTATCTTGTTTGTGTAAATTCAATCATTCCTACTGTTTTTTAAACACTTGCAATTATTTTTTGTTCTCTTTTCCTAATGAATTGTTTATAAACCATAAAACGGAAGTGTGTGATCTAAGTATTTACTGTCGTATATCATTGATTGTTGACTATTCTTATCTCTCATCTGGGAAATGTTTCCTGCCGTTAGTATGGCAATTAACCCTTACAGAAACAAAGTATAGGTGAAGTAAGATTACTAATTTTATTTATAACTTAATTGATTTTTTTTAGTAATTTTGGATGTAAACATCTGATATCTAATGAAACATTTATCTATTCTTGTCGGATTACTTATAGCCGCTTCTTACATTTTCGCACAGAAGGGGACAGAATCATTTGTAGACAAAAATGGGCAGCTTTCGGTAAAGGGAACATTTTTAGTAAATAAAGATGGTAAGCCTATCGTTTTAAAAGGTGTTAGTTTTGGATGGCATAATTGGTGGCCGCGTTTTTATAATGAAGCTACTGTAAAATGGCTAAATGAAGACTGGAATTGTAATCTTGTGCGTGCAGCTATCGGTGTGGATCCGGATAATGCCTATATCCAAAATCCAGATTTTGCCATTGAATGTCTTGATCGTGTAGTAGATGCTGCTATCGAAAATGGAATGTATGTTATTATAGACTGGCATAGCCATACTGTAAAAGCCAAAGAGGCGAAAGCGTTCTTTGCTCGTGTGGCTAATAAATATAAAGGTTATCCAAACATTATTTATGAAATATTTAATGAGCCTGTCGAAGATGCGTGGGAGGAAATTAAGAACTATTCGGAAGAGATTATTAAAACAATAAGGGATATAGATAAGAAGAACATTATACTTGTAGGTACACCGCATTGGGATCAGGATATACATCTGGCTGCGGACAATCCTATAAAGGATCATGATAATATAATGTATACACTGCACTTCTATGCAGCTACCCATAAGCAGGGCTTGCGCGATAGGGCAGATTATGCATTGAGCAAAGGGTTGCCGGTTTTTGTGTCAGAATGTGCCGGAATGGAAGCCTCAGGTGATGGGCAGATAAATATTCAGGAATGGGAGTTATGGCTCGCATGGATGGATAAGCATCAAATAAGTTGGGCGGCATGGTCGGTTGCAGACAAAAACGAAACGTGTTCGATGGTGAAATCGAAAGAATCGCCTGCAAGCAGATGGACGGACAAAGACCTGAAAGAATGGGGTGTAATCATTCGCGAGGCATTAATAGATACCAAGCGAGATTAAATTTACATTTGCTCTATCTGTTGTTTATCTCGGGTTTTTCTTCGAGCAAGTATAGCAATCAGAACAATTATAACAGTACCTATAATCAATGGTAGTGGTAATACCTGACCATCCGTTTTGCCATACGAGTGCATACCGCTCAGATAATAGTTTACTCCAAAGTAGGTCATGAGTACAGAACTTATCGCCAATACGGATAAGAGGTTGAAGAGATAAGCACTTTTGAATTGCGGAATCAGTCGCAGATGCGATACCAGCGTATATACGATAATGGAAATTAATGCCCATGTTTCCTTCGGATCCCAGCCCCAATAGCGTCCCCACGATTCGTTTGCCCATACTGCGCCGAGAAATGTTCCTGCGGTCATAAGTACAAGACCAAGTATCATGGCTACTTCGTTCAGCATGGTTAATTCTCTTATAGATTTTGCTGTTTTCTCATTGTTGGCGAAAGCCATCAATGTAAGATTAAACAAGCCTATCATGGCAGAAATGAAGAAGAACCCGTAGCCGGCCATTATTACCGCAACATGCAGCATCAGCCAGAATGATTGCAGAACAGGAACAAGCGGTGTGATTTCTGGATTCATCTGGTTTAGCGATGCTACGAACAGCAATACTCCGCTCAGTATAGAGGCAAGTGCGGCTATGATACGGAAACGGAAAGCAAAGAGTAGGCCTCCTAATGCTGTAGTCCATGACAAGAATACAATCGATTCGTACGAGTTAGACCACGGTGCATAGCCCGAAATATACCAGCGAAGAGCCAACCCCAATGTATGATAAAGGAATATACCACCAACGATAATGGTTAATATAATGGCGCCTGTCTTTAAATATTTTGCTTGGGAGAAGAATCCGACACAGATACAGAGTAGGAGTAAGGCTCCTGTGATCAAATAGTATTTGAAAATAGAGGAAAATATCTGCATCTTGTTATACCATATTTCCATTTCTATTTTTTTCTTGTCCACAGATACTGCCTTGTTTTTTGCATGCTGATAGGTATCTATCATACCAAGTACTTCTTTCGCTTTTTCTGTATTGTTGTCTTGCAACTCGGATGTGTACCAAAGCATGATTTTGGTGACGAATAGGGAATCCTTTCCATGAAAGGAAGATAGATCATCGCCCGGCGAATACCATTTTCCCGAAGGGTCGTTTTCGTCAGGGAATAATGCTATTAGCTGCCCTTGCTGAATCTGGTAGATGATATTCACGGCCTCATCCAGTTTCAATATATCATTGTCCAGTTTTGTCCTTTCCGATGGTTGTAGATGGTAAGCATGGTCTATATCTTTTTGGAAAATATATTGACCGTTCGAATCGAATGTATCGTTGAAGGATATATAATTACCTGACAATCCCATTCTTTTTACTACTTCCTTATTCTTTACTTTTACCAGTTTCACCTGTGCCCATTCGAGAGGGTATGTGAGCAGGTTGAGCAGTATCTGTTCGGATGTAAATCCATTGAATGTTTCTGACTGACAAAGCTTTTGAGTTATTTTCAAAGCCCAAGAATTGACGGGTTCTAAGCGCCCTTTCGGATTTTGGATAATTAGCTCCCCGAATTGTGAAGCTTGCTCCTTTGTCACTGATGGAATATTATCTGTTGATTTATTCGCATGAAGAGGCAAGGTTGCAGAAAGTAATAGTAGTAATGTAATTGCGGTTTTACCCTGTTCTTCTTTTATGTTCTTGATTAATTGCCTGAATCGTGAGTTTCGTTGGAATAGTGTCACTAGCATACCTCCGATTAACAGGATGTACCCGATGTATGATATAACCATTCCGGCTTTGTCGTAGTTTACGGATAATACAGTGCCCTGTTCGTCATGGTCGTATGATGCCTGAAAAAGGCGGTAACCTTTTACATCCACAACGTTATTCATGCTTATGACTTTTTCTTCACTTTTTCCATCGACTGTGAGGGTTATATGGCTTTCGAACGAAGAAGGGCTATGTGAACCCGGATAGCGTTTGAGTTTGAAGTCATTGAGGTAGACCTCGAAGGGTATTTCTTTTTTATCTCTGTTTTCACCTACAAGGATATAATTTACTTTTTCGCCTTCGCGGATATGCATTACTCCCTCGTAACTAAAAAAGTGAGTGATACCCGCACCGAGAAAAATGATGACAAAAGCCATGTGGAAGATAAAACCTCCCCATTTCTTCAACGGTATCATCTTTTCTTGTAT
Organism: Dysgonomonas sp.; assembly: GCA_047972895.1. Taxonomy (GTDB): domain Bacteria; phylum Bacteroidota; class Bacteroidia; order Bacteroidales; family Dysgonomonadaceae; genus Dysgonomonas. The sequence goes on from JBKEBA010000032.1 coordinate 15,574, forward strand.
GATGAGATAAAGAAAATTGACGACCAGCAGGAATTCCAGCGAGATAAACCAAGAGGAGTAATAAAACCATTTTCGCGCTACGGGCGTACCGTGGCTGTTTTCTACAAATGTTGCCACTGCCATAGATATGGCATAAATAATCAGTAATGCGAACATTGATATTTTACCAATGTTTTCCCGTTTTATCACTCCCATCGGTTGCTGTGTTTATTCTTCTATAATCACCCTGAAGCCCACATTATATGGTTTCTGCCACGGATAAAAGGCTCTGCGGTGATAGGATGTACTGTATTTAGGGCGGTCGACCCACGAACCTCCACGTACGACCTTCCTGTCCGAAGTTTCGGATTGTTTTAATGGGTAGCGAATATAGTCAGAAGATGTCCATTCTGCAACATTTCCGTGCATATCTTTTAGCCCCCAAGGGTTAGATTCGTATTTTCCGACGAAGGCCGTCAACATCTCGCCATCATCTACGGACGATTCTTTTGGCAGATAGTCCCAATACTTGCGCAACGGGTTGTTTTTGCTCATCGGCTGCGGGTCCATCCCTTGTACTGCCATGTCGGACAATTGAGCATCAGCCATGTTTTCGAATCGGGAAAAGTCAGTATTTCTGTCGCCATACCAGAAGGCGTCTCCGCTTCCTGCACGGCAAGCCCATTCCCACTGTGTTTCAGTTGGCAGGCTCATGGATATTTTATTCTTTATTCCCAACTTGTGGCAATATTCCATAGCTTCGTCGAAGTTCACTCTGATGACAGGTTGCTTGGGTTTATTTGCCCAATAGCCGGCATGAACGTGGTCTTTCCAGAACTGACCTATTATGCGGCTGTCGTGCTCGGGTACTAAGGCGCAAAACTGTTCGTTAGTAACTTCGCTTTCGCTCATCCAGAAACCTTTCTTCACAGAGGCTTTGAATTCAGGGGCGCAATCCTGTTCAGCATTGTTACTTCCCATTACGAATTCTCCGGCAGGAACCCATACGAATTTCATTTCTATACCCGGTGCCACTTCTATAATTCTCGGCTGTTTTGTTTTCGAAGCTTGCAATTGCTTTGCTGTTTCTGCGGAGAAAGGCCATCCTTTAAGTTTTACTTCTTTATAATTAGCCTTCTTTTCTTTCGCAGGCATCTCAGGTTCAATCTTTCCTTTGCCTTTAAGATATTTAGCATAATCTCTGATTTCCTGTTTCCAATCGACTTTTTTGTCGTTGTATTTTTCCATCAGTTCCATTCTGCGTTCGTATTGGTCGACACCATTTACAGTACGGATATTATCGAAAGTACTTTTATAAGGTGCGTTGAAGTCTATCCATGTATATAGCGTGCGCCATTCATTGTCGGTCAGCTTGACGCCATGATGCCCTTTTTCGAGCATGCGCACCATTTCGCTGTTAGATGCGTGGTACTCGTATGGCTTCAGTACGTACATCTCAGCCTCAGGGCCTTGACGGTATATATAAGGCATAAATTCGAGATAACTTTTACTCCAGATGGAAACGGAATACATTGTGTCCATGCGTCCCGCCGTAAAATTAGGTTGTACCTTATCGCCATTGTGACAGGATACACAAGCTCTGTCGAGTATCGGCTGCATTTCGAGTTCGAACGTGAAAGGACGTTGTCCGCCTTCGGGCAATCTTAGCGGATGCGGTTTGAGTTGTGATGCGGCTACACGTTTCGGAATCGGAATCTGGTTCTGGTCTTCGTGGCAACCTACGCATGATACTGTTTCGCCCGGCATACCTGTAAACCAGCTTCTGAACCATTGTATGGCTCGTCCTTTGTCGTCTAACGGCTGAATGGATATAGGTGTATTGGATGGTACTTTGAATATGGCTGAACCGTCTTCTTCGACAGGAACTGTACCTAACAGACGTTTTATATCCCAACCCGACTGAATGCCTTGTGCATAATGGTCGGACGGTGAATCTCTATAGGCATATTCATAGGCAAATATCCGCAGTTCTTTTATTGTTCCTTTCGGTACGCCTTCTGTCCCTTCGCCCTGATATATGTCCTGAATAAAGACAGTCGATTCTTTGTCTTGCAAGTTGATACGGTCAGGTATAACCGGCGGTGTTTTGGTTTGCCTTACTGCTAAAGGTGCGTTCAGCCCTTCGCCTTCAAACTCGGCAATACAGGTCAGATTGTCGAACACATCTATGAGGTAGATGCCCCAAAGCCCATCGGGATGCAGTTTTGCCGATACCAGAAAGTATTCGTCGCTCAATGGGTATGGGCGTACGAATTGCGGCCATACGCCATCTACAAGATAGTCTTTTATCTCGGGAATGATTTTGCGGTCGTGGTATGGTAATTCCTGTATTACTCCTTTTTCTTCTTTTCGCGATTTAGCAGGGTCGAATATGATCAATCGCCCTGAACGTGCTGTGCCATGATGCCCCGAAATAACTCCTATAAAGCGTGTAGTACTGCCCGGCAGGGGTTTGATGTCGAATGTGCTGTTTGGCCAGAAAGAGCCGCTTCCGTATAGAGCTTTGTTCTCTGTGCCGTCAGGGTTCATGTGCATAACGATACGTGAGAAATAGTGTGTGAGATCGGTATATTCCCAACGGGTATACATCACTCGTCCGTTGTTCATTACCACAGGGTTCCAGTTGCCATCCTGATCGAATGTCAATCGGCGGAAGTTGCCGTTTTTGGGGTTGAAGATCGACAGGTTGCCGATAGCATCGCTACCATTTACACAAGGTACTCCGTGATAACCTACATTTGTGGAAGCGATAATTCGTCCATCGGGAAGATAGTTCGCATCACAGAATTCTAAGTCAGGTTCGTTCACGGTTATTTTTTGTTGCAGGCCTTTCCCGTCTACACCGATTTCATATACTTGCCAACGGTTTTTATCGTCCACAGAAGAGAATAATAGTTTATCGCCATTCCAGTGCATTTGCAGGTCTGCAATGTTTGCATTTCGCTGCGGCTTATAAATTGTCCGTTTTTCTATATTGCCCCGAAGGTTTGATAATTCAGTGATTTCTCCGTTGAGGTTTCGTGCTGCCGAATACATGCTCGACCAGTTGTTGGCAGGCATACCAAGTTGATCAGCCATAATGGAACGGTCACGGTTTCCGACATTGAAATTACTTACTACTATCTTATCTATATCGAGTAACGGATTGGCTAGGAGTATTTCCTTTTTCAGATTCAATATATAGCGTGCTTTTTCCAAATCGGCTTTATTACCTGAATAGATGCCTTTCAGAGCGGGTTCGTAATTGAATGCAAGCTCGTTGTATTTTTTTTCATACTTTTCGGCATCAAATCCTGACGATTTTTTCATGTCGTCCAGTGCTTTGCGGATGGCTTTCAGATTCACCCATTTCAGTTCTTCCTGTATGTTTATTACCTGATTTATGCGGTCGTATAATTCTATATAGGCGAGCGATTGTTCCGATGCATCGTTCTGAGCGATGGCTGTTAGCTGCTTTTCAAAAGCCGATTTGTTTTTCAGCTTATTGATTATCTGTTCTACCGCTGTGCGTTCTTGTGATGCGTTTTTCAGTGTGAGCCATTGCGAAAGCGAGATATTTAATGTTTTCTGTAATTGAAATACCTGATTGGGATATTTCTTTTCAAGTTCTTCGGCAACAGTCCGTCCCGATATGTTTTGTACTCTGAATATGACGCTGGCAACGTTTTGAGTCTGGTCGTCAAGCCCGACCTCGACCTCGAATGTTTTATATTTCTTGTCCAGCTTATAAATCATTTCACCATCGGCATGAAGCATTATTCCGTGTGGATATTTCTTTCCATTTATCAATACCGTATTTCCTGAGAAATTGATGTTAGGCGCAGCCGATGTGTAAGCAGACTTACGATAAGCAGGTTTTAGTTCATCGAGCCAGATTTTAGCTCCATCTGTTTTCGTCAGCAGAGGATCTCCCCAGACGGCATGGTCGTAGTTAGTACCATCTGCTGTTGGTAGCGTATATAGTACTAATTCGTCCCAGCCTGTCACGTCTATTTGTATTTTTTTGGCAGGGGTATTACGTTTCATGATGTCTGTTTCGATAGGCATCTTTGCTTCGCCTAACCGCTGCAGGATTGAGCCTTTCGCTTTTTTTACATCCGACTCCCATGTGGAAGGCGAAGCCTTTTTGGTCACTTTGTTTTGGGCGGTTGCATATGTTCCGGCTAGGAATATAAGTGCAAGTATCAGATATTTATGCATAATGTATAAATTTCCTGTTAATACGCTTTTTGAGGAGTATTTATTTCCTATTTTAAATTAGAGTTGATTATCAATCCTGAGTCAGTATGTCAGTGAAAACGGCTTTTGGATTTGTGAATTTCAAACCGTCCATGTCATGGTATGATGCAAATTCGTAAACGATAGCTCCATCCGGTCCTGCCATCATGAAGTGTGAGGCTTCGAGTTTATTGAGGTGAATGATTTCATCGGGTTTCTGTATCACATAGTTTTTCGCTGTAATATATCCTTTCTGACAATCGGGCAATTTAGGTCCATTCGGAGTTTCTTCTCCCATGCTGTAATTATATATCCACCCTTGTTTTACTACCCACGATTCCATCTTTGGGGCGAACTTGGTTTTCTCGTGTCTGTGCTCTGTTATCATTTGCCCCGGTAGGAGGTATATTTCATGTGCAAAATAATTATTTTCGGCATCGTTTACCCAGAAGAAACCTGCCATACCTACATTTTCGAAATCTCCTAATTCAAAATCTGTAATCCATAGGTTTTTCCGCATGAAATCGGATAATTCGACATCGTAGCAAGCCAGCATTTCTTCATAAGCTTTGAGTACTATATCTTTTTGTAGTTTACCGTCTTTATAAAAATCTTTATTGGTGTATTTCTTCACATAAGGTCCTTTTGCTTCCGCGGTTTTGGATGCTTCATTATTTTCGTTCTGGCTGTTCGGAGGAGTACAGCCAATAATAAGGAGGCTGAGGCATCCTAATACAATAGATTTAAGTAAGTTTTTTTTCATAGTGCTGGTATTGATTTTTTATTATTTCTGTCGTATATCAGTCAGATACGGTGAAGGAGGCTATTCCTTCTATTTCGATAAGCAATTCCTCTCTGCACACATCTGCCAGAAGGTATGAAGCTGGGATTGCTGCGAAGAGATTATCCATATAATCTTTTACAACTTGCGTATCTTCGGCGTTTTTTAGATAAATGCGCAGCATATCGATGGAGCTGTCGGAAATAGCATGTATTCCGGCTTCCTTTAGATTTTCTTTCGAAATAAGGTATTTGATGTTTTCGATAGTTGTTCGGGTCTGTTCTTCTATTCCGACATTGGTCAGACTGTCTTCTCCGCGTATGGCTGCTGTTCCGGATATATAGACCCGTCCTTGTTTTCCGTCGGTAACGGCTTTTGCCCTTTCGAATTTAGGTGTGGTTTTTTCTTTGAATATTTTGTCTTCAGCTCCTAAGAGAACATCTTGCGAGTAATCGTAGGCTGCGACTTGCAACTTATTGTCGAGAGGTACGTATATGTAATTCTCTTTTTTAGGCATTGTTGCTATTACATCTATCATTATTCCTCCGTGTTGAGTACCTATTCCTGTGGCTGCGGGGTATCCGTTATCCCAATTAGTTTTGGAATAGAAATGGCTACGGGCGTCATTGAAACTTTGGTAGTGTTGATGTTCGCCTTCAAAGTCGGTAATGCGTTCTATATAATTCCATTGGCGTATAATCGAATTGATGTCATACCCTTCGAGGTGGAATATGTTCTCGAGGTGAGTAAAAATTTCCTTCGATTGTATTTTGATGTCATTATGAATGCTTGATGGTAATATGTTGATTATTAATGATTTGGTTTTATTTGATTCTGTCTCGATATAATGAGTACCCCCATTTGACTTGTAATTAATCTTTCCTTCGAAGTCTAACAGTCTGCCTACTTCTAGTATAAGCCCTCCTGTCAGCGGTTTCTGTGCTACGTAGCTTATCAGGGGGATTTGGCTTTTGAATACCGATTTTACGCTTTCTCGGATGAGGTTCAGCTGTTCAATATATTCTTTATTATTGGAGGGGGCGCCGAAGAAGGTCAGTTGGATAATAGAGCCTGTGGTGGAAGTGCATCTATTCAACAATTCTTCTACCATTCGGTTAAAGTTTTTATCTCCGGTGGTGTATATTTCGTATGTGGTCTTAGCTACAGACATTCTTTATAATGAGTTTACGTATTCTACTAATTCTTCCAGTTCCGACTTCGATAGTTTTTTATCGATGCCATGCTTATGTTCTTTAAAAACATCTTCCATAGTTGCTGCCCTACCATCGAACAGGTATGGGGCTGTACGCCATACTTCCCTGAGGGTAGGGGTGTCCCAGCCTTTCTCAAATTCGATGTCATCACCTATGCGGTGCATTTTCATATCGGTATAGTAAGGGCCTGAGTGGCAATTGTCGCATTTTAGCTGTTCGAAAATCTTTTTTCCCTTTTGTGCTTTATCTGATAGTTCTCCATCTATGAGCAGCGGGCTTGGGATAGGCTGTAATGCTTTCAGGTAGGCATCGACCAACTTGGCATCTTCTTCTGATATTTCATAGAATTGAATATGGTAAAAGCCTTTTCGAACGGCTAACTCGGCATTCTCCCTGATGCCCGAAATCATCGAGGGTGCAGTAACATGGGAGAATAACAGGCTTTTGCAGTTCTTAGAGTTTCCTAAACCGTCGTTCATCAAATCCCAATTCAGCCCGTCCATTCGTCCGTCTCCCGGATGGCATCCATTACACGATTGCCAATTCTGGAAGCAATATGTGGCATCATTGAATATACGTTCGCCTTGTTCTTCGGGTGTTTCTATCCTGTCAGGATTTAATGAAATATTCGAGAGACTCTTATTGTCGAGATTGTATATATTCAGGTCATCTGAGAAGTAGGTCGGAATATATGCAATTTGCCCATTGATGGCAAAGTTGCGTGGCCCATTTCCTTTTAATGGTATTCTTTCGCGAATATCGTATAAGAATCGGAGATCGTAATTCAGATTCGGCTTATCGGGATATGCTTCAAACTTTTTTATAAATGAGGGATAGTCTATTACACTTATTTCATGTACGCCTGAATGGCTGACTACCAGTTTATCGTCTGTACATGAAACATCCCATGTGCCGGCTGCTCCTCGTTCCGGCTCATCGACGAGGACAGATGCTATAAATTCCTGTTTGTTTACATCGACTATGCTTATCGCACTTGTGTTCATCCATCCTTGTTGCAATTGCGAGGTTGGGACTGTGAACCGCCCCAGATTGTGCGCTACGAAAATATATTTTCCGTCGGGTGATAGGCACATTCCTCCTAAAGCGTTGCTGCCATTCTCAAGAAGGATATCTTTTGTTTTCTTGAATGTGGCTATGTCGATGACAGAAATAGCTGAGGCTACATAATCCACATCGGCTCTTTGTGCAGGCAGGTGGTTTGCAACAAATAGCGTTTTCCTATCTTTACTTAAAACGATGCTTCTAGGCTCTCTCAACACGGGAATGGAGCGGAGTAATTTTCCGTTAGCTAAATCAATTTCACTGATAGAGGAAGCATATTGATTACATATATATGCTCTGTTCCTGGTTTTATCCACAATAGGAGATGTCGTGCCTGAACCTGTTTTGATTGTAGTGACATCGTTTTCTGAATCTAACCCTATAATGAGTAATTGACCTTCCTTATCAAAGCATGTTACAACAGCTTTGTTATTCCATAGGTCGATGCCAGTAGGAGTATTATTTAGTTTCCAGCTTCTAATCAACTGCTTGCCTGTCGAATCATACAGGCGTAGTGTTTTATCACCTTTGCAGGTCATCAATAGCTCGCCTTTGCCAGTCACCTTAATGTCTGTAATAAACAGCGGGTTACTTTTTTCTTTTATGGAAAAACTTAGAGTAAATAGTAATAATAATGTAATTCCAAGGATTCGCATGTCGATTTACTTTTGATTACGATATTCAGCTCTTCTTATATCCCAGTTTTGCCGAGATGATTTCAGCACAGTTCCGAACCTTGATACTTAGTTTCGGAAATAGTTCGATAGGCATCCTACCCTTAGGTCCCGATATCCAGACACAGGCTGCAATTTCTCCGTATTGGTTGAATATGGGAGCTCCTATGCAATGTACACCAATTATTTCTTCTTCTATGTCTGTTCCGTAGCCTTTTTTTATTACAGTGTCTAATTCTTTCTGAAATAGGGTGGAATTTGTTATTGTATTATCATTGAATTTTTTGAAATTCAAATTATCTATAAGTTCTCTGCGTATCTCTTCTTTTTGATAAGCCAATAAGATTTTTCCGGGAGCAGAGGCATGAAGGCATAGGTGTGTGCCTGATTTAAGTATAAAAGTGAAATCATGAGCACCTAATACCTGCTCTAGCAAAACAGCTTCATCACCAACCAGTGAACCTAGCATAACAGATTCTTTTACATCATCTCTTAGTCGTTTCATAGGTTCTATGGCTCGCTCCAAAATGTTCGCTTCGCCCAGAGCTGCTAATCCTAAACGGAAGATTTTTCTGGATAGGAGAAATCGGTTGCTTTCTTCGTCTTTAGTCAGATAGCCCATTTCGAGGAAGGTGGAGGCTATTCGATAAATAGAAGTTTTGGAGTGGTTGAGACATTTACACATTTCCTGTATTGTAAGGCCATTGTGATGATTGCTCAGTATCTCCAATAATTCCATTCCCTTTTCGAGAATAGGAACATTATACTTGTTATTTGTAGCTTCTTGCTCCATTAGATTTCTACAAGGTTGTTTCAAATGTGAAACTGTGTTTTTTATTTGAAACTTTATTTTACAAAATTAGCATTCCTGTCTTAAGAACCAAGTTTTTGAATGCATTTAACATAATATAACATTATGAGATTGGGTGAAATTACTGATTGTACTTTTCAAAAACATAAAATTGGGGATAAGGTTTGTTTTTAATTAAATGTTAATTTTTGTTTCTTATGTCGGAATTTTGCTTTCAGAGCCATCTGTGATTCATATCGGTTTAGATATATGTCAATGTATGTTTAATCTGTTGACATACACTGTCTATAGATATTAGTTGAAATCGTAAATATATAGATAATATTTATGTCTCATAGACTGTTTGCTTCGTGATATGAGCTTATATTTGTACTGATTTTACAAAAAAGCTATACGATTTTTTATAAACGCGAGACAAATGAAGACTAGGAGACTCTTTTTTACACTTATTTTACTAACAATATTTAATGGTTTTTGCATAAATTCTTTACAGGCTCAAGTTACAATCGGTATTGGTGAAGATCCGGAAAAAGGAGCTTTATTTTTCAAGTTATCGGATGAATTTTCCCGTTAGGGAAAAGAAAACCCCTGTTTTCAAACAGGTATTAACGCAAAAGGATTTATCCTTTTACCTTTCAACCTGCGGAACTTGTTCCGTAGTATTTGAGTACAATTAAAAGAGAAAGAAAACGTGACTGACAGTACAAGAAACTCTTATCGAGGATTGGGTTTGCCTCGTGTTGTATTATCAGACAAAGATCAGCTTTACCCTATGTTTCTGTCCGATCCGGAGAATCCATCTTCGGGTTCTAGTGCAGAATATTTAGCCGATAAAACTAATCAGGATAAGAAGCATACAGGAATGATAGTCTATAATCTGGTCGAAGATGTAGACAAGGATTTATGTAAAGGACTCAATCAATGGAATGGTAAAGAATGGAGCTGTTTTGAGTCAAGAAAAGGGCAGGCAGTGTTTACTATACCAAATTGTGCGACGGATATCAAGGTGTTTGGCGAATACAGTAGCGGTGTAGCTCTTGCATCTGCTAATTTTTTAACTATAAATGTGACGGTTACTAAACCTGGAGCATATTCCATTACAGCAACCACAACCGATCCGGCTGATGATAATGAATATTTCTTTATTACATCAGGTGAATTTCTTTCTACAGGAACTTTCTCGCTGGTTATTCCGGGAATGGGGACTCCAAAAGACTTTCAAACAGATGAGTTTACTATTTCTATTAATGGCGTTCGCCTTAATGGAAGTGATCCTGCCTGTACATTTACTATTACAGTAATAGACTCTTCCATCAGGCCAAATTACTCTTTGAGATGTAATACTACAAAGGCTTATGGTGTTCTAAAATTAAATACCGAGCTTACTCCTAGTAATTATATCGAAGTCTATCTTGATGTTCCAGTTTCATCATATGGTGCTACCTATGATATTAAAACTGATGTAGTGGATGGTATTTATTATAAAGCTTCAGGGATACTATCGGCATCAATGGCGACACAGCCCATAAAACTTATGGGGTATGGCAAGCCTACCAGTACAGGGAATAAAACTATGACGATAAGTACCAATAGCGAATCTGATGCCGCTACCTGTAAAGCGTTTGTCGTTGTTGCTCTTACGCCGAAAACCGTCTTGTCGTTAGGTACATACAGTGAATCATACGGATATTCCTTCGGCGGTAGCCCTTCCAATGTATTGGGACTTTCACAATCTGCTAAACTTGTGAAAACGGCAGCAAACTTTGGTTTGTTGGAGAACAGCATTGTAAAAGTGGAAAGTGTGTCAGTAAATAACGGTGTAGTGGGTAATTACATGCCAACAGCAGCTCAATTGAAGACTGCCTTAGATGGAATGCCGTCTGTTGTAATACTTGGCGTTTACTATGTTCCTGATGCAGCTTCTTGTCAGCATTTTATCGATTATTTGGCAAAGGGAGGGGTATTACTCGCTTTCCTTGAATTTGACGGAGCTGAACTTATCAATCGGACTATATTTGGAAATCAATCTATAACTTCCTCTACAATTAATAATGGAGGTGCAGTATATTCTTTGCCTTATAACAACGACGAAATACTTAATGGCTCGTTTGGTGATATCAGAGGTAAACAGTGGGGAGAGGATGCGACAGCAACAAGAGCATTCAGTAATATTCCGGCAGGTTCTGTTATTGCATATAGTACAGGCGATGACAAAACACAGTCGACTACCGCCAATACGGATAAACTTACAATGTTTAGGCATACTTCCCTCAATTATCTATATTGTGGAGATGGTGGATTCAATTCAGGCTATTCAGATTTTGTGTATAGATACGCTTATCCATTCAGAGTAAACGAGTCTGATAATAATAAGCCTATACCTCGTGCTACTTATGGTAGGGGTACAACTTATGATGTGTATAACTCGGTATTGACTGCTAATGCTATTGCTTGGGGTTTAAGAAAAGCTCAGGAAAGAGAAGATGCTAGCAAGTTGCCATAAAGAGCTAGCTTTTACATTCAAAAATAATTATAATATACTACAAGCTTTTCAAAACTACGTTTTTAATTAAGAGAGGGTATTCAATCCGAATGTCCTCTCTTAATTTATATATAGATCGGCTCTTATCAGTATTTCTCCGATGCATAAACTAAATATAGCATCAGAGCAATAATACCCAGTCCGATAATAGATAATATTCCTACAATAATTGCCCAAGCAAAAATTATCGGCCTTTTATCTCCTTTTCTTTTTAATAGAAAATAAATGATAAATAATATAATTGATACTAAAAATATGATTGGAGCTGATAGGAAAAATATTTTTATTTCATTCATTGATAAATAATGACAAATTTATTTAAAAGGGTTCCACCACAAATCAGAAGTATAAAACAGAATGGATAAAATTGTGAAGACTCCATCAATAATCAGATATACTATGCTCATGCTCTTATTCATCTTGCCCCAAGATCGCAGAGATAATAGATAGGAAGCTGCTGCTATTACAGGTGACCAAAGAAGGGTATATACTATTATTGATTCAACTATATATCTCATATCGTAAAAGTAGAAAAATAATTAATGAAAAAGAGAGGTAAATAAAAATGGGATACGATTAAGGTAATCAGAGCGATGTAAATGAGAATACAAATTAGGAATTATAAAGAAAAAGGTTACCAATTTTGGCGACCTTTTTCTTTTCCTGTGACCCCGGAGGGGCTCGAACCCTCGACCCATTGATTAAGAGTCAATTGCTCTACCAACTGAGCTACGGAGTCTTTTTGGTGAGTGCAAAAGTAAAACAATTATTCTTTTTACTAAAACTTTTGGGGAACAAAGTCTAAAAAATTACTACTTTTGCAGCTGTAAAGAATTTTCTTTTCCGTGTATCTTAGGATCAACCACGTAAAAAACAAAGAATTATGTATAAAAAAGAATCAGCTTTGGTCTTGTTCTCCGGTGGACAAGATTCTACAACTTGCCTGTATTGGGCGCTTAAAAACTTTTCGTCAGTTCGTACGCTTTGCTTTACTTACGGGCAGCGGCATTCCAGAGAAGTGGAGGTGGCGCAGGATATTGCTGCGCAGGCAAATGTGCCTTTCCAGTTATTAGATGCATCTATTATCAGTCAGTTGTCGGTAAACTCGCTGACAAGTGATATTACAATGGATCAGGAAAAACCGCAAGACTCTTATCCAAACACCTTTGTTCCGGGTCGTAATCTCTTATTTCTGACATTTGCTGCAGTTATTGCACGCTCGCATGGCATTCGCCATATTGTAACAGGCGTTTCTGAAGCCGATTATAGCGGGTATCCAGATTGTAGAGACACATTCATCCTTTCGGCTAATGCGTCTATCAATTTGGCTATGGACGAACATTTTCAGATTCATACACCATTGATGTGGCGGGATAAAACAGCCGTGTGGCAATTGGCAGACGAATTGGGGGTATTTGATATTGTTCGTACACAAACACTGACGTGTTATAATGGAATAATTGCCGACGGATGTGGAAGTTGCCCTTCCTGCAAATTAAGGAAACAAGGGTTGGATAATTATTTAAAAATAAAGAAATGATGGAGATTGAAGGTCTTAGCCACCTAGGTGCAAAAACAGAATATAAAGATGATTACGCTCCCGAAGTATTGGAAGCATTCGATAATAAACATCAGGGGAATGATTATTGGGTAACTTTCAATTGCCCTGAATTTACAAGCTTGTGCCCAATAACAGGACAGCCCGATTTTGCTACTATACACATCAATTATATTCCGGATGTGAAGATGGTAGAAAGTAAAGCATTGAAGCTTTATTTATTTAGTTTCCGCAATCATGGCGCGTTTCATGAAGATTGTGTAAATATCATCATGAAGGATTTGATTAAATTGATGAATCCTAAATATATCGAGGTCGTTGGTATATTTACCCCTCGCGGAGGAATTAGTATTTATCCATACTGTAACTATGGTAAAGGAGCTGAATTTGAGGCATTAGCCAAAGAACGATTGATAAGGCACAATCCTCAAGTATTATATAAATAATTGCGAGAGCTTTATCATGCAAGGCTTTTAAATTTTTCAACAAGGAGAGAAGTTGCAAGTATAATTGACGGATAAATTTATTTTCCGATATATTTTCCTGCCTTCCAATTGCCCGTCAGTGAAGAGTGATTGCTGTAGTACATAGTACCGTATCCATCAGGCTTAAAATCTTCGAATTCTCCGACATACTCATTCTTTTTACCTTCTCCGGCATTGAAATATAGCGTGCCATGTCCATTATATGATTCGTTTTCCCAATTGGTTTCGTAACGATCTCCATTCGAGCATATATATACTCTCAGATTATCGTTGCGTTCTATTCTTATAAATCTGCTGTTGCTTGTATTGGAGTTTTGTCCGGCCCTGGCATAGGTAATAGTCTTATCCTTCTTGGGATTGGTCTTTGACCCTTCCGATTTTGCTTCTTCGGTTAGTTGTGTTTCAATGACTTTTTTGTCTTCTCTGAATATTTCGACAATATCTCTAGTAATACCTGTAGTCTGACCTATTATTGTTAGCAGGGCACCTATACCTCCAATAATTCCCCATATACCCTTTCCCATATCTTTTGTGCTTCAGTTTAGATTTATATAATATTAAGGTAATAAAGAAACAAATGTAGATAATTATACCCGTTTTATAGAAGAGTTATAAGTTTAATCTATTGTGAGTTATATTGCATTGTTATACCTGATATGTTAGCCTATCTTCGGCTTTTTATTTTTTATCCTCCTATAGATTATGGAAAACCATACGGGCAAAATAATCCCCTTACATACTGTTGAGATTGCTATAGCCCACCATACTCCAGTTATTCCCATTTGTGCAGCCAGATAATATGCCAATGGAATACGCAACGCATTGAATGATATGCTGATAATTGCAGGTTCTACAGTACGACCTATGCCATTAAACATTCCCTGTGTGGTAAGCTCAAACATCATAAATATCTGTACTAGTCCCATCACAAAGAGATATTCGGCACCGGCTTTCATCGCATTTTCTTCGGGTATGATTATCCCGAAAATCTGTGCACCAAATAGAAGGAAGCATATGCTGACAACGACACCCAATGTAAGCATTACGCGTATGGTGTATATATATGCTTTCTTTCCGCGTTCTATCTTATTGGCTGCATAGTTTTGAGCGACGAATGCGCTTAGGGCAGTAGAAAACCCCTGAGACGTATTCCATGTGACGGCTTCTATCTGTCCACCCGTGGTTTGCGCCATCATACCCAGATGCCCACCGTGAATAGATGCTACGCGCGCCAGATTCATATTGATGATGGCATACAACGAGTTCATTACAGAAACGGGTGTCCCTAAGAAGAATATCCTTTTCAGATACACGAATTTCGGTTTGACAATAAAAGAAAAATTCCCCAATATTCTGCTGCCAAACTTGATTTGATAAAAGAACAATGAGAAGACGAATAACTGAGCTGCAACTGTTCCTATGGCAGCACCATGTAGTCCTAATCCCATACCAAACATCAGGATAGGGTCGAGTATCATATTCAATACTAAACCGGCAGCATTATTTCGGAATGGTACGATACTGCGTCCCGCTCCGTTATATATTCCTGTGAAATTATAAGAAAGGAATTGAAATGGCAGACTTATTGTCAAAATACGCAGATACAGCACTGCATCGGCTGTGATATCCGCTTCCAACTCGAAAAACGACAATATTGAGTTCGCAAAAATAAATAGAGTGGAAACCCATACTATACTTAAGATTATCGAAGTGGTGGTAGAATGAGATGCATAAATAGCAGCACGTTTCATTTTCTTAGCTCCTATTGACTGCCCTACGGCAACCTCTGAGCCTATCATGGCCAGATAAGCGATAGATGAAGTGAGCCAAAGTAGCATTCCGATAGCTCCTATCGCAGCTTCTGACTTTGTTGCAATTTCGGGGTGCGATACTGTACCCAACCTGCCTACCCACGACATCGCCATCAATGTATATGCCATTTGCAAAAAGCTTGTTCCCATCAGGGGCAAAGCAAGACGTATCAGGGTTGAAAATATCTTCCCCTCCGTTAAGTTATGTATGCCCTGTTTCATTTATTGTTAGTAGTGGTAGGATGCATCTATTATAAATCTTTTATCAGTTTATCCGCGTATTTGTAGTTTGTCAGCTCCCTGATGTCGAGTATTACATTCCATTCTTTGCAGAACAACATATCTCTATCTATTACGAAGTCTTCCGAACCATATTTGTCTATTTTCTCAAACAGTAATGCTACTGAAATATGGTTGATATCTAATGCGGGTATGTATGCAGGAACCAGAGAGTCTTCGGTAGGAGTTTCTACAATCAGACCAATATTTTGCAGATGGAATAGCGTATCGCCTGTTAGTTTAGTCGGGATTTTGAAATTTTCAGACAGTTCATCGGCGGTATATGGTGTATGTCCTTTTTCGAAGCGTCTGATGATAAGAGTCATAACGAGTAATATGACAAAATCTTTATAGCGACGACTGATATTAGATGTTTCGTGTTCGAAACTATATTTATTTACATTTTGGAATGCAAAAGATAATTGTACTCCAAACAAGACTAAAAACCATGTAAGTTGCAACCATAAAAGGAACAACGGTAATGCAGCAAAGCTACCGTAGATAGCGTTATATTTCGAGATCCATATCTGTCCGCTGATATACAATACTTGGAACACTTGGAAGCATACACCTGTAAAGACTCCTCCAAGTAGCGCGCTTCTGAATTTTACTTTCGTATTGGGTATGTATATATACAGAATTGTGAAAAGCAGGATTGTGATGAGAAAAGGGATGACTTTCATTATTGGGGTAATGACCAGCCCGAGCAAGTATTGTTGTTCGGCGGTAGCATTCAGCAGAAGCGTTATGCCTGCATTACATATAAGGAAAACCGGAGCAATGATAATAAGTGCGAGATAGTCGGTAAACATACGGAAGTATGTACGTCCTTTCTTTATCTGCCAAATGGTATTAAAATTATCTTCGATGTTGGATAACAGGTTTATAACAGTATATAGCAACATGACTACACCAACCCCGATGAAGACACCGCTTTGTGCATATTTTATAGATTCGTCTATAAATCCGGTTGCCTTCTCTAATATTTCTTGCTGGCCTTCGAAATATGTAAAGAGTTGGCCTTTTACAATGTTTTGAAACCCAAATCCACGAGCAATGGCGAATAGCACAGCCAACATAGGTACGATAGAGAGAAGAGTGCTGTACGTGAGAGCAGATGCGCGTGTGAAAAGCTGCGCTCCATCGATGTTACGAATGGCAAGGATAAAAGCTTTGACAATATTATAAAATCCGATCTTCCTTGCCGACCTGTCTCTTTTGTTCAAACGCCAGATGTCGTAGGTGAGGAAATGAATTATTCTTTTTACAAATGCTTTTATCTTTTCAATCATATGATTGCATTATATTAAAATCGATACAAAGATAGTTTGTTCTTCTAATAGGAAACGTATTAATATCGTATAATGTTTTGAAAAAGGTCAATAGGTATATTCTTTTGATGACTTCAAAAGCTTTCATTCTTTCTTTGTTTCTAACAGGAAAGGGTTGTAAATTGAAATATCTACAACCCTTTTTATTGAAAATTATAACTGAGATTATTCTTGATCTATTCTTCTACCAAAAATAATGAATGGCAACCTGTCATATCGAGTTTTATTTCTGTTTTATCATTTACATATTTTACATCGTTCAGCTTCTTTATATCTCCTGTATGCGGATCCCATACATTCAAACTGAATTTTCCTGCGAGTTCAAAAACTACGCTCTTAGATTTGCTTTCAGGGTTTGCTAAGAACCAGATGTTTTTCTTATCCAGAATTTTATGAATGTTTCTGACTCTATCTTTGCTTTTAAATTTTAAAGTGAGATTTTTCTGTAAGCCATCGAATACAGATTCTAAATTAGTAACTGTCGGGTCTTTCACAAAATAGATATTCCCTTTACCTGATATTTTCCCATATGAGGTAGTTCGCGATCCTTTAGGAAACAACTCATCCATAATTCTCTTTACTTTCTGGTTGTCTTTTTCCAGAGTTCCGTTTAGGGGTAGTTGTGTTGTGAAAATAACTTTACCTCCGGCTTTGGCAAAACTTTTTATTTTTTCGAGATTACTCAATGAGATGGTTTTTGCACTTGGCACAACCATAACAGAGAAATCGTTGTACTGTATCTTATTATTCAGTTTTAGTGCCTCTTTAGATACCAGACATTGTCCGTCCAAAACTTCAGGGTGAATAAACATATGGTCATATCCCAAACTATCGAAAAGATTGACACTCACATCCACATAGTCCATGTCTGGAATTTCTACACCTCCTGCGTAATGTCCGAGAGGCCCATCCATATAGTGTCCGCTTTGTAAAGTATGTATCGGATATAATATAGCAACATCTCCCTCCCATTTTGCATCATTTTGCATCAAGGCATTCAATCGTGACAGGTAGTCATTGAATGCGTTTAGACCATCTGCATAAATTGGACTGCGATACGACAATTCCGGTTTGAAGACCACTTTCTCTGTATTATACCATACTGCATGGGGAATCAATAAGTTGATGCCTTTCGCATACTGATCCATAGCGATACTGTATATTTCTTCCCAACCAATATTGCCTCTGTCTCCGTATGTTTCTGACATTACAAGCGAGTGATCCCAGTTATAGGCAGCCGAACTTACTATCTTGTAAAATTTTTCGGCAGGACGGTTACCTCCGATTTTGTCAATGCCCGGAACTTCGAGATATTGGAAGCATTTCATGAAGTCGCCCGAAGTGCCTACAGGGTTTATTACCTCTTCGTTATCTTGATGGCCGGTAGCCAATACACCATGTACCTTGCTCCAGTCACTTACCAGTTTGTTGTATCCTTCTGCGTAGAGTCTGGCTCTGAATCCGAACAGATAGTTGCGTGCTTCATCTGTTGCAGTACCTATGTCGTACCAAAGGGCAGGGTAATATAGTGCAGGGCTAAAGCCATATTCTTTTTCAAATTTTTCATTGAATTTAGGTGTCCATGAACGACCTTTCGCATAGTATAAGGTAGGTTCATCGAAAAAAGTACCTTTTATTGTTTTGCCAAAGTGTTTTTCAAAATGCTTGTAATACTCATCATGCGTCATTCCGATATATAGATTTACTGCCTCGGGGCTCATATAGTCTACTATCGTATTTCCATCGTTTACGCAAGTAAATACCAAAACTTTCCAGTCTCCGGCGGGAACCTCCCAATTGAGAGTGTTTCCTGATATATGTTTCGATAGATCTATTCTTTTGAGTGAGGTGGTGTCCATTGCCACTACGGCCATCAATAATTCATTTGGTAAGGACTGAGTGAACTTTGATTTAGCTTTTGGAATATATTCCGTTTTGTCGAGACGCTTGGTCGTATGCTCGGGATATCTGTTTTTGAAACGTCCGAATCCGTCTCCGTTAATATCTCCTGCTGTACCGCTAGGGAAACCATATTCATCGTATATCCATAACGATATATCTAACTTTTCCGCCTCTTCTATACATACTTTGTAAGTGTTGAAATAATCTTCCGATAGATATTCGGGTTTGAAATTCTTTCCAAAAGGCAATATACTTAACCCTCCATATCCGCTTTTTTTATGATTTATCATTTGGCGGATGAGCTCATCTTTCTCTACTTTGCTATCGTTCCAAAACCAAAGCGGATTGGGACGGACTTTTTCGGGCATGGTTTTGAAATTGTCTGTGATTTCTTTCCATTGGGCATTTAAACTTGTACAATATAATAAGAAGCTTAGAACCGCTATTTTCTTTATTGATATCGCCATGAATTTTTATTTTAAAGGGTTAAGAGTTAGAATGAACGAAAATAAAGTTATATATTTATATAAACATGTCATTTTTGACATGTTTATTTCTATTTTTGATAGAATGTTCCTTACATATTAATTGAGCAAAAAGAAAAACACATGAAAGAATTTAAGTTTTGGGCTATACCATATTCATTCTGGCAAATTCTTGTAGCCTTTATATTGATGTGGTTTTTGCTT
Source organism: Dysgonomonas sp. (assembly GCA_047972895.1). Classification (GTDB taxonomy): domain Bacteria; phylum Bacteroidota; class Bacteroidia; order Bacteroidales; family Dysgonomonadaceae; genus Dysgonomonas. The sequence continues at coordinate 34,931 of JBKEBA010000032.1, forward strand.
ATAGCAGTTATTTCCCTCATCGATATGCAACAATATCTCTTTTATCTCGGACCCACTATGCTGGTATGGGTTGTTTTGTGTGGATTGCTATTTATCAGGCGTGTCAGGATTTCCTTTTCCGATAAAAACGACATTCTCGTTTTTATGAACGGGTGGCAAAAATATGTTGGAAAAATTCAGGAACTGGAATATGTAAGAGGTGCTAATATTAGTAATAACAGAGGTCGGGCCTCTCTTATAATGAAGTTTGCCGATAAAAAACTAAATTTCAGTATTCTGGAGGTAAAGAATGTATTGTCTTTGCGGGATAATCAACAAGTCCGTCTTCTGAAATATATGGTTTCGGCATTCAAGCTCCAGTCTGAAGTTTATCAAGATACCTTCCTCAACCAGATATATACATATTGGAATCCCGAATATGAAGGTAAAATAGCTAGTAATGAATATAACAAGAAGGAAAGGTAATGTTTACTCCTCCTCCTTGTCGCAAATATAATCATAAGAAGTATTCATAACCGTAAGCACCAGAATAGTTATGAAAAGACCTAAAATGATACCGGTCAGTACTGCTATTATCCAATTTGCATTGTTGAATATAGAGGAATGTAATGAAATCAATGTTAAGAATATTCCTAATATTACACTCATGGAAAGAGTAACCTTTCGGAAGGTTGGTTTCTCTGATTTATTCTTTAGGTACTTCAATAATTTTGCTGAAGCGGGGTGAAATATCTTTGCCAAAGCTACAAAGATGAAAAGGGCTGAGAATACATACAGACAATTTCTGAAAAATGTAAGGACGATAGTTTCTATCATGATTAATATTCTATCTTTTATATTATAAGTTATTTCCTCGTTCGAAGATATAAATTTTATTTGGCTCTGTGTTTATGTCATATTCATATACTTTATATAACATAGGGTACTGAGGATTTATTTCAGGCGATATAACAGGTGCTTTTATGTCTGCTGTCTGAAATAAGGAATTTGGATTTACGCCTTTCGCATTTTTTAATCCATTGCCTTTCAGAGGAACATAAGATCGAAGGCGAAGATTCCCACCTATTGTCGATTTTACGATTAGTTTTTCCAGTTGATTATTATCCCATTCAATAGATATATTGAAGCCGCCCCGAGCCATTAGCCCACTTACGTTCCCTTTTTTCCACACATCGGGCAGAGCAGGGAGGATATGTACTGCGCCATCGTGGCTTTGCAGAAGCATTTCGGCTACACCTGCCGTAAAACCGAAATTGCCGTCTATCTGGAATGGCGGATGTGCATCGAACATATTTGGATAGGTGCGTCCATTCTTATTATTAGGTTCGACCAGAGAGAGCATATTGGAAATTATCTTATAAGCGTGATTACCATCCAACAGGCGCGCCCATAAATTAATCTTCCATCCGATAGACCATCCTGTAGCCATGTCGCCCCTATACAATAGAGAGTTTTTTACTGCCTGAAACAATTCGGGATGAGAATATGGTGAAATCTGGTTGCTTGGATATAAGCCATATAGATGTGATACATGGCGATGTTCGTTTTTCGGATCGTCTACATCTGCGAGCCATTCTTGCAATTGATTATATTTACCTATTTGCATAGGGGCAAGACGCGAAATCATTACTTCAAGTTCTTCTATATAATTATTATCATTCGCCTCGAGTGTTTTCGTAGCGTTCAAAGCTGTATATAAAGCATCGAATACTATCTGGTTATCCATTGTCGAGCCCGCAATAAGACTGGTATTGTTCCCCAGAGGACCTTGTTCGGGAGATAATGATGGTACGGTCACCATCCATTTATACACAGGATGTTCTGTCAGAGTACCTAAATAAAAATCTGCCGCACCTTTCAGTACGGGATAATATTCTTTTAAGAAAGCCTTATTGCCTGTATATAGATAGTGTTGCCAAATATGCTGACTCAGCCATGCACCGCCATGTGGCCACATGCCATAGTATGGTGCATCTATAGGTCCTGTTACCCGCCATAGGTCGGTGTTGTGATGAGTTACCCAACCTTTACTGTTGTACATGGATTTTGCTGTTTCCTGTCCTGTGATGGATATGTCTTTGAGCATACCGAACAGAGGCTCGTGCGTCTCGCTCAAGTTTGTTACTTCGGCAGGCCAGTAGTTCATCTCAGTGTTGATGTTAATGGTGTATTTGCTATCCCATGGAGGCAGTAGCAAATCGTTCCAGATACCTTGCAATGTAGCGGGTTGACCTCCCGGTTGAGAGGAACTTATCAGCAGATAACGACCGAACTGAAACAAAAGGGGAACTAATTCGGGATCGTTATCATCTTTGAAGTTTCTGATTCTTATATGGGTTTCTTCTTCAGATGCTTTTGAGTCACCAAGATTCAGACTTACTCTGTTGAATTGTTTCTGATAATATTCGATGTGCTTGGTCAATATATCCCCATAGCTTTTACTTAACGCGGATTTCAGATATGATTCAGCTATTTTGCTTTCGTTGGCACTTATATCCTTATAATTGATATGATTTGTTGCGATAGATATATAAATGGTGGCAGAGGTAGCATCTGTGACGATTATTCTGCCTTTTTCAGCTTTCAGCTTTCCTTCTGTTGCATTTATTTGTGTCTGGTTTTCGAAGCGAACCAGTCCTTTTATTCCTTCATGGTCGGTTCCCGTTCCTTTCAGTACCAATTTATTCCCTTTCGCTGAGACTGAATGTTTCTCCAAAGGCGTTTCATAGCCGGCCGTGAAATTTATACTCTTCTCTTTATCGGCTGTGATGTGTATAATGATAACCCCCTCGGTGAAGGAGGCAAAAGTCTCACGTGTGTATTTTACTCCGTTCGAAGTGTATTCTGTTTTTTGTACAGATGTTTTCAGGTCTAACGAACGTTTGTAATCTGTATAATTTTCATCATTTGGAAAATCCAGATACAGACTTCCTATAGTCAGGTATGGCATGCCATTATGAGGCGGGCGTATGGTATTTAAGATGCTGTCTGCTTTCGCCTCCTTTCCTTCGAAAATCAATTTCTGCACATAAGGTAAAACTTCTAGAAAATTCGGATTATTATTGTTGTGTGGACTGCCTGCCCAGAAAGTTTCTTCATTGAGTTGGATGCGTTCCTTTGCCGGATTACCGAAAACCATAGCACCAAGCCTCGAATTACCCAGAGGTAATGCCTCTGTCCATACTGTTGCAGGTTGCTTATACCACAATGTGAGATTGTTGTTTTGGCAAAATAGATTACTTGCTAGAAAAATAGCCAGGAATAGCATATATTTTCTCATAGTATAGCGATTTTAGGTTGTCATTATAAAAAACACAGTAAGTCTGTAAGCCGGGTTCTGTACCTTATTGCTAAGGTGTCTGTCATTTATCTACGACTATTGTCACCAACAGCCTCTAGCGACCTACCCCCCGGCATCGGACGGGCAGTCCTACATACGCCGGTATACATGGTCTTACAACTCGCAAGTGGTACGGCTCTGCATATTGCTATGCAGACCGGTGAGCTTTTACCTCACCTTTTCACCCTTACCCGAAGGCGGTTATTTTCTGTTACCTTAACTCTGCCCTCACGAACAGCTTCCCATTAAGAAATACGATGCCCTGTGTTGCCCGGACTTTCCTCTTTCTGCCTTACGGCAGCCAGCGACAAACCGACCTACTGTATTATAATAATACAAAGATAGGAGTTTTTTAAGAACTTGATTCATATAAGCGGTCCTTAGGTGAATGAAATTATTCCATTGGTTCAAAATACCCTTCAGTATTCCCTAAAATAAATGAAAGACCTTTATTAAGAGAAGAATTATAATTAACTTGCAGCCGTTTTTCGCAAAGCTTATTGCAAAGCTGCGTGTGTTATCAACTAACTATTTCTTAATGAGAGACTTTATTACACTTATTAGGCGTTTTGTACCACCCTACAAGAAAGAGGTCATATTAAATCTGATTTTTAATATATTGGGGGCACTTCTGAACGTATTTTCATTTATTTTCATAATTCCTATTCTCGAAATCTTATTTAAGACCGATATACATAAGTATGAATATATGCCATGGGATACAAGCAGCGTTAAAGCGATGCTCGATTTCGATGTAGTAAAAAATAACTTCTATTGGTATATGACCGATATTATGGACAAGTATCCCGGAGGGGCTGTCCTGATGGTTTTAGGATTATTCCTGATATTTATGACCTTGTTGAAAACAGCTGCTGTCTATATGAGCGGCTATTTCTTCGTGTCGGTTCGTACAGGCGTGGTAAGGGATATTCGTAAACAGATAAACGATAAGATACTCTCTCTCCCTTTGGGTTTTTTCTCTAACGAACGGAAAGGAGATATTATAGCTCGTATGACAGGTGATGTGTCTGAAGTGGAGACCTCGGTGATGAGTTCTCTCGATATGGTTACAAAGAACCCTATCATGATTTTGATTTATCTGGGAACAATGATGGTTATAAGCTGGCAATTGACAATATTTGTTTTAGTCCTGCTTCCGATAGCAGGTTATATTATGGGTAAAGTCGGAAAAAGCCTCAAGCGTAGGTCGGTTGCTGCCCAGAATCAATGGGGTTTTTTAATGTCACAGATAGAAGAAACATTGAGTGGACTGCGTATTATTAAAGCATTCAATGCAGAAAAGAAAATTGCAGATCGTTTCGATAAGACTAGTAATGTTTTTCGCGATATGTCGAACAAGATTGCCCGCCGTCAACAAATGGCTCATCCTATGAGCGAGTTTCTAGGGACTATAACTATTGCTATTGTTTTATGGTATGGAGGTAATCTTATATTAGGTGAGAGTAGTACTATAACCGCTCCTCAGTTTATCTATTATCTTGTAATCTTTTACAATATAATTAATCCGGCTAAAGATCTTTCCAAATCGGTATATGCTATACAGAAAGGTATGGCATCTGTAGAACGTATTGATAAGATTTTGATGGCAGAGAATAACATAAAAAATCCATCTAACCCTAAACCTATAGCATTGAACGAATCGGTTTCTTATCGAAATATCTGGTTTAAATATAGTAACGACTGGGTGATAAAAGATGTCAGCCTGACAATACCAAAAGGAAAAACGGTGGCTCTGGTTGGTCAGTCGGGTTCTGGTAAGTCTACAATGGCAGATCTTTTGCCTCGCTTCTACGATGTAGAGAAGGGTGGAATCTATATCGATGATGTGGATATAAGAAAAGCAGATGTGCAGGATTTACGCTCATTGATGGGTAATGTAAATCAGGAAGCTATTTTGTTCAATGATACATTCTTCAATAATATCTCCTTTGGCGTGGAAGGCGCAACGATGGAACAGGTGATTGAAGCTGCAAAAGTGGCTAATGCTCATGATTTCATAGAGGCAACAGAAGACGGCTATAATACAAATATAGGTGATAGAGGAAGCAAATTATCGGGCGGTCAGCGTCAGCGTATCAGTATTGCACGTGCCATATTGAAAAATCCTCAGATACTGATTCTCGATGAGGCCACTTCTGCACTCGATACCGAATCGGAACGCTTGGTGCAGGATGCGTTAGAAAACTTGATGAAGAATCGTACTACGCTTGTAATTGCACACCGCTTGTCAACTATCAAGAATGCGGATGAAATATGTGTGATGAACGAAGGCGAGATAGTAGAGCGTGGACATCATACTGAATTATACGAACTGAATGGTTATTACCGTAAGCTCTGCGATATGCAGCAGTTTTAAATTTTAGACATAAAAAAGAGATGGGAAAGAATAAGCTTGCAAAGTTTGCCAACATGGAAGAATATCCTCATGTGTTTCAATACCCATTTTCGGTATTGCAAGAGAAGGGATTTGAAATGAAGGGCAAATGGAACGAACTCTTCTTCAAAAATAATAATCCTATTGTTTTGGAACTTGGCTGTGGAAAAGGTGAATACACCGTAGGTCTGGCAAAATTGTTTCCAGAAAAAAACTTTATAGGTATTGATATAAAAGGAGCGCGTATGTGGACAGGAGCGAAGCAATCATTCGAAGAAGGCTTATCGAATGTTGCATTTCTGCGTACACACATCGAACTTATCACGCACTTTTTCGCTGCCGGAGAAATTTCTGAAATTTGGATAACTTTTCCTGACCCGCAAATGAATAAAGTGAATAAGCGGATGACATCGACACGTTTCATGAAGCTTTATCGTCAGATATCGAAGGGCGACGGAATCGTTCATTTGAAGACGGATAGTAATTTTATGTTCACTTATACTTGTGCGATGGTGAGAGAGAATAGTTTGCCTGTCTTATTCGAAACAGATGATTTATACCATTCGGGGTTGGTAGACGATATTCTTAAAATACAGACTTTCTATGAACAACAGTGGCTTGCCCGTGGTTTAAATATCAAGTATATAAAATTCGAGTGTGCCGAACGCGATAATTGGCTAGAACCTGATATAGAGGTGGAAAAAGATAGTTATCGTAGCTTCGGACGCAGTAATATGTTGAACCAATAATCAGGTCTAAGACCTCCAATCAACTAAAAAATGGCTAATATATATCCCAAACTGATTCTTGACGCACTGCGTAATGTGCGTTATCCCGGCACAGGGAAAGATATAGTAGAAATGGGTATGGTATCTGACGATATCCATATCAATGGTATGAAAGTAAACTTTTCGATATTATTCGAAAAGGCGAACGATCCTTTTATCAAGTCGGTGGTTAAGGCAGCAGAAACGGCAATACTTACATATGCCGACCCGAATATTGAGATAAAAGGGAATATAGAAGTAAAGACACCTCAGGTAGCACCAACTCAACCCGTGAAAATGCTTCCGCAGGTCAAGAATATTATTGCCATATCTTCAGGTAAGGGTGGTGTAGGTAAGAGTACAGTCTCTGTTAATTTGGCTGTGGCTTTGGCAAACAAAGGCTATAAAGTAGGTTTGTTGGACGCCGATATTTTCGGGCCGTCTTTACCTAAAATGTTTAATGAAGAAGAAGCCCGTCCATTTTTGGAACCTATTGACGGAAAAGATTATATAATTCCGATAGAAAAGTATGGGGTGAAAATGCTTTCCATCGGATTCTTTGTAAATAAGAATGATGCTGTCGTATGGCGTGGGGCAATGGCAGGGAATGCGCTTAAACAACTTATTGCCGATGCAAGCTGGGGTGATCTCGACTATTTTCTCATAGACTTTCCACCGGGTACGAGCGATATTCACCTTACATTAGTGCAATCTTTGGCAATAACAGGAGCTGTAGTAGTAAGTACACCTCAGCAGGTGGCTTTGGCAGATGCACGTAAAGGGATCAATATGTTTATGAACGAAAAGGTAAATGTACCTATTCTTGGCTTGGTTGAGAATATGGCTTGGTTTACTCCTGCAGAATTGCCGGACAACAAATATTATATATTTGGAAAAGATGGGGCGAAAGAATTGGCTGCGGAAATGAATGTAGCCTTATTAGGTCAAATTCCTATTGTACAAAGTATCTGTGAAGGTGGAGATAAAGGTGTACCTGTGGCATTGAACGAAGATACAATTACAGGGATGGCTTTCTCTCACTTGGCTGATAACTTTATTGATGCTGTTGATAAAAGAAATAAACAGCAACCGCCTACTCAAAAAGTAGAGGTTCACAATAAATAAGATATGGAAGCAGGGATTCAGGGTAAAATAACATTTATTACTGGTGGAGCTAATGGCATTGGTCGGGGTATTGTTATTGCTTTTTGTCAGGCCGGAGCCGATGTCGTGTTTTGCGATATGGATGAGGTTGCGGGAAATTGCCTTTGTGAGGAGTTGAAGGATTATCAATGCACTTTCTTCAAAACCGATATATCTGATAAGAATGCCCTGTCTTCAACAATACACGAGGTTGTCAGCAAGAAAGGAAATATTGATATCCTTATCAACAATGCAGGGGTAAGCCCTTTTGTACCTATATTGGAATTGTCGGTAGAGGATTTCGATAAGGTGTTGGATATTAACTTACGTCCTGTGTTTATTACCGCTAAGTTATTAGCAAAACACCGCTCAGACAATCCTTACCTCAATTCGTATGGGAGGATAATTAATATAGCATCTACACGTTATCTGATGAGCGAACCCGATTCGGAAGCGTACGCTGCATCGAAAGGGGGAATCGTGTCCTTGACTCATGCACTTGCTATTTCGCTGAGCGAATATAATATAACAGTCAATTGTATCAGTCCGGGATGGATAGAAACAGGAGATTATACACAATTACGATCGATTGATCATAAACAGCATCCATCGGGTAGGGTGGGAGTACCACAGGACATAGCTCAGACTTGTCTTTTTCTCTGCAATCCGAATAGTAATTTCATAAATGGACAAAATATTATTGTGGATGGTGGAATGACAAAGAAGATGATTTATGAGGAATAATTAATATCTTTATGGTTGTTGAAAGTAATTTGTAATTGTTTTGTCATGTTGAGGGACGAAACATCTAAGATTCTTCCTTACAGTCAGAATGACAGAGTATATTATGTTTTTATATGCCAAAACCCTTAGGTACTCATAATTATTTTGTATATATAGTTACCAATAAGAATAAAAGAGTCTTATATACAGGAGTTACAAATGATTTGAAAAGACGTTTGTATGAGCATGAGGAAGATTCTAAAAATAGAAAACTCTATTTTACAGGGAAATACAATGCTTTTCATCTTATATATTGGGAACGATTTGAATATATAGAACAAGCCATTGATAGGGAAAAAGAAATAAAGGGATGGTCGAGAATGAAAAAAGAGAGGCTTATATCTTCTTTTAATCCGGAATGGCTATTTTTGAATGATGAAATATAGGAGATTCTTCCTTTCGTCAGCATGACAAAAGTGAGGTTATTCAAGCAGATCAATTGAAAGAGAAAATTCTAAAGAGTATAAACCATGAAACGCTTATCTATCATAATATTTCTGGTTTTTATAGTACAGGTTTCCATGTTAGCCTGTACCACTGCTATTATATCCGGTAAATATACTATAGACGGACGTCCCTTGCTTTATAAACACAGAGATACAGGCAGCTTGCAAAACAAGCTGATGGCATTCGCTGATGGAAAATATGACTATATTGGGATTGTTAACAGTTCGGATAAGGAAGGGAAAGAAGTTTGGGGTGGATACAATTCGGCTGGATTTGCTATTATGAATTCAGCATCTTACAATCTGAATCCTGATGAAGAAGGTAAACCCGAACTCGAAGGTGTAGTTATGAAGCTCGCCCTTCAGCAATGTGCTACAGTCGATGACTTTCAGCGTTTACTCGACTCTTTGCCAAAGCCTTTATATGTCAGTGCTAATTTTGGTGTGATTGATGCGAAGGGTGGAGGTGCTTATTTCGAAACAGGTGACTATAAATATGTAAAATTCGATGTCAATAATGCCGAATATGCACCAGAAGGATTTATAATACGTACCAATTATTCTTTCGTAGGAGATGATGAACGCCGTAGAGGAATATCCCGTTACGTTCAGGCATCTGACCTGTTTCATCGGGCATCTGATATTAATATGTTGTCAAATAAGTTCTTGTCGAATGAAGTTTCGCGTTGTCTGAAACATGGAACTACAGGACTGAATTTTGAAAATTTCATGCCTGAAAATTCTAAAGAAGAGATGCTCATGCCTTTCAGAGATTTTATTCCACGTTATAGTACAGCATCCGTGATAGTGGTGCAAGGAGTAAAAGAAAATGAATCGCCCGAATTTACTACTATGTGGACTACTTTGGGCTCTCCGCTTTCGTGTGTGGCTATACCTGTCTGGCTTAACAAAAATAATTATTATCCTTCTATATTGCTGGCAGACGCGACAGGCAATGCCCCGTTGTGTGAATGGTCGTTAGAGCTGAAAAAACAGATATTCCCTATGAATGATATAGAAGGACGAGATTATATTGATCTTGCTGTTGTTATAAATAAGTCAAATGATGCAATAACTCAAAAGATAACGCGCATAGAAAATGAAATCTTTAAAAGGTTTGATAAGGAGATTGCGGAATGGAGAAAGGGTAAGTTTGACTCCCGAAAAGCAAAAAGATTTTGTGATTGGGTAGATAAGTTTGTAACGACAGAGTATCATAAGACATTTAATACCTTAAATAAATAATTTAATATGACACTATACGATGTAGCCATTATTGGTGGAGGCCCTGCGGGATATACAGCAGGAGAAAGAGCCGCTGCAAATGGGTTAAAAACAATTCTTTTCGAAAAAAATGCTTTGGGTGGTGTATGCCTTAATGAGGGATGTATTCCTACAAAGACGCTCTTGTATTCGGCCAAGACGTATGATAATATAAAGAGTTGCAATAAATATGGGGTTTCTATCGAGGGTGAAGCTGCTTTTGACCTGCCCAAAATAATTGCGCGTAAGCAAAAGACTGTACGTAAGCTTGTTGCTGGAATTAAACAAAAACTCGCGGCTCACGATGTGACTGTAGTAATTGGCGATGCTGTTATCGATGGTGAGGATGGAGAACGTAATATACTAATAACCTGCAATGGAGAATCGATAACTGCTGCGAAAGTTATCCTATGTACAGGTTCAGAAACAATCATCCCTCCTATAAAAGGATTGCAAGAAAGCCCTTTCTGGACATCGAAAGAAGCATTGGATAATAAAGAATTACCCGAATCTCTAGCAATAATAGGTGGAGGTGTGATTGGTGTTGAGTTCGCCTCTTTTTTCAATAGCCTTGGTGTGAGAGTGAGTGTAATAGAGATGTTACCCGAGATATTAGGTGCGATGGATAAAGAGTTATCGGCAATGCTACGTGCCGAGTATACAAAAAAAGGGATTGATTTCTATCTGGAAACAAAAGTGATAGAAGTGAAGGATGGTCAGGTATTTGTGGAGAAAGGCGGTGAGCAATCTGTTATCGAGGCCTCACAAATATTACTAAGTACGGGGCGTCGTCCTGTAACAAAAGACCTCAATCTGGATAAGATAGGTATAGAGTTGTTTCGTAACGGTGTGAAGGTTGATGAACATATGCTGACTTCTCATCCCAATGTATATGCCTGTGGGGATATTACAGGCCATTCGCTTCTGGCTCATACCGCAGTTCGCGAGGCGGAAGTTGCCGTCAATCACATTGTAGGCAAAGAAGATTCCATGAGCTATAAAGCTATTCCGGCTGTTGTTTATACCAATCCTGAGATAGTAGGAGTAGGTTATACGGAAGAAGAACTTACTGCTAAAGATATTCCTTTCAGGGCAATAAAGTTGCCAATGGCATATTCGGGACGTTTTGTTGCTGAAAACGAAATGAGTAACGGGTTGTCGAAAATGATTGTGGATGAAAAAGAAAGAGTTATCGGTTGCCATATTTTGGGTAATCCGGCATCCGAATTAGTAGTCATAGCGGGTATTGCCATAGAGAAAGGCTTTACTATTGATGAATTCCAGAAAATTGTGTTTCCACATCCCACTGTGGGTGAGATAATGCACGAGTCGCTATTTTAAGATATATTTGAATGGTAAAAAAACGGCTACATTGAATATGTAGCCGTTTTCTTATTTTATAATTATAAAAGATTTACCATGTAATAGCGGTTGTACCTACGGTATTAGCTGTGTTCTGTGATGCTGTCATCATTTGCCATGAGCCTGTACCATCAGGGAAGCGTCCATAAGATTGAGTAGCTGTTTCTCCATTATATTTAGGAGGAGCAACATCCCACTCTTCGGCGTCATCTTCTGTCAGATTCTTGAAAAAATCAATTACAGTCTTTCCGTCGGGAGTGAATATCTGGATAAGTAAGGACCGTTTAGCGGAGATACCTCCCGAAAAATCAGTACCGGAAACAAAAGTCATTATAGTTTTGGCCGGTATGGATGTGCTGGCAGGAATAGTATGTAGTGATGAGCTGTTCTTTTTAAGGATAACACCAGAAATGTCTATTGCTGCATTTGTAGTATTGTATAGTTCAATAAACTTGGTTCCGTTGCCGTTGATTTCGTTCAGTACCAGTCCTGTATAATCTATTGTTGGAGTAGGTTCGTCAGCGTCTGCTTTGTTTATAATACCTCTGGTGCAAGTCTTTACAATTGCCCATGGTCCTGTTGCATTAGGTATGCGTGCATAACTGCCATTCTGTATATGAGAATTATTTGTACCTACATCTTTATCTCGGTCGAATGAGTCGATAGCATCTCCCGAAGGTTTGGCTAATGTTATTCCTACTTGTTTGCTGTTTGAAATACCTGCGGTAAGTTCTCCCGATAATGTGGCAATAACGATATATTCTCCTGCGCTGATAGATTTCTTATCAGGGAATGTGAATATACTTTTTGTAGAATTATTCTCATCTGTCTTTATAATCTGAACTTTGCTGATGTCGATGCTTTTATTTGTAGAATTAAATATTTCTACCCAGTCATCGTCAGGGCTTTGGCTTCCACATATTTCATTCAGAATAAGTCCTGTATAATCGACTTGGGGCAGTTCGCCTTTTTCGTTCGCTGTACCTCTTGTCGCTGTATATGCTACATCCCAGTCGCCGCTTCCGTTTGGTAAACGTGCATAGCTACCACCTAGTATATGCCCTGTGTCTTGGCCTACGTCGCCATTACGGTCAAATTCGTCTATGGCTGTTTCTCCATCCGGTTTCATTAATGTTATTCCTACTTGCTTGCTGTTTGAAATACCGGCAGTAAACGCCTCACTCAATTTAGAGATAACGCGATAAGCTCCTGCACCAATAGTTGTGTTGTCGGGAATAGTATAGATAGTTTCTTTTACATTATCTTCATCTGTTTTAATGAATTGTACACCACTTATATCTATTGCTTTGTCTGTAGAGTTGAATATTTCTATCCAGTCGTCGTCAGGTTCTTGTAAACCGCAAATTTCATTCAGAACCAGTCCTGTGTAATCAATTTCTGCGGGTTCTTCATCAGCAATGTTTGCTGTGCCTCTGCTACTTGTTTTCAGTACATTCCAAGAGCCCGAGCCATTTGGTAGGCGCGCATAGCTGCCCCCTGATAGGTGTCCTATACCTGTGCCTATATTAGTGTTTCTGTCGAACTTATCTATAGAGGTGTTTCCATCGGGTTTTACCAACGTGATAACTACTTGTGCTGTGTTAGAAATTCCCTCTGTGAGTTCATTGCTTAAGGTTGCGATAACTTTGTATGCGCCAGCAGCAATAGATGTCTTTTCCGGAACTGTATAAATACTTTTTTTGTTGTTGCTCTCGTCGGTTCTGATTATTTGTACGCCACTTATATCTATTGCTTTGTCTGTAGAATTGAGTATTTCTACCCAATCATCGTCGGGGTTTTGCAGTCCGCATATTTCATTGAGCACAAGTCCCGAATAATTTATTTCCGGCACGGGCGTATCGTTGTCATCATTACTGCTACAGGACATGAGAGTGAATATTCCTAATAAGGAAACAAGTGCGAATCTTCGAAAATCCAACAGGTCTTTTTTCATCATAATTGTTTTTAGGGTTACGGTATATTAGAGTTAACAAAAGCAGATTAATAAACATGGTATAAGTGAAATACAGCAAATCTTAGATGTAATGTTCTTGGATGAATATCACTCTAATTATAATAAACTATAGAAGAGGTTTATTATTTTCTGTATGCGAATAAACATTATTAGAATGTAGATTCTGACGTATCGGTCTCCCTAAAATGCTTAGCAGCATTCAAAAATACATATTTTTTTTATTCGAAAACTAACTTAGTTTATAAAATAAAAAAGGGGCTGCATCATGCAGCCCCTTTTTTAATATATAGGAATAATTTTTATTATCCGTTTACTTTAGCCATGTGAGCGATTAGTTCACATACTTTGCTTGAGTAACCCCACTCATTGTCATACCAGCTAACAACTTTCACGAAAGTTGGGCTTAGTTGGATACCAGCTTTAGCATCGAAGATAGAAGTACGTGCATCACCAATGAAATCAGTAGATACAACTTCGTCTTCAGTATATCCAAGTATACCTTTCAATTCGCCTTCTGAAGCAGCTTTCATAGCAGCACAGATGTCAGCATAAGTAGTTTCTTTAGCAAGACGAGCTGTAAGGTCTACAACTGATACGTCTAGTGTAGGAACGCGGAATGCCATACCTGTAAGTTTTCCGTTAAGTTCAGGAATTACTTTACCTACAGCTTTAGCAGCACCTGTAGAAGAAGGGATGATGTTGCCAGCAGCAGCACGTCCACCTCTCCAGTCTTTAGCAGAAGGTCCGTCTACTGTTTTTTGAGTAGCAGTAGTAGCGTGTACTGTAGTCATCAAAGCTTCTACGATACCAAATTTGTCGTTCAATACTTTAGCGATAGGAGCAAGACAGTTTGGAGTACAAGAAGCATTAGATACAAATTGAGTACCTTTTGCATATTTGTCAGTATTAACTCCACAAACGAACATAGGGGTGTCGTCTTTTGAAGGAGCAGACATAACTACATATTTAGCACCAGCGTCGATATGACCTTGAGCTTTTGATTTTTCAAGGAAAAGACCAGTTGATTCAACTACGTATTCAGCACCAACATCGCTCCATTTCAAATCAGCAGGATTTTTTTCAGCAGTTACGCGGATAGCGTTTCCGTTAACAACCAATTTACCGTCTTTGATTTCAACAGTTCCTTTGAATTGTCCGTGAATAGAATCGTAACGTAGCATGTAAGCCATGTATTCTACGTCGATAAGGTCGTTGATACCTACAATCTGAATGTCATTTCTTGTTTGTGCAGCACGGAATACAAGACGACCAATACGTCCAAATCCGTTAATACCTACTTTAATCATTTTGTTTAATTTTTATAGTTAAAAAATCGTGTAAATCCTTGTTTAATAGTTGCTTTAAGAATGACTTTTTTCTGTTGTCGTTTATGTTATAAAACATAAATTTCTTAAGCAGTACAAAGGTAACAAAAATATTTTTAATTGCCTTGCGGCTTGACTTTTTTTAATGACAAAACACCTGTTTTTGCTGTTGATTATCACGTTTTTGTCTGTTTTGTAAAGTCGGGTTTCCTTTTTGACAGTTTTTGTTTTAATTTGATTTTTTTGTCCATTTATATGTTTATCGCTTTGAGCTTCTAGACCGTCCTTTACCTTTTTGCTGATTGCCTCCTTTGTTCTCTTTATATCCTGTTGTGTTGCTTTTGGTATTGTTCGGGCTATCGGCTTGCTTGCCTTTAGGTTTTGGTGTGTTGAAGTTTCTTGGCTTCAGCGTGTTGGCACTTTGAGTTTTCGGTTTTTTAGAGGCTTCTTCTGTTTTTACGGACGTAGCTGTCTTTTTGCGCAGAAGTGCTACCTCCTCCTCTGTGAGATTGCGCCATTGGCCTAGCTTTATATTGCCCAGCTTGATGTGCATTATTCTTATACGTTCCAGCTTAAGTACATTGTATCCTAAGTGTTCGCACATGCGCCGTATTTGCCGGTTCAGGCCTTGTCTCAATACAATATTAAATGAATGGGTTCCGGTTCTTTTGATTTCGCATTTACGTGTTACGACGCCTAATATAGATACTCCATTTTGCATTTTAGTGACGAAGTCTTCGGTTATAAGCTTGTCTACTGTTACGGAATATTCTTTGTCGTGATTGTTGTTGACGCGCAACATTTTATTTACAATATCGCCTTCGTTGGTGAGGATTATCAGACCTTGCGAATCTTTGTCGAGCCTGCCTATTGGGAATATGCGCTCGTCATGCCCTATTGCGTCTATAATGTTGTTTCTGTCGCCAGTATCAGTGGTGGTGACCACGCCCAGAGGTTTGTTGTAAGCGATGAAGATAGAACGGATGTCGTTAGTGATAGTTTCTCCAAATATTTTCACTATCTGTCCTGCCGAAACCTGACTGCCTATTGTCGCTTTTTTGCCGTCTATAGTTACGTTACCTTGTTCAATGAGTCTGTCAGCCTCGCGGCGCGAACAATATCCGCTATCGCTGATATATTTATTGATACGCATTTACTATGTTTTATTTATGTGTTTGAATTTATCGATGTTATATAGCTATCTGCCTACAATCTGCAAAGCAATTTTTTTAACGTAAATGAATGACGGATTATATCCATTTATTTTCTTTATACCAGTTGTATGATTCTTCCAATCCTTTTCTTAGGTCGTATCGGGGCGTAAATCCCAAATCTTTTTTCAATGGCTCTATATCGCATTTCCAATTGCGCTGCCTCATTATCTTATATTTATCCTTGTTGAGTGTAGAAGGCTTTTTGGTTAGTTTAGAAAAGCTTTCTGCTAAGGTGGAAATAATTCTGAGAAGCCACAATGGTACTTTAATGCTTATTACATGTTTTTTGTTTATCGATTCTTTTACGAGTCTTGTATATTCTTTGTCGGTATAGACATCTCCGTCGGCAACGAAGTACGCCTTGTCTTTTACATCGCTTTCCAATCCCAAAAAAACTGCGTCTACCAAATCCCTGACATAAATAAAGGTAAGATGTTGTGGTTTGAATCCCGCTCCTACATCCAGGCCTGATTTTACAGTTTTTATCATTAAGAAATAATCTTTCTCACGAGGGCCGTACACGCCTGTTGGACGCAGAATAATGTATGGGAAATCTTTTGTCGATTGCAGGTATTGTTCGGCTTTGAGCTTGCTCAGTCCGTATGCCGTATTCGGGTTCGGGGAGTCGGTCAGTTGTATGGGGGTATAGTTAATTTCATCACCGATGCCATAGGCACTGAGGCTACTCATCAGTATGAACTTTTCGGGAGTTGCATTTGCTTCTTGCAGTGCATCGATGAAATTAGCGGTATACTGAAAGTTTATTCTGTCGAAGTCGGCTTTGTTCAGGCATTTTGTTACGCCTGCATTATGTACGATATAATCGAACCGACCTTGTTTTTCAACAAATTCGATTAATTGTCTTTTAAGCTCTTCTTTATTTCCGAAGTTGAAATCTACAAATCGGATACGTTCATCTTTGAGGTATTCGCGGCTACTGCTCTTGCGGATGCCTGCCCATACTTCATAGTTTTTTTCTAAGGCTTTCTCGACAAGGAAACTGCCTATAAAACCACTTGCTCCGGTAATAAGAATGCGTTTGTTGCTCATATTATATGCAAAGTTACAATAATAATATAATGTGTAGTATGGCTACTCAGAAATTATTTATAAGGAAAAGAGGAACTTTAATCTTATAAATATTTGTTGTTTTGAAAAATATGACTAAATTTGCAACCCGATTTTGCACACGAAAATAGAAAATAAACATAAAAAATTACGATAGCGATGTCCAAGATTTGTCAAATTACAGGAAAAAAAGCTATGGTTGGCAATAATGTTTCTCACTCGAACAGAAAGACTAAGAGAAAATTTAATGTCAATCTTTTTAAAAAGAAATTCTACTGGGTAGAAGAAGATTGTTGGATCAGCCTTAATGTTTCTGCTGCCGGTCTTCGTACAATCAATAAAATTGGTTTGGATGCTGCACTGAAAAGAGCTGCTACAGACGGGTATTTGAACGCATAATAAAGAGGAGGACCAAGAAATGGCAAAGAAAGCAAAAGGAAACAGAATCCAAGTGATCCTGGAGTGCACAGAGCACAAAGATAGTGGTATGCCGGGCACATCTCGCTACATTACTACTAAGAACAGAAAGAATACAACAGAAAGAATTGAGTTGAAGAAATACAACCCAATCCTTAGGAAAATGACAGTTCACAAAGAAATAAAGTAAAAACAAGATAGACCATGGCAAAGAAAGCAGTAGCAGGTTACCGTGACGCATCATCAAAAGATGGTCGTAACTATGCAAAAGTAATCAAACTGGTAAAGTCTCCTAAAACAGGAGCTTACACATTTAAAGAAGAAATGTTTCCTAATGAATCAGTAAAAGATTATTTCACGAAATAGTCTTTGAATATAGAAAATTTATAAAAGTCTTTTCTGATTAACTAGAAAAGACTTTTTTAGTATAAAATATTCTAAGAACACACAAAGGCCGCTGATTGTAAAAGCGGCCTTTGTGTGTTTTGATTTTAATAGTAGTATGTGATGCTTTCTGTGCGATATATTATGCTTGGAGGTGTGCCGGCGAGAGGGTCTAAGTAGATTGAGGTGCCGGCGGTATTGCCACCTGCCAGTTGGTGGCTATAGGTAGCCGTTTTTCCTAGTGCACATTTTGTTGTTCCTTGAACAGTGAAAGTTCTGTAAATTATTTCCATTTCCCCTCTTTTTACTGTGCGCTGGGTTGGCGTAGTTTCGCCAGGCAGTATTATATTGAAGGTTTTGTCAGACCAGCCGTTCATGTTATCTAATCTTATAGTGGCATAAACAGTTAGTACTACTGTTATGGTAAGTCCTTCGTCAGGACCAGTCGGTTCAAAGCCTTTTGGGTTATAGTAAATAACTTCCCATATTGGAGAATATGGAGTGGATTGATAGTTGCTAGAGGTGTTAGGGTCAGTTGCATAGCAGGCTTTTACTTGAAAACCGTTACCCTTAGGAAAATATTCTGCTCGGAATTTTTGGCGAAACTGCATTATGCCCGGGTTAAAACCTTCTATTCTGAAATGGTATACATTAGTGCTGTTAGCTTCACCCGGATGATAATAATACCAGCCTGTGTCATTCTGGAGTTGGTCTCCTGTCACTGGTAGGGGTCTGTATTTTAGGATTATGCAGGAAAATGCCCCATTGTTTACGTTGTTGGACAGGTAAAGGGCGATGTAGTCAGGTATATCGTAGTAGAAGTCTGAGTGAGTCATTATTGTCGGAGCAGGAGGCCAGTCGGAGTCGGTGCTTTTCGTTTCTTTTTGAGTATTGTTCAATTCGTTATTTATGGATTCATCTTCTTCGTTGTTGCAGGCAAAGAGAATCATGCTGACGGAAAATAAAAGGAGTAGTTTTTTCATGATAATAACGTTTTAAAGGGTTAATGTTCATTTGATATATTTTTAAGTTAAATGATATCTGTAAATTTAACTAAATAAATTAAAATATAGCAAATAAACGTAAATAAATATAAATGAAAAATGTATTTTTTCTTGTTTTGAATATTGAAACATTTTAAGTTTCTGGTGCTTTTTTGTTTAAAGCTGTAGAAAATAGTTCGGATTTCACTATCTTTGAAGATTGTATTACAATCTTGATTGGAAAGATTTTAATTATTAGAGAATTTATGGGATTGTTTGATTTCTTTTCGAAGCAGAAGAAGGAAACGTTGGACAAAGGTTTGGAAAAAACCAAAGAATCGATGTTTTCTAAATTGTCGCGTGTTGTTGCCGGAAAATCGAAGGTAGATGACGATGTGTTGGACGACCTTGAAGAAGTATTGATTACCTCGGATGTGGGAGTAAATACAACATTGAAAATTATAGAACGCATCGAAAAACGTGTAGCTAAAGATAAGTATATCAATGCAGATGAGCTTAACTCTATTCTTCGTGAAGAGATAGC
>JBKEBA010000019.1:0-23477 GCA_047972895.1 Dysgonomonas sp.
ATTACTACAAATCTCGCTTTTGACAGGTGGGGAGAGATAGTAAAGGATAAAGTCCTGGTAGCAGCAATGGTAGACAGGCTTACTCATAAAGCATACCTGATAAACATGAATGGACAGTCTTACAGAGTTAAAGAAACTAAAAAGATGTTACAATCTAATGAGGAATAAATATCTTTAACCAATCTCATCCGAGACACTTAGTGGTATACTTTTCAATTACTAAGTGGACTACTTTTCAATTATATTATACATACATTACAGCGAAAATCCTACAATCTATACCGATGCTGATGGAAAACTGACGATGTTGGCGAGCTATCGATCAAAAGGATTGTGGCAGTCCGACTCTATCGATGGTGGCTGGTATTGCGTCAATAAAGATTTCCCACCGGGAGGTGACTGTACATTCTATTTTCGTTGGGGCAAGTTTGACTATATCATCGGAGGGTTCGTCGATTTATGGTCGAAACCAATTGAAGCCACAAGTACAGAATATAAAAGCATATCGGCCGAAGGTGAAGATTTCTATAATGGATTTAATGTACCTGCTATTACTGAAATCACCGACGGACGTTTCATCATGTCGGGATGGTTGCCTATACATGGTTGGGGAGGGCCTCTTCTGATTCACGAAATGGTACAATTTCCCGACGGGCGGATAGGCACAAAATGGATGAAAGAACTTGTTCCCGAAACAGGGATAGAAAAAACAATTGTGAAAGATGTAAACGAAACTGTTTTCTACGACGCTGTACCTCAATCATTCATGCTCTCATTTGACGTTATTCCTACACAAGAGAAAAATGGGAAGCTCGCAGTATCATTCCTCCCTATCGAGGGCACGGACAAAGGTTGTGAATTTCAGCTGCGATTAGATGATTTGGTCGCTCAATACGGCAACGCCTCATTTGCTCAATATGCCGATCCTGAAAAATCGCTACGTCAAGGGGGGCAACCTCAGGGGGCACGCAATTATGCGATTGAAAATTTAGTCGGGACAGACGAGCCATTCACTGTACGCATGGTTGTGAAATATACAGATAAAATTGGAGGAGTACTTATCGACTCCGAAATCGCAGAGAAACGTACGATGATAACATACCGACCTGATTTATTAGTAAAGAAACTAATGTTCAAATCGGATAATGTCAATATCAAGAACGTAAAAATAGCACCTTTGAAATAAACATTAATCAGTAATACTTTCGTATATGCAAAACAAACCATGTATAGTAGGAATCGACTTTGGAACCACTTCTCTATCTGCAGTCATCATCAATGTCGATAATATCCGAATCGAAAAAGTATTCAATTACAATACCGATGCGTATATCCCTTTCCCCGAAAGCTACAGAAAAGAACAATCGGTAGAAAAACTGACAAGCCTATTCCGACAGTTGCTAGATGAAATAAATGCAATGGAAGGTGTAGATATACAAGCCTATGGCTTCACTGGGCAAATGCATGGTATAATAGGGCTAAACAAGAAGAAGGAAGCGGTGACAAACCTTGTCACATGGCAGGATAGAAGCGGTGAAATCGTTTTATCTAATGGCGTTACTCTTCTGGATGAAATAAAGAAGCTAACGAACACTGAGACTCTGGCAAACGGATATGGTATCGTGACACTTTATAAATGGCTGAATTATGATAAAAGAAACGACATAGATAGCTTTTGTACAGTAGCCGACTATTTTGCTAGGTTGCTTACTGATAATAAACAGGAGGTGGCGATGAGTCCGACTATGGCTCACAGCATAGGTCTGTTCGATACTTATACAAACGATTGGCATCACGAGTGTATAAATGATTTAAAATTAGGAGCGATTACTTTCCCTGAAATTAAAGATAATTCTCACATAATAGGTTATGCGGGCAATGTTCCTGTGGTATGTGCTATCGGCGATAATCAATCCAGTTTTTTGGGTAGTGTGACCAACAAACATGAATCTATATTATTGAATGTAGGAACAGGCACACAATTATCCTTCCTCATCGGCAAAGACGAAATAGGTGTATATAAAAAATATATAGATGGTTTTGAAACGCAGTTACGTCCATTCGATAATTATTATTATCTTGCTGCCACAAGTTTTGTAAGTGGAGGTTCGGTATATGATGCTTTGTTCAACTTCTTCCGCGAAGTAGGAACCAATTTGTTTAACATCGAGAATCCTGATAAGAAAAGCCTATGGGAAAACATGGAAAAAACAGCAAGAGAGAATCTTAAGAAAAGGAATACCTTATCGGTTTCTCCCCTATTAGAAGGCCAGAGAAAGAATACTACCAAAAAGGGAAGTGTTACAAATCTGACTACAGCTAATTTCCATCCCGAAAACCTTATTCTAGGATTCTTAGAAGGTCTTGCCGATTATTATAAGACAGGCTATTTTCCTGAACTGGAAAACAGAATCAAATACATTTGCGGAAGCGGAAACGGACTTAAGAAAAACGTTCTCTTTGCAGATATTATACAAGATGCTTTCAGGCATCCGTTATATCTCACCCCTTACAATGAGGAGGCTGCGGTAGGTGCGGTTGTGAATGCAGCTATGGCCACGGGAGTAGTAAAAAACGAAGTTGAGAGTCAAATATTTCTTACTAAATTGTCAGAAAATATATAGTCTTCATCCTGTAACCTGCCATAAAAAAAAGAGAACCCATAAAACCAACAATATTATTATGAAAAATGAAAGTAATCTTTTAAAAATTATCCCCGTAATGTTCGCATTCTTTGCCATGGGTTTTGTTGATCTGGTAGGAATCGCGACAAACAATATTAAAGCAGATTTCGGACTAAATGATACCACAACGAATCTGCTGACATCAATGGTATTCTTTTGGTTCTTTATCCTTTCCGTTCCAACAGGACTATTGATGAATAAGATCGGACGACGAAAAACAGTTATTCTAAGTTTATTCGTTACATTCTTAGCCATGATTGTTCCGTTTATCGATTACAATCTACCTCTGATTCTGGTGTCTTTTGCATTATTAGGAATAGGCAATACCCTTATGCAAGTATCGTTAAATCCTCTGGTAACAAATATAATCAGTGGTGAACGATTAGCTAGCGCGCTTACATTAGGACAATTTTTCAAAGCCATAGCTTCAGCTCTAGCCCCGATGATAGCAGGATGGGCAGCTTTAAAATTCGGAAGTTGGAAGATGCTTTACCCGATATTTGCCGTAGCCTCACTCATCCCTTTGTTATGGCTATCCTTTACCCCGATAAAGGAAGTAGCGATAGAGAAAAGCACATCTACTATTGGCAAGTGTATTGCTTTGCTCGGGAATAAAATGATATTACTATTATTTATTGGCATCCTTATGCATGTGGGAATAGACGTGGGAATAAACATTACTTCGCCTAAAATACTAATGGAAAGACTAGGTATGGAACTTTCTGTTGCCGGATATTCAATAACAATTTATTTCATTGCCCGCACTATAGGTTGCTTTTCAGGAGCTTTCATTTTGAGCATGGTATCTGCAAAGAAATTCTTCCTTATAAGTGTTTTTATCATGGTTATCGGAATAGCCGGATTATTGGTTTTCCAGAATATAACCCTCCTCTATATATGTATCGCACTGATGGGACTAGGCAATTCCAATATATTTCCTATTATTTTCTCCCAAGCCATGCAGATATTCCCTGACAGAAATAACGAAGTCTCCGGACTGATGATAATGGGTATAGCCGGAGGAGCTATTCTTCCTATATTCATGGGATTAGCATCCGACGCGCTTAATAGCCAGATAGGCGCACTGATTGTTATAGCTTTATGTATCGGTTATCTGATATTAATTTCATCCAAGATAAAGAAATAAAAAACCTGATATTAACTAAAAAAAAGGCCGATAGAGAGATATACACCTCTTTACCGGCCTCTTTAAATATAGAAATTACCGTCTTTGCTTATTTATAATTCTCATCTCAAGAATTCGAATTTCAGTTCATTAATATTAAACCCAGCTTGATCAATATAAAGTTTGATTTTGTGCTTTCCTTCGGTTAAAGTCAGTTCTAGAGGAGTAGCAGGACGCCATGTCCAATTGCTCCAACTACCATTAGAAGGCACAGATATCTTGCCTGTCTTATCTACTCCGTCTACCTCAAGATGGAAAAGTCCATTATTCTGCCCCGAAGCACTCAACTGCACGGCATATATTCCGGCATCAACCACTTCTACTGTATATAGCAGCCATTCGCCATCATTTGTATATCCGATATTACCGCCACCTTCGACATCGACTCCCGGACTATTACTGTCTCCATTATCTTGACGATAATTAGAACCAGCCGAATTAGAAGCATCAGTATCATGATAAGCATTACCTTCTCCTCCAAAATCGAAATCACGTACAGGTAAGATCAATGTTGCAGCTTTAGATATGTTATGAGGGCCTTTGAATGGGCGTGTACTAGCAACATCGGCTACAACAGTTTTTACAAAAGTACCTTTACGGTAATAAATAGTTGTAATTCCTTCACTTATCCCAACTATGTCCCCCTTAGAGTTAACCATAGCTATAGATTCGTTCTCTGTCCACCACTCAAAGTCGGTTCTAGGAACACTATTCGCTTCCAGCGGTACTTGGGTAGCAATTACAGATGCTTTAGCATTCACAAAAATACTGACACGATCTGTACTCAGCTCAACACCCGTCAGAGGTACTTTAATTACAACCGTTACAGGCACTCTGGTATAAATAGCACCTTCTCTGACAATGATATTCGTAACACCTTCGCCTACAGCATTCACCTTACCGTTAGAAACAGTGACTACATCCGTATCTTCGCTTTGCCAATCATATGTCCCACCTTGTGGATTAGCTATAAGTTGAATCTCATCGCCAACAAACATGTCCAATGATTCGTGGTTGACAAAAATAGCAGGCACGGCATCTGTTCTGTCATAGTTGTCACAACTCGTTATAGCCACGAGCGACAGAAGAAATAATAATATTATTTTATCAATAGAATTTTTCATTTTACTTTGTTGTTAAGTTATTCATCTTCCTTTTCATCCTTTGGATTAAACTGAAGGCGTAATTCTTCTCTCATCTCATACGTTTTACCCCCGGCTTTATAGTTATAACGCAGCAAGAAGGTTTTATAAGTTTTAAACCCATCATCTTCAATACGGAATATATTTGGAAAATCTGTGTCATCATTCATTTGGGTCACCTCCACATCCTTGTACGATGTTATAGTTACTTTATTATCATCAGCTATTTCCAAAACAATCGCATACTTATTGAATGTAGCAACATCCGACTTATATGTCTCCGTTCCCGCCATAATACGAACCTTGTTTGCCGATAGCGGATGCATTATCTTCACACCGGGTATCTCAATTCCTGTTGCGGCTCCCTGCTCCTTACGCTTACCTCTAAGATTATAACCGGAAGTACCATCGCCCATTGCCCAATAATTTTTGATACGTATCCGATAAAGAAGGTAATTTTTTTCAGGATTGATTTCATACTTTGAGTAAGAATCTACCCTAACCGAAATAAAATAGGAAGAATCTGGCGATAGCCCTTCGGGACGAATACGAACAGGTATCTGACCTCCGATTTCACCTGCCGGAATCTTACATTGCATAGACTCTATATCGTATTTACTTTCGGTCAATGGCTTTATATACTTCTGAACATCCATATCGAAGTTAACACTATTGTAAGTATCGATATAAGATTTATCCTCTACCAGATTGATGACAACATCTTCCCCTGTCCTATTGGTTCCTCCCATAGAAAACGAGATATACCCCAATGATTCTGCTTTTCGCAGATCAAAAAATTTGGTATAAACATTGTCGCTCTGGCTAATCAGAGCAAATACATTTTTATATTGCTCTTTTTCAAACACTTCATCCTGATTACAAGACGCTGCCCCCAAGATAAAAGTGACTATTATTATGATATTTCTGAATTTCATATGTATAAGTTTTAGATTTGATTAGTTTTCCCACCCCGGATTCTGGTCTAACGACGGTAAACGGCGCACTTCGATCAAAGGTATCGGCAACAGCACCATTTTCTTATTCACTACACGTCCGCCTATACGCGATGTATTAGGAGAAACGCGAGTATAAAAACTGTCTTTATTCCCATCAGTATTCATTCCTGTGATAGGTATACTTTCCTCTCTTTCATAAATTCCCCATCTACGAACATCATAGTAACGATGATTTTCCCACAAAAGCTCTACCATACGTTCTTTTTCTATCAACTCCTGTATCTTGTCAGGATCAGCCAATTCAGTCTGAGACAGTCCCGGCAGTCCTGCACGATGCCGCACAAGATTGAATGCTTTACGAATTTCCTCTTTATTGCGTTCTACCGTTACAGTTTCCTCTCCTATCTCTACAGTATAGCTTGCCGTTAAGTTATTAAGCGCTTCGGCATACATCAGCAATATATCAGCATAACGTATCATAGCAAAAGCCTTATCCATGCGTCTGGCATTCGTTCCTTCCCATGCATCATCCGGATGAATATATTTTTTGATTACATATCCTGTAGGTGGATGATCGACAGGATTATTGGATTTCCCATTCGGGTCTTCGAAATAATATTTTATCGTCTGATTATAATGTCCTGACGATGTAGCTGAACTCATTGGCCAGTAGCATTCACTAAATCCTACCGAAGCATAAAAACGCATCTCACGGTTGGCATACATCTTATATACGCCACTATTTAGCCTATAGCCGGAGAATGTTTTTTGCTCACCCGTGAAACCTGTTTCAGAATAAGGATATTCGATACTGGAGTCGTCAATAGTATGACCATCGAACATGCGGTAAGCATCTACTACTTTTTGTGTAACAGAAGCACCGTTCCATCCTCCGTTTTTAGTAGGGAAAGACATCCGTGTCAATTCGCCTGTGATACCGCTTCTTCTAGCCCAAACATATTCAGGATTGGTCGGCAATACAGATTCCCCCGTAAACATTTCCGAGTATGAGCGGAAGTGGTCTATCCCCGCTGCACCTTCGGGCCAAGGCTTATAATAGTCAGGATCACTGGTTACATTGGCAGGCAATGCAGGTGTCTCAAGATTTGCATCCACCGTATGCAACTTATATGCAGGTACTCCGGCATCTGTCAAATCTATTACACGCTTAGCCGCAGCCGCAGCTATAGCCCATCGTTTTTCATCGTATTGTAGAGATACATAATATACCCCGTCTGTCTTACGTTTCCATGTACCGAAACTCGCTAATGCAGCAGGCCCACCATTATATAAAGGACTTGCATGATATAGCCTTAGACGTGCCACCAAACCATAAGCGGCTCCTTTTGTTGGTCGCCCGAATTCCATTAATGACAACGACACAGGCAAATTAACTGCAGCTGCCTCGAACTCGCCGCAAATATACTCCACAGCCTCGTCATATGTTGCCCGCGGACGGTCATAGTATTCGAGCGTCTCATTCGACGGAAGCACCTCATCTCCTACAATTATTGGAGGACCGAAGTGAATCAGGAGTTTATAATAACTATAAGCTCTAATAAATCGTGCATTTGCTATGGTTTTAGCTCTTTCGGTCACAGTCATATCTTTGGCTTCATCTATGCGGCTCAAAAGTGTATTACATTTATGAATCACTCTGTAAGCTTCTGCATATGCCGTCTCGAAAGAGTACATACTATTGGCAGAAATTTCGCCTAATGCAAGCCGTAAACCATGATAACCGCTCCCAGTCGAAAACATAGTAAACCCCTCATCGGTAGCAAAAGGCCCGGGAGACTCCTGAGAGCCTTGGTATATCTGACCTTCGTCAGCCATATAATGTGCAATCGCCCACAGATATGCCTCTACATTTCGCTTGGATGCAAAAACAGAGTCCATTTTCATCTCGTCGCTGAAGTAATTATCTACATTCAGATAATCACAAGATGGCAACACCAAGAACAGTGATAACACTATAATATATAATTGTTTCATCTTATTATTATTTAATTATTTAGAAATGAACATACATCTGTAATGTATAGGTCGTAGGAATCGGATAAACGCGTCCGTTGTACTGAGCCTGCTCCGGATCGAATATCTTTACTTTATCCCATAAGATAAGATTACTACCCACTAACTGAATATCTATCGAATTTATCCCTACTTTGGACAAAAACGGCTTTTTCAAGTTATAGTTGAGTGTCACTTCTTGCAAGCGCAAATAACGGGAATCACCTTTCCAGAAGTCAGACAATTGAGAGTTATTATTACTACGTCCGTATTGTAATCTAGGAAAACGAGCATTCGGATTTTCAGCAAGGCTAGGGTCTATCCCATTTTCAATTGCATAATCCATAGGTATCCATCGATTGCTAGGATCATTAACTATCGTCAACACATTACCGCTTTTCCCTTCGTAGAACGGTACATACCCCATACCATTGCCGTCTTGTCCGACATGGTAAAAGTCTGTTTTGCCCGTACCCTTAAAGAGAACACCTATCGAGAATTGTTTATATCTGAATTCTCCTCCCAGACCAAACATCAGCAACGGATAAGTACCATATGAAAGAGGAACGACGTCGTCACTATCTATTCTTCCATCTCCATTCACATCACGATATTTTATATCGCCGGGCATTACTGTACCAAATGTTTGCACAGGACTGGTATCTATATCGTGCTGGTCTTTAAATAAGCCTAATGCCTGATAACCTCTGATAACACCCAACGGATAGCCGGAAACTTCCTGATAAGGGTATTTAGGATTGGCTTCTTCCCAGTTTTTCACATTGTTCTTAGAGAATGTGAAATTACCTCGGACTGTGAAACCCATGTCTTTGTTGAAGTTATGGCTAAAGCTGGCATTTCCATCAGCTCCATAGCTCTCCATCGACCCAACATTACTATACGGCATCGTACTTAATCCCACATAATAAGGAACTTGTACACGCTGCTGGAATATACCGTCACGTTTATCTTTAAAGAAGTCAATTACGAATGAAACTTTTTCTTTAAATAGCTGTGCCTCTATACCCAAGTCTAACTTTGTCGATTTTTCCCACAATAAGTTATCTGCACCTGTGAAAGTTTCTACCAAGCCTTCTACCGGATATGAGCCGAAGGCAGAAGCATTGATTCTGCTCACAATAGTTAAATACGGGAAACGACGATCTCCCGCAAGCCTGTCTTGTCCAACAGTTCCGAGCGACCCTCTAAATTTTAACATATTAATAAACGGCAAATTCTGCTTCACAAACTCATAGTTGGAAGGTATCCATCCCAATGCTATTGATGGGAAGAATCCGAATTGATTACCCGGTTCGAAATTCTCGGAACCTGTATAACCAAAGTTAAAGTCAACCATGTATGTATCGCGGAACCCGTACGTAAGCCTACTTGATATACCCTGATAACGCTTAGGAATAGAATTCATATTAGTTGTTCCCTCCGAAGCTTTCTTCTGGTCACTCATATAATAATACAAGAGTGCCGATGTCCGATGATCTTCGGCAAAAACCCTATCATAACTCAACGTACTTTCGAAGTGATATTTTCTATATTGATCCGTACCACGAATATAAGTGGCAGCACTTGACTGAACTCTCTCTATAGTAACCAATTCGCCTTGTTGAGTTCTACCTACAGCCTCATACATAGAAGGTTGTATCAAACGTGCCTCACTGAAATAACTCTCAATATCATACGCCCCCTGTGCCCTGATTTTCAATCCTTCTGTTATCATCTTCAAGTCTTGCTTAAGCTCTAATGTCGCTTTTCCTTTATAAACTTGAGAAGAACGACGTCCCATCGCATTTATCATCACATAGGGCGATGTACCTGCACCGACTCCTACAGCAGGATATTGACCATTAGAATATTGAGCCGGCAAGAGCAAAGGATTGATTTGCGACTGTGCCCACCAGATATAATCTGTACTGGCTACGCCGGGCTCGTTATGTACTGATAAGAAACCGTCCGAGCCGAAGTAAACAGACGTCGTGGAAGTCAAATCTAAATCGACATTCGTACGATAGTTATAGGTATTATAACCCACATTGGAGCTATAAAGGCTTTTCTTATCTTGTATATAAGCTGCATCTTCTATACTGGTTCCCAGACTGACAAAGTATCTTGCAGCCTGAGCTCCTCCACGAGCACTGACATAATATTTCTGAGAAAGAGAATTCTGACGCATTACCTCGTTTTGCCAATCCATATCAGGATATAAATCCTTGTCCAGCCCGTTTTGTATGATATCCATCTCCACATTAGTATAAAGTGGCTCTTCGCCTCGAACCGACCTTGCTTCATTAGCAAGAGACGCATAATCGTAAGCTCTCAGATATTCAGGTAGCCGTTTTATATGCGATATGGTAAATGATGCACGGCCTGTGATTTGTAACCTGTCTGCTTCCCCACGCTTGGTCGTTACCAAAATAACACCATTAGCTCCACGTACTCCGTAGACAGCAGTAGCCGAAGCATCTTTCAACACAGAGAAGCTTTCTATATCGGCAGGGTCAATCGTATTAATATCGCCTTCCAATCCATCTATCAGCACCAGAGCTGAAGAATTTGCACCGAAAGTTCCAATTCCACGAACCCAAAACTCGGCTATATTCTTCCCGGGCTCTCCACTTGTCTGCATAGAAATAACACCGGCGACACGCCCTCCCAACAAGTTTGCTATAGAAGAAACAGGCTGTTGCAGTTCTTTCACGTCTAATGCCGTAACAGCCGCCAATGACGATATCTTACGCTGAGTACCATGGGCCGTAACGATCACTTCTTCCAACTCCGCAGCAGATTCAAGAATCTTAATTTCCATATCTTTCTTTTCTTCGGTCACCAGATATTCTACATTTTTATAACCAATATAGGAAAAGACCAAAAAGTCGCCTCGTTCGGCTTTAATAGAGAATTTACCATCCGCATCTGTCATCGTCCCCTGAGTGACTTTATTCTTTACGTGAACGGTAGCACCTGCTAATGGGCCTAAATCATCATAGACCGTTCCTTGCATTGTGTAGGTCTGTGCCGACGCAGTAACGGACAACAGAAATAAGCCTATTATAAATATGATTTGTTTCATTATCAATTATATTTTATGTTATTAGTTGATCGATAGTTTCCTGATTCTACCATTATTAAAATCAGCGACATAAACCGAGCCGTCCGAGCTAATGCCAATTCCTGTAGGAAAATTGAACAATGCTTCTTCTTTACTACCATCTTTCCATCCCGAAGTACCTGGCATGCCCAGAGTTGTTTCTACTGTTCCATCGGGCGTGATCCGTCTTATACAGTGATTTCCGGCATCAGCGACATACATATTTCCCTCTGAATCGCAAAATATCTGACTCGGCTCTCTAAACTGCGCTATACTCAGCTCTCCATCACGATGTCCTCCTGTAACAAGGCTGCTGGATACCCGTTTAAAGGTATTTGCCGGATCAGTAACATCTATCGTACAGATACTATTTGCATAGTTACCTCCATTGCTCCACATGGCTATATATAGCAGATTAGGACGTAAAGGGTTAAATGTCAAACCAAAACTATCACCCTGGTCTGTCTTATATATAACCTCAACTTCATAACTTCTAGGGTTTATCTTCACTATCTCTCCGTAATAGTAACGGGTGTATATAAAACCGTCTTCGGGGTTAACCACCATACTATGCTTCCATCCATTTGCCGGAAGTTGAGCTCCCTCAGGCCATTTCATATTACGAAATCTTGGTGCCCAAAATTCACGAGGGTCCATAGTATAGAATGATCCTATAGTAGTTTCGGTAGGAAGACTGATTATTCCTGTTGTCGGGTCTGCCGCCGGAGCATTACCTACTACATCCTTAGCCACAATAGATAGTTCATCTGCTTCTTCATCAATCCTCAACACATGATAAGCATTCTCTACCCTATTGATAGCAAACACGTTGTCATCCTTATCTACACAGAGATAACGTGGCTGTATAATAGCTTCTCCGAGCGAACCCTCTTTAAAGGACTTCCCGTCTAAATTTCCATTCCCGGCTATCGTAGTCACTGTCACAGATGTTTTATATCTGAAATAGTCAGGATATATCAAAGAGTCTTTCCCTACTACCACCGATATATCACATGTATCGCCGGGCAGGCGTGGCGCAAGAACGTACATTCGCGTACCGGTAGAACCCACTACGGCTGCACGTTTACTGTTAAAATAGACTTTGATCTGATCTGGATCAGTACCAAAGTTCTTTCCTGTTAGAATTACCTTTTCAAGGTATTTCCCTGAATCAGGAAAGAAAGCTAATAGTTCTGTAGGTTTTGATGGGTCATAAGATTCTTTGTGGTCATTATCTGAATCTTTGCAAGACCCCAAATACATGATACATAAAAGTACCAGAAATAGATTAACAATTACATTCTTCATCTTTTTAAGATTTTCATTAATAATATTGAGGTGTGTATTAAGTAATCAGTAAAATATTGCTCACGACCAGACACAAAAAAAGCCCTATCCCCGATAGTCTATCGGAGATAGGGCTGACAGAATTTCTTATTTAAATTCTGTATTTTTGAAATCTGATTTTTTTTATCTACATTATGTGTGAGCCTGTATATATTATAGGCTCTCTCTCTCTCTCTCTCTCTCTCTCTCTCTCTCTCTCTCTCTCTCTCTCTCTCTAGCAAAATGACGCTAACTTCCAAATTTTCAGAAGAAAAAATGAAAGAATAAAACATATTTTGCTCTACCCAATACATATAAAAAAGATTAATTGATAAGTATTATATTTAGGTCAATTACAATTATATATTATCTATAAGTCGTAGGGGCTTAAGTGTTATTTATTCAAAAAAAACGCCCAATCTACATATAGTTTTATTCAATAGCAATCATATAGTTATCCCGTTCGTGCTTTTCAAATGCGGGAATCAAAATCATAAAGCCTTAGGCTTTTTGCAAGAAGAATCAATAATGATATAGCTCTTTGCTATAATATAGTTAAGATATTAAATCTAAGGCTTAAAAGTCAACGGGGACAAACATAAGTAATTGTCAGTAAATAAACAATAAAAAATATGACATAAAAACTTTAATTTTTGACAATGACTAAAATCTAAATACCTAAAACATGGTATCAGAACATAACAAAATACCTAATTAATGGGATTGACATATTATCAGTCAAATTATATATTTGCACCTCTAACATTTTATAAAATTAATGAAAAAGAGTTCTTTACTCTGTCTTCTTTTGTTATGCGTAATTCAATCTGCGCATTGTCAATTCTATACAATCTCTGGGAAAGTATTAGAAAAGAAACACAAGTCCCCTATAGAATATGCTATAATTTCAATTCCAGACCTTAGTTTGGCTGTACCATCGGATATTAATGGAAAATTTACTCTACAGAATCTTCCGACAGGTGTGTTTGAATTGAATATTTCCATTCTGGGTTATGAAAAAAGCACATTCAAAATACAAGTTGATAAAAACAAAGATGATTTCATTTTTTATTTGGCCGAAGACAACCTACAGTTAAATGAAGTAGTTGTGACTGCTGAAAAGAAAACGGAAGATCTTACAACAGCCTATACAATAGAACGTGCAGCACTAGATCAGTTACAAGTATTAAATATTACCGAAATATCTGCACTCCTACCGGGAGGACAAACCAGCAAGAAAACACATTTAGCTGACGTCAGGAGTGGCGCTGACCGCTTCACTCTTCGCTCTAACGGCGCAAGTGAATCAGGCCTACCTTCCTTCGGAACAGTAATAGAAGTAGACGGTGTACGTTTATCCAGCAACAGTCAGTTTACTGAAGAAGTAAAAGGTGCTGATACTCGCAATGTAGCCGCAAACAATATCGAATCGGTAGAGATAATAACAGGTGTACCTTCCGTTGAGCATGGCGATTTATCGAATGGCATGATCCGAATAAATTCAAAACGAGGAAAATCGCCATTAAATGTAGAATTGACGACCAGACCGAATACCAAATCCATTGCATTCAGTAAAGGTTTCGATCTGGGAAACAAACGCGGGATACTCAATACCAGCTTTGAACATGCAAAGTCTAATTCCGATATCGCTTCACCTTACACTACTTATGCCAGAAACAACCTTTCCCTTATCTATTCCAAAACCTTCGATACCCATCAAAACAACCCTTTAAGTTTATCTTTCGGGCTTACCGGAAATATTGGAGGATATAATTCGCAGGGTGATCCCGATGCCTTTATTGACACCTATTCGAAAGAGAGAGACAATACACTTAGGATGAATCTTAAACTAGACTGGCTCCTAAACAAATCATGGATCACTAAGCTCGAATTTTCAGGCACACTCAGTTATTCGGATTTATTGACAGAGAAAAAAGAAAACAAAGACAACGGCACATCAACTGCCGCTATTCACTCCTCAGAAGCGGGTTATTTTATCGGATCTTTATATGACGTCAATCCAAATGCCGAAATCATTTTGATACCCAGAGGGTATTGGTATCAGACCAAACGTGAAGACAGTAGACCTCTTGTTTACTCAAGCAAATTTAAGGCAAACTGGACTCGGAAATTCGGAAATTCGATCAACAAATTTATGATTGGAACTGATTTTAATCGCACAAGCAATTCAGGGAGAGGCGTATATTATACGGACATGCGTTATGCTCCCACATGGAGAGAGTATAGATATGACGAACAATCAGCGGTCAATAATCTGGCAATTTTTGCAGAAGATGAGATAAGCTTAGTACTGCCAAAAAGAACTTCGCTTAGAGCTTCCGTCGGGCTTCGTAGTGATTTGACGCATATAGGCGATTCCGATTATGGCACAATCAATAGTTTATCTCCGAGGATCAGTGCAAAATATATCTTTTGGAATAAGCCTAAGAACACGCTATCTCTAATGAGTTTACGTGCAGGATTTGGAGATGCTGTAAAACTTCCTTCCTCATACATATTAAGACCTACGCCTACTTATCAGGACAGATTAGCTTTTGCCTCAGATGAAACTCCTGACAAGACTACCTATTATGCATACAATACAATACCAAGTACAACTATCTATAATCCCGATTTGAAGTGGCAAAGGAGTCGCTTGATAGAATTGGAGTTCAATGCCCGCGTGGGGCAAGTAAGCATCTCTCTTACTGCTTATAATAATAAAACCATCGACCCTTATACCCAAGCATCTCTGTACACTCCCTATTCATATAGATTTACAGATAACCGAACAGCTTTGAAGAATAGTGCCATCCCATATGAAAATAGATCATACGCAATTGACAAAGTCACAGGTATTGTGACAGTTTCGGACCTAACAGGAAATGTGCCCAGCGAACAATTAGCCTATACCGAAAAAAACGGCTTCAAATCGAGTAGTTACTATTATAACGGAAATAGTTTTTCGAAAAGGGGAATGGAATGGGTTATCAATTTTGGGAAGATTCCTGCGATCCATACATCATTTCAGATAGATGGAGCATATAATTATTATAAAGATTTAGAAACCGAATTAGTGGCAAACATGCCAAGTTCTAGCCAAAATATGGCTGATGGACAGCCTTATAAATATATCGGTTTATACGAAGGTTCTTCCGATATAGCGAATGGTAGTTTATCTAAAAAAATAACGAATAATCTTTCTATCAGCACTCACATTCCGGCAATACGTACAGTTATATCTCTCCGATTGGAAAGCACGTTGTACGATTACAAACAAATGCTTAGTGAGTCTGCAATAGGAACACGCGGATTTGCTTTAGACAACAAAGGCGATTTCTTCCCTTCCAGCTCGGTTACAGATATATATAAAGGAGAAAACTTCGTAGCTCTCTATCCCTTATATTACATAAGTATGGATGATATGAATACTAGAATACCGTTTGCAGAGAAATTATTATGGGCAAAAGAAAACGACACTGCCCTTTTCGACGAGCTTGCAAAAATGATATTCCGTACAAATACCAATTATTATTTCAAACCAACAAATATATCAGCCTATTTTTCGGCTAACCTGAATGTAACAAAGGAACTGGGAGACCATGTTTCTATCTCTTTCATGGCTAATAACTTTATTAATAGTGTTGCCAAGGTAAAAAACAAACAAAACGGAAACGAATATTCTTTATATGGATCAAGCTATATACCTGATTTTTATTATGGATTGACCCTACGCATAAAATTGTAAATAAACGCCAGATAAATTAAATAACAAAAGAATTCAAATACAAATACATAAAAAAGCAAGTCATGAATTTACAAAAATTATTTTTTTTACTTATCGCAGTTCTATTAATTGGAACTTCTTGTAGCGACAGTGATGATAACGAGATTTATCAAACCTATGATGTGACTGTTAAATTAACTTATCCCGAAAGTTATAACCCAGTCGAAAAAGTAAGTGTAATATTAATTAACAAAACGACAAGTACAACATATACAAGTTTGACAAATGCTTCAGGTGAGGCTACATTCAAAGTAACGACAGGTATTTATGATGTAACTGCTACAGAAAGCAGAGCTATTGACGGAAACTCTTTCTTACTGAATGGACGTCAGACTTTCACAGTGGGAGACAACTGGGTTAGTACAACACCAGTATCACTTTCTTTGACCGCTTCTGAAAAAGGAGGAATAATTATCAAAGAATTATATACCGGAGGATGCCAAAAGAATGATGGCTCAGGTAAATTCCAGAATGATGCTTATGTCGTTCTTTATAATAATTCAGACATAGAACTAACGCTAGAGAATGCAGCACTGGGAACAACAATTCCTTACAATTTCACAACCGCTAATAAATACTATACAGACGGAAAGCTTACTTACGAAGCCGAAGGATGGATACCTGCGGGTGCAGCCATTTGGTATTTCAACAATCCGGTTTCAATAGAAGCAGGAAAACAAATTGTGATCGCTCTCAAAAATGCTGTTGACAATACAGCTACTTACAGCAATTCGATTAATTTTGCTAATTCAGAATACTATTGTACATACGATGTTTCCGGGCAATTTACAAACACAACTGTATACCCTTCCCCGTCTTCAGCTATACCATCAAGCCACTTTTTATCAGCAGCTATTTATGGCGCAGGTAATGCATGGTCAGTAAGTACAATTTCTCCGACATTCTTTATTTTCACAACAAAAGGAACTACTCCAACAGCTTTCGCCAGCGATGCGAATAATAAAGATGATTACTTTGGTAGCACCGCTCTAATTAGCCTAAAAGTACAGACAGATTGGGTTCTTGATGGCGTAGAAGTAAAAGGACAAGGCGTAAACGGACTAAAAAGGTTAACTCCTGCTGTAGATGCCGGATATATACCGATGATTAACGGTTTCGGATATTCTATATACCGTAATGTAGATAAAGAAGCAACAGAAGCCATAGAAGGAAATGCAAGTAAATTAGTTTACGATTACTCATTAGGAACAGCAAGCGAAGAAGAAGGTTCGACAGACCCTAGTGGAATAGATGCAGAAGCTTCTATCAAAAATGGAGCACACATAATATATAAAGATACAAATAACTCTACCAACGACTTCCATCAACGCCGTAGAGCCTCATTAAGAGACTAATTGATTAACAATTATAACATAATGACTAAAATAGTACAGATTCTAACTATCATTTTATTCCTTTCGGGACTCTGGTGCCCAAAAGCATTGGTTGCCCAATCCGAAAAAACAGGATGGGAGAGTTATGAATATGTACATGAATCAAATCCCTGGCTGCATTCCGATAATGCAGCCGGGCTTCATTCTTTTACCATCAACAGCCTCTCGTATGCAGAAATCTATTTCGACAAGAAGGATGGTAAACTGATCAACTATTATCAGTCCGACAATAGTTTCGAATACGGAGGAAAAGTAGAATCCCTATATCGCTTAAATCCTAAAACAGTTTTCTATGGAAATATAAACTATGGTCATTTTGAGGGCAAAAACATGGGGGGCTCCTCTTTCTTAGATCCCTACAAAAACCCATTCAATATAGTAGAATATGCAGATAGCACACGTGGAAGAAAAGCACTGGATATGTATCATCTTACAGGAGCATTCAGTACAGAACTCTCCAGAGGATTTAATCTTGGAGCAAAACTCGATTATAAAACATCCAACTATGCCAAATTTAAAGATTTGAGGCACGACAACAAAGAAATGGACTTAACGTTTTCTTTAGGTGCGATTTACCGTATATCTTCATTTCTAGAAGCAGGAGCAAATTATTCATACCGACGTAGACTAGAAGAAATACGCTTTCAGTCATATGGAAATAAGGATCAGGACTTCAATTCATTAATAGACTTTGGTTTATTCTACGGACATCAAGAGCGGTTCAGTACTGGCGACAGTTACACCGAAAAGGGAATTCGCAAACCATTATTCGAAGAATATCAGGGAGCATCGCTTCAATTAAATTTTACAGTCACACCTCGCATCCAATTTTTTAATGAACTGACTTTGAAATGGCGCGATGGATATTTTGGAAAACGCGGAACTATTAATGTGGTTTATACAGAACACGATTCGAAAATAGTTGAATATAGAGGAAACTTATCTCTACAAAACAAGAAAGACAAACATATGCTTTCGTTTAGTATAAATAAAGAATCACTGGTCAACAATGAAAATTCCTATCAGAAAAGCACCTTGCCTAACGGTGGTTCTGTTGTCAATTATATAGGACAAGCCCAAATGCTGGATAAGACTATATGGAAAGCAAAAGGAGGATATACGGCATATCTCGGAATACAAAATTATTTGCCTACATGGATATTAAACGTCAATGCCGAAGCAAATAGCATAAAACAAACAGTTTCTATTTATCCAAATTATCGTAAACAAG
Source organism: Dysgonomonas sp. (assembly GCA_047972895.1). Lineage (GTDB taxonomy): Bacteria > Bacteroidota > Bacteroidia > Bacteroidales > Dysgonomonadaceae > Dysgonomonas. The sequence goes on from JBKEBA010000019.1 coordinate 18,823, forward strand.
ATATCAACCAATGGAATGTAGGAATATCAGCCAGCCGTAATATTACAAAATCATTGAATCAGTATAATTTGACTTTTGGATTTAACTATATATCAGGAAGTGGAAACGCAAAGAAAGATGGGACTTACGACCCTTCTGCTCAGGGAGAATCCAAAGCTGTCAGTTTAGACCGCTATATCTATCGGGAATTTGAATACCTAACGACAGAACGTATCCGCGGAAATGCAGGTTTTCGTTATTCCAGACTATTTTCGGGTAAAATGAAAGGATATGCACAACTAAATTATGCTTTGACAAACGCTTTCTCTACCGAATATATCGGCAAAACTTTTAATGAATTATCCCTATCCGTAGGAGTCGGTTTTTAATAAACAGAAACAGAGAAAAGGAATCACTAAGAACAACTATCATAAAAGAACCAGTTATGGATACAATTATTCAGTGTGACAAGATAACACACTATTACGGCACAAAACTTATCTACGAAGATTTAAGTTTTGAGGTCAAGAAAGGTAAGATTCTCGGTCTGCTTGGAAAAAACGGAACCGGAAAGACCACAATTATAAATATCCTCAACGGATATCTCCGTCCACGTTCGGGCGTTTGCCGAATTTTTGGGGAAGAGATGGAACACTTCACGCCACAGACCAAAGCCCGTATCGGTCTTTTGCTAGAAGGACACATCCAACATACGTATCTCAACGTTGTACAAATTGAGAAATTCTACAGTAAGTTTTTCCCTAATTGGAATAGGGACGCTTATTACGAATTACTGAAAAAACTGCAAGTAACCAAAACCCAGAAAATAAGCACAATGTCTTGCGGACAACGTTCGCAGGTAGCTTTAGGTTTACTATTTGCACAAAATCCGGACTTGCTTATTCTCGACGATTTCTCTATGGGATTAGATCCCGGCTATCGCCGTTTGTTCATCGAGTACCTGAAAGAATATGCTACAGCCGAAGACAAAACGATATTCCTTACATCCCATATTATACAAGATATGGAAATGCTGATTGATGATTGTATCATTCTCGACTATGGTAAAATCCTGCTTCACCAGCCTACTAGTCACATAATGAATAAGTTTAAACGATACCGCTTTACTGCCAAAGCAGATGAAATTGACGCAGTAGAAGGGCTATGGAATACAGAGCGCATAGGCTCAGCATGGGAAACTTATTCCTTCGACGGAATAGAAGCTGTGAATCAGAAACTAGCTCCTTTCGCCGCAAGTGATATTAAAGAAGAAGCGCTTACATTGGAAGACGCATTCATAGGTTTGACAGGTAAATATTAATAAGAAACAGAATTATAATATGATACAAGCTCTTTTATTTAAAGAATGGATTAAAACCCGACGTGTAGTCACTTTAATCGGAATTATCTTCGTTGCTCTGATTATTTACACACTGATAAACACAGGACAACAATTCCGTGTTGGAGGTGCCGTACAGACATGGTCGACCGTCATATTGAAGGATATGCCCATCCTTCCGGGCTTTGCTCAGTGGATTCCTATTTTAGCCGGACTTCTATTAGGTATTTCGCAATTTGCACCGGAAATGCAAGACAAGCGCCTGAAGCTAACCCTTCATCTGCCACTCACCGAAACAAAGATTATGACCTCCCTACTCTCCTTTGGTATTGGCATCTTATTGTTTATATTTCTGTTAAGCTATCTTATATTATCATTTTCGTTTTCGTTCTATTATCCTGCAGAAGTCATAGAAGCTATGATATGGAGTAGTCTGCCGCATTTGTTTGCAGGCATCTTTGGATATTTATTTGCTGCATGGATAAGCTTAGAGCCTGTTTGGCGTCAACGAATAGGGTATACATTAGCTTCGGTCGGATTCCTTTACTTCCTGTTCATACGTTCCGTTTCAGGAGCATATGCACCTTTTATACCATATCTGACAGTCTTACTTATTCTTTGCTTTTTCTTTCCCTTCTATTCTATGTATAGATTTAAAGATGGAGCACAATAAAGGAATATTAATCTATAGAAAGTTACAGAAATGAAGTTTAAAAATATTATCTATATAACTATCCTGCTGTTTATCACATTAATCGGGATGTGGGCCGTTCCGGCTCTGGTAAATAAAGCAACATATAACTCCGATCAATATCCTTTTGTCTATTACAGCACAGTGCTGAAAGATATCGGTCTGATCGACTACAAGAACAAGAAGTTCCCGATGGAAGACCTGAAAGGAAACAAATATAGTACGGCAGAGTTCGACTCATTGATGCCGATGTTGAACTATCGTCAATTGATGACTGACGGAAGGTTGCCGGACAGCATCAACGGACAAAAAATAACCCCGCAGATACTTCGTGCAAAGTCGGTTGTTTACAAATACAAGCCATCCGATATAAACACGCCTGTAAACGGGCTTTATATCTTGTTCGAAACTATGCCTAAGCGTGTAGGTCTGGAAATTCCGGATGATGTGTTTCGCCTGAAGAACAATATTGAGTTTATCGATGCGCAAACCAATACTTTAGAAACAGAGAAAAGCCAGCTTTTCCAACAAGCACTGGATAAGGAAGGTTTCCAATACCCTGCGCAATGGCTAGCCGGAAATCCTAATCCACGCAAGCCCTATGATGAAGGTTATTTTGTATTAGATGCCAACAATCAACTGTTTCACATGAAGATGGTTAACAATCGTCCTTATGTAAGAAACACTAAAATCGGCGATAAGATACAAGCCTCTTATTTCTCGATGCTGGAAGTAGCAGATAAGCGGTTCTACGGATTCCTTTTCAGCAAACAAGGTGAAATATTTATCATCGAAAATGACGGTTCCAATTATAAAACTGTACAACTGGATATCGATCCAATAGATATGCAAAAAGATGAAGTGATATTGATGGGTAATATGTTCGATTGGACGGTATCTGTCGTAACGCCTCTTGCAAAGAAAAGCTATGCGCTAGATGCCGAAACGCTGAAGCGAATAGGCGAGCACACTATCGACCGCACTCCCGGCAAGTGGGATGCAGTATCGAAATGGGTATTCCCATTCTATCTGACTTTCGAAAAATCGGAGAGTAGCTATGTGCAACCATATTTCCATTATACAGGCATTTACGGATTTGCTATAAATATAATTTTAGCATTATTAATCGCTATCTTTGTCGCAAAGTCTCCAAAAAGGAGAATTTTTAGCGGAATATATATTATTTTAACTGGTGTTGCGGGTGTTATAGCCCTGCTGATATTGCCTAATTTAAAAAACAAATAAGCATATGAAAAAAATGATGTTTTTAGCCATAGTGGCTATTTGTCTCGCTTCTTGCACAAGCAAAAGCACAGAAAAAAAAGAAATCGTTACAGACTCTACTTCCGTTGCTTCGGATATAGCAGTTTACCCTCTAGATAACCTTCTTGCTATAGCAGACCAGCTAGTAGATAAAAAAGTGACCGTAAAAGGTAGTGTGACACACACTTGTAAACATTCGGGTAAACGCTGTTTCATTGTAGGTGACAACGAAAATGTATCTATGCGCGTAGAAGCTAAAGGAAATATCGGAGGCTTCAACCGCGAACTCGTAGGATCAGAGTTGGCAATTACAGGTGTGGTAAAAGAACGCCGTTTGACTAAAGAATATATCGACCAATACGAAAAGGATGTAAACGAGAAGAAAGTGAAGGAAGACGGTTCTGCCGAAACTTGCCAGGCTGAACTAGCTAACATCAATGAGATGCGCGACTGGATGAAAAAGAACGATAAAGATTATTACGCCATTTACTACATGGATGGAGAAGAATTCAGTATCGTCGAGCAGTAAGAACTTGCGCCGTTGGGCGCGGATTATCCATCGCGACCTAGGGTTTCTGATGGTTGGTGTCAGCCTTGTATATGCGATATCGGGAATTCTTTTAAACCATATGAATGGTAAAGACCCTGCTTTCCACACCGAGGAGGTAACATTACAGGCTGAAAAGGGACTAAATTCGCAAGAACTGACATATTGGTGGAATGACAAGACAGACGTACCACCTCTACGAAAGATTCTGCCGATAGATGATCAGCATCTTCGTCTTATGTTGGACGGAGGAGTCGGAGTCTACAATTCGGCTAGCGGAACGCTAGATTACGAAAAGCATAGTAAGCGTCAGTTTGTTTATTGGATAAACAAACTACACTACAATCAGGTGAAAGGATGGAGTATTATGGCAGATTTCTTTGCTGTATCTCTTATTTTCTTTGCATTGTCAGGACTTGTTATGGTGAAAGGGAAGAGCGGAATTGCCGGACGCGGTAAATGGTATTTATTATTAGGACTTTTAATTCCGGTTATTTATATACTGATTTCCTGATTTTTCACATTATTCATATAAGAATAAGCAGAATTCGAATAGATACATAATCTAGAATTCTGCTTATTTTATTTAAATGATTATCCGTATTTATACCTAAACTCATTTTTGTAGCTTACACAAGCAACGAGTAATCTCCCGAAAAGTGCTTCTCCAAAGTATCGCCTGTTGAATTTGTAGCAAAATTCATCCAGATAGTTTTGAAGGAATTCAGGTTTTATGTCATGGAATGTATTAATCAATTGCCTTTTGGCATTGCTGATAGCAATATGCACCCAAGGCAAAACCTCACCGACTTTATCTTTAGCTATCACTTGCGAAT
>JBKEBA010000034.1:0-81971 GCA_047972895.1 Dysgonomonas sp.
ACTGTACCGCTCTTTAAGGTAATACGAGTTTTACAACATTTACACTCATAGGCCTCCTTGTCTTTTTTCCAATAATGATCTGTCCCTCCACACTTAGGACAAATTACTCCTACCTGATCTCGATATTCTTTGAACTTCTGCTTGCAACTAGCCTCATCGGGGAACGCAGTGATAAAATCAATTAATGTCATAGCTATCTGTTTTATGCAAAGATAATCATTTTAGGTTAATATGCGAGTATTCATTTAAAAAAAACACTGGATGAGATGGACTATGGGGATATCCTACTTTATATTGATGTAGGATGTTATCTAAATCCAGATGGCAAAGATCGGTTAACTGAATATTATGATATAGTAGAGAAAAGCTCTACAGGAATACTCGGTTTCAGAAGTCTTGAAAAAAACTATAACGGTATGCCTGAGGGGCTGCGTTTTGAATATGAGTGGACAAAGGGAGATGTATTTGATTACTTTGGTGTAAGGGATAATAAGGATATTACGCAGACGACACAATATGAAGCAACTATCATTTTCATCAAAAAAAATGCGACATCTACTACTTTTGTAAATGAGTGGGTGAAAGTTATTGATGACGATTTCAGCCTAATAACAGATGAGCCTTCGAGGAGTCCTAACCTTGATGGATTTCAGGAAAACCGACATGACCAAAGTATCTATTCCATGTTAGCAAAAAAATACAACATAGATGCTGTTTCCACTAATGAAAGTATACCTCTAGGCGGAGTTATGGATTGGTCGATAATAGATAAATATCCTATACAGGCTCGCCGCGATGTTTACTATAAAAGCCAACGCCACTATAATCGCCGCTTCCAGTTGCGAAAATTGTATGGAACATGGTGGAATTTTAAATACTTTTTCAAAGATATATTTGGCATATGAATGATAAGAACCTTAACCTTATTAAAAAGAAACAATCCATATTTTATATAATTTGCTTTATAATACTACTCCTAAGCTTTTATACCAATGTATTCAGAGTAATACCAGAGAATAGATATCAGGAATATGAAACATTTGTAGAGGCGTTAGTCGTCGGTAAAATGGCAAAAGCGGAAAAAGATGGAGTATTTGCCGCTTCGGGATTTACAGGGGTTAATTACAATAAATCATTGATTCCCGATAGTATATTGGCTGGTGATTTCATTAACAGTTTACCCATTAGAGATCACATTATTACACAATTCAAATTTGAACAAATTAAGTATTATACGGAAAAAGAGAAAACCCCTGATGATTATTGCGTTTATGTAAGTCATTCGGGAGGAAATGCTTTATTTTGGTATGTCATACATAAAATTCTCCCTTTCGATAATTACACAAACTATCAGATCTTAAGACTTATCAACTGTATACTCCTATCATTATGCTTTATACTACTCGTTGGATGGGTTTATCGAAATTTTGAACTTGTAGCAGCTCTAACAACATTTATTTTCATATTTCTATCATCGTGGCTAGTTCTTTTTGGAGGAAATGGGCTCTGGTGGGCTTTATGGAATTTTTATGTTCCATTCCTAACTATGTTATTACTTTTCGAGAAAAGACATAAATCGTCAAACAAAGTTTCAACAAAGAAAATTTTGATATGCTTGTTTACCGCAGTATTAATCAAGCTATTCTTCTCCGGATTGGAATTTATAACAACAACCCTGCTGACTATATTCGTTCCTATTATTTATTATGCCATTCTAGAAAAATGGAAAATAATTGATTTTATAAAATTATCGTTCAAAGCAGGATTGGTAGCTGGGTCTGCTCTAATAATACAATTTGGAGTTCTTATTATCCAACTCAGATACTTACTTGAAAGCTACGACTCTGCATTCCTCTATTTATCAAATGCTTTCCTGAGAAGATCCTCTTTTAGTACTAGCCTATCTGGAATAGATATGAGTAGTGATAGATTTGCAAACTCTGATTCAATCTCCTTTTTATGGAATAATGTAATCAAAGATTATCTACGAGGAAATGCCTTTGAGTGGGGTTTTATTGATTTTGGGTTCAATTTTTGGTTTGCTATACTTATAGGAATTATCTTATGTTTCAGCTTTATAGTTTACATATACTCTCGCAAAAAAGAAGATAATAAATACACAGCTTTAATATCCTCTATGCTTCTATCCATCGTCTGTCCTTTATCATGGTACGTAATATTTAAAGAACATGCATTCTGGCATCCTCAAATCGATTTTATAATCTGGTATATGCCTTTCCTTTTGCTCGGATTCGCTACTATTGGTGTAGGATTATCTCTATTAGTATCGTCAAACAAGAAAATCAGAAAATGAATCCCCTATTCTTATAATAAAGCTAATATTATAGCGTTATTTTTTATTGAATAAGTACATCCTAATATCTTTATGAAAAAAACAATAAGAATAATCATTTTCAGCATACTATTGCTGATAAACATTCCTGTGTCGGCCCAAGTCAAAAAGCTTATTTCAGAAATAAACTCGTTAGGCACAAAGGAGACGATAACATTTAAGTATAATAACAAAAACCAATTGGTATATTTTGATGAAAAAGGAGCTGTTACATACCGCGAGTTCACGCTGAAATATGATAAAACAGATGGAAAACTTATAGAGTGTATCGTAAATGAAGATAAAGGTGAATTAACCTCAAGTAGCAAGTACGACTATACCAATCCCAATTATATCAAAGAAGAAATAAAAACAAGTGGTAAGAAAAGACAAAACAAGACCACAGATTACAATGACATCCATCTAGATAAAAAGAGCCGTCTGGCTAAGACAATGTTTAGTGATGGAAAACTTTGGGAAGAATTCAAATACAACGAGAATCACAACATCATTTCATATATTATATATTCAGCTACAGGCAATAAGAATACGTCAACTACTTATAAATTCAACACACAAAACGCCGTATTTTTAAACGTAGAAAATTTCCCTCTATGGTTTTTAGCTTTACACTTAAATAACATGAAATGGGCACAAGGAATCACAGGTGAAAATATGCCTGTAGAATTTACTGCCGATGATCCAATATATGGAATTGAAACTATGGAAGTTACTTATGATTACGACAAGGATGGATATCCTATTAAACAGTATTACGACGAAAAATTAGTTAGAGAATTCAGTTATAAAGAGATAAAGTAATAGTCATATATAATAAAGAGGGGCTGAAAGTTTTCAGCCCCTCTTTATTTATTTCATATACACCGTTATTTCTTATCCTCAACTAACTCAGAATCTTTCAATTTTACCGGAGTAGATTTCTTCCTTAACTTCATATTTAGAAACTCTACTAATAACGAGAATGCTATAGCAAAATATATATATCCTTTCGGTATTTCACCAACAACTGAACCGAATATTGAAATCTGCGACAGATGCGCGGCTTCGACAAGAAGCATGACCGCGATGAGTATAAGAAAGGATAAGCCAAGCATTTGAATGGTCGGATGCTGATTTACAAATTTGCTTACAGGTCCGGAAAATATTAACATTACTAAAACTGCAATCACAACAGCCGTTACCATAATAGTCATAGCTCCTACATATCCAAATTCGTTAAAGCTCACTAATCCCACAGCAGTAAGAACACTATCGAAAGAGAATACTATATCAAGAGCTACAATCTGAACGATTACGCCCCAGAAATTCGACTTGGATTTTCCATGAACAGCTTCACTTTCTCCCTCTAGTTTGTGATGTATCTCCGTTACACTTTTGTATAAAAGAAAAAGCCCCCCTACTCCTATTATTATACTTTGTCCCGAAATAGAGCCATCGAACCAAGCAGTATCAAAACTAATAATAGGTTCGGTCAATTTCATTAACCATGAGATACAGAATAGAAGAAGAATGCGAAAGAGCATTGCTAATATCAATCCTACTGTACGAGCCTTTGGCTGCTCCTTTTGTGGCAGTTTTGAAGAAATGATCGATAAGAATACGATATTATCTATACCCAGCACTATCTCAAGAAAAGCCAGTGTAAGCAAGGCAATCCAAGCACTAGGCAGAAGAAAGGTTTCCAAAATTTCCATATATATTGTCTTTTTGCAGCAAATTTAATAAAGAATTCTTTGTTATAATAGTTATGTGTTAGTCATTTTTAGCACGTACCAATTAATAAATTCTCTGTATCTTTGATCTTTCTTTAATGCTAAACAGAATACTGCTCATGAGTAATAAAAGAAAGATAATCAACGATCCTGTATTTGGCTTCATTACTATACCTAACAACTTCTTGTATAACCTAATTCAGCATCCCTATTTACAACGGTTAAACCGCATTAAACAGATGGGATTGGCTAGTATGGTATATCCGGGAGCACAACATACGCGCTTGCACCATTCCATCGGAGCAATGCACCTAATGGATGAGGCTATTAATAACCTGCGTACCAAAGGCCACGAAATAACCGAAGAGGAAGCAAACGGAGCCCTAGCTTGTATTTTGCTTCACGATATAGGACACGGGCCTTTTTCGCATGCCCTAGAACATACTTTGACTAATGGAATTTATCATGAAGAATTTTCTCTTCTGTTGATGCATTTACTGAATGATGAACTCGAAGGAAAGCTGAATACATGCATCTCTATATTTAGAAACAAATATCCAAAAAAATTTCTTCATCAATTAGTAAGCGGCCAATTGGATGTTGACCGCTTAGACTATCTGCGCCGTGACAGCTTTTTTACTGGCGTTACAGAAGGTAATATCGGTTCGGCGCGCATCATAAAGATGCTCGACTTAAGAAACGATCGTTTGGTTGTAGAATCTAAAGGAATATATTCCATAGAGAACTTTCTCACTTCGCGGAGGTTGATGTATTGGCAGGTATATCTACATAAAACGGCAGTAGCAGCAGAGAAGATGCTTATAAAAACATTAATACGTGCGCAGGAACTAACTGCAAAAGGTTCAAGACTATTCGCATCACCTGCTTTACAATACTTCCTGAAGAATGAAGTGAATAAAGTTTTCCTCAACAAAAACTTAAATGAAGTATTACAGCATTTCGTCAATCTGGACGACAATGATATATGGTGTGCTCTGAAAGTTTGGGCAAGTCACGAAGACATAGTTCTTTCTTCATTGAGCTCGGGATTGATAAACCGAAAACTATTTAAAATAGAAATTACCAACGAGCCCAAACCGGAAAAGGAGATAAAGGTATATATAGATCATTACAAAGCTAAATTCGGGATAACCGAATCCGAGGCATCATTCTTCTTTTCTTCAGATGTTATATACACCAATATGTATAATGAAGCTGATGACAGTATTGACATATTATACAACGACGGTTCTATCAAAGATATATCAGAAGCATCCGACATGCTGAATATACAATTGCTTTCTAAGAAAGTAGAGAAACACTATTTTTCATATCTGAAAATATAAAAGTCTTATGAACATATCTGAGGTAGAACAATATATAGTCGAAAACGGATTACTTGCAGGCGGTGAGAAAGTTATAGTTGGTGTCAGTGGTGGAGCAGACTCTGTAGCTCTATTGGATATACTTCACAGCTTCAAATTAGAATGTATTGTTGCTCATTGCAACTTCCATTTACGTGGTGAAGAGTCGAACCGTGATGCTTTCTTTGTAGAAGAATTATGCAAAAAATACGGGTTGAAATATGAACGTGTCGACTTCGATACAGAAGCCTATGCAGAAAGAGAATCTATATCTATAGAAATGGCTGCACGCGAACTGCGTTACAACTGGTTCGAACAAATAAGAATTATTCATATGGCGCAGAAAATAGCAGTTGCTCATCATCGAGACGACTCTGTAGAGACCATATTACTGAATCTTATCAGAGGTACAGGCATTCGCGGTCTTACAGGCATTCCTCCGATAAATGGATACATAATTCGGCCTCTGCTTTGCCTAAGCAGAAGCGATATATTGGAATATCTCAAAGAAAGGAAGCTATCTTATGTAGATGATAGCACTAACAGCGAAGACTTATATAGCCGTAATAAAATAAGGCTAAACATAATACCTTTGCTGGAAACGATCAATCCTTCGGCAAAAGACGCGATAATAAGAACATCTGAGAATCTTTCGCAAGTAGCCAATATCTATCATATGTACATCAGTCAGGTAAAGAGCGCTATATTCAAAGATAATAAGATAAGTATCGGATTGCTTATACAATACGTAGAACCCGAAGCTATATTATTCGAAATACTATCTCCTTATGGATTTAACTCGGCTACAATACGATCTATATTCGAATCATTAGTAAGCCAATCCGGAAAGACATTCCATTCGGCATCATATGAACTACTCAAAGACAGAAGTTTCCTTGTCCTTAAAAAGAAAAAGTCTTTAATGATCGATAGTTTTCATATTCACGAGAGAGATAAAACCATAATACGTCCTATAAATCTAATAATTGAAAAGACCCTGATAAATGGAGATTTTACCATTGAAAAAAATCCGAACATATTATACTTGGATGTAACTCAGATCAACTACCCTTTAACCTTAAGGCATTGGAAACAAGGAGACTGGTTTATTCCATTTGGAATGAAGGGAAAGAAAAAAATAAGTGATTATTTTTCAGACCATAAATTTAACCTGTTCGATAAAGATGCAACATGGTTACTTTGCTCCGGCGATGATATAATCTGGATTGTAGGTCATCGTTCCGATAATAGATTTAAAATTGATGAGAATACAACAGAGATTCTCAAAATAACCTATAAGGCAGAAGATAATGTATAAAAAGAAGAAAGGCTCACCCGAATTGTCAGGTAAGCCTCTTTTGTTATATATAAACTTACTTCAGTAAGTTTTCTATCTTTTCAGCTAACACTGCCTTTTGTGCTGCTCCTACTTGTTTGTCAACAACCTTACCATCTTTGATAAACAAGATCGTAGGAATATTACGAATGCCATACTTAGATGTTATTTCATCATTGTTGTCGACATCAACCTTACCAATTGTTACTCTATCAGCATATTCTTCGGCCAACTCCTCTACAATTGGACCTACCATACGGCATGGACCGCACCATTCTGCCCAAAAATCTATCACAAGTGGTTTCCCTGAATTTAGCACATCATCGAACCCTGCATCTGTAATCTCTAAAGCCATAATTTTTATCTATTATATTATAATTTATATTTATAAATTCTATTTTTATTATTGCCCTGCAAAGGTAAATAATCTATTTTATATATAAAAATATTTCAATTGATACTGAATACAAAACCATCATTATCTATCAAATAATCAATCAATTCCTGTTTTACATTTATTTTAAAATTACGTGAAAACAGATCTACTCTCATATTTCGTTCTCCATCTACAACCTGAAAATATAACAATGAATTACCCGGATTGTTTTTAGTTAATACCGCTAATTCTTCTACCATCTGATTGTTCATATCATGTAGTGGAAGGGTAATGGTTATCTTCTCTATAAGCTTGTCTTTGACATCGGGTAGCAACTGAATAGAATTCATCTTCAATTCCATCTGATTTGGGTCAAACTTACGCCCCTGTACCTTACCTTTGATAAAGACATACAAACCTTGGCGACCATATTTACCGAAATTGATATAATCGTCACCAAAAAGAGGGATTTCGCCACTGCCTGTAAAATCTTCTATACGCAATATCATAAAAGGCTTTCCGTTTCTGGTAATTCCTTCACGTACATTAGATACCAGGCCTCCAAGCGTCACCTCCTTATTTTTCAAAGCATCTTTATCTTCTATTTCAGACATTCCCACGTTACATACATAACTTAGAATTAGTTTATATTCATCAAGAGGATGCGCTGATAAATAAATCCCGATCAATTCACGTTCTTTGTTTAATCGTTCCAAATCAGACCATTTATCCACTTTAGGTACTTCCGGACGAGCTATATCAAAAGATGTATCATCTCCGAACAGCGAATTGGCAGCAGTATTTTTATCCAATTGATATTTGTTACCATAACGAATCAATAAGTCAATAAACGCTTCTCCCTTACCATTCACTCCAAAAAATTGCTCTCTGCTAACACTTACAAAATTGTCGAATGCACCGGCCAAAGCCAGTGATTCTATATTCTTTTTGTTACAAGAACTTAGGTTTACACGCTCTACGAAATTAAATATATCTTCGAATGGACCATTCTTTTCCCTTTCTTCAATAATATTCATTACCGCTCCTTCTCCCACTCCTTTTACCGCAGCCAATCCAAAACGGATATCACCTGCTTTATTTACAGAGAATTTCAGGAATGACTCGTTCACATCAGGACCAAGCACATTCATACTCATGGCTTTGCATTCATCCATGAATTTTGTGATTTCCGTAATGTTAGACAAGTTGCGAGACAGTACCGCCGCCATATACTCAGACGGATAGTTCGCTTTCAACCATGCTGTCTGGTATGCCACCCATGAATAACAAGTGGCATGAGATTTATTAAAGGCATAGGAAGCAAACTTCTCCCAGTCTGCCCATATTTTTTCTAATGTCTTCTTATCATGTCCATTCTTCTTGCCTCCATCGAGGAATTTCTCCTTTAGGGCATTCATTTTGTCGATAAGCTTCTTACCCATCGCTTTTCGAAGTTCATCAGACTGACCACGGGTAAAATTGGCAAGTAAGCGGGATAATAACATGACCTGTTCCTGATAAACCGTAATCCCGTAAGTATCGTTTAGATACCTTTCCATCACCGGAATATCATATGAGATATCTTCACGCCCATGTTTACGAGAGATGAAGGACGGGATATAATCCATAGGTCCCGGACGGTAAAGAGCATTCATCGCTATCAGGTCTTCAAACTTAGAAGGTTGTAACTCCTTTAAGTACTTCTGCATACCAGCCGACTCGAATTGGAATGTTCCGGTTGTTTTTCCCAAACTATATAATTCGTATGTTTTAGAGTCTTCTAGCGAAATAGTATCTATATTGATAGTTTCTCCCGTAGTATGCTTTATATTATCTAAGGCTTCTTTTATAATGGAAAGTGTTTTCAGACCAAGAAAATCCATCTTGATTAGTCCAGTCTCTTCAATTACCGTTCCCTCATACTGAGTAACAAGAATATTCTCTCCTGTTTCCTTATCCTCCGCCGTACTTACAGGTACTATATCCGATATATCCTGTTGACCGATAATGATACCACAGGCATGTACCCCCACATTCCTCACATTACCCTCCAGCATCTGCGCATATTTGAGCGTATCACGCATAGTAGGGTCTAAACTGTTTGCAGCCTCTTTTAGCTCAGGCACATATGCTATCGCGTCACGCAGCGTCACCTTCTTTTTATCAGGAATTCTGTCTGGAACAAACTTTGCCAATCGGTTCGATTCCGATAAAGGCAGTTTCTGAACGCGCGCAACGTCTTTTATAGCCGATTTAGTCGCCATTGTACCATACGTAATAATATGCGCTACACGATCCTGCCCATATTTATCAGTTACCCATTTCAGAACCTTACCACGCCCATCATCATCAAAATCAATATCGATATCAGGCATCGATATACGGTCTGGATTCAGAAAACGCTCGAATAGTAAGTCGTATTTAATAGGATCTATATCTGTTATTCCTAAACAAAAAGCTACTGCCGAACCCGCAGCCGAACCACGTCCGGGGCCTACAGCTACACCCATCTTCCGAGCAGCAGCAATGAAGTCTTGTACGATAAGGAAGTATCCGGGAAAACCCATCGTTTTCATCGTATTTAGCTCAAAATCGAGTCGCTCGGATATTTCATCAGACAGATCCTTCCCATAGCGTTTTTCTGCTCCAATCATGGTGAGATGTTTCAAATAATCCGACTCAAGTTTTATACGGATTACTTTCTCATAGCCACCAAGCCGTTTATATTCTTTCTCTCCGAATTCAGTGATTAAATCTTCTTCCGAGTACATTATCTTATAGTCCTCTTCTGTACCAAAAGACACATCTATATCAAAGAAAGGCATTAACGCATCCGAATCGATAGAGTAATATTCTACCTTATCAGCTATCTCCAACGTATTTTTTAAGACCTGTGGAACATCTCCGAAAATCTGATTCATTTCAGCAGTGGTCTTGAGCCATTCTTGCTTCGTATAACGCATACGCTTTGGATCGTCGAAGTCTTTACCCGTACTTAAGCATATCAAGCGGTCATGAGCATCGGCATCTTCTTCATCCACAAAATGCACATCGTTGGTAGCAATCACTTTCACTCCATGCTTTTCACCTAATCGAAGTAACTCCTTATTAACCTTCTCTTGCAATGGGTAAGCTTCCGTATTTGCGTCGGGACGATTTGTTTTGTGCCGTTGCAATTCCAGATAAAAATCGCCTCCAAACAGGTTTTTAAACCATTGTATCGATTTTTCAGCTTCTTCAAAATCCCCCGATTGTATTTTCTTCGGTATTTCACCGCCTAAACAAGCAGTAGAAACAATCAATCCTTCATGGTATTTTTCCAATAGCTCTTTATCAATACGAGGACGCATATAAAACCCTTCCGTCCAGCCATACGATATCATTTTTATTAGATTTTTATAACCCGTCAGATTCTTGGCAAGTACAACCAGATGCCAACCACTCATATCAGGCTTACCGTCCTTCAACTTTCGTCCCCGGCGGGCAACATAACATTCGCAACCCATAATAGGCTTAAATCGTTTGGCCGACTCTTCCTGTACTTTAACTCTAAGTTCCTCTATCTTTACTGAATTGTCATTTTCAGTATCTTTCCCCAAATCTTTTATCTCAGCCTTCATGGCTTTTATAGCACTCTCATATTTAGAATTTTTCTTTTTCACATAATTGAAAAATTCTTTTATACCGAACATTGCACCATGATCTGTCAGAGCGATAGCTTTCATACCATCGGCCACAGCTTTATCTACCAGATTCGGAATACTGGCCTGACCATCAAGCAATGAGTATTGAGAGTGGACGTGTAGATGTACAAAGTTATTCATATCGTATTTTTCGCTTTTCACAATTCGTAAAGTTACAACAAATAGGAATGCTTTTTACAAAAAAATAGAAACAGTTTTCAACACCTACATTCTTTCCCTTTCCTGATATAGATAAATCCCTTATAAAAAGATTATGCTCAATTTAATATCCTACAGACAATCTGAAGTTAAGTATCAAATACTTTGCCTGCATGAAATATATCCATAAATTTGCACTAATCAAACGACAGCAAATGATAAGAAAAAGCCTTCTGCTCATCTTCATTCTATTCTCAGTCTTTGCGTCTGCGCAAAAAATTAAGATAACAGGGACTGTCTATAATCAGAAAAAAGAACCTCTCGAAAACGTTGTCATTTCACAGATAGGAACAACAAGTGGCACCTATAGTGATGCGAAAGGACGGTATCAATTTAGTATAAACGTAAGCGACTCTGTAAAGATATTATTCTCGCTTATCGGACATCATCCCCAACAATTCATACTGCCCCATCTGAAAGATGCTGACATAGAACTCAACATCATCCTACATGACACAAACAATATCCTTGCTCCGATAATCATTGAAGGAGGCAGGCCTATAACTACCGCTATAGAAAACATCGATTACATCGCTATTAAGCGTGCCTCAAATCCGTGGGGAAGCATTGAGTCTATGCTGGCTACAATGGGCGGAGTGAGTTCTACAAACGAGCTGAGTTCACAATACTCCGTTCGTGGAGGAAACTTCGATGAGAATATTGTATATGTAAATGGGATAGAGATATATCGCCCGCTATTGGTTCGTTCGGCTCAGCAGGAAGGCCTTAGTTTCATCAACCCAAATATAGTACATACTGTAGGATTCTCGGCAGGGGGATTCAGTGCTGAATACGGAGACAAAATGTCTTCCGTTCTGGATGTAACCTATAAAAAGCCTGAACGATTCGAAGGTGCGGCTTCTGCCAGCATGATGGGAGGTGATATATATATCGGAAATTCTACAGATAAATTCTCACAGATAACTGCATTCAGATACAAGACGATACGTTCGCTATTGAACACCACTGATACGAAAGCTGAATATGATCCTGCATTTACCGATATACAGACATACATAACCTATGCCTTATCTCCCAAATGGGAGGTCGATTTCTTAGGGAATTACTCGCACACAAGCTATGAGTTCACTCCGGCATCACGCGAAACAACATTCGGAACGCTAACTGCCCCAAAAGCATTCATGGTACATTTCAACGGTTGGGAAGACGACAGGTTTCAGACCTATCAGGCTGCATTAACAGTGAAGGGTAAGATAGCCAGAAACATAAATATAGGGCTTACAGGATCAACATTTTCCTCCGATGAACAGGAGCGATACGACATACAAGGTCGCTACGCGCTGAGAGAAGGAGATCTGACAGGAGATAACAACCAGAATGGCAGCTCTGCATTAGGAATAGGCACATACCATGAACATGCCCGCAATAAGGTAAAGTCAGATGTATATACATTCACACATTTCGGCAACCTGATACTACCTAACAATCTGATAAAATGGGGCATAACCATTCAGAAAGAAAAGGTAAACGATAAGATAAAAGAATGGGAGATGCGCGATTCGGCAGGTTACTCCTTGCCCAGCAACGGCATAGATGTAAATGTGTTCTCAAACCTGAAAGCAGATAATCACATATCTTCATCACGCATATCAGGCTATATACAAGACACATACAATTTTGGCACCGATAAGGGTATATTCATTCTGAATGCAGGGGTACGTGCCAGCTATTGGTCTCTCAACAAAGAGACTATTATCAGTCCTCGCGGAAGCTTATCCTTTGTTCCCCATAGCAATCCCAATCTGGCAATCCGTATAGCAGGAGGCATATACTATCAAGCCCCTTTCTATAAGGAGTTTCAATATATTATGCTAGACGAATATGGAAACAATTATATCTCCTTGAACAAAGACATTAAGTCCCAAAAGTCCATCCATATCGTCCTTGGTACAGATTTCTATTTCGGAGGCGACAAGGAAGAAAACAAGCCCCCATTTAAGTTATCGGGCGAAATATATTACAAAAAGCTAACCGACCTAATTCCTTATACTGTCAACAATGTGAAGATAAGGTATGAAGGACGAAACATTGCAGATGGTCACACCACGGGAGCCGATGTTAAGCTTTATGGTGAGTTTATCCCTGGTGCCGACAGTTGGATCAGCCTTTCGTTCATGAAAGCAGAACAAAACATCTACGATATCAAAGTACCCTTACCCACAGATCAGCGCTTCAATTTTGCCCTGTTCTATCAAGATTATTTTCCCGATTATGATCGTTTAAAAATGAGCCTCAGAGCACTCTGGTCTCAAGGACTACCTGTATCCGCCCCTCACAAAGGATATGAATCAGGGTATTTCCGCACCCCTGCTTATAAACGCGTAGATATAGGTTTTTCGTGGTTGATACTGGGAGAAAACTTCAACATACGCCAAACTAATTCTTTCTGCAAGGCATTCAAAAACATCTGGTTGGGAATGGACATTTTCAACATTTTCGACATGCAAAACACGAACACTTATTATTGGGTGACAGATGTACTAAACCATCAATATGCCGTACCAAATTATCTTACAGGAAGACAAGTAAACATAAAACTGCTTGCTGAATTTTAAAAAAGGTAACAAACGTAACAGATTTCACACCTGTCGGTTATTATTGTCTGCTGTCACCTGCTCACTGTTAATCGTTTCTTTTTCCTCTTCTTCTTCCATATACGCAGGATTATAGCTCCAATACTTCCATTCGGCATCAGGTACTCCCGCTTTCATCATCCTGGTCAAATATTCATAATTGCGTCTTGCTTTGTTCGAATTGAACTCAATGACTAATTCAGGAAGTTCTTCTTTCTTATTCAGCTTCTGTTCTTCTTCGATAGCCTTTTGTTTTTCTTCATGTTTCTCCAATACCTGTCTGATAGCCGTATTATCAGCAGGACAGTATTTACGTTTCACCACTTTGTTTTTTATTACCAGACGTTCGGGATTGTTCTTATCCGGTACATAGGTGATTCTCTCTTCCACTACGGTATATCCTTCCAGTTTCTTCTTAAGGGAACTACGTGCAATAAACAGCAGGTTCTCTTCCCGCTTTTCTTCGGCCTGTTCTATTGCTTTCTTAAACTCAGGTATCCCTGCTTTCCATTCATAGAATGTTTTTCTGCTGATACGCATCATATTACATATCTCAGAGATAGTATAGCTATCTTCTTCCACAAGGGCGGCTATTTCCCTGACAAGCCGCAGACTGTATTTTGCCATAATAATTCGGATTTTAATTTATACTTTTCATATAGATAAATCCAAATGAAAAAGATAAATTAAGAAAAGCCCCTATCACTTCATTTCAATACTTGCTAAAATTCTTATACCTTTGTCAATCTCATAAAAAAAACGAAAGAATATGGAAAACTTTACTTACGTAAACCCCGTAAAAATTATTTTCGGGAAGGACACAATTAAAAACATATCTGCTGAAATTCCGCAAGGCAGTAAAATCCTAATTACGTATGGAGGCGGAAGCATTAAGAAAAACGGAGTTTATGACCAAGTACTCGAAGCTTTGAAAGGCTTTGAATATCATGAATTTTCAGGTATAGAGCCTAACCCTCATTACGAAACATGCATGAAAGCCGTAGCTCTTATCAAAGAGAAAGGAATAGACTATGTGCTTGCTGTAGGCGGAGGATCTGTTATAGATGCCACTAAATTTATTGTAGCTGCTGTTTATTTCACAGAGGGTGACCCTTGGAAAATCTTATCCGAAGGCAGCGAAATAAAGAAAGCCTTACCTTTTGGTACAATTCTTACATTGCCTGCTACAGGTTCAGAAATGAACTCAGGAGCTGTGATCACTCATGCCCAGACTGAAGAGAAACGAGCATTTGATTCCCCATGCACATATCCTCAATTTTCAGTACTCGATCCGACCGTAACATTTACATTACCCCTTCGACAGATTGGTAATGGCGTGGTAGATACATTCGTACACGTTATTGAACAATACCTTACATATTATGAAGGAGATTCGCTATTACAAGATTCGATGGCAGAAGCTATTTTGAAAACGTTGGTTATAGAAGGACCTAAAGTATTCAAAGAACCTGACAATTATGATGTACGCGCCAATCTGATGTGGGCTTCTACATGGGGATTGAATGGCTGGATAGGTCGCGGAGTACCTCAAGACTGGGCTACACATATGATAGGTCACGAAATCACCGCATTTTACGGACTCGATCATGGACAGACATTAGCCATTGTTCTTCCGGGAATTATGACTGTACTGAAAGAGCAAAAATCGAAAAAAATCATTCGTCTTGGACGCGAAGTTTTCGGAATAGAAGGTGATAATGCGACAGATAGGACAATAAAGGCTGTAGAAAACTTCTTCGAAAGTGTGGGTGTAAAAACTCGTCTCTCCGATTACAAATTAGGAAAAGAAGTTGCAGAAAAAGTCGCAGACCGTATGACAAAACGCGGATGGAAATTAGGCGAATGCCATAATATCACAGCAGAAACCGTAAAAGAAATACTCTTACTAAGAATATAAAAATACGCAAGACGTGCCGTAGACATAAAGCCTGCGGCATATCTTTATACTATATATACCTTAACGAAGTTAATTACACAAAGAGAAAACACTCATTATCAATTTGATTAGTTTCTCTACTATTACAAACTCACCCCATCCAAATTATATATCAGTCGACACAAAACCGCAACCTCAAAGTGTTAAAATGACATATTGTGGTTTTTAAGTTATTATTTCATTTATCTTTGCGGGCGCAAAACAATAATAGAATTACAAAAATGAAATTAAAACTACACCTCTTTGCATTTATTGCAATTATAACCCTCAATGTGTCTGCACAAAAGAAAATGGCTAAAGTTGAACTTGATGCGTCTAAAATCATTCAGTTAGGAAACTCTGTTATTGATTTGGGAAACTCTTATTCGCAGACACTCAACAACTATCAAAACATGTTAAGCGGAGTGCATAACAACATGGAAAGGATAAGCAAAAATCCAAATTTAACACCTCAAGCTGTCAATTGTAACATTATAACTGTGCAAGCTCGCCACCAGACAGCATATGTCACAGCGTTAAAAGCAGCTCCGGCTTTCGATGAAAAGGCAGACATTGAAAAATATGTCTTGGAAGGGGAAGGCAACATAAAAGGAATCGGAAAATGGTGCGCTGTCTTAAGCTCTTATATTTCAAAGAAAGAGTTTAAAGAAGATACAGACTTTGCTAAATATAAAGAAATCAATGATAGCCTTGTTTCCTATCTTGAAAAATCCTCAGCATCATGGAGAATGGCTTCTAATCTCGCCTCCGATGCGGGCAATAAAGCTGAACTAATATTACTCCAAGGTAGTCCGATTGCAGATTTTGTAATCCCGATGAAAAAGGATTTAATAAGTTTAGGTGCAATTTTCAACATGTTCAAAACCGAGACACCAGATGTTAATGCAATAAAATCAGCACTGGCTTCACTTACCGAGTCGATTGACAAAAATAAGGATATAAGCACAAAAGATACGTCGAAATTAAAAGATATATATTACAAAGAAGTATATCTGACATTCTATAGAGAATGCCTTTCTACTGTAAAAACATTGACCACAGTAACAGACAGATTGCAAGAGCAAGAGCCGGATGCCGACAATATAAACAGTTGGTTCGGTACCGCTTCGGGCGATTACCGCAAAACAATAGAAAAATACAATACATTTGTTTCTCAATAAGAAACGCAGACGGAACAACCATAACTCAAACAAATATAAAAAGGATTGTCACTTTGGTAACAGTCCTTTTTTCATTACTAAAAATTACAAATACAACTTATTCATCATGATTTTACAGTAATTTTTGCCATTTTCTTTAGTTAATATGTCATTTTAATAAATAAACCTTCCTCAATCCAGTCATACTTTTGCTTTTTAAAAGTGATTTCACTTTTTTAGTGAAACATTATTCAAAAAAGACTTAATTACTTAAAGAATAATACATAAGAATATAACCTTTTAATAAGGGTTTTTTATTAATTTTACGACTAAATTAACATGTGTACCATGACCAGAAAAATTTTATTCTCCCTATTGGCCTTACTAGCCTGCAACGCCGCCTTTGCCCAGAGCGGTCAACAATGTAACCCCGTCAATCTTAAATGCGAACATCTGGTAAACCCATTGGGCTTAGATGCCACCGCACCCAGACTATCTTGGATGCTCGACGATACCCGTCAAGGAGCCAAACAGACAGCCTATCAAATTATTGTAGGCACTGATTCTATGAGCGTAGTTCAGGGAAAAGGAAATGTATGGGATACAAATAAAAAACAATCGGGAGACATACTCGTTGCCTATTCAGGAAAAGAACTTACCCCATTCACCCGCTATTATTGGAAAGTGAATATTTGGGATAAAGATGGAGCACAAGCAGTTTCGACTGTAAATGCTTTTGAAACAGGAATGATGAATATCAGCAACTGGACAGGAGCTTGGATCGGAGACGGCAGAGATAAAAATTTCGAGCCTGCACCATATTTCCGTAAAGTTTTTGAAGCCAAGAAAACAATAAAATCAGCACGTGCATACATTGCGGTTGCTGGGCTTTACGAACTGTATATCAACGGTGAAAAGATTGGAAACCACAGATTAGACCCATTATATACTCGTTTTGACAGAAAAAACTTTTATGTCACTTATGATGTAACGTCGCAATTACAGAATGGTAAAAATGCAATCGGTGTATTATTAGGTAACGGATGGTATAACCACCAGTCGCTAGGTGTATGGGATTTCCATAATGCACCTTGGCGTAACCGCCCTACATTCTGTTTAGATCTACGCATTACCTATAATGACGGTACGATAGAAACTGTACGCTCGGAAAGAGACTGGAGAAAATCATACGGACCGCTAATTTTCAATAGTATCTATACTGCTGAACACTACGATGCACGACGCGAGCAAAAAGGATGGAACACCGTTGATTTCGATGATTCTAAATGGGAAGGCGTAGGCTACAGAGGCGCACCGTCTCAGAATATTGTATCGCAACAAGTAGAACCTATCCGCAATGTAGAAACAATACCTGCTAAAACGTTCACTAAGATAAATGATACCACTTACCAGTTCGATTTCGCTAGAAATATGGCGGGTGTTACCAAGATAAAAGTATCGGGAGAAGAAGGTACAATCGTTAAAATAAAACACGGAGAACGCTTATATGATAATGGACGAATTGATATGCGCAATATCGATGTCTATTACAGAGGAGATAGAGAAAAAGACCCATTCCAAGAGGATATCCTTATCTTAAGCGGAAAAGGCGAAGATGAATTTATGGCTAAATTCAACTATAAAGGTTTCCGTTATGCAGAAGTGACGAGCAACAAGCCGATAGAACTGAATGCAAATAGCCTGACCGCCTACTTTATGCACAGCGATGTAACTCCAACGGGAAACATCAATACATCGAGCGATCTTGTAAACAGACTATGGTGGGCTACAAACAATGCTTACCTGTCTAACCTGATGGGATATCCTACTGACTGCCCTCAACGCGAGAAAAACGGATGGACAGGAGACGGACATCTGGCTATCGAAACTGCATTGTATAACTTTGACGGTATCACTGTATATGAGAAATGGCTTGCCGACCATCGCGACGAACAACAGCCTAATGGTGTACTTCCTGATATTATACCGACAGGTGGCTGGGGATACGGAACAGACAATGGTCTTGATTGGACAAGTACAATAGCTATCATTCCATGGAATATATATATGTTTTACGGAGACAGCAAATTGCTTTCCGATTGCTATGATAACATTAAACGTTATGTAGATTATGTCGACCGTACAAGTCCTGAAGGATTAACAACATGGGGACGTGGCGACTGGGTACCTGTAAAATCACATTCGAATAAGGAGTTGACCTCTTCTATCTATTTCTATGTAGATGCAAAGATCTTGGCTAATGCCGCTAAGCTTTTCAACAAACAAGAAGATTATAAATATTACAGCACATTGGCCGAAAAGATAAAAAATGCTGTAAACAACAAATTTCTGAATAAAGAAACCGGTATCTATGCAAACGGCTCACAAACAGAAATGAGCGTTCCGTTACAATGGAAAATCGTTCCGACAGATATGATACCTAAAGTTGCGCAAAATCTGGCTAAAAAAGTGGAAGAAGCAGGATTCCATCTCGACGTAGGTGTTTTAGGTGCAAAAGCAATTCTTAATGCCCTAAGTGAAAACGGTTATTACGAAGCCGCATATAAAGTTGCTGCACAAGACACATACCCATCATGGGGTTGGTGGATTGTAAACGGAGCCACTACCCTTCTCGAAAACTGGGATTTAAAAGCAGAGCGCGACATTTCGGACAACCACATGATGTTCGGCGAAATAGGCGGTTGGTTCTTCAAAGGGCTTGGTGGCATTCATCCAGACCCAGAGCAACCGGGATTCAAGCATATTCTTCTTCGTCCTAATTTTATAGGAGTAGATAAATTCGAAGCGAAACACAATTCTCCTTACGGACAGATAGTTTCGAAATGGGAAAAGAAAAAGAAAAAAGTTACCTATACTATAACTATTCCTGCTAATAGCAATGCTACTCTTTATTTACCTGAGAATGTAAAAAATGAGCAACGCACTATGGAGTTAGAGGCAGGTACACACACATTAAACTTTAATTTATTAAAATAACCCAACAAAAAATTATGAAATTAGCTTATTTTTCTCTCCTATTAAGCGGATTTTTATCCATTTCATGTTTCGGGAAAGCTTCAGCCAACGGAGCCCCCGAAAAGGTCATACCCACTAACGTAAAGGAATTGGCCGACAATAATCTCACAACAGATTATATAGGTACGAAAGGTACGAACAAAATTATCTTCGATGTTCCTTTTTCAGCACCCATGCTCAGCTACAAGGTTTTTTCATCAGGCAGTACGGCTCAACACGACCCTATAAAGTGGGTATTGAAAGGCTCTAACGATGGTAAAAAATGGACAAAAGTAGATGAAAGAAAAGACCAGACATTCTGCTCACGCTATCAGGAAATGATCTATGTAGTAGAAAAACCTGCAAACTTCAAGCAATATATGCTTGAAGCATCTGCTGCAAAAGATGAAACCCTCAAGCTTGCCGAGGTACAACTATCCGATAAGAATATGCTTGCTGGATGGGATACATTCAAATATCCGACTGTAACTTTCGAATCGCTAGACCCTGATACAGAAGGTAGCAAAGTATATCACGAGTTGGTTCAAAACCCCGACGAATATATTAAATACCATACTTTGAAGGTTGCTGAAATACTATATTATACAGCAAACGATCCGATGATGGAAGTAAAAAACATAAAATACACATTGGAAAACAAAGATGGTGTGTCGGCTAAAGGCGGCGGCGGTGGAAACATCAACATTTTTTATAGTACCCAACATATCGAAAGATCAGCAAAAGAATCTTTGTTCAAGCTCGATTTCGAAACCCGTGGTGTACTTTATCATGAGTTGACACATGGCTATCAATTCGAACCAAAAGGTATCGGAAATTATGGTAACAACAAGACTTTCTGGGCTTGCATCGAAGGTGTTGCAGATGCCGTAAGAGCTGAAGCTGGATATTTCGATATGAACACCCGCAAACCGGGCGGAAACTGGATGGATGGTTACAGAACAACAGGTTTCTTTATCCAATGGCTAACTACTAAAGATAAAGACGCTATCCGTAAATTTCATTTATCAGTAAGAGACATAGATGTATGGAGCTTCGACAAAGCGATGAAATATATTTTCGGAGAAGAGGCTACTATCGAAGGTATGTGGAACGAATATCAAGAATTCTTGAAGTCCGAGAAAAAATAAAATATACCAATTTATTATTTAGCTGTAATATTAGTCCTAAACTAACATTACAGCTAAATGCATAATAAAAAGGTTATCTATCAGCGAACTTACAACTAATTAAATTATCATATTAACCTCAAATCCATAGAAGTATGAATAGAAGAAATTTTCTTGCAGCTTCTACTCTAGCCGCAGGCACATTACTGACTCGAACGACGGCAGAAGCCGCAAAAATTGTAGAAAGTAAAAAACCTGTAAAAAAACTACGCGTAGCACTTGTCGGTACAGGTGTACGTGGCGTTTTTATGTGGGGGCGGGATATTGTCAGAAATTATTCTGAATACGTGGATTATGTAGGTTTGTGTGATATAAACCCCGGACGGCTCGAAGCTGGTAAAAAGATAGTAGGCGCAGATTGTCCCACATTTACCGATTTTGATCGGATGATGAAGGAAACCAAACCCGATATTCTTATCGTTACCACTATCGACAATACACATCACGATTTCATCATCAAAGCAATGGAATACGGAGCCGATGTTATTACCGAAAAACCCATGACCATCGACGAATCTAAGATACAGGCCATTTTGGATGCGGAGAAAAGAACAGGTAAAAATTGTCGGGTAACGTTCAACTACCGTTACTCACCTCATCGTGTGAAAATGTGGGAACTGTTGCAATCCGGAGAAATTGGAGAATTAACCTCAATAGACTTTCATTGGTACCTCGACACATCGCACGGTGCCGATTATTTTCGTCGTTGGCACAGATTGGTAGAAAACAGCGGTTCGCTCTGGTTGCACAAGGCAAGCCATCACTTCGACTTGTTGAATTGGTGGATAGACAGTGATCCCGAATCAGTCTACGCGCTCGGATCATTAGATTTTTACGGAAAGAATGGACCATACAGAGCCGAGAATTGCCGCAATTGCCAACATAAGAAAGAATGTAAGTTCTTTTTCGATATAACAAGAGACAAGACAATGATGGATCTGTATGTCGAAAATGAAAAATATGATGGCTACATGCGAGATGGATGTGTATTCAGAAACGATATCAACATCTTTGATAAGATGGCGGCTAGTATCCGCTACATGAACGGCGTTCAGGTTTCTTATTCGCTGACAGCCTATTCGCCATACGAGGGATATCGCATTGCATTCAATGGCACAAAAGGAAGAATAGATACTTGGATACAAGAGTCTCGCCCTACATCCGATGTCAGCTACGATGAAATTGTATTATTCAAAAACTTCGCAAAAAGAGAATATATACAAATCCCATTCGGCACATCAGGGCATGGCGGAGGTGACCGCTTGTTGATGGATCAGATTTTTCTTCCGAACATAGAAGACCCATACAAACAATGTGCAAACATCCGTGATGGCTCACTAGCCTGCCTGGTAGGTATAGCGGCACGAAACAGTATAGCTTCGGGCAAAGCCGAAAAGATAGCAGATATGACGACTATCAAGCCTCAAGTAAAAAAAGAATATAAACGGATATTATAACTTATTTAAAACATATAATTTTTATAACCCAACCCTTTTATGAAGAAAACAATTACTCTCCTTTTGCTTTCGATAAGCTGTGCAGCATTTGGACAGGATAAAACTACCTATGTAGATCCTATGATTGGCACAGTAAAGATGGGGCATACTTTCCCCGGAGCCTGTGTTCCGCATGGGATTGTGCAGCTCAGTCCCGACACCGATACTATACCCCATAGCGTAAACGGAGTATATCAAAAAGATACTTATAAATATTGTGCAGGTTACCAGCACGATGATAAAACCATCGTAGGATTCAGTCATACACACCTTAGTGGTACAGGACACTCAGACTTGGGCGATATCCTTGTAATGCCGATAACAGGAACTATGAAATTCAATCCGGGAACCGCAGACAATCCCGATTCTGGTTATCGTTCACGCTATTCGCATGATACAGAGTCAGCTCGTCCGGGATATTATGAAGTTACACTTGACGATTACAAAGTAAAAGCTCAGTTGACCGCAACTGAAAGAGTCGGCGTACATAAATATACATATCCTGAGAATGAAGAGCAGAAATTACTAATAGACCTTACTCATGGCATTTACAATTACGATGGTAAAGTGCTTTGGGCTAGTCTTCGCGTAGAAAATGACACGCTTATCACAGGATACCGCATTACAAATGGATGGGCTAGAGAAAACTATACATATTTCGCCATAACATTGTCCAAACCCATCAAAAATTATGGATATGCCGACAGGGAAAAACCTAAATACATGGGATTCTGGCGTAAATTCAATCTGAACAAAAACTTCCCTGAAATTGCAGGAAGAAAGATTGTTCCCTATTTCGAATTTGGTTCAGATAACAAGGAACCATTAATTATGAAAGTTGCTTTGTCGGGTGTAAGTACAGAAGGAGCTCTGAAAAACCTTGAAGCCGAAGCCAGTGGCAAATCATTCGATCAGATTGTAGCAGAGGCTTCTGCAAAATGGAGTAAAGAATTAGACGTAATAGATGTAACAGGTGATGATGATAAAAAGACGATGTTCTATACATCTCTCTACCACACAATGATTAACCCGTCAGTATACATGGATGTAGACGGACAATACAGAGGTCTGGATCATAATATTCATCAGGCTAAAGGATTTACCAATTACACCATATTCTCTGTATGGGATACATACAGGGCTCTTCATCCGTTATTCAACCTAATAAACAGAGATCGTAGTGTAGACATCGTAAAGTCAATGATAGCACATTACGAACAAAGTGTTCATAAAATGCTGCCTATCTGGTCGCATATGGGTAACGAAAATTGGTGTATGATTGGTTATCATTCGGTTTCGGTATTAGCTGATGCGATGGACAAAGAGCTCAACATTGATAAAAAGAAAGCGCTTGAAGCGATGGTCAGCACTTCTAATGTAGACTATTTCGACCAAGTTGGCGAATACAAGAAACTTGGATATGTCCCTTTCGATAAAAGTGGCAGCGGTTCTTCAATAACACTCGAATATGCTTACGACGATTGGACAATCTACAATACAGCATCGAAAATGGGCAATACAGCCGTCGCAGATGCTTATAAGAAAAGAGCTTTGAACTATCACAATGTATTCGACCCTGAACTTGAATTCGTACGTGGACGTATGAGCGATGGTAGCTGGAAGAAACCGTTCAGCCTGCTCGGCACGCATGGTGAAGGCTTTATTGAAGGTAACTCATGGAATTATTCGTTTTATGTACCGCACGATGTAAAAGGCTTAATCAAGCAAATGGGAGGTGACAAACAATTCGTGCAACGCCTCGATTCATTGTTTACGATGCACCTGCCGGACGAATTTTTTGAAGATACAGAAGACGTAACGCGCGAGGGTGTAATGGGTAACTATGTACATGGTAATGAGCCGAGCCACCATATTGCTTATCTGTATGCATGGACTTCGCAGCCGTGGAGAACTCAGTATTGGGTAAGAGAAATTATGAATCGTATGTATCGCAACACAATAGACGGACTATGCGGAAATGACGATTGCGGACAGATGTCTGCTTGGTATATATTCTCGGCAATGGGCTTCTATCCAGTTTGCCCGGGTTCTAATGAATATGTCTTGGGTGCACCTTATTTCCCTCATATGAAGGTAAGAGTAGGTGACGGAAAATACCTTGAAATAAAAGCGGATAAGGTGAGTGATAAAATGCGCTATGTAAAATCGGTTAAATTGAATGGTAAGCCATATACAAAAGCATACATCGCATACGATGATATCAAGAACGGTGCAGAGCTAACATTTGAAATGACTTCTTCGCCTAATAAGAAAAGGGTATTCAGCGAAGAAGACAAACCTTATTCATTATCAAAGTAAAATATTGAAACAATTGATTTTATGATTAATAAATATATACAGATAAGTCTGTTATCAGCTGCTTCTCTCCTATTGTTTTCGTGCGGAGAGAAGAAGGTTGCCATGTCCGACACTGCCGACTTATCACTAAATGCATATGTAAACCCGTTTGTTGGTACGTCGGGTTTCGGAAATGTATATCCCGGCTCTCAAATACCTTTCGGTGGTATTCAGATAAGCCCCGATACGGATAAAGATTACTACGATGCCGCGTCCGGATATAAATACAATCATATGACAATCATGGGATTCAGCCTAACCCACCTCAGCGGTACAGGCATCCCTGATTTGGGCGATTTCCTTTTTATACCGGGTACAGGTTCTAAAAAATTTGTTGCGGGTACACACGAAAATCCTGAAGAAGGATACCGTTCGCGTTATAGTCACGACAAAGAATGGGCTTCACCTAATTACTATGGCGTAGATTTATTAGACTATGATGTGAAAGCCGAAATGACTTCAGGAATGCGTTCGGGTATATTCAAATTTACGTTTCCTAAAGCAGACAGTGCCTTTGTGATGGTAGATATGGATCATGTACAATGGTTCAAGACTGCATGGTCTCAATTCCGTATAGAAAATGATTCTACAATCTGCGGATTCAAACTTGTTAACGGATGGGGGCCCGAACGCTATGTATATTTCGTAGCACAATTCTCTAAACCGTTTTTACGTTCGGGTATCATGCAAGATGGAAAACCTGTGATATATGATACGAAACGCTTCCGCAGTGATCGTGTAGCGTACGGCAACAAAATTATAGGCTGGCTGGATTTCGATGCTAAAGAAGGCACAGAAATAGAGGTAAAAGTAGCTATATCGTCGACAGGTACATCCGGCGCTTATGCCAATCTGAAAGAGCTGGATAATAAAAACTTCACGAGTCTGAAAACAGAAGGTGAACAACTATGGGCTAAGGAACTGGGTAAATTCAAAGCAAAAGGAACAAAAGAACAACTGGAAACTTTCTATACATCTGTCTACCATGCATCACTGCATCCGTTTGTATATCAAGATGCAGATAGTAAATATAGAGGCCATGATTCTAATATCCATCAAGCTGACAAATTTACGAACTATACAGTATTCTCCTTATGGGATACATACAGAGCGCATCACCCACTTCTGAACCTAATTAATCCTGAGCGCAATGCCGATATGGTAAACTCCATGCTGGCACATCATGACCAAAGCGTTGAGCACATGCTCCCTATCTGGTCATTCTACGGAAACGAGACATGGTGTATGATTGGTTATCATGCCGTATCAGTTATTGCCGACGCTATAATAAAAGATGTGAAAGGCTTCGACTACGAACGTGCATATCAGGCAATCAAGGTAACAGCAATGAATCCGAATTACGATTGCCTGCCGGAGTATACAGCATTGGGTTGGGTACCTTTCGACAAAGAACGTGAGTCCGTATCTAAAACATTGGAATATGCCTATGATGATTATTGTATCGCCATGGCTGCTAAAAAACTTGGGAAGGAAGACGATTACAAATATTTTCTGAATCGTTCACTTGCATACCAGAATCTTATCGACCCTGAATCGAAATTCATGCGTGGGCGTGATTCGCAAGGAAACTGGCGTACACCGTTCGATGCTGTGGCATATACAGGACCAGGCTCTGTGCATGGGTGGGGAGATATCACCGAAGGATTCACTTACCAATATACATGGTACGTGCCACACGATGTACAAGGATATATCAATGAAATGGGAGGAAATGAGATATTTGCACAACGCCTCGACTCGATGTTTACGATGGAATTGCCTGACGACATACCGGGAGCACACGACATACAAGGACGCATAGGTGCATATTGGCACGGAAATGAACCTTGCCACCAGATATTATACTTGTACAATTATGTAAAACAACCGTGGAAAGGTCAGGAGAAAATCCGTTATGTACTAGATACATTCTACGGCAATACACCTGATGCCCTGAGCGGAAACGACGACTGCGGACAAATGTCGGCTTGGTATATTTTCAATTGTATGGGCTTCTACCCTACCTGCCCATCAAGCAATATCTATGCTATCGGCTCTCCTGGTATGGAAGCCGTTGAAATGACTCTTGGCAATGGAAAGAAGGTCTCGGTAACGACAGAAAATTATAGTAAAGAAAACGTTTATATACAAGCCATGTACCTCAACGGACAGGAGTATAATAAGACCTATCTTACTTATGATGATATAAGAAATGGAGCAGATATCAAATTCGTACTTAGTAATAAGCCGAATACTTCGTGGGGAGTGACCGCCGAATCAGTAGCTCCTTCTGTTTCGAAAGTCAACGAGACTCTGAAATATGTAAAAAAATAGATATTTCATATAAATTATAAAGCAATATGCTTCTCTCTGTTTGAGGGAAGCATATTTTTTTATATCCTACACAAACAGCATCAAACTATAGCTTAAAATATTTTTATAAAATTCTAAACATTTTTCACAAAATTATTGTTTTATATTTTGATTGAGATATGTGGAGATAAATATCTCGTATTTTGCGAATTACAATAAAGCATTTAACCGGAAACAATCATGAGAAGACTTTTCTTTTTTATATGCATTGTCCTTACATATGCACATACATACGCACAGGATAGTAAGAAAGACTCTTATCTGCCGTCTCTTGCGCTTAAGAGTAATGCTTTATATTGGGTAGCAACGACACCCAACATAGGTATAGAGTTTGGTCTGACTCAAAAGCTCACCTTGGATGTATCATTAAATTATAATCCATGGAAATTTTCCGACAATAAGAAAATGAAACACTGGCTAATACAACCTGAATTGCGCTACTGGATCTGCGAACGGTTCAATGGGCATTTCTTTGGAGTCCACACCCACTATGCCGGGTACAATATGGGAGGTATTAAATTATTGGGCCTCGAAAACTACCGTTATCAGGGGAATCTTTTTGGCGGGGGTATATCTTACGGGTATCACTGGATATTAGGTAATCAATGGAGTGTAGAAGCTTCAGTAGGTTTGGGTTATGCACACCTTGATTATGATAAGTATGAATGTGAAAAATGTGGTTCGAAAATAAAAAGTGATACGAATAGCTATTGGGGACCGACCAAAGCTTCGATAAGTATCATTTACGTAATTAAATAGAGAAATAATGATGAATAAAATTTCGAATACGTGGATAGTAATATTATTATCGGTTCTGACTCTCCCAATTTTAGCACAACAAACAAATGAAAGACAAATAAATATAACATCTGGCGAAATCAAACATGAAGGAGATTCCCTATATGTGGATATGGTTGTTGATCTTAACAGCATTTCATTAGATCGGAATCGTTCGCTGACTCTAACTCCTATTGTTACCGATGGGAAAGAAAGTGTTATATTACCTGATATACTCATAAACGGAGCCACGCGGCATAAAGCATACTTACGCTCAAAAGCACTAAACATCAATCATCCTACAGAAGATGGAGTATATGCAGTGATCAAATTGGATAAGTATAATAAAGATCCATTACATTACCGACAGGCAATACCGTTCGATAGCTGGATGTCTGCTGCATATGTAAATCTGAATGAGGATCTATGCGGATGCATCGGATACAGAGAGCTACTGACACAAGAAAGAGTCATTAGCAGAATGCCTCCACGCGAGAAAGTCATCTATGAAATTACCCCTCGTCCGGCTTATATTAAACCTGAAGCTGAGATGACAAAAACACGAAACGAGCAATGGGAAACATATCTGGATTTTCCCATAAACAAGAGTGCCATCTTGCCCAACTATATGGGCAATAATGAAAAGTTGGCAAATATAGA
Organism: Dysgonomonas sp.; assembly: GCA_047972895.1. Lineage (GTDB taxonomy): Bacteria > Bacteroidota > Bacteroidia > Bacteroidales > Dysgonomonadaceae > Dysgonomonas. The sequence goes on from JBKEBA010000034.1 coordinate 28,600, forward strand.
ACAAATGTTGAGTACAGTTGAATCTGACAAAAATCTCAACATTTCACATATAAGAATTATAGGCTTCGCATCCCCGGAAGGAAGTATCTCGCATAATGAAACACTTTCGAAAAGCAGAGCTGAAGCTTTTAAGAATTATCTGGCATCTAAACTCGATTTTCCATCAAATGCATACAGTGTAGAGTATGGCGGGGAAAACTGGAACGGTCTGATAGACGCAATTAAATCATCCAGTACAGAAGATAAAGATGAGATTTTAGCTATCATCAATAATACGGAAGATGTAAATCAACGGAAGATGAAACTAAAATTATTCAAGAATGGAACCCCTTACTTCGAAATGCTGAATACAATTTACCCAAAATTGAGAAAAGTCGTATCTGAAGCACAATATATTGTCAAGGGATTTGATATAGAAGAGGCTAAAGAAATTATCAAAACGAGACCACAACAGCTCAGTCTGGACGAAATATATAACGTAGCAAATACGTATCCGGTAGGTAGCGAATCGTTTATCGAAATATTCGAAACTGCAGTGAGAATGTATCCGAGTGATAATGTCGCTAACCTGAATGCAGCAGCGGCAGCACTATCGATTAAGAATATTAAACTGGCTGAAAAATATCTAAGACAGGCAGATCCAAATTCTCCCGAATTTGCCAACAATACAGGCGTCCTGTATTTACTGAAAGGAGACACAGAGAATGCCAAACTTCAGTTTGAGAAAGCACAGAACGGAGGCTCAGAAGCTGCAAAATATAATCTACAGGAGATAAATAAGAAACAGGAAATAGAGGCTAGGAACGAGCTGTAAATTCCATAATTTATATAAGAAAAGAACAGGATTCGCATTGATTTGAATCCTGTTTTTTTTATGTGTTATCATACATTTATAGACAAAAATGTCTACCTTAGATGAGAACTAAATTAACTATTTGCAACTATGTCTATTCCAACTACAAGGGCCAAAGAAAAAGCTGAAATTAAGATATACGAAGAGAGATGTACCGGATGTGGGTCATGCGTATCTGTATGTAAAGATTTCAGCTTGACAACAGAAGGTGGCAAAGTGCAAATCAACTCTACTCCTATTTTCGGCTGCATAGGCTGTGGCCATTGCATGGCTATATGCCCTACGGATGCTATAGAAGTATCGGGCAGAGAGATATCTCCAGCAGAAATTTATAATTTACCCAAGAAAGAAGATGCGTGTAATTATAGCCAGATGTTAGCTCTATTTCAACGAAGAAGAAGTGTAAGAGAGTTTAAAGATAAAGCGATAGATACGGATATTATAGAACAGATACTTGCTGCAGCACAAACTGCCCCCATGGGGTTACCTCCGTCAGATGTACATGTGGTGGTGTTTGACAACAAAGAAAAAACAAGAGCCTTTGCCCATGATTTTTGTGAATATCTGAAAAATATGAAATGGTTTATATCCGATTGGTTTCTTTCATTAATGCGCCCCTTTTGGGGAAAGAAGAACGATGAAATATTCAGAGGATTTGTTAAACCGGCAATGAATAATTTCATGCAATTTATGGACAAGGGAGAAAATATTATTACATACGATGCTCCTCTTGCCATGTATTTCTATGCTTCGGAATATGCGGATCCTGCCGACCCGATTGTGGCCGCAACATACGCCATGATAAGTGGTGAATCGCTGGGTTTGGGAAGCTGCATGGTCGGATCAATTCATCCGATGATTCAGAATGGGAAAAAAGCTAGAAAATTCAGAGAAAAATACGGGATAAAAAATACCTGTTCGCAAGGACTCCTTGTCGTTTTCGGATATCCAGCTGTAGTATATAAGAAAGGCATCAACAGGACATTCGCATCTGTAAACAGATTGTAATGTATTTGTATTATATTCGATTTTTACCTCCAATTATATCTTTGAGCGATTCGTCAAGATGCTCGAATACAAAGCGAAAATGAAGTTCTAGCAATCGTTTAGGAACCACACGTTGCCCTTCTGTTATCATTGTTGCAGATTCTCCGATTATCATTTTCAATAAGAACGAAGGTATACGAAAAAGACGGGGACGATAGATAGTCGTAGAAAGTACATTTGCGAAACGTTTATTTGTTACTGGGTTAGGTGCCGTGACATTAAATACTCCTCGAGCTTCAGGCATATCTAACATAAAGATGATAGCATTCACCATGTCCTGTATATGAATCCATGAAATATACTGATTACCCTTACCGAATGTAGCTCCCAATCCTAAACGGAAAGGAAGTAGCATTGCCGGCAACATGCCTCCTTCTTTAGATAAGACTATCCCAGTACGTATGATGCAGACACGAGTTCGTTCACTTTGAGCATCTAATGCCATCCGTTCCCATTTTTCACACAACTGATGGGTGAAGTCATCTCGAAAAGGTGCATTCTCGTCCAGAACTTTATTGTCCTGGGCACCGTAGTAACCTATGGCCGAACCGGAAATAAATATTTTAGGAGGGTTATTACTTTTTTTTATCAAATGAGTAAGCCGTTCCGTGATATCCCAACGACTGTTACAAAGCTTTTCTTTTTGCCTTTCTGTCCATCTCTTTCCTAGCATTGGTTCTCCTGCCAGATTGATTATTGCATTATAACCGTCCAATGTATCAATGAAATCTAGCGTTTCACAAACTTCGACTTCATCGCTGAATTTTTGTTTTGCTTTGATTGTGTCACGGGTTAGTACAGTTAATTTATGCCCCTGTCTTAATAAATTGCGAACCAGCATACTCCCTATCAGCCCTGTCCCCCCTGTTATTAATATACGCATACAAAATATATTAAATAGTATCCACTAATATTAAAACGAAAAACAATATACGAATATTTTAAAATCATATCTAATTTAATAACCTATAAATCGAATAACAATCAAACAAAATATTTAACTTAGAAGTTTAATTGATATAAGAATAAAAATCACAAACAATAATAATATCATGCTAAAGAAAGATACTTTCACTTTTTTAGAAACGCTTCAACAAAATAACAGCCGCGAATGGTTTACCGAAAATAAAGCATGGTATGAACGTGCCCGTACAGATTTCGAAGGACTTGTATCAGAAGTTATTCGTAATCTAGCTATTTTCGAACCCGAAATAGGACATCTCAATCCCAAAAAGTGTATCTTTCGTATATACAGGGATACACGTTTCTCTACTGATAAGACGCCCTATAAAACAAATTTCGGTGCTGTTTTTCAATCTAATTTCAGAGAAAAGGGATCAGGATATTATTTACATCTTTCGCCCGGAGAGTGCTTTCTTTCATGCGGATTTTATATGCTGCAATCTGAACAACTGAAGAAAATCAGAAAAGGAATATATGATGATTTTGAAATGTTTCAGGAGATTCTTAACGAAAAACAATTCAAAAAGGAGATCGGTGATCTTTATCGTGATGATGACATGCTGCAACGCGTACCCAATGGCTTTGATAAAAATCATCCGGCAGCCGAATATATGAAGCTAAAACATTTCTATGTAATGAGATCTGTAACAGAAGAGCAGATTCTGAGTGAGGATTTAGCATCTTATGCTGCTAGAATATATAAAATAATGAAACCATTAAGCGAATTTCTTGATGATTTGGTAACTGAGTAAAAATCACGCCTTTCTTACATACTCTTTTTATCTATATTATAACCATATAACAAATAAAGAATCTTAAGCCAATTAATTCCAAAGTTTAAGGAGTTAAAGACGATACACCATAAACTAAAAATGATTCCGAAGATAATGTGGTTATCCGAGATGAGATTCAAAACTATACAAAATTCTGTGAGTATAGAAAAAAATATTCAGGCATGGGAATTATTGAGTGTATGCCATAAAATAAATTGTAGTATTTGTATATCATTTTAAATATAGTTAATATTGTATTGATTTTATATTTCCTGAGTTTGTTAAAAAGCAGATCGAACAGCAAGAGGGATCAGCTTTTATTTTGTAATCTCAGGTAATATCGATATTTTTACGACTTAATTGTTAATTAACTTTTAATATGAGCAAATTAATTATTAATTCCTACGAAGACTTCGAAAAGTGTGTAGGTAAAGAATTAGGAACATCCGACTATTTGAAAATCACTCAAGATCGTATCAATAAATTTGCAGATGCAACACTTGATCATCAATGGATACACACAGATCCGGAACGAGCTAAAGTAGAAAGTCCATTCCATAACACCATTGCCCATGGCTATCTAATGGTTTCTATATTGCCCTACTTATGGGATCAAATCATTGAGGTTAATAACATAAAGATGCTCATAAACTACGGTATAGAGAAATTAAAGTTTGGTCAAGCAGTGGTTGTGGATAGCGAAATACGACTACGTGTAAAACTTGAATCGTTAGTTAATTTACGTGGAATAGCTAAAGCAGAGCTAAAGGTAATTTTAGAAATCAAGGACTCTCCGAAAAATGCTCTTGAGGAAACAGTTATATTCCTATACCACTTTAATAGTTGAACTAAAACACATCATTTAATATATTAAGGCGGGATATTAAAAGATATTCCGCCTTAATTTTATTTATTAGTATTTATTACTATATTCACATCACATTTTACACAATTGAGCCTAACTTTTTTAATCTACTAGATACCGGAATATAATTGTTATTTAGCCGAGGCCCAAACATCGTTATTGACGGTATCAACCCTTAATTATTGCACACATTGATGGAGAAAATAATAACACAAAAAGACAGAATTTTAGAATTTCTGATCAGTAAGAAAATTAGTAAGAATAAATTTTATCTAGATACTGGTATTGCCAACGGTACTCTCGACAAGAAAAGCGGAATAACCGGAGATACTATCATTAAGATATGTACTGCGTATCCTGAAATAAATTTGGAGTGGCTGATTATGGGTGAAGGCGATATGTTCAAGTCTTCAATAATTATATTAAATAACGATCTGAAGTCGATAAGAGATACGTATGCAACAATGGGATATCTTGATTCTGGCAGTATTTCAGAAGAAGAATTCGCTATAGAATCTCCTCTTGAGTTTATTCCTATTTTTTCGTACAATAAAAATCATCCATTCCAAGGATATCTGTCGATACCCAAATTGAACTCATGCGATGGTGCAGTGTATGTAAAAACAGACAGTATGTATCCGTTAATAAAGCCGGGAGACATCGTATGTTTTAAATTGGCAGACACCACAAATCAGATACATTGGGGTGATATGTATATCATTCATACGATTATAGATGGGGACGAATATTTGACAATCAAGAATATAGAAAAGTCTCAATTGGGTGAAGAATACGTCTGCCTCACAAGTTATAATCAAAAATATGCTCAACGTGATATTCTGTTAAAAGATATATCGTGGAAAGCCATAATTAAAGCACATGTAATCTACAACTCTATCATATAAAATCAATTAATAAATTTAGATTTATCTCTTTTATAATTTACAAATCTGCGTGGTTTCCTGGCAATTTTAGTATTTCATTTAGTATTTTTGCATAGCAAATAATTATGAAAAAAAATGAAATATAGCTTTGCGAATGATTATAGTGAAGGATGTCATCCATCTATATTAAAAGCGTTGACGGATAGCAATCTTATTCAGCAGTCAGGGTATGGGGATGACGTATGCACACAGAATGCAACTAACGCAATACGCCAATTAGCAAATTGTCCTCTGGCTGATGTACATATGGTAGCAGGAGGTACATTAGCCAATCTGGTTGTATTGGCTTCGATTTTACGTCCGTTCGAATCGGTTGTGGCTGCAACAACAGGACATATTTACACAAATGAAGCCGGAGCAATTGAGGCTACGGGACATAAAGTGGAAGCTGCACCTACCAGTGATGGTAAGCTGCGCCCTACAGATATTATCCCTTTTCTGAATAAGATAAGGGGGCATCATATGGTACGTACACGAGTTGTATATATATCAAACTCTACCGAACTGGGAACAGTTTATACTAAACAGGAGCTGACTAATCTATACAATTTCTGTAAAGAAAACGACCTCATTCTTTTTATGGATGGCGCAAGGCTGCCAATGGCATTAACTGCTCTGTCAAACAATCTCTCCTTAGCTGATATAGCTGCACTTACAGATATATTCTATCTAGGTGGCACCAAATGCGGAGCATTGCTTGGCGAAGCTATAGTCATTGTCAATCCGGAATTAAAAAAGGATTTCAAATATCACCTAAAGCAGCGAGGAGCTCTCGCGGCAAAAGGTAGGACAATAGGTATCCAATTTGAACAACTGCTACAAAGTAATCTTATCTTCGACCTTGCCTGCCATGCTAACAATATGGCTCAAAAGATATCGAAAGCATTCGTAAAGCTAGGTTATCCGATGCTGATAAACTCGGACACGAACCAGATTTTTCCGATATTGCCGAACAAACTGATATCTTCTTTACGAGAAGATTATGAGTTCCTCACATGGAGTATAGTCAATGCCGACTATTCTGCGGTTCGCCTAATAACTTCATGGGCAACGCCAGAAAACGTTGTAGATGAGTTCATCAAGGATTTAGAAAAACTCACGAACTGATTTTATTAGTTTTTAGTTCAATCCATTTATAAGAACGAAGGCATTACGTCCCGTCATATCGAAGTTCTTTTCAACAAAAGGAAGTTTTTCCGCACGTGTATGAGAAGGTGAAGTTCCACCTATATATACCTTACGCTTTCCAACCTTTATTCTTGATACTCCTTCCGAATCTATTAAAGCTAATTGTCTCGGAGATAGTTTAAATGTTACAGCTAAACTCTCACCAGCTTTAAGAGATATTCGCTGAAATCCTTTCAATGCATATAGCGGCTTTTGCTCTTTTATATCAGGATACGACAAATAAAGTTGTACGACTTCATCACCATCTATATTGCCTACATTCTTTACATTAACTGTAATTTCGACATCATCACCTATATTGACCGAAGTAGGCATTTCTATTGAAGAGTATTCGAATTTAGTATAACTCAAACCATATCCGAATGGATATAAAACTTCTCCGCTGAAATAACGGTAGGTTCTGTCTTTCATTTGATAAGAATTAAATGCAGGCAGATCATTATCCTTAGCATAAAATGTAACAGGCAACTTTCCAGATGGATTATAATCGCCGAAAAGCACGTCTGCAATTGCAGTACCTGCATCCTGACCTCCATACCAAGCATTCAATATAGCCGGAATATTTTCTGCTTCCCACTCTATGGCAATGGCGCTTCCTGTCATCAATACAAATACAACTGGTATGTTTTCCTCGTGTAAAGCTTTTAATAAATCGGTCTGTATTTTCGGTAGTTTGATTGTAGTTCTGTCTCCTCCTGTAAAACCTTCAACATTCACAGGCATTTCTTCACCCTCCAACTCGGGAGATATGCCACCTACAAATATTACTGCATCCATTCCTTTTAGTCTGCCAACAATAGAAGCAATAGCTTCTTCTCCATTTTCAGGTGATTTGACAAAATCTATTCCTTTTTCATAAATCACTTCAGCATCATTCAGTTTAGCTTTAATAGCCTTATACGGAGTCATTATTTGCGATGGAAAACCATTGTAATTACCTAAAACAGAAGTTTCATTATCTGCATTCGGGCCTATAACAGCTACTTTTTTCAGGTTTTTACTCAACGGTAGAATATTCCCTTCATTCTTTAGCAAGACCATAGACTCGCGAGTTATTTTCAATGCCAAATCTTTATGAGTCTGTGATTCTAGTACCGAAAGTGGAATAGTATTGTACTTTACATCCGCTACAGGATCAAACATACCCAATCTGAAACGTATAGTAAAAAGTCTTTTCAATGACACATCTATTTGCCCTTCGCTTATCAATCCGTTTTTTACCGCATCTGTCAAAGCTTTATAAGCATAAGTTCCACAATCGATATCTGTTCCGTTAAATACTGCATCAGCAGCCGCAGATTTAGCATCTGGATGTGTTTTATGATGGTTGAAGAAATCGTCTATTGCACCGCAGTCAGAAGTCACATAACCGTCGAAACCCCAATTATCTCTTAATATGGATTGCATCAAATAATTGTTTCCGCAACATGGTTGCCCGTCATAAGCATTGTATGCACACATTACCCCGGCAACTTTTGCATCAATAACCAAATCACGAAATGCAGGCAAGTATGTATCCCACAAATCGTATGATGTAACAAAGGTATTAAATGAATGACGTGTATTTTCAGGACCGCTATGCACTGCGTAATGTTTGGCACAGGCTGCAGCTTTCAGATATTTATCATCGTCTCCTTGTATCCCCTGAACAAAAGCTTTTCCCATAGCACCTGTCAGCAATGGGTCTTCGCCATAGGTCTCCTGCCCACGTCCCCAACGTGGATCTCTGAATATATTGATATTCGGCGTCCAGTAGGTCAAGCCGTGATAAATAGAACGGTTTCCTTTAGATGATGCATCATTGTATATGGCGCGCCCTTCATCAGATATGGCCGTTGCAACATCTTTTAATAGCAAAGGATCCCATGAAGCAGCCATACCTATCGCCTGAGGAAAAACCGTTACCTTGTATTCTGTACGTCCTATGCCGTGTAGACACTCGTTCCACCAATTATAAGAAGGTATTCCCAATCTATCGATAGCGGGAGCATCATTAAGCATTTGCAATACTTTTTCTTCTAATGTAAGGCGGGACACTAAATCAGCAACACGTTCATCAGTAGATAGTTTAGTATCTAAAAACGGATAATCTTGCGCAAAAGCAATACTACTGAAGGATATACAAAGCAGGCAACTAATCAATTTTATGTTTCTCATGGCAATAGATATTTTCAGGTTATAAAATTATTAAAGCCCCCTGCTTATACTATCAAGGAGGCTTTAATAGGTAATATAGTGATTACTCGTTAATCAACGTGAACAGCTCTTCTGCAGCTTCGCGAGGTCCATCTTTTGTCTTTCCGTCTATAGCTAACGAAGTGTGCATTTCGCCAATTTTTGTTCCGGCAGCTTTCATATCCTTGAAGTACGAACGGACAAGTTTTTCAGTCTCTTCACGTTCTTGTACCGGACCGAATGGATTTGCAAAATACGACTTCACTAATCCTTTCTCGGTTGTAGTTCCTTTTGCCTTACGTGCTCCATCCTCAAATACAGTTATCGCTTTATCCAAATCGTCATAAACAAGTATCTTCTTATCTGCCTCATTGTAGTTATTAGCGTAAAGGAAATAATCTATCGGATATCCTCTAGATATAACTTCATATGTAGAGATAGGTATAGTAACACGTGCATTAATTTTATCCATATTCGTATACACCCCTTTATCTAGCTGCTCGAAGGCATAAGCAGGATCAAGGTCATCAACACGTACAAACGCTCCTATTTCGGTACCATATGCTTTGATCGTTCCGTCTTCTTCTTTTTTCAGGTAACCCATATCATCAAATATGACGCGCATGTGGCGAATATAGCTGGCATTCAATGTACGGAAGGCTTCAAGGCTTTCAGATTTTCCTGCACCACTGTCACCCATTATGATTATGTTAGACTCTGTACCGTTACGCAATACAATGTTTACCATTGCTCCATGTATAGGCAAGCGCTTTTTCTCTATCTGCTTCACATTATGCAATGTAAGAAGCATTTTTTTCATATAACCAAAATAGTCGATATCGTCACAGTAGTTGGCGTATCCGATAAGTATATCGTTTTTCTTGTCTTTATAATAGAATGTACGTTTTTCTTCAAATCCGTCAGGATAGCCAAAAACATAAATCATATCCGGCTTTTTACCAATATATTCAGTTTCTACAGCTATTTCAAATAGATTAGCTAGACCAATACCATGAGCCATAAAGTCTTTATGAAAATAGACAAAAGTCAACATATTACCCACCTTGGCTGGGAATACGAACCAATCGTCTTCATTTAAAACAATATTTTCAAGTGGATTTTGTTGGTGTTCCTGAAATATACCATCGCGTGTATTACGCTTTGTATATGTTATATATGGAGGTTGGAACACGACTGTGCTGATAAATGGTATTGATGTCAGACCTTTATATTCAACCGGGCAGTTCCAGTTTACATCATTCAATGTCAATCCGGCATTGGCACCTGCTGTAGCTTGACGGTATATACGTGTTTCATAACCATTTACTGTAGCTTGTATTCTTCTTCCTGTCGAAAGGAGCAAATCATTAAACATACCATTGGCTTGTATAAACCTTACGTTTTGCAATCCGTCTCCTACCCTCGTATTTCTAACTATGGTATAACGTTCCAATCGCTTCCAGTAAGCAAAAAGCAACTCTGTTACTTCTATAAACAAGTCTTTATCTTCAAAGAATTTTGAATATTTGTTATCTACTGCAACGACTTCTTCTATTTCAAAAACCGTCAACAACTTAAATACTTCGATAAAAGAATCAACGACTTCATCCTCATCGCCAAAATGCTCTATATAATAGTCATGAATAACAACTTCTTCTTTTTTCAGTACCTGTTTTATAAAAGATTCGACTACTCGCCTGAATCCGTAACTATTAAGAAGCTTTTGTTTGGTATCACAATATTTCAGAGTAAAATTGATCATTGCTCTTCCTCTGGAAAGCGTAAATTCATGTAGCATAATGTTTTATATATTGTTAAATTAATACAAAAGAGTAACATCTTTTTAACGATTCAAGCAAAGATAAAGAAATAATTTAGCTTTTTAGTTATTTTGATACAGTATAAATAAGATATACTTGTTAAATAATCTTTCGCTTACGACAAATAAAAGCAATTTTAAAAACTAAAATAGGGATGCTTTGTTTATAAGATAGTAACGATTGGATTTATTTCATAATCTATATAAAACATAAAAAATTATGGCTAATTCAAAAATTATCAACATTTTAGGTAATCAGGCAGAATATCTGCTTAAGCATGTAAGTAAAACAATAGACAAGTCATTAATTCACACACCGGAGCCAAATGTCATCGACAATGTCTGGAGAGATTCTGACCGTAATATACCCACGCTTAACAGTCTGCAAAGATTACTTAGCAATGGACGCCTTGCCAATACAGGATATCTATCTATACTTCCTGTCGATCAGGATATAGAGCATACAGCAGGGGCTTCATTTGCACCGAATCCGATTTATTTCGATTCTGAAAATATTGTAAAGCTAGCAATAGAAGCAGGATGCAGCGGCGTAGCTTCCACATATGGCATACTCGGGTCTGTTGCCCGCAAATATGCACACAAGATTCCATTTATTGTAAAGATAAACCATAATGAGCTCCTTACTTATCCTACTTCGTATAACCAAATCTTGTTTGGTACAATCAAGGATGCATGGAATATGGGAGCAACAGCTGTCGGTGCCACTATATATTTTGGCTCGGAAGAAAGCCGCCGTCAGATTATAGAAATTTCCGAAGCATTTGAATATGCTCATGAGCTGGGTATGGCTACAATACTATGGTGTTATCTTAGAAATAGCGATTTCAAAAAAGACGGGGTAGATTATCATAGTTCAGCTGATATGACTGCTCAGGCAAACCATATTGGCGTAACTATCAAAGCCGATATTATCAAGCAGAAACTCCCAACTAACAATGGCGGATTCAAAGCTATAGGTTTCAGTAAGTGGGATGAGCGTATGTACACAGATTTGGCTACAGACCACCCTATAGATCTATGCCGCTATCAGGTTGCCAATGGCTATATGGGGCGCGTAGGGCTGATTAACTCGGGAGGTGAGTCGCATGGCGAGTCGGACTTGAAAGAGGCTGTCTATACAGCGGTCGTAAACAAACGCGCAGGTGGCATGGGACTGATTTGCGGACGAAAAGCATTCCAACGCCCAATGAAGGAAGGTGTAGAACTTATACACGCGATACAGGATGTATATCTGGACAAAAATATAACTTTAGCGTGAGCTAAATCTAGTGTTTTTTATTATAGTTGCTGAAGAATGCCTCGTGTTATTACATGGGGCTTCTTTTTATAAATATAAATTATGCAGAATCTCCTTTTTCGTCGTCTAAATGACGAGCACTTCTACAGCTGATATATAGAAAAGCGAAGTAAACCATATATAGCGATATAGCAATAAAAATAATGTTACATGTCATAATAATTGTCTCCTTTCAATTTGTAGTTTGTAATTTGTAAAAATATATGCCTTTATATTTTAGACGCAAGAATATTCGTTTTGTTTAAATTATTGACTTACTTTACAGTAATTTTCAATTTATTATATGAGGTTAAATCCAAATTAACAGAATACTATGGGATATCTCAAATATTATAAAAATATTTGTCTTTTACAAAAAAACAGTCTATATTTGTTGAACGATCGTTCAATATGAAAACAGATGAATTGATATTAAAGAAAACATTCAACCTTTTACTAATGAAAGGGTTTGATGCTGTATCTATAACCGATATACAGACTGAAACAGGTGTATCTAGAGGACTTTTATATCATTATTTTAAAAATAAAGAGGATTTATTTATTCAGGTAACGGAGAAATATTTCGTCCAGATATTCGACTTTGATGTTCGCAAAACAAAAAACTATACCGTCTATGAATTTGTCAATTTTATGAGTAAACGATTCAAACGGATTGCTGCATCAATAATAAGCATCGCTTCCGAATTTGATGGAATGTCAAAAATATCTATGCTCAACTATCATTTCTTATTTTATCAAGTAATGCAGCGTGACGTTGTATTCCGAAACAAATACAGAATAACAGTAGAAAAAGAGTTGGAAGGATGGGAGTATGCGCTAGCAAACAGCATAAAAGCAAATGAATTAAAGAACAGTACTGACATATCTTTAGCTGCGAAGCAACTCTTCACACTAACAGACGGTGTCTGGTTTCAGAGTATTTTTAGCGCTGATGGAAAAAGTATAATCCAGAATTTGGAAAAATCTTTGCTCCATTATATAAGATTATTAGTCTAGAAATATATATTTTTTAATGATCCATTGAACAATCATTCAATAAAATTTCAAATCAAAAATAATTATGAGTTGGATTTATTTATTATTAGCCAGCGTATTTGAAGTTGGTTTTACATTCTCTATATCTAAAGCGAGAGAAGTTGCTGTACCATATTCCTATTATTGGTATATCTGTTTTGGTATTTGCCTTATATTAGGGATGGGATTATTAATTAAAGCAACAGAGGCCATCCCAATGGGTACGGCATATGCTGTATTTACAGGAATAGGTGCTACAGGAACTGCTTTACTCGGCATTCTTGTATTTAAAGAGCCCGCAAGTGTAATGCGGATATTTTTTATTATAACACTTATTCTTTCTGTCGTAGGACTGAAAGCGGTTTCCCACTAATAACATAGAGACAAAAAGCAAAAAAAGATGGTTTAAAACCATCTTTTTTTATTCTCTAATTATACTTGATTAGCCAGATTTCTTTATCGTTTCCAGTATCTTGTTCGCTCGTTCCAATGCGACATTGATATTTTCACATATATTTTCTTCTCCGATCATCTGTGGAATATTGGAAGTCTCTATCATAAAATGTACTTTCTGCCTCACACCTGATAATATAACATGAATATCATCTTTTACTGATTTTTCGCACAAGCTTACAAGATTATGTAATCCTGTAGAATCGATAAACGGAACCTTGCGCATCCGTATGATACGAATTTTAGACCGATCTCCTATCTCACGCATACTCTCGTCAAACTTATTAGCAATACCAAAGAAGAAAGGCCCGTCAATTTCATATACTTCGACACCATCAGGTAACATCAGAATTTCTTCATCCTGAGTAAATTCACTTTCATCGGTAAGATCCAATCTGTTTTTTATGACAGAGACGTGCGTCACTTCATTTATACGCTTCATAAACAATACTACGGCCAACAGTAACCCTACTTCTATAGCAATAGTCAGGTCAAATATCACAGTCAAGAAGAATGTTATAAGTAATACAGCTACATCTGACTTCTGGTTTTTCAACAGAGACTTGAATGTTCGCCATTCACTCATGTTATATGCCACAATCACCAACACTCCTGCAAGACAGGCCATCGGTATATATTGAGCAAGTGGCATCAACAATAATAGAATAAGTAATAGAACAATGGCATGAATAATGCCCGCGACAGGTGTTCGTCCGCCATTGTTTATATTAGTCATTGTGCGTGCTATCGCTCCTGTGGCAGGAATACCTCCAAATAATGGAGTGATGATATTAGCCACTCCTTGAGCAATTAATTCCGTATTTGAATTATGCTTTTCGCCTCCTATTACGCCATCGGCCACCGTGGCGGACAACAAAGATTCAATAGCCCCCAGCATGGCAATAGTCAGCGCCACAGGAAGCAAGCTTGTAATTGCAGCCATATTCATAGCCGGAATTTCAGCATCTGGCAAGGTGGCATTGATTCTGAAACGATCACCGATCGTATCGATGGCATTAATACCAAAGTATGTCTTCAGAAAATAAACAATGACTGTTATCAATATGATAGAGACTAACGAGCCGGGTATCTTTTTGATTACCTTAGGTGTCATTATAATAATAACTATACTAAGAATACTAATCAGCGTATTCCACCAGTTTATTGTATTAAAATGTTTGAAATATATGATCCATTTTCCGATAAAGTCTCCAGGTACTTTTTCCCCTCCAAAATTCAAACCGAAAATATCGGCAATCTGTGTAGTGAAGATTGTGACTGCAATACCACTCGTAAATCCTACTATAATAGGGTATGGAATAAACTTAATAATCTTTCCTAATTTGAAAACACCTAGTAATACAAGAATAACACCTGCTATAATGGTAGCAACAAGTAGACCTTTTATACCATGCGTTTGCACAACACCGTAGACGATTACGATAAACGCTCCTGTAGGGCCTCCTATCTGCACCTTGCTTCCACCCAAAAATGAAATAATAAACCCCGCTATGATAGCAGTGATAATTCCCTGTTCGGGCTTAACACCAGAGGCAATACCAAATGCCAAAGCAAGCGGGAGAGCTACTATACCCACAATAAGCCCCGACATAAGGTCGCTAAGGAATTTGGTTTTATTATACGTTTTCAGTGAGATGAATAGCTGAGGAGTAAAATCCTTTAGAAGTTGTTTTTTCATAACAGATCTATATAACACATTAATAGAATTTAACGAATGCTATAAAAATATGCAATGAGCTTGTAAATAGATAATTATATAAACATCAAAACAATATAGTTTAGAACATATCTAATTAATCTTGTTCACAGACGCTTTTTTATACATTTTTTAAGAACACAAAGGTATGAAATCATTTGAGTTCTTTTCTTAAAAGGGATATTAATTATTAACTTTGTATAAAATCAATAGATAAACTATCATCAAAAGTTATGGAAAAAAGTATTAAAGGAACAGAGACCGAAAAATGTCTCTTAAAATCGTTTGCCGGAGAATCACAGGCAAGAATGCGTTACACTATGTTTGCAAGCGCAGCAAAAAAAGAGGGTTATGAACAAATAGCAGCAATCTTTTTAGAAACAGCCGATCAGGAAAAAGAAC
Organism: Dysgonomonas sp.; assembly: GCA_047972895.1. Classification (GTDB taxonomy): domain Bacteria; phylum Bacteroidota; class Bacteroidia; order Bacteroidales; family Dysgonomonadaceae; genus Dysgonomonas. Next base: position 44,131 of record JBKEBA010000034.1, read on the forward strand.
ATGCTAAGCGTATGTTCAAATTTTTGGAAGGTGGTATGGTAGAAATTACTGCTTCTTATCCTGCCGGAAAAATTGGAACGACAGAAGAAAACCTGATTGAGGCTGCTGCCGGAGAACATGAAGAGTGGACTATAGACTATCCTGCATTCGCTGAAATAGCAGAAAAAGAAGGATTTAAAGAAATAGCCGTTATGTATCGCATGATAGGTAAAGTAGAAAACATGCACGAAGACAGATATAAAGCTCTTCTTGCACGTGTGCAAAGCAATGGAGTATTTTCACGCGAAGAAGCTATTGAGTGGCAATGCCGCAATTGCGGATTCGTCATCAAAGGTAAAAATGCACCGAAGACATGTCCTGCGTGTCTTCACCCACAAGCACACTTCGAACCGATGAAATGGAATTTCTAAGAAATACATTTTCTTAAATAAAAATGGGGCTTAATACTTACAAGTATTAAGCCCCATTTTTGTAATGTATAAAAATAATATTTAATTTTTCACTGCTTCAATATCAGCTGTCATAAGAAAGACATTATATGGTTGCCATAACGACATAAGAAAGTATAATTTATCACCGTCGTTCTTAAGTGGATGCATATAAGCACAATATAAGCCCGGATATTCTTTGTCTGAAGCAAGGACTTTTATTTCCGACCAGTTGATTAAATCTTTTGATTCACGATATACCAATGTATGTCCTTGACGTTTATCTTTAGTATCATAGATATGATCGAGAAGATAGGTAACAATCCATCTTTGTTGTTTTTCTAAATACATCAAAGACGTCTCGCCCACAGGTGCTTCTATTACAGATGTTGCAGCAGCTTCCACGCCTTTTACCCATTCTTTATGGCCACCATCCCAATATTCATAATCACTCATACTTAATATATCCTTTTCCAAAAAACGGGCAAGATAAGCAGCATCTCCTCTACCCGATTGGGTTCCGAGCATATAAACATATCCATCTTTCTTGGCATATGCAACTTGAGAAAAATGACTATCAGGATGAAAAGTAACCTCTTTTTGCCTTTCCCATGTTTGTCCATTATCCTGAGAAGCGTAAAGGGAGGAGAAATTAGTCAGCCAACGGCCATTTCCTCCAGCCCACTCATATATATTCATATAATGTACATAATCTATGCCTGCTGCACGAATGGCTCCGGTAGGAATAGATGTATTATATTTTTCGTAATTACCGGTTTTGGCTCCTGCACATATTTCACGAGCTTTATTTTCTTCATCGAGTACCATTCCACTAATAGTCAACCCATCATCAAGATCAGTATCATCCGAGAAAGCAAGGAAATTAGACCGCCAATTACTCCCATTACCTCCTCCATTGGGAGACGCCTTAAATCCGGCCCCGTTGGTGTCGCCGAAAAATAGACCTACTCTGTTTCCTCCCATATGCCACATTATTCCTAAATCGGTACCATAAACATCATATTGCATCGTGTTATTTAAGTATGGTACAGTATCTCCGGGTTGAGCTTCTCCCGTTACACGGGCAATCATTTTAAAGTTGGTCAAGTTGAGATAAGTATTTTTCGGGCTTTTCTCTGTGCATGATAAAGTTGTGAAGACAAAACCACCTACTAAAAGTATAAAATGTAGGCAATAAACAGGCATTTTCTTTTTCATAATATATTGATTTATTTAATCTTAATATATAGTAGTCCCAATCTTCCAGAGAAACCCTTAATCCGATAATAATAAATATGGTAAAAAAGTCTGGTAGTTTCCTTTCATAATAGGATTATATATTTATCTATACTAGATAATATTAATATGAGATTTGACTATCAGATAGTAAACTTATAAATAAACATGAAAATCTATTACGTTTGTCACTTTTTAAAGTTTGAGTAATTATTACAAGACCTGTTACTTTTTTATATATTTGAAAAATGAAATTTCCCATCTCCAAAATACTTAAATGGTTCATATTCCCTATACTGATTACATTATCGGGACTGTTTACATTTCTAGGCCTTGTCTTTGAAGTTTATCAGTCATTTCAGCTTCTCTTTATATTTCTGGTAATAATACTTCTGCTATGGGGATGTGTATGGCGGCTAAGATTAATAAGAAAAAGAATCTTTTTTATATTGGTAAGCTCTACAACTCTTATTGCCGGCCTGACAGCGCTTGGCGTCTATTTGCACTACGACTATATAAATAGTATTCCTGTTATTAGTGATCAGGGCGTAGATCTGACCAAATATGAGCCTTTTACTAAAGAAAGTCTGACAGTAGCACTTAATGAGCCTTCTGAATTGAAAATAGAAGACAACCTTCCAGTCATTGACGGAGCAACGGCATTATATCCATTGTACGCTGCATTTGTACAAGCAACTTACCCTGAAAAAGGATACAAGTTAAATGAAAGTGAAATCTGGTGCGGAACTACACCCGAAGCTTATAACAACCTGATAGAAGGGATAGCCGATCTTATCTTTTGTGCAAAACCTTCTGATGATCAGATAGAGCAAGCAGCTAAAAAGGGAAAAACATTCAAAATGACTCCTATTGGACGAGAAGCCTTTGTCTTCTTTGTTAATAAAGATAATCCGGTCAAAGAACTAACAACAGATCAGGTAAGGGGTATATATTCGGGCAAAATAAAGAACTGGAAAGAGCTTGGTGGTAAGAATGATGAAATAAAAGCTTATCAGCGTCCGAAAAATAGCGGAAGCCAGACCATGCTTGAACGGATCATGGGTAATAACTCTATCATAACTCCTATAGAAACAGAAATGGCTAGTGGTATGGGTGACATAATAAATTACACTGCCGATTATAAAAATTACAAGAATGCTATTGGTTATTCGTTCCTCTTCTTCTCTACTGAGATGGTAAATAACAACCAAATAGAAGTAATTAAAATAGACGGTGTATATCCTTCGAAAGAAACAATAAAAAACGGTAAATACCCTTTTTCGGGTGACTTCTATGCCATCACCACCGATACACAAAATGAAAATGTAGAGAAGCTGATAGAATGGATTCTATCGCCACAAGGTCAATATTTAGTAGAAAAGACAGGCTATACGTCTATAAGGTAGGAGTATAATCGCTTGCAATAGCTTTACAAAGCTCCAATACCGGATCGTTTTCGGGATAGAGCAAATGCTCCGGTATTCGATCAAAATCTTTACCCCAGAAAGAAAGATTATTGGGTATTTCGAACTTGGCTATCAATCTGTTATTGAAATCCAGTTCAGATTTCGTATCATAACTATCTGTAATCTCGTCTGTGCTAACCAGATAACCTTCTTGGAAATAAGGTCGTAATGCTGTGGGCGGACATATACTTAACAGACGGATATTCACAAGATCATGTTCAGAATTAATACTTATGCGGTTCGTCAGATAAGGTAGCCCAAAAATGAAAATGTATGCCTTATCCGTTTCGTTATTTGACATAGCAAATGAGCAGGCAACCCTCAGTGAATGGGTAAAATCGAGAAAAGGTGTAGGGCATACTTCATAGTGCTGAAGTATACTCCACTGGATATTTAGTCTCTTTTTGACCTCTTTATATCCTTCTATTTTCTTGTCTTCAAATAAAGCGGCCAACTTAAGCCCTGCTTGCTCTAGTCTGTTAAATCTTTCTGTTAGATCTTTTTGAGTCAAATAATCGCCTCTGTATATTGTAGGATAGAAAGACGACACACCCGCCTTGTTCCTAAAATCAACGGCCTGTCCCCGATAAAACAACAAGTGATCTTTATTCATGAAAGACAGACGTGCGACGTGTTCGACCAACTCTCTGAAAGTTTTCAGCGGGTATGCGGGACCAGCTCCAATCTTTACTTTCTTTGGATTGCCAAAGTAATAGAAGAGTTCTGCGGTCAGAGTAGGTGTGATACGTCTCATAGAGAATATATTTTATTTTCGTCCGAAATCGGCGGGAATTTCTCCCCACTCATCGGTCTTCCATTTAATGATCTGAGTAGTATAGGTATTTTCTCGAAGCCATTTTTCGGCTCGTTCTATCATATAGAATAAAGATTGATTTTCAGGTATGCGTTCAAGCTTAGTCTTACATTTCTTCTCTCTCACCCATTTTATAGCATTCACACTATCCGAATATATGGGTATATTATAGTTCTTTTGCTTTAGTAAGGCTAGTCCGTGTACCAATGCAAGAAACTCCCCTATGTTATTTGTTCCGTATTCGAATGGCCCCTGATGAAATATCTGTTCTCCTGTTTTTACATACACCCCTCTATATTCAAGTAGACCTGGATTACCGCTACATGCTGCATCTACTGAGAGGCTATCTTTTATAATCTCAGGGATACTATTGATAGATATCTTCTTTTTCTTCTCCGCATTCTTGCCAACATATAGCCAAGGGCTATCATTATACGCTTTTTCAGCTTCAGGTTGCGAAGAGAAAGATTTATAAATAGCACCTTCATACCCTTCGACTTGTGCTTTCGCTTCATTCCACGAAGAGTATACGCCGGGCTTTACCCCATTCCAAACTACATAATAATTCTTTTTTGCCACGTATTATTTTGCATCTTTGTATTTATGACTTGCAAATTAACAAATAAAGCGATAAAGTTGAAAATATTCTAGGAGTTTATCTATAGCTAAAGGATTTTATGTAATTTAGAAAATCGGATATAAATACATTAAGGGTCACGTATATAATCTTCAAGAACAAATTTAATTTGAAAACATTATTTAACGAAAAAATTATCATCAAATTAAATAGAAATATCCAACTTTGCATTGTGAACGAGTGTTCACTAATTTAAACTATGTATTACCTCAAAAATGAAGTACAGCAGAGAATATATATTAAGAAGGGCATTTGACGTATTTATGAATAAAGGCTACGATAGTGCCTCTATTTCGGTGTTACAAGAAGAACTTGGTATGTCGCGTGGAGCTATGTACCGGTATTTCAGCAACAAAGAAGAACTATTTTGTGCTGTGATAGATGAATATTTCTTCAAATTATTTGATAAGTTACTTCACAATTTAGATAGCAATTTAACAATAGGCGAACTTATAGAATCTATTCATCGGCGACATAAGACTATGCTCCATGCTTTTGCAAGGGCAGGTGTTACACATACTTTTTTCTTAAATTATACAGCACTGATGATTCAGGCTGCAAAGCATTATCCACAATTCATTGAGCGCTTTAGGATAATCAATAGCAGATTGCTGGCTAACTGGAGGAATGCTCTGAATAGAAGCATCAGCATCGGAGAGATAAGAGACGATATCAATGTGGAAATTATGAGTATTCTCTTTAATAGTGCATGCGTAAAAGAATCATCCGACTCTAGTTGCGATGAATCAATGTTCGCAGTAAACGTAATGCATGATATGGAGAAGAGAAAAGAAGTATTAGATTATCTATATAGTTTAATCAAAATATGATATTCAGTGATGAATGATCGTTCACACAGCGTAATTATTAGTTAATATGCAAAATGATAATCTTTTAGAACAAATACAGTGAACGATTGTTCATAAAAGAGAATTCATTTGATAAACAAAAAGAATAAATTTACCTCATACTATTTTATAAATGACCAGAGTTATTTTTCAACTTTTTTTACTTACATTTTTCCTGATGATGGCAATCAGCACATATGCACAAGACGATTTGATGTATGTTGCCAGCGACAGTATATATAAAGAATATGACAAGGCGATGAGAGACCCTAATATATTCAAACCAAAGCATTTGGAAATATCGGAAAAAGAAGTCTTAAAATATGCAGACAGACTCCCTGCCTTTGCGGTATATCGCGATACATACTTCCTCACAGGAGTACCTTTAAACAGGGAAATAACGAATCAATCGGCAGATGTTACTTTTCAGATAAGCATAAGGCAACGGTTAACGAAGAGTGTACTTCCCTTCAAGACTTTTGCATATCTTACTTATACTCAAAAGTCCTTTTGGGACATTTATGCCGAATCGAGTCCCTTTAGAGACACGAACTACAATCCTGGATTAGGATTAGGTAAATACCTGATATATAACAACAAACTTGTAGGTGCTGCTTTTGTTCAGCTCAAACATGAATCGAACGGAAGGGATGGATACGATTCTCGTAGTTGGAACTATTTAAGTCTATCAATGAAATATTATGTCAATCCAAGACTCAACATATCCGGCGAAGTTTGGGCTCCGTATGTGGACGGAGGAAATAATAAAGACCTACTTGATTATAAAGGATTGGGATACATTTCAATAAATTATATAAGTAATAAACATAAATGGTGGTTGTCAGCAGATGTAAACCCAATGAAAGGCTTTGGCAACTTCAACACTACATTAAGTGCAGCATTTAGAGTATCCGAAAGATCGAATCAGTATGTATTTGCCCGTTTTTTTCAAGGATACGGGGAGAGCCTGATCGATTATAATAAATACGCAATGAATATAAGGATAGGCATATGTATAAAACCTGATTTTTACAATGTATTCTAGGTGATTGGTCGAGAAATAGTATAAGTCTATCGATTACCAATTGCTTTAAATCTATGGTAAACATAGTTTTGCTTAAAAGTAAAATTGGAAGGTGCTACTTTTCACATATGACTTTTAGAACATATTATAAGCAATATTGATAATTACAATATTGACTAATAACGCCAATTTTGCAGTGAGTTTTCAACGTGAGTAAAAAACAAAAGCAATGAATACACTTAAGAATTTTCAGTTCAAGACCTGGCACTTTGGCTTCTTATTTGCCATATTATTAGTATTAACAAGTCTTTTGGATGCGATGACAATTGCTAATACACCAAAGATTCAGCAAGATAATTTCACTGAATTAAATGATAATACATTTGAAGCTGCAATTTCGTCGGCAGACATATCATATATCTTTTTTTATAAGGAGAACTGCAATCTTTGCGACAAAATGGAATACAATCTCAATGAATTAGAAGCAAAATTTGGAGTAAAGGCTAAATTCTACAAATTAGACTACGAGAAGTATCCAAGTAAATATAATGATTATCATATCTCAGGGATTCCGACAGTTTCTATATATAGGGGCAAAAAAGAAATTGAGCGCATAATGGGCATAGTACCTGTATCTAACTTAGTAATGATACATAACCGAATAAAGAAATGAAAGTACATATAAATTCAAAATATAATAATATTTCAGGGTTTATAAATTCTGTACCCGAAATTTTCGCTAAGGAAGGTAAAACTATCTATGACTCACGAAATACAATTAAAGTATTCGAAGTAAATGGTATAGCTATAAATATCAAGTCATTTAAAAAACCCAATTTCATAAACCGATTTGTATATAAATATATTCGTAAATCCAAAGCTGAAAGATCATTTATGAATGCTTTTGAAGTATTGAATAGAGGAATAAATACACCCGAACCTATTGCATATATAGATATTTGTAAAAACGGATTGATAGATGAATCATATTACATATCTGTCCATGAACAAGTAGAGGGAACAATGAAAGAAATATATAAACATCCTCAAAATGAGAGTAAAGAACTAATACAGGCATTTATTGCGTTTACCGCCAATCTCCATAAAAAAGGTATTCTTCATAAAGATTATTCTCCGGGAAACATTCTATTCAAGAAGGATGCGAATAGTTATCATTTCTATCTCGTCGACCTGAACAGAATGAGCTTTAAGAATATACGTATACTAGATAGCTGCAAGAGTTTTAGTCGATTACGAGCCGACGATCACACACTTAATTTTATCAGTGAAGAATACTCAAAAAAACGTAAATACAATAAAAGAATATGCCAAAAACTAATACATACCTATAATCGACGTTTTTGGAAAAAGCACCTGACAAGACATCCTGAGAGCAAATATGAATTTCAGTAAAATATAAAATATAACATATGTATATAAATGCCATTGGGAGTTTTATCCCTGAAAAAAGGATCGCTAATGATTATTTCACACAACTAAACGGTCTCAATGATGAATGGATATCTCAACGTACAGGAATCAAAACGCGATCCAGAGCTACAGAAAAAGAAACGATGGACTATATGTGCAGCAAAGCCGTCAGCAAAGCTAAAACAGCTCTGCCATATGATATATCCGAAGTAGATCTCATCGTATTTGCTTCTTATACTCCATCCGATACAATAGCGACAACAGGATATCTAATCCAACGCCAATATAATATAGTAGATGCAAAAGTATTTTATATATCCTCGGCATGTTCGTCAGCTATTAATGCTATGGAAATTATACAATCGTTTTTTACGTCTGAATTATCAACAAAAGCACTGCTTATCTGCGCCGATAGAAACTCTACCTACTCTGACGATAGCGATTGCATGTCAGGGCATTTATGGGGAGATGGGGCAACAGCTTTATTCTTTTCCAATAAACCTGTTTCAGATAAAGATCCACAAATAATAGATATAATTACTCAAGGGTTAGGGCACATCGGACGTGGCCCCGAAGGTGTTTTCCTCGAGCCTAACAAAGATGGATTACAGATGCCTAATGGCAGAGATGTATTCATACAGGCATGTACATATATAACCAAGAACACTCAAGATATTTTGGAATGGAGTGGATATGAGATTGACGATCTTACATATTTTATAGGTCATCAGGCTAATCTGAGAATCTTGAAAAATGTGGCCGATCAATTAGGGTTAGAAAAAGAAAAAGTATTATCGAATATCGAAGAATTGGGGAATACCGGTTCAGCCAGCACTCTCCTCGTCTTTATACAAAATTTCAATAAGTTTCAATCAGGAGATTTAATATGCCTCTCCGTTTTTGGAGGAGGGTACTCAGCCGGATCTTGTTTGATAAAAATGTCATAAATAGAAATTAAAATTAAAATATTATGGTTAATCAAAGGACTTTAAAAAGTAGTTTCACCCTCGAAGGGAAAGGGCTACATACAGGGTTAAACGTACATATAACTTTTAATCCTGCCCCCGAAAACCATGGGTATAAAATAAGAAGAACTGATATACCAGGACACCCCATTATAGATGCATTAGCTGAAAATGTAACAACCACACAGAGAGGTACCGTATTAGCTTCGAATGGTGTACAGGTAAGCACCGTTGAACATGCACTAGCTGCACTGTATGCCTGCGAAATAGACAATTGCCTTATCGATGTAGATGCAGCGGAAATTCCTATATTAGACGGCAGCTCTATTTTATTCGTCAGCAAAATAAAAAGTGTAGGTGTACAAGAGCAAGATGCTCCGAGAAAATATATCACATTTAAGCGGAAGAAAATAAAGGTAGTGGATAAAGCCACCGGAGCTTCAATGATATTAATTCCAGACGATTCCTTTAGCATAGAGTCTCATATAGCTTTCGACTCCACATTACTAAGGAAACAGGATGCAATTTTAAATGATCTGTCCGAGTTTACCCGGGACTTTGCGGCTGCCCGTACTTTTGTTTTCGTACGTGAAATAGAGCCTCTACTCAATAATAATTTGGTAAAAGGAGGCGACTTAGATAATGCGATAGTTATCTATGATAAACCGATCGAACAAGAACATTTCGACCATTTAGCGGATATTATGGGGGTAAAAAGAAAAGATGCAAGCAAACTCGGATATATAATGAACAGACCTTTACTCTATCCGAACGAGCCGGCAAGACATAAACTGCTCGACATAATCGGCGATATAGCCCTAGTCGGTTATTTCATCAAGGGTAAGATAATAGCTAACTGCCCTGGTCATAAAATAAACAACCTTTTTGCAAGAGCTATCCGCGAGGCTATGAATATAAATAAGGCTGTGGCTGAACCTGTAAGTGTATTGACCGAATCAGTTCCGGCTGGACATTTTTATTGGAACCATCCATAAATAATCAAATAGAATATGAAAAATATAATAAGCTTTATATATAACAATAAAATAGTTTTAATCGGATTAATACTAGGATTTGCATTAGGATTTCTCTACTGGTATTATTTTGCCTGTTATTGGGGAACTTATCCCCTATCTTCTGAATGCTGGGTCAATTGTAGTTACGGCTCTATTATAGGTGGGTTCATCGCCAGTTTAATTGATAAAAGCAAATAAATACATCTAATTATATTATAGAAAGAGTTGTTCAAATAGAGAACAGCTCTTTTTTTATTATTCTTCGTTGTGATATTTTTACAATCTATAGAATTGAATTATTAATACACAAATTATCACAAAATAAGTATATTCTCACACAATTTGTTCAATTAGTAAAATAAATACTAGAATAATCATTTTTATCATTTTCACAAAAGAAAGTAACCAAAGTCTAAATAATAGAATTATTTCATATCTCTTTGATTTTTTATTTTCATAAATCACTTTTTTTTGATATTTTTATATGCTGAACAACTTCAGTTCGGTATTCTGATTTTAAACACATACAAAAAACATAAATAAAATATATGGCTCACCTACCCCATTTTATTAGCGATTTGGCTATTATCTTAATAACGGCTAGTGTTATTACTATTATATTTAAATGGTTGAAACAGCCGGTTGTTCTTGGATATATAGTGGCCGGATTTGTAGCCAGTCTTCATTTCAAAGATTTTATAGAAAGCCTAGTAGTCAAAATATCAGGAGTACCAGCAAATGAAGTTTCCGATTTCTTCCAAACATTACCTCAAATATCTGATATGGCCAATGTTAATATATGGGCCGAAATCGGAATCATATTTTTATTGTTCGCGCTAGGTCTTGAATTTAGTTTCAAAAAATTGATGGATGTTGGGGGCAAAGCATCAATAGCTACTCTTATCAATCTGGGTTCGATGATAATAATAGGCTACTTGGTAGGAGAACTGCTTATTGTCAATCTTATACCCGACTGGTCGAAAATGAATAGTATCTTCCTGGGAGGTATGTTATCTATGTCATCCACAACTATTATAATAAAAGCATTTAATGACATGGGGTTGCAAAAGAAAAAATTTGCAAGCATCGTTTTCGGAATGCTTATTGTGGAAGATCTAGCGGCTATCGTAATGATGGTATTGCTTTCTACATTTGCCGTTGGGCAACATGTAGAAGGTGGCGAATTGGCAAATAGTGTTATCAAACTATTATTCTTTATGCTCATCTGGTTTGTTGTGGGGATTTACATGATTCCTACTATGCTAAAGAAACTAAAGAAATATTTGAATGACGAAACCTTACTTATCGTTGCCGTCGGTTTATGCCTCGGCATGGTGTATTTTGCTTCGGCAGTAGGTTTTTCTGCAGCTTTAGGTGCATTTATCATGGGTTCTATATTAGCAGAAACAATAGAGTCGAAACATATAGAACATTTGATGGAGCCTCTGAAAAATCTGTTTGGAGCAGTATTCTTCGTTTCGGTTGGTATGATGATAGACCCCGCAATCATAATAGAATATGCTACACTAATCTTATTACTTACCTTGGTCGTACTGGTTGGACGTATCTTCTTTGCCACTCTCGGAGTATTAGCCTCAGGTGAGGGATTGAAAGTAGCAGTGCAATCAGGGTTCAGTTTAGCTCAAATAGGTGAATTTTCCTTCATTATAGCAACTTTAGGTATGAGCCTCGGTGTTATTACAGAAACATTATACCCTATTATCGTAGCTGTATCAGTAGTCACCACATTTACCACACCATACTGTATAAAATATTCAGAAACAGCATATAGTTCTTTAGCGAAGCGGATACCTGACAAATGGAGTAAACTGATAGAAGGTTATGGAGCTTCGGGCTATAATACTGTAAACAAGCAAAATGATTGGAAAAAGCTATTAAAAAGTATACTCAGCCTGGTTGCAGTATATTTTACAATATCGATAGCCATATTGCTCGTCTTCCAGAACTTCATCACTCCATATATTGTAGAATGGATACCCGGCATCTGGAGTAATGTACTGGCTGCCATGATGACTCTTACGCTAATGGCTCCATTCTTACGGGCCATCATGATGAAAAAGAACCGCTCGGAAGAATTCAAAAACCTATGGAAAGATAACCGCCTAAACAGAGGCGCATTAGTATCATTAATCGTATTCCGCATCATTATTTGTATTGTTCTGGTACTTATGGTGCTAATTCCATTATTCCCTAGATTAACCGTTCTGATGGTTATCATATCTCTTGCGGTAGTTACCCTGATTATATTCTCTCAAGGATTTAAGAAACAATCTCGTAAAATAGAAGCACGCTTTCTTGAAAACCTTAATCTTAAACAAAAATTGGATGAAAAGAAAGCCGCAATACCAACTGTAGTCGCTAATGACCTACGTTCCAAGAACATCCATATTGAAGAATTTGAGGTAATGCAGTCATCACCAAGTATAGGCAAAACACTGCGTGATCTGAATTTCAGACAAAAAACAGGTGTAAATATTGTTACAATAATAAGGGGCAGCAAGAAAATTAATATACCCGACGGAAATGAAAGGCTTTATCCGTTCGATAAACTAGTGGTATCAGGATCGGATGAAGAAATGCAACAACTGTCTCAATATCTGGACGACAAAAAACAGGAAGTAAGCCTGATAGAAGAAGAGGCACAATATCATATAAGTCTGTCTCAATATCTCGTAGAGCCGGAATCTTCACTTATCGGAAAAACAATTGCCAGTGCAGGTATCCGTGAAAAAACAGAATGTATGGTTATTGGAATCGACAGAGGTGATGAGTCTATAATTCAATTCACACCTAGCTTTACATTCGAAGAAAGTGATATTATATGGTTGGCTGGTGAAAAAGAGAAATTGAATTCTTTCGAAGAGAATATTAATGATCTAAAGCCGTTAATCCCTTAATAGAAACATAAATACTGAGATAATAAAAATGCAATGAATAGCTATTCATTGCATTTTTATTATAGAAAGAAACTTGATCTTTAAATCTTACTTCTTGCAGATATTAGTAAAGATACACCATTTGCAAGCCTCTCCTGTAGGAGTTTGAACAAAAGGAACTGAGGAATCAAAGATTTCATCTAAACAGGCATCAAAATATTCTTTAAATTCTTCTCTGTACAAAGAGAAATCAGTTATACATTTCTCCTCCCTACCCTGTTTGTTAATTACATCAGGATTGAATTTTGTATCAAACAAATTACGTAAATAGTAAATACCCGGTTCTAATATCTTATCTGGATGATCTTGCATATATAAATGTGAATACATAAATACTTGCATAACAGCTTTTGGACGGTCTTTCAGTTCCTTATCAAACAAATCTTTCATTTCTTTGAAACGAAGAACACCTTTACCTGTCTTATAATCAATTATTCGGGTATGCCCTTTTACCTCATCAACCCTGTCTATAAAGCCTTTTAAGGAAACTACTTTCCCTGATGCGAGCAGATAATCAGCTTTCAGTTTTTCTTCCGACTCAACATATATAAAGGGTGTAAGTTTTGCATCAGTGGACAGAACTTGTTTTACATATTTACGCAAGACCTCTCCCGTCAGAAAATTCTGCCCGGTCAATCGTTTTATATTATCTGTCTTAAAATAGTTTTCAGCAAAGGAACGCTCTATCATCTGTGTCAATAGTTTGTCATCCTTCCTTATTTTATGGAGCAAATCTGCTGTTATAAGTTTTCCTTTCAATGGTTCGTATACCCATTCCATGACAGCATGAAATATTGTACCAAATGTGCTTGCCTCTATAGATTCGGCTATTTCATCCTCTTCTTCCATATTCTCTACAATCGAAAAATAAAATTGAAGAGGGCAGTTGAGATATGTATTAATCGAACTTGCAGAAAGCCGCCTATCTCCACCTTGCAAGAATGCATCCAGCTTTTGCATTATTTGCGGAGTTTTAGAGACTGATATAGCCAGACTTTCTGTTGAAGAAACTTTATAGACAGCCAGCTTTTCCTTTATATTGAAAGACTCGGCATATAAATGTTTTATCTGACTAAAGTAACGACTTACTTCACCGCTTTGCAGTCCTTCGGTACGTGTATCATATAACAAATAGATGCGTTTTGCTCTGTTTATCATTCTATAAAAATGATAGGCAAATATACTGTCCTGATGTTCGTAAGTAGGCAAATCGAACCCCTTACGTAGATTGTAAGGAATAAAAGAGCTGGCAGCCCGTTTCATCGGAAATATTCCTTCATTCATAGATAGCACTATAAGGTTGTCGAAGTCCAACGCACGTGTCTCCAATACACCCATTACCTGCAAACCGGATAAAGGCTCTCCCCTGAAAGGAACACTGATACCAACTATCAATTTTTTCAATAGTTTAAAGTAAGTCTCAATAGACATCTCAGGAGAAATATCTTTCAAGGATTCCTCCATCTTATTGATAGTCTTATAGTATTCGACTATAAACTCGCCTTCGATATCCGTAGAGCGAATATTAATTTCCTCATCATCTTCTTTTCCTTGAGTCAATGATATTTTCAAAGTAGCCAGGATTGATTTCAGATAAGATGGAATAAAAGGCCATTCCTTTACGGGATTGAATATTAATTTAAACAGCGGATGTGTATGCAACTCGACAGCCGAAACGATTACCTTATTATATTGGATTATCATTTGCCTTAGAGTCTTTGCTTCTTCCGCAGCAATATTCGTTATATATCGATGATTCAATATAGCCAGAACAGGTTTAAAATAGAATCCCGAATAATTCTCGGACCTCCGCACATTATGTTGCAGGTCGAAAACATGCTCCATAAGTCCTGCTATAGAACTATTCCCCAAATTATATCCCATCGTCACATTAATCTTGTCTATTTCTTCGGGAATAGAATATAATGTAGGTAGTAATAGGTTTTCATCAGGAAGAACAAGAGCTGTATTCATAGCCTGATCAGAAGAAATAATACGCTTTTCTTCTATCAGTGACTTCAATATCGTATGTACGTACTTGGCTTGCCCTACTGCCGAGGGAATTCCTATAACCTCGATTTCAGGCAGATCCATGCTCAGTTCTTCCGGCTCTAAAATCAGCTGAGAAGGAAAAAGCATTTTATTTTTATCCATGAAAAAAGAAGCCTTATTCTGTGGATCACGAACCAACGGAGAAGAATAATCCCAGTAAAAATCGGCAATGGCTCTCTTATGTAAATATTTTAATAAGGTCTCCTCCGATTTGCTGTGCCCATTGAGTCCGATAAAAACTAGCTTTTCGAAAGGTAATTGATAAGCCATGTCTTTAGATACCCGTTCTATTACATCACGAAAGATCATTCCTTCATATGCTTGTCCTTTATCGACTAACTGCTTACGGAGTAATGTATATAACTGGAACAAGACCTCCCACATCTCTAGAAAATCTTTCTTTTTATCATTCTCTCCGACAGGAAGAAAGTTTGACCAAAAGCGCCTGATAGCTTCTATCTGCGTTTCTGTGAGGAATCCGAAGCCTGCATCTATTTCTTTCAGGTCGCGAATATTACGAAACAATTGTTGTGCATCGACCAGATACTTATCTACATCGTCGAAGTCATTCAAAAGCATCTCTCCCCAATAAAGAAATTCATCGAAAGTCTCTGTTGACCGACTGATTCCTTTATAAATATCATACAGCATGAAAAGCATCTCTATACGATCGGCCTTTCTGTATGGACTTAAACGTTCAAATAAGTCTGTTACAGTAAGTATCTCGGGAGAGAAAATTGGTTTTTGAGCTATCTGTGATAAATAATGCTGAAAAAAGATTCCTGCCCTCCGATTTGGAAAAACAAAAGTAAAATTGCTTATTTCTTGTCCATAATTTTTGTAATAAGCATGAGCAACATTATAAAGGAACGGAATCATTATTCGTAATGCTTTTTTTTGAGAGTCAAACACAAAATTAATAATTAAAGAGACATCCTATCTCCATAACGGGTTCAAAAAATAAGGCTACCAAAGAATATTTGATAGCCTTACCATTATTTATACTATTATTACACTATTTTATGAAGGTTTGTTCTCCTTTACTTTCTTTGCATCTTCTATTATTTGACGTTTTTCTTTTACAAACTTCTCACGCAAGTCTTTTATTTTTTGTTTTTGAGCATCTGGGGCAATCCGACTCAGCTCTACAGCTTTCTTTTCTTTGTCGAAGTTTTCTTTCAATGTTTTCAGTTTATCCTTGCTGGCTTCATCTAAATTAAAATCACCTCTTTTCTTTCCGTGAAAACCGAATCTGCCATCTCCAGGCCTATCTTTTTTCATTTCTTTTAGTTTCTGTTGTTGTTCGGGTGTATACACTTTATCCAAAGCCTGACGGTGAGAGTCTGCTAATTCTTTAGATTTTGCTCTGAATTCTTCATTCAGATTTTTAATCTTTGCTTTTTGGTCATCAGTCAAATTAAGATCCTTCATCCTGTCACCTCTTTCAAATCCATCTCTTCCTTTACGAGGATCCATTTTACCTCTCATATTTCTGTCACCTCTTTTGGGAGCAAACTCTTTCATCTTAGTTTGTTGCTCTGGTGTCAAAATTTTATTTACTTCTGCCATTTGTTGATCTCTCAGTTCTTTTAATTTAGTCTGCTTATCTTCCTTTGTCAAGCTAGAATTATCTCGCAATTCTTTCATCTTATCACCAAAATCTTTGTGAAGAGATTCCATTTTTTGTTGTTGATCGGCAGATAGGTTCAATTCTTTAGCCATTGGAAACCTACGTTCTCCTGCTTTCTTTGTTTCTTGTGCGCTAATAGTCATCGTTAATGAAACGCACATCAATATTGCAAATGATAATAATAATCTTTTCATACCTTAAATGTTTTATTAAATGTTTCTATGTGCTTAGATAATATTTTGATTATGAAGTTTAATTACAATATGTATTTTAACATTTTATTATATAACTAACGAAACAAGGTAAAAAATAATAACGCTGTTAATAAATACAAAAAGTTATATCTGCCCGAATCAGAATTGGCTATCTTCATAGAATAAATAGAAACAAACTAACATAACAGTGAATAAATTATTTATATATATGACTATAGGGACTCTAGCCACGACCTCTTGTGAGAATAAGACAATTGATACAAGAGCTAAATATACAGGGGAAGATATCTCCAATAATGTAGCTATTATCCGCGATAAAACAACAAAATCAGCTTCTTTACAGATATATACACAAGGTCAATGGTCTTTATATGCCGGATCGTCTGTCGAAAATATTGATTTTGAACAACCAATGGCAAAAGGTATTGATAGTGGTACATTTCCATTGAATATTTCAGACTCTGTACGATCTTATTTTCAGATAGTGACAGAGAAGGGAAAAGCCATAGTTGCAGACAGGCATATGCCAATAACGGGAGGATATAACTTCCGTGATTTAGGTGGATACCGTACTTCTGACGGAAAATATGTAAAATGGGGGAAAGTTTTCAGATCGGATGACCTGCATAGCCTTATTCCCGAAGATTTGCAGTATTTATCTGCTATACCTCTTGTATCTATTGTTGATTTTAGGGCAGAAGATGAAATAAATACTCAGCCGGATATTAATCCGTCTTCGGTGAAAGAAAATTACAAATATTCAATCAATCCAGGTAATTTAATGGAGGCTGTTCGCTCTGATGTAAGCAAATTAACAGCAGAAGCTGTAGATACTCTAATGATGAACCTGAATGAATTATTGGTGTCGGATCCAAACAGTGTAAAACAGTATAAAGAGTATTTTAAGTTATTACAAAACGATTCGAGTACTCCTTTGATGTTTCATTGCTCGGCAGGAAAAGATCGCACTGGTATGGGCGCAGCCTTATTTCTTTTAGCTCTGGGAGTAGATGAACAGACTGTATTGAAAGATTATCTGTTATCTAATGTATATCTGGCAAATAAATATGCTAAATATAAAGCTGATAACCCGAATTTATCCGGTTTATTTGAAGTAAAACCTGAATTTTTAAAAGCGGGATTGGAAAAAATAAAGAAAGATTATGGTTCGATAGAAAATTACCTGATCAAGGTGCTGGATATAGATATTGAGAGTTTAAGAAATAGATATCTATACTAGAATAAAACAAAGAAGCTCAGAGAATTCTCTGAGCTTCTTTGTTTTATATAATCCTGAGTATATTTAATCAGGTTTATTACTGCACTTTATAACCAGCTTCTTTAGCATAGTCCATTTGAGCTTTTGCTAGTTCGTCGAATGATTTAGAATACTCATCAAATTTCTCATCGTATTCTTTCTCTATTTTATCAAAATCCTCTTGAGTTGATTCTTTTGTCAACACAGCAAATTTTCTGCTTGTCTCAACCACCGTTCTCAGGCTCTCATAAGATTTCAACGCAGCAGCCTTAAATGTTTCACCACCTTTTGGCGCTTCTAATGCTTTTACGATCTCTAGTTCTGCATCAATTTTAGCCAAAGCACTGTCTGTCACCACAGCAATATTCTCAAAAGATTCAGAGCTTATAGCCTGGCTCAGATCATTCTGATACGCAGCGCCAACATTACCAATAGCTGTATTGGCCTTTACAAGAGCATCGTTAAATTTCACTGGGCTAGGACCACCGCAAGAAACGATAATTAATGATAAAACAAGTAAAGAAAATAATACCTTTTTCATGTTAAGTTAATTTTAATTTAGTAGTTTTTGATTTTACGAGGGGCAAAAGTAGGTAAATAAAACTATAGAAACAACCCCTCATGATGTTAATGCCCTCTTTTTAGCCAGAAAGTCCTTTATACCACCAATATGCTCTTTTACTTTTTTATCCGAAAATTCATATACTTTTGTTACTAATCCATCGAGAAAATCACGGTCGTGGGAAACAAGGATTATAGTTCCATCATAGTCTAACAGAGCATTCTTTAGAACTTCTTTTGTTTTCAAATCCAAGTGATTGGTCGGCTCATCCAGAATCAGTAGATTTACAGGTTCGAGTAGTAATTTAATCATAGCCAGACGTGTTCGTTCTCCACCAGAAAGTACTTTCACTTTTTTATCAGAATCATCTTTATTGAACATAAAAGCGCCCAATATATTTCGTATTTGCGTACGTACATCACCTTCAGCTACACGGTCAATGGTTTCGAAAACGGTCAAATCTTCATCCAGCAAATCGGCTTGATTCTGCGCAAAATATCCAATCTGAACATTATGTCCAAGCATTATATCTCCGGCGAAAGGAGTTTCGCCCATCACACATTTTACAAAAGTAGATTTTCCTTCTCCGTTTTTCCCTGCCAAGGCTATTTTTTCGCCACGTTCAATCATCAGATTGGCATTCTCGAAAATAAGATGGTCATCATATTTTTTTGTAACCATATCTACCGTAAGCGGATATGTACCCGAACGTGTTGCCGGCTGAAAACGGATACGTATTTGGGATTTATCTTCTTCATCAATCTCCACTCGTTCCATCTTTTCTAGCTGACGAACACGGCTCTGCACCAATACAGCCTTAGCTGCCTGTGCTCTAAACCGCTCGATAAATTCCTCTATTTCTGCAATTTGTTTTTGCTGAGCTTCCCATGCGTGTATTTGTTGTTGGCGGCGCTCTTGACGCAACTCTATATATTTAGAATAGTTTACTTTATAATCATAAATACGCCCCATTGTAAGTTCAATGGTGCGGGTAGTAACAGCATCAATAAAAGCTCTATCGTGCGATATAAGTACAACTGCCTTTGCCTGCGTAACTATAAATTCTTCGAGCCATCCTATAGATTCTATGTCGAGATGGTTGGTCGGCTCATCAAGAAGCATTACATCTGGATTCTGTAATAACAGTTTCGCAAGTTCGACACGCATACGCCATCCTCCGCTAAATTCACTTGTAGGTCGCTCTAGATCAGACCGTTTAAAACCAAGACCGAGCAGGGTTTTCTCTACTTCTCCTTCGAAGTTTATACCTTCTACCATACTCAAACGTTCGTGAGCATGAGAAAAGTCGTCTATAAGTTTAGCATAATCATCTGATTCGTAGTCGGTACGTGTTTCCAGTTGTTTGTTCATATCCTCTATCCTCGCTTGCAATTCGAAAATATGAGAAAAAGCCAATGAGGTTTCTTCCCTGACTGTACGTCCATCTGATATTTTCATTACCTGAGGCAGATAGCCCACAGTGGAACCATCAGGACTTGTAACTGTACCTTTAAAATTCGCATTCACTCCGGCCAATATTTTAAGCATGGTACTCTTCCCTGCCCCATTTTTGCCGACGAGTGCAATTTTATCTTTCTCGTTTATTATATAACTGATATTATCGAACAGAACCCTGTCTCCCAACTCAACCTTTAATGCATCAACAATTAACATGCGAATCTTTTTATTTTTGAGGTGCAAAGGTAGGGAAATTTTTATAAAATAATGATTATCTCTAATATGGTACAGTCATTATTAATTTATATAAATCAAGGTATATTCAGATTTAAAAAAAATCGTTCAATTGCGACCGTACTATACAGTTAATCAACTATTTGAATGATGCAAATTTTAGGCATACGGGCATATCCAATTCAATTTCTTTATATGAATCTTCGAGTAAACCTGTTTCAGCATCTCTCAAAAATATTTGTATAGCATCGCTATCGCGACAAGCAACCAGCAAGAATTTTCCATTTGGGGTTATAATAAAGTTACGTGGGTGTAATCCGGTTTCTTGATATGCGACTTTCGTTAATTTACCATCCATCTGATTTATAGAAAATATGGCGATACCATCTCCTTGCAAGCGGTTGGACGCATACAAAAACTTTCCATCGGGAGAAATATGGATATCAGCACTACCTGCAGCTTTTAATGTATCTGCTTGTATTGTCTGATAAATTTTCAGATTACCTGTCGATTCTTCATAATTAAAACAATCGACCGTTCCGGATAATTCATTTATCAGATAAGCATACTTGCCATTGGGATGAAATATCAGATGCCGTGGCCCCGAACCATCAGCTACCTTAACGAATGATGGATTTCCTTGACTTAAATAGCTCCCAGTAGTCTTTGTATTCACATCAAATTTATACATCTTATCCGTACCAAGGTCGTTTACAAATAAATATTTTCCGTCAGGTGAATATTTCGCACAATGAATATGCGGTTTATCCTGACGTTCAGGATTCACGCCCTTACCCACAAAATCAATAACCTGAGAGGCTGTGTTCAGTGAGCCATCTTCTTTGGTATCGAATAGAGAAAGGTTTCCACCCGAATAATTTGCGGTGATAACGTGTTTTCCCGCATCATCTATTTCGATGTAGCAAGGGTCGGCGCCATCTGTTTTCTGACTATTCAATAATTTAAGTGTCCCATCCTTTTTATCGAATGTAAAGGCACACGCAGCAGCAGAATTATCATTATTTTCGGATACGGCATACACAAATTTCTCGTCTTTACTTACAGTAAGATAGGAAGGGTTATCTGTCTTAACCATACTTTTATATTTAGAATAGCCCGATACTGTATCGAATTTATATACATATATGCCTTTACTTTCGCCGGAAGTATATGTGCCGACCAGAAGATATAGACTATTATCGTCTGATATTGATTCTAAATTTACATTTACTGTATCTGAAGAAATTTCACTCATCCTATTTGAATTTTTAGTATTACATCCAACCATAATAAAGGTGGCAATGACTGATAGATAAATAGACTTGTACATAATCAATATTTGTGTTTCGATATTTCAATACTATTTGAATAACAAAAGAAATTAAAAATTGTCAGTTCGACCGACTCTTTTAAAATAAAATTCAAAAGAATATTTTGTTTTAATTGGATAAATAGACTATCTTTGTCGGCTGAAAAAGAAGAAATAACTTAAACTACTATAAAATGAAGAAAGATATTCATCCAGAAAACTATCGTCCGGTTGCTTTCAAGGATATGTCAAACGATGAAGTATTCATTTCACGTTCAACTATCAATGCAAGAGAAACTATCGACATCGATGGTGTAACTTATCCATTGGTGAAACTTGAAATCACAAGTTCATCGCATCCATTCTACACAGGTAAACAAAAACTTGTGGATACTGCTGGACGTGTTGACAAGTTCATGAGCCGTTACGCTAAGCGTACACAACCTAAAAAATAATCAGCGTAATTCAATATACGTTTATTATAAGATACAAAAAACTCTGATCGTGCGATCAGAGTTTTTTTGTTTATATTTATATCATTGTCTTTCTACAATTTATCTCTTCTGTTCATAAACAAGTTCTACAACTCCAGATTTGAATTGATTTACCTCGATTAATTTAAGATTGATTCTATCTTTCACATTGTCAAACAGGGTTTTTCCTGCGCCCAAAACAATTGGATGAACTGAAATCCTGTAAATATCTATTAGTTGAAGATCAATAAATGTCTCGATAAGCATTGAACCTCCATACAACCAGATATCTTTTCCTTCCTGTTGTTTTACCTGCACTACTGTCTTTATAATATTAGATGTTATGAATATCGCGTTCTCATTTTGCCTATCCGTATGGGAAAAGACATATTTTTTCTTGGAATGGACATGTGACCATATATATTTTTCTACTTCGCTTACAGTTGAATCCGGTTGGAAATTGCCCCACATATCGTAGCTTACCCGACCGTAAAATATAGTATCTATGGAAGACAGAAAGGATTCCATATCCATATCATCGTCCATTATGCACCAATCTATTTCACCGTTCTCACCTTCAATGAATCCATCAAGTGTTGCAGCCAAATTTAATACTATATTTCTCATATTTCTATTTATTCAGCTTATCTAGAACTACTACTGAGACGGCTTATTATTTCATTTCCCAATCTTGTCTTAGTATCGATATGTTTCAGTACAACTTCTACAAAAGCATTCTCCTCAAAAACTCCCCTGACTTGTTCGAAATCTATTTTTTGCTGATTTCTGTCTCCATCTACTCCAAAGCCGGTACGCGACGACAACGAAAACTCTTTCTTGGCATCTTCGTAAATCATCTTATCCAGATCGACCACTACCTTAAGCCAACGGTTTACAATATCAATTACATCTTTCGATGTTATTGTATCAAGAGACAAGCCATAATATTTTTGAATCTTATCCCATGCCCATGTCCATTCTAATGAATAATAATTGTTGTGAAGGTGTTCAAAAACTGAATTTATCTCTTCGACCTGACTTATTTTCCCTGTCTCTATATCATTTATTAGCCTATCTATCTCAGAGCGTGGAACTAAAACACCACCAATATCGCTCCATTCATTCAATCCGACTTCGGTATCAGGTCTAAGGTATTGACGAATTTCTTCATCGTTACTGCATGGACAACCTTTCAATCGAGATATGATAGAGTTACCCAGAAATTTATTAATGGCCATATCGTAAAATACCAACCCTTTGTTTAGAGATGAGTTTTTAATCTTACAACTATGGTATGTATAGACACTGGAAGACTCTCCGCAAGTATTTTTCAAGTCTTTCAATATATCGATAGCCTTAAACATCTTCTGAACAGTATAGGGACTTAACAAATTAAAGTTTATCTGATCTAACTTATCTGGATCCTTGCGTTTGTCCCTCTTGGGGAATTTCTGAGCATCACGTATTGTTCCCACACTGCGAAGATTGATACCAGGAACTAATACCGTCTCATTGTTATCCTCTATCAAATATGAGAATGGCATATCTGAGGTATCTGCATTATGATAATGCCGCCCCATAATTAGAGAAAAAGCCCCGATACGAGCAGGCCATAATATATACGAATCGCTCGTTGTCTTTCCTCCACGTTCGACTATCCCTTGATGGATAGGTCCAAGCTTATACATATGGTTGCTCTGATTAGAACCGGAACCTGCGTTCATAAAAGAAAACATTCCTGCTATGAGGAGTGTCGACTTATGATGGGTTACTGTGTATGGTCCTGCAAAAAGAGAACAAGCTTCGCCATTTTCTCCCTGACAATTACTAAAAAACAAAGAATCCCCAGCTGAATAAGTGTGTCCCAACTGACATGATTGCCCCACAAAACAACGTGTAAGCATAGTCCCGTCCTCGACACGTGAGCCCGAACAGATAATAAAATCATTAGCCATAACGCTATATCCAATATGTACGGGGTCGTATTCATTACTGTTAATACTACCATTTTCGAGATGACGGGCTCCTTCTATCACAGCACAATCACCTATACGCACGTTTTTAATAGCTCCGGCATTCACAATTGTTACATTGTTTCCGATTGCTCCTATCGACGAAGTCTGTTCTTTTGCATACTTCTGAACCATCGCCTGCAGCTTCCGTATCAAAGATGGACGATGTCTATAGAAAGAAAATATATAAGCAAAATGAGCACTTAATTTATCATATATCACGACTTCGCGCCCCCCTGTCTCATTCAAAACAGCAACTTCGATACCATTACCAAATGAGGATTCACCATCTACATATAAATGATGAATATTCTGAATAATCACATTATTACCAATCCGATAATTAGCTATATAATTCTGTATATTTTCGATCAATACATTATTACCAAGTTCACAATTGTGGAGACAAGCGTGATTTATACCAGAATGTTTTTTCAGTCCGCCTGGCAATTCAAATTCACCTTCAAATACACCAAGCTTTATTTTTCCTGAAAAACTCGCATGCTTTATATAATTTGTCGCGAAATTTTTATGTACAGTTATATTCTCCCAATTATCGGCAACACATCCTTGAGATATCAAAGCATCTATTTCCTTTGAGGAAAGAGATCTATATTCAACATTTAAACTATCAACCATATGTTAATTAACGAAAATTTGAAACATTTAGACTATTATTGAACGTAAATCGTTGTAAAGTTAGCAATAAAGTGTCAAAAAGTAAAAAATGAGACAACAAATCAGTCTATCATGTTTTTCGGATTTAATAATCATAAGAAGTCCCGACTAATAAAGTATTAATCAGGACTATTAAATCTATTTCGGTTTAAATAATTACTGGTTTAGTTCATCTACAACATATGATGATTTTTGATCCAGTTGTCCCTGTAATCTATATTTACGGACAAACCCTGCGACTTCCGGATCGAGTGGAACTCGGTAAATTTTGGATGAATCCAACTCACAAGCTTTTAATAAATGTACTCTCGCTTGACTATCATCACCTGAACGAATAGCCAAAATAGCCAGCAAATATTCATTATTACCTGTTTGAGGTAAACTCTCCAATAATTCAAGTGCTTTAGCATTATACCCCATACACACAAGACAAAGGGCCGTATTATAGTCAGGATAATTTGACAATATTTCTAATGCATCCCAATATTTTCTATCTTGCAATAATCCAAGAGCTTTTTGGTAATCAGGGCGTACCTCTGTATTCACAACTACTTCTTCGATCATACCAGGACGTGTCATATTAAAAACAACCTCGGCCTTATTTAATAATGGATAAATGGAATCACGAATGATTGCATAATCTCTCGGATAAGTCTTCTTTATATTTTCTTCTGTCTGATCTGGATAAACTGCTTCACGCAACATATTCAATATATCGTCCTTATTCTGCAAATCGGTACGCCTAGTCAACAGGTTTGCCAGCGTATTCCAATCTTCTCCGCTATGACGTGTCTTGAATACCATATCCACATCGGCACTTCCTCCCAAAGCCTTAACCAAATATTCTTTCAGCGTATTAGCGCGCTTTTTAGTCACTTCGTAATTCTTATCGTAATCACCATCCAATGATGTAGAAACTCTTATTATAACGCTATCCATTATAAGTTTTCCTTCGTCGGTAAATGTACGGTAGGTATTTATAACTTTATCGGTTTCTGCTTTATTATCTTTATATGCAATATTGAAAGTAAATTTACCCGGAAGAAATTTAGGATAAACAACCATCGAATTATACATATCACGATGTACTGTCGTCCTCTTGGTTATCAGAGAAGTGTCTGCCAACTGCGACAATGATGAAATGAAATAAGAAATTGTATCTGATAATGGTTGAACAAAACGACTTCTATCAATAGCATCAATTTGAGTATTCAAAATTAAACGCAAACTTCTCAGCCCCGGCGACACCGGATAATCTTGTTTATAATGATATATAAAATCCCTATCTGTCTGTATCACTGTATCGAGGCGTACATCTTCTTCATATGGAAAAAGAATCAGTTCTCTTCTTTTTTCTTCACGCATGGCATCTTTCATCTCATTGAAAGCAATATCTTCAAACTTATATCGACTTTGTGCTATCTGTAAGGAATCTTCTTCTGTAAAAGACTGGTTTATGATTTGCTCCATACTCCGCCCAGATTTATAAAGATCTTTAAATCTGGTGGGGATACCACCTATATCTTCGCCATCGAGAACTATCGTTTTGAAATTTTTGTCGAAACCTTTCATATAGCGTACATAAGCACCTGTAGTATCTTTACCGTTTGCCCAATCGCTAATAACTCGTTCTCTGGCTTTTTTCGAGTATTCTTGATAAAAGTCAAGACGGTAATCAGTCTTTTGCTCTACCTTGAGAGTACTTTTTTCTAAGTCGGCCGGTTTTATAAACCGCTTCATATAACGAGCGAAAAATCCTGTTGTATCTTTTCCTCTGGCAACTTCTTTCATTGCTTGCTCACGGGCCTTACGTACATTTTCGTGATAAATCTTTTTATCATACCCAGCCTTCGAGGCCTCCTGAAGAGCTTCTGCTTTATCTTTTTTTGTTTTCCAGTCTTCGAAATCAGTCTGACGGCTCCATTCTTTATGATATTGTTCATAATAGAATTTTTGTTGATTTTCAATATCTTGCCTTACGCCGTCATGATCAACAAAGACACTGTCGTAATGAGATTTACTTACGATTGAATTTTCAAAATCTTCATAGTCTTTATACGCTTGTTTTTGCCTTGCTCCAAATTCATTTCCTTTAAGATAGACTGCTTGGAGTTGTACAATGGAATCGTTATGCAATACTTTAGGGGCAAGAGCTACGCGAAAATTAGTAGATAGCAATTCTTTGGGTACTCTCAACACAAAGTCAATAGATACACGCCCATTTTGTTCAGGTGTAAAACGTGATTTGGCGGTTACAACTACTTCATTCAGTTGTTGTACCTCATTCAGATTTACAACTTTGTTTGCTTCAGAAGTCGTTTTTGTTATTATTTCAGCGTTTGTATATGTCACCTTTTCTGACACCACCTTAGGACCTACATTATCGGCTCCTTCTACGAATGGTAATTCTATAGCCGGACGCTTCGATTGCATAAATAAATCTTTGACTAAAGCATCTTCTTTAGTCTTAGGCTCTTTAACTTTTACCGAAGGAGGTGTATAACCTGCATATGGATCTCGCGCAGCCCGCATGTCCTTCACCGAATGAGAAGTTTTACAGGATAACATTATCACAAGAAACAAAGATGTGGTAAAAAAAACACGTGTAAACCAAACAGGAAAGAATAGCCTGCGAGCTTTCTTTCTCATACTTAAATATTGCATTGAGATGCGAACCATTTTGAAGCTTTGTTAGTTTATAAGTTTATTTTGCGTCGGCAAAGATAAATATTTATCTCTGCATTCCCTACCCTGCCTTATGATTTTTTGTATAAAAAGCCTATAAATGAGGCTTTTTTTAAGATAAGATGTGAATATATTCCTCAGAATAAAAAAGAAAGAGCCGACATTTCGGCTCTTTCTTTTTTATTATTCATCAGATTTTGTGTTTTTTCCTTTCTTTACTCGACCTGCTTTTCGAAGTGCCTGATCGAGTATATATTGTATCTGCCCGTTGGTACTGCGAAACTCATCGGCAGCCCATTTTTCGATCGCTTCCATCATATCCTGATCGACACGCAGAACGAAACTTTTAACGGTAGATTCTTTTTCTTTTTTAGCCACAACAATATATTTCAATATTCATCTGATTACTATTAAAATCATCTTATATGATTTAATGATGCAACGTACCTGCATTTACTATTGGTTGGGCAGCTTCATCGGCACACAGCACAACGAGAAGATTGCTCACCATAGCCGCTTTGCGCTCTTCGTCCAATTCTACGATATTATCTTTCTGTAATTTATCCAATGCCAACTGAACCATACTGACTGCACCTTCTACTATTTTTTCGCGTGCAGCTATTATCGCATCTGCTTGTTGGCGACGAAGCATCACACTTGCAATCTCTGCAGCATAAGCCAGATAATTGATGCGAGCTTCAACCACCTCAATACCTGCAATGGCTATACGGCTATTCAGCTCATCTTCTAACCGCTGACTTACCTCATCACTATCTGAACGCAGGGTTATAGCATCTTTGTCTCCATCATTGTTGTCATAAGCATACATGCCTGCTACCTGACGTAGAGCGGCATCGCTCTGTATCTGCACAAAATCGGTAGGTCCCGATGCAATATCGAACATCACTTTGTAAGTATCTTTTATCCTCCATACCAATACAGCACCGATCATAATAGGATTACCCATTTTATCATTCACTTTTATAGGCTCGATGTCTAAATTGCGAGCACGCAGGGTTGCTTTTCTTTTGCTCAAAAAAGGGTTAACCCAGAAAAATCCGTTCTCGGTAAGCGTGCCTTTATATTTCCCAAATAGCACCATCACGCGCACATTGTTAGGCTCTACTATAATAAGCCCTTTGGTAAGCACGATAAATATCAAAAAAGTGATAAAAGAACTGCATGTAATAAGTATAGGATCTTCTATATATATAGATACCCCCAGCATGGCAAGTGCTAACACCAAAGCTATTGCAATAGCCACAAATGCCGAGATCCTAATTCCTTCAAATTTTGTTTCTTGTGTTTTCATATTATTCTATATTTTTTGATATTAAAATGATATCACAATAGTAGTTCATATTTTTATAATATCAAAATTATAAAGCAATTATTTTCAATAAAAAGGGTGGCGGAACAATCCGTCACCCTCGTACATTATATTAAATTGTTTACAATCTAATTGATCATTGGGCATCGATACGCTCTAGGTATTGAGCTACAGCTATTTTACCGATAGTGGCTTCGGGATATTTTTGTTTATAATATTCCGTTACATCAAGTACAAGAGCTATTTTATCATCAAACGAAAAAGGCGCAGATACTTCTGATGACTTTACTGGTTCTACTTTTATAGCATTATAAGTAATAGTTTTTTCCGGCTCTTTCACATCTAATCTTATCATATGTTTTGCTGCGGTAAATACACCTGTATAAAGATAAGAGGTGGCTCCGGCAGGATATACATAAAGTTCTCCCGTATAGATATCATTGCGTAGAAACTGATAAACACCTCCTATTTCTGCAACATAAAATGTAGATATTTCTCCTTCGACAGCTTCAATAATATTCTCGTCTACTCCTTCTGCATAATAGACATCAGCATCAGTGACACTATATCTGAATACTTCTTCGTAAAGTTCTACATCTATTTTAGCTGTCTTATTTTCTTTGTCATTGATTGTAATCGTTGCCTTACCAGTTTTATTACCTTTAATAAGAACTATATTATCTTTGATACTAACCTCCGCTATTTTATCATCGGAAGAGGTTGCTGTATATTCTCCATTACCTTTCGAGATAGTAACACTCACAGTCCCTTTCGAATACATATTTACTGTATGCTCAGACAATGTCAATGAATAAATCTCACCATCATCCTCACTACATGATACAAAAATGAACGATACAGCAAACATGAACAGCAATAAAAAATAGGCTTTTTTCATAATTTGGGCAATTTTGATTATTTCACAAAGATACGATTATAAATTAAATTCCAACACCTCTCCATACTCGGCCATATTGTCAAATGCACCTTTGAGAGCCGTCTCGCCAGAATAAACACGAAAACAACTGATAACTCCGCCATGAGCAAATACAGCTACTGAGGAATAATCTGATTCTTTCAGTTCGTCCAGAAAAGAGGCTACGCGATTGTACATCTGATTGAATGATTCGCCATTTGGTGCAGGCATATTCACCCAGTCTTTTTCCCATTCCGCCATATCTATATTACTCCATTTCTGCATTTCCCAATCGCCAAAATGCAACTCTTTGAGCCTATCGTGCAATCGGATATCGGAATAGCCACAATATTCGGCTAATCTTTTTGCTCTACTAAGGGGACTAGAAAACACGGCATCGAAAGGTATATTCTCTAGTTTTTGTTTTACGACTCGGGCTTCTTCTTCAAAGGTTTCTTTTAGTGGCACATCGGTCTGTCCGTAACAAACTCCATTCACTCCGACCGCTGTATGGCGTATAATGTATATTCTCATATATCGTGTAATACCTTAGTTTAATTAACAAAGATAAAAAAATTGTACCTTTGGTACAGGTAAAACATTCTTAATTTTGTTTATTTATAATAGTGTAACCTTTATTTATTCTCAATGAAAGTCAAATAATGAATTTAAAAATGTATGATCAACATATCCGTATCAGAAGAAATTAAATCACTCTGCCCTAACTTTGCAGGGGCCGCCATTTATGCAAAGGTTACAAATTCATCTCACAACACAGATCTCTGGGAACAAATAGACGAGTTTGTAGCCAAATACAAAAGCAGCTACAAAATAGAGGATATAAAAAAAAATCCGACTATAACCGCCATACGCGAAGCATATAAACGATTGGGGAAAGACCCGAATCGATACCGTCCTTCATCTGAAGCTCTATGCAGAAGAATATTGAGAGAATTACCATTATATCAGATAGATACATTAGTAGACTTGATCAATCTCGTATCTTTGCATACAGGTTACTCTATCGGAGGCTTTGATGCTGATAAGATACAGGGAGATTCGTTAATTCTGGGTGTAGGAAAAGATGGCGAGCCTTACGAGGCTATCGGACGTGGGACAATGAATATAGAAGGACTACCAGTCTATCGTGATACAAAAGGCGGCATAGGTACGCCGACAAGCGACCATGAACGGACGAAAATAAATATTGGCACCACATCTATTTTGACTATCATCAACGGATATAGCGGAAAAGAAGGATTAAGTGAAGCTGTAGACTATATGCAATCATTATTAAAGAAATATACAAATTCGCACGATGAAGAAGTGATATATTTTTAATCAACATTAAAGGATGAGACATGAGAATATTGACCGGAGAGCAGATAAAAGAGGCTGACAGATATACGATAGAGAATGAACCCATCAGTTCTATAGATCTGATGGAACGAGCCTCCACCGCAATAGCGCAATGGATCGACAGCAATACAGATAAAAACAAATCGCTGTTATTCCTTATTGGTAAAGGGAATAATGGAGGTGACGGGCTGGCTGTAGCTCGTATATTATATCACACAGGATATAACTGCTCAATATATCTGCCATTCGAGAAAGATCAATTAAGCGAAGATTGCCTCTACAATCTGAATAGATTGCCGACAGGGGTAAATCGAGTAGAAGATCTAGATAATATCAGCAGCAATACTTTTATAGTAGATGCTTTGTTGGGTACAGGCGTGAAAGGAAAACTGAAAGAGCCTCTATTATCTATTATCGAGAAAGTTAACATCCTGAACAATAAGGTCATTTCCATCGACTTACCATCCGGTATGATGACAGAGTTCGGAAACAACGGACAAAAAATCATAAAAGCTGATATAACACTTACCCTGCAATTTCCTAAACTGGCAATGTTATTACCCGAAGCAGGTGAATATTGCGGAGAGATAGAAATATTACCTATTGGACTGAGCAAGAACTACATAAACAGTTCATCCACGAGTTTTCACTACATAACTAAAACGCTGATAAACAACACAATAATAAAAAGAGCGAAATTTGGGCATAAAGGAACATTCGGACATGCCCTACTTATCTGTGGTTCGAAAGGGATGGGAGGAGCTGCAGCTTTATCTACTGGGGCTGCTTTACGTTCAGGCTGTGGTCTGGTTACACTGCACACACCTGACAGAGAACGATTTGCCACGCAAACAAATTATCCTTCAGCTATGTTGAGCCTCGATAGTGATGACTACTTCTCGGAATTACCTGCCGACTTACCAAAATATACCGCTATCGGCATCGGTTGCGGCCTGAACCAGATGCCTCGGACTATTGATGCTTTCAAGCAATTGTTAGTCTCTGTAAATAAACCGATGGTGATAGATGCTGACGCACTAAATATCATATCGAACCATTATAAACTCAGATACCATATTCCTGAAAATTCAATCCTTACTCCGCACCCCGGCGAACTGAGACGCCTTGTGGGTGATTGGGATAACGAAAAACATAAGTTAGAGCTTGTGAGGCGACTGGCTTCGAGCCTCAAATCAATCGTTATCGTAAAAGGCGCACACACCATGGTTTGCCTGCCTGACGGCAGCTGTTACTTCAATTCGACAGGAAACAGCGGAATGGCCAAAGGAGGCAGTGGAGATGTCCTAACAGGCTATATTACAGGGCTATTAGCAAGAGGACACAACAGCACAGAAGCCTCATTTATAGGGGTTTACAACCACGGTCTAGCAGGGGATAAGGCCGCGATGAAACATGGCATGGAAAGCATGAACAGTAAAGACCTGATTGATGAACTATAATTTACACCCCAATTGACCTGTAATTAACCTTCGGCAGCGTATCAGTATTTGAACTCGTATTCATAGGTACTGGTATTGCCACATCCGTCTGTTGCCGTAAATACAAGTTGATGTATTTGTCCTTTTTTCAACCTCTTGGAATCAAACTTGTAAGTATATACAGGCGATTTTAGGTCATTCTCAAATAATGCAAACTCTCCATCAATCGTTCCTCGGCATGAAGCAATACCGCTCTTATTATCAGTCAGCCTTATTTTCACCTCCTTCTGAGTTACCCATTTAACAGGTTGTATAGGCGTAATATCAGGTGCTTTATTATCGAAACTGACTGCATAGGTATTACCCAGCTCTCCTATTCCGGCTGTCATCGCTCCATTTTGATATGTACCACCAACCCAACTATCACTTCCATCATTAACCCTTACGATTCCGTATTGAGCTTTGTTAGGCAATGTATCCTTTACAAGCTTTATCGTTATCTCACAACGACTATTAAGAGGGACATGGGAGTCATTCACTTTATACGATGAGGACATATAGTTTGCTGACTGGGTTCTGTTTAAATTAAAACAAAGATCTTTGTACAGGCTCTCTTTCGGTACTACAATAGAAAACAACTCTCCAGAATAGTAATTATCTTCATTCCATCTCATTTGTTGAACACAATCTGGTTGTGGGATATTTTGCTTTGTACCTTTAATGCTAAATGCGTAATCCGTCTGGTTACCATAAAGATCTTCCAATTCATAGCGGAAGTTATAAACCTTTTCTTCTTTCACATCGACATAACCATTATTGACAGCCTGATATATCGGCAGCTTATTGCCCGGCTCTATAAAAGACTTCTGATAGAATATCCGCCTGTTGTACCAATAGTCGAAGTCTATCATACTATTAATCATCTTAGAGGTCTCAAAGTTGACGGAAGCTATTTCTGAAGAGAATATCTTCTCATCATTTAGGAATAAGCGTACTTTATAGACTCCGTATATGTTATTAGTGCCCGTCATACGGTCATTAGTATAGACCCCAACACCTATCCGCCCCCAAGCTTTTATAGTATCTTTTATAGGGTTATATATACCCTTTTTATCTATTGAAATCGAAGTTCTAAACGGCTTGATATCCCCATTGACGACTCCATCATACCCTATAGGATATACCGCTATTCCTTTCAGTTGCGGAGGTATGTCATCTGATATTTGCTCTTTATAATATACCAAAGGATCTAGTACCAACTGGTCTTCTGTATTCCGTATTTCAAAGTGTACATGTGGTCCACCAGACGATCCTGTATTACCACTGTAGGCAATAAGCTCACCTCGCTTCACGGGTATTTCGCCTGCCTCAAGTGAAATATCTATACGATAGCTTTCCTTTTCATATTGCTTAGCCTTTATATATTCAGCTATTTTAGGCGCATACCCATTCAAGTGCCCATATACACTTGTATGCCCTGAAGGGTGAGTTACATAGATAGCAAGCCCGTACCCTGAAGGCGAAACAGATATACGCGATATATAACCGTCTTCAATAGAATAAACAGACTTATTAACCACCCCTTGTGTCTTCAAATCAATACCCGAATGGAAGTGATTGGGACGTAATTCCCCAAAATTAGCACTGAGAATAAGTGGTATATCAAGAGGCGATTTGTATGTATTTTGTGCTGCGGAACTTATTGTATATATAAGGAATAATAAAAGAGCTATTTTTTTCATTAATTAATCTACTTGGTTAGCTAAATACAAAAATAACGGATTTAGTAACTCTCACAAAGAATCAATACCTTTAAAAGACGTTAATCTAAGTGCAAATACTTATTCAAGTTATATCTCATTTATAGACTTTCTATTTGAATATATATCATTACATTGAAAAACGAAAAAAAGCATAATTAAACTATATTGAAAATCAAGCCCATAATCATTATTATGAAAGAATATTAAAAAAAACACCGTTAAATATTTGCACGTAACCAAAAATCAATTACCTTTGCATCCGCAATCGAGAGAGAAAGATACTGAAACAACAGTACACTCCGCAAATGATGGCCCATTCGTCTATCGGTTAGGACGCAAGATTTTCATTCTTGAAAGAGGGGTTCGACTCCCCTATGGGCTACAAAAGATATAAAATAAATTATAAAAAATAAGGATTAGTCAACATGGCAAATCACAAATCAGCAGAAAAGAGAATAAGACAAGCAGAAGTAAAACGCTTGAGAAATAGATATGTTGCAAGAACAACTCGTAATGCAGTAAGAAAGTTCCGCACATTGACAGACAAAGCTGAGGCTCAAACTCAATATCCATCAGTATGTTCTATGCTAGATAAATTAGCTAAAAAGAACGTTATACACAAAAACAAAGCAGGTAACTTGAAATCGAAATTAGCTGCTCACGTAAATTCTTTGTAAGAAGATACTAATATTAAAACGTCTATATAAGGAAGAAGGCTGGACTCTAGGAGTGTAGCCTTTTTCGATTTATATAATAATATAAAAGAAAAGCATAATATATATTGTTATTCAAGAAGTTATTCATTATCTTTGCACCCGCTAATAACAATTATGTATAATTAAAATTAACAAAAGAAAGAAATGGCTACAAAGATCCGTTTACAAAGACGAGGCCGTAAAGGTTACGCTTTTTACCACATCGTCATTGCAGATAGCAGAGCTCCACGTGATGGAAAATTTATTGAAAAGGTGGGTACATACAACCCAAATACAGATCCTGCTACAATATCTTTAAATTTCGACAGAGCTTTGTACTGGTTACAAGTTGGCGCTCAGCCTACTGATACAACTCGTAACATCCTTTCTGATGAAGGCGTTTTGTTGAAAAAACACCTTTTAGGAGGTGTTGCTAAAGGTGCATTTACCGAAGCTGATGCTGAAAAGAAATTTGAAGCATGGAAAGCTGATAAGGAAAAAGGCGCTCAGGCTGTCATCAATAAAAACGAAACAAAAGCGAAAGCTGATGCTAAAGCTCGTTTAGATGCTGAAAAAGCTGCAAACAAAGCGAAAGCTGATGCAGTAGCTCAGAAAAAAGCTGAAGAAAATGCAGCTCAGGCTGAAGCCGAAGCTGAAGAAGTTGTAGAAACTCCTGTTGCAGAAGCAGAAGCTCCAGCTGAAGAAAAAAGTGCTGAATAAAGACAATTGTTAGAATACAGCATAATAAAAAGCTCCACATATGTGGAGCTTTTTATTTTTCAATTGATACGATACAAATAAGAAATGGCTTCGGATAATCCGAAGCCATTTCTTATTATATAATGTCACAGAAATTATTTTCCTTGTTCCAACTTAAGAGTAATTGTAGATTGATCACATACCTCAGTCGGTCCAAAATACTGGATTGGACCCGGATAAATATATTCAGTACCTACAGCCCAAGCTTCGCGGTTAGCCAATAGATATTTATACGGTGCGCCATCCAATTCCACAAGAGCCTTGCGAATAACCGGCTTCATTTCACCATGGCGACGTTCCATATTCATCATCATAGTTACAGGAATACCACCTGCAATCCATTGATCAGCAGGAGCAGTTGTATTACGTACTGACGACATGTACCCAGTTTTACCTGAAGCAATAAGCGCAGCAGCTGTGTAACCAAGCGAATAGCAATAATCAGCATCGTAGTTAGACGGAGCAGCACAACGGCCTTCATATCCGAAGAAATGTACTTGTGATGCAAATTTACCTGTATACTTACCTTCTGCCTTCATTTCGGCAAGCTTATTACCGACCATTTCAGCTAATAATTTTTCTGTTTCGATCAATGACACCTGTACATTTCCATGAGGGTCGCGATCTAGGGTCAATTGACGTGCAACTCCTTCCGGAAGGCTACCGAATACTTTAGCATTCTCAGCAGAAAGATTCTTTTTCACATATGCCAATTGTTCATCTTTAGGAACTGCATTAAATTCATCCTGATGATGAGCTAAGAAATCATTCAATTCAGAAATCAAAACTTTCATAGCTGGGATAAATTCGATAAGTCCTTCTGGAATTAATACTGTTCCGAAATTATTACCATTAGCAGCACGTTTTGCTACAGCAGTTGCAATATCTGTTACAATATTATCTAGTGATAGTTTCTTTGCTTCAACCTCTTCCGAAATGATACAAATATTTGGTTGTACTTGCAATGCACATTCTAATGCGATATGAGATGCAGAACGACCCATCAATTTGATAAAGTGCCAATATTTACGTGCGGAGTTACAGTCACGTTGGATATTTCCAATTACTTCCGAATATACTTTACAAGCTGTATCGAAGCCAAATGATGTTTCAATCATTTCATTTTTAAGGTCACCATCGATAGTTTTAGGACAACCGATCACTTGTACACCTGCATTGATCGATTTGTAATATTCTGCCAGAACGCAAGCATTCGTATTCGAATCATCACCACCTATAATAACCAATGCCTTTATATCAAGCTTTTTCAGAATTTCAAGACCTTTATCAAATTGTTCTTTTTGCTCCAATTTTGTACGTCCCGAACCTATTATGTCAAATCCGCCTGTATTACGGTACTCATCTATGATATCAGAAGTCAATTCTTTATAATCATGATCGACCAATCCGCCCGGTCCCATTAGGAAACCAAAAACACGGCTGTCTTTATTCATCTTCTTAATACCGTCAAAGATACCAGCTATTACATTATGTCCGCCTGGAGCTTGCCCTCCTGATAAAATAACACCGACATTCATAACCGGATATTCTATATTTTCTGAAGTTTCAACAAATTTAAGAGTTGGCATACCGTATGTATTAGGGAACAGTTTTTTTACTTCTTCCTGATCCGCTACAGACTGAGTTGCTGCACCTTCTTCTATTTTTACGAAACCATACAATGCTTTAGGCATCTTTGGCTGATAAGCGGCTCTTGCCACTTGTAACGCGCTCTTTTTCATTTGTTTTTTACTGATTTTATATTGTTAAATAGTCGTTCATAAAGGTTCGCAAATTTCGTCATTTTTTTTGATATATGAAAGTAATTCTAACGTGTATAACCACCATTTTCACGCTTAAGACTCTATTTTTCACTTTAATTTCTTTTATTAAGTTTCATTTACTTTCTTTTTCATCTCTAAGTCTATTATTTTTCTTCTTTTTAGAGCCTGTTTAAATTTTATTCAACAATAATTTTATAGAAGCAATTTTGACCATTTCTTCTGCTGAGTCAAAAGTTGTTTCATAATTTCGGCATAATCTTCGGTTATAATCAAACCAAGCAAAGGTTCGTTCTATTACCCATCGTTTCTTTATAGGTCTGAATCCCTGTTTTTGGTAGCCACTGATGACCACCTTTAAAACATAACCGAAAGTATTCTTTACACTTTCAGCAAGCTCGCCCCGATACC
>JBKEBA010000095.1:0-38979 GCA_047972895.1 Dysgonomonas sp.
CAAATCAGAAAGATTGGAAGCCCATCTTTGCTCCATTTGCTAAGGCCAGGAAAAGAATTGAAACCATCTTCTCGCAATTGTGTGACCAGTTTATGATTGTTAGAAACTATGCTAAACAGACGGATGGCATATTTGCTAGAATAATCGGTAAGATTAGTGCACTTACCATATTACAATATATCAACAAAATGAACAATAAACCCATTGGCCAGATTAAATATGCACTAATTTAATTCCGCCAACGGGTTATTGTCTATATAAAAACATCCACCTCCGGGTTCTTTATTTAATCCTTCGAGATAGGCTAGAACCTCTCTCTCTACTTTGTCGGATACTTCAGGTTCGAAAAGTGTAAAACATGTCAGTATATCTTTCTCCAGTCGATATATACAATAAATATCCCCAAAAGGGGAATCACTTAATCCGTAAACTAAACCTTCCTGAGGGTTATAAGTCCCTTTAATTATCTGGTTCTGTAAGTTTCTTATTATCCGCTTAGCGTATCGTTCCATGTATTAGATATGTTTAATTTTTATATTGTATACTCCTTTATATATCCTTTACTTATATGTACATTCAATTTCCTGTGCAGGTAGAAAACAAAGAAGAAATAAATAGAATAATGAGGATATCTATACTTATTATTGTCAATATGCCTGCAATTTTTACCCAATCGTATCTTTTGAAAAACCTTTTAATCATTTAAGTTATTTTTTCATTATTTCTTCTTATTCCATTCTCTTAAACACTTTACTCTAAGATCATATATTACAAACATATGGTTAGAAATTATTCATTACACCTTATGTTCATTTTATCGGTATAATTTATAAACCGCGCGAAATATCACATCTCACGCGGATCATCCTTAACACAAACTTTACATAACTACCTATCTCAATCGGTAGCATATTTTAATTTTATTTGACTGTTTTTTCTTAAAAAAACCGCGCGAAATATCGCATCTCACACGGTTCACAAACTTTACAAAACTACACTACTGCCAATACTAATCGGCAGCATTTTTATTTTCTATCTTAATAAAACACGGTCTGTTTTGTTGATAGAATTGTTCTCTCCAAGAACTTTCACTATGTAAATCCCTTGTCTAATTGATGGGCTACCAGAAAACTCAGTAATTCCGTTTTTTCGAACTTGTTTTTTCATAACAAGTTTACCCATCAAATCGTAAACTATAGCTGTACAATCTTCCTCGCTTTGATTATTTATCGTTATAATATTATTTCTTACGTAAATATTTATTAAGGAAGATTCTGTCTTGTCCTCAATAATACCTGAAGTAGATGCCATTATTTTGAATCGATCAGATTTTGAAGTATTAAATCCTGCGATTACATATTCCGCATCGTTTACAACAGGATAATTTCGTCCGGTAAATAAATCTCTAAGGAAAAGATTACGGGATTCAACTTCAGGGGATACCGACAGACTGATTGAATAATTTGTCATAGCTTCGGATCTGATACTGATTACCGTTCCATTCATATCTGGAACTGTGGCTATCTGATAGTCAGACTGGTCACTTCCCGGAATATATGCTTGAATAAGTTCCCCTTCTTTTATCTTGTAACCGTCCCAGCCGTTATCAAATCCTGTAGTTGTATTATGATTCTCGAAAAGCCACACTCTATCAGCCGATTCATTACTAATCACATCTACTATAACATGTGGTAACTCTGATGATGAACTACTTCTGAGCTGTGCCGATTTCCATGGTTTTATTGTAGATTCATTCAAGTCATTTTTTACCAGTTGGTCATATTTAAGTGTAATATTACCAGGAGTTGTTACATCCAACATAAATGTATGCATGGATAATATCCTGTCCGGTATTCCAGCTTGTCCGGCAAGATTGAATGGAACAGCCTGATATTGTCCTGCCGCAATTCCGTCTGCACTTCCTCCGTTAAGCTTGCGCCATTGGTCTCGGGTTCCGATATTAAACAGATAAACGGTATTCGATTCTAGTACCACACTTTCATGACTTATAGCCGCAGATGTTATGGGTATGGCTGCTGTAAATGAATTAGCAATAAGATTCATCCCCGAATAATTTACATTAAGTGTCCGGGTAACACCCACAGTTGCATCACCGACATTGAGTATACCTTGAAAACGATATATATGAGTCGGCTCAGCGTTGGTATTATTTGTGATTTCATAACCTTTGAAAGCTTTTAAGCTTAGATCCGGAGTATATGGAGCCGGACGCCATTTATTGCTATAAATATAAGGCTCAACCCACTCGTTTATAGTTTCAACTTTCGGATCCAAGTAAGGAAAATCTGTGGATTGTACCGGAATACCAAAATATTGCCATTGTTTTTTATAAAATCCGCAAGTCGCGCATTCATAAGCTTTATTATAAAATTCGACAATGGCATTTACTGTTGTATTATTGGGAGGATTCGTGAATATTAACGTTCCCGTAGCCTTATCTGGATCTGATTTTATAACGATAGTACCCTTATTGGAATTGTCGTCTTTTACAGTACCATTGATAGTTAGCTGATTTTGAGTAGTGATAACTAAATCTACATTCGAATTATTAATCAGATCACCTATAATACGGTCTTTGTCTAGATACAAATCCTTTATCGCTGTACCCTTTCCGTTGCCTGTACCGCTTGTTCCATTATTAGTTTCTGTTGCAAATTCTATATTTTCTCCTTCAGCAGGTACAAAGTTTGCAGTCCAATTTACTTGTTTTGCCCAATCAGTATCAGTCGTACCATACCAATAGTTATACCATTTTAATGTTGCACTAGCTAAGTTGTTATCCGGATTTGTATCTTCGTTGTATTGAACCGTTGCTATATTTGTCCATTTATTTAATTGTGCAGTAGGATTATTGGCATTTACTTTGATATGAATTGCCGGATATGAAAACAATGCATTCAAAGCATCTGTACGCTTAAATGTATATGTATTTCCATTAACAGAAGCTATCCATCCATTGGATCCAAGGCCACCTGATTTACCGGTATAATCAGTTACAATCAGACCATCAGGAATGGCATCCGTTACAGTAACCATGCTACCTGCGACTTTATCATTTCCGCTTAGATTAGTCACTGTTATAGTAAAGGTGTTTCCAGTTGCTTGGGCAACACCATCGTTATCCACATTCTTTTCTATGCTAAGGTCCAAATTTGGATTATATACGGTAGTACTAACCGTGGAGTGATTATTTGTTTTATCAT
Organism: Dysgonomonas sp.; assembly: GCA_047972895.1. Taxonomy (GTDB): domain Bacteria; phylum Bacteroidota; class Bacteroidia; order Bacteroidales; family Dysgonomonadaceae; genus Dysgonomonas. The sequence goes on from JBKEBA010000095.1 coordinate 3,225, forward strand.
CGTTTAAACCTGGTATTTCGGGAGGAATGATATCTGCATTATTAACTATTTTTCCTCCTGCCGGAATTCCATTTAATTTCCCTTTAATTATAAATGTACCTGTACTATTAGGAGCCAATGTTATGATTTCCGATAATGAATTCTTATTCCAAGTAGCAGCTGTTCCACTGGTAAAGCCTACTGCAGTATTGCCTGCATTACCATTATTTTTGAAGGTAACGGTATTGATGGAGAATGTACTGCCGTATGCAATATCATTCCCATTGCCGTCTTTTATTAGATCATTTAATACTAAACCGGACAATGTTGAGGTGGAGTTGTTGATTACATTTATAGTATAAATTAATTCTCCATCTTGTGGCGAATTTTCATTATCTACAGTCTTTTGTACAAGAACATCTCCGGGGGTAGTAATAAGAATATTTCGTATCTCATGATAATTGACAGATCCGCCTGTAGAAGCTGAGAATCCGAGTTTAAGCTTCGCTGGAGGAACGTCATCTGTCAGGTAATTTACAAGTTCTGTAAAAGTTCCATTTGGTTCTGTTGCCCATTGCACCCTGATTCTGTATTTACCTGCTTCTGGTTCTATATAAATTCTTACTCTTCTATAAAATTGGGAATCTGTCGGTCTGGTTGAAATTCGAGTTCCATAAGCGATATTTCCTCCATAGCTATTTCCAACTGTTTGACTTGTCAAGAATCTATATGGAAGATTCGTACTATTTGTAGGAGTTTCGGGACCTCTCAGTGTAATTGCATTTGTTCTATAACCCGGCCCATCTTTCCCCTCTTCATTTGATGCAAAATTGCCGAATTCATCGAATCCTACGCCAAGGTAAGCACCGGAAAGACCGGGTGTATAACCACCCAAAGTACTTGCTGCATATCCTAATGATCCACCAAATGCTCCAATCCTAAATGTAGGAGTATCAGCATCAAATAAAAAAATACAAATACCATCAGCACTTCCTGATTTACTACGCCAAGTCTTATACTCAAACTCTATATATGCACCTAATGTACTTGGAAAATAATTGTTTATATAAGCATATCCCCGCTGTGAGTTATCATCTTTTGTTAATCGGAGCCAACCTTGGTTTATCGGATCCGAGTTGCCAGATGTGAGATATGCTTTCGGATTTCCACCCAAGATAATATTACTGCCAACAGAACTTCCTTTAAAATTTTCGGTAATTGTAAATTGTGCTTTGAGCGAAGATACACAGAAAAAACAACTAATAAATAATATTGAAAGTAATTGAATTCTTATATGTTTGTAGTGATTGGTCATATTCATTCTTTTATTTATACAAGATCTATCTGGTCTTGATTTTATTATTATATTTCCACATCATAGATATACCAATTGTTACGTTCTATTTTTGCCGGCAGTTGCAATTTGTAGGTCTCGTCTCCAAATTCGGGTGGCGGCAGGAATCCCCCGTCAAAATAAGGCAAACTGAGCTCTATGCTTGTTCCTGCATTATCCCGTTCGTTGAGGTAAGTTATCAGGGTCAGGTTTGTTACTTTCCCATTGCCATCAAGGGTATAGGATGTTATAGCATCGTTCCAGTTTATCCAAGCGAGCGAGCTGACCAGATTATCGGTTTTCAATATCTGTTTCAGTACATAGGTGTTCTTATCGAAATCGATAAGCCTGTATTTATATTGTGTAGTGCCTTCCCCAGACAGTGGTTTTCCCTGATGCTTTGCTGTCAAACTTATGTTGAGCTGTACTTTTGCAATAGCCCGAATCAGGGGAATACTGCTAAGCTGGTAATTCGAATTAAAATTGTGTGTCTTATTGCCCGACATCAAGATAGGAGTCGTTAGTGTCGTAGACCAAGGCGTGCTGTTTGACTGTAAAACCGATTGTAACCCTGTTACGGTAGAGACTCCATCAAGTGATGTTTTTATTCCGGTACAGTTGGCTACAACATATACATCTCTGCTACCAGCTTCTGCCTGTGTAAGGTTGAGTAATACTTTGTTATCTGTATTGTTCCATGAACCGCCGGAAAAACTAGCCGATGGTATGTAATAAGATTTAAATGTCTGTGCCCCTGATGTAGGAAATAAAAACACATACAGGTTATCAATTGTCTGTTCAGCGGCAGAGCCATTGTCAGTAGCTGCTTTCAGACTCCCTTTAACGAAACTGTTTATTTGAAAAGAGAGTATTATTTTTTCATTATCCGTACTGCCTGCCACAGGGTTGTCATCACCTGAACAACCGGTGAACAGCAGACTTAAGAAGCCTATTATGTATATATATATTTTCATATTCTTTTATTTACTGAATGTCTTCACCAGAATCCCATTGTAATATACTTCCAGATAATTCCCGGATTGAGGAATATTTGTCAGTGTATAATCCTCTTTGTCAGTAGGGCTTGTCTTTATAAATTCTTTAGTCAATGCAGCGTCTGAGAAAGTACATCCGTTTATAGCTTTCAGCGTAACATGATGCGGATCACAAACTTCTATCGTATTACTGATCGTTATATTCCCGTCATTGTCAACGTTCACATTGTACCCGTAACCCATGTAAGTTGCACTTTTTTTAACTGTCCATGGATCGATGGTATAAATGATTTCTATCGTTTGCAATTTTTTGATAACATAGTAGTAATGCCTGTTTCTGTAGATGTTATAGTCGGGCTTATCCGTATTTTGACCGGTGGCAAAGGCCAGATAATCCGTGTCTGTGATGGTGCGGTCGTCTGTAATGACAGGTATGTCGTAGAATTTTCCGTCAAGGGTTTCAATCCTGAAGTAGTTGACCGGTTTATGATCTGCCACTGACCATACAGGATTTGTATTCATCATCATGGCTTCCGGCATATAGTACAGGTATGAATTACCCACTTTTTTTAATAGCTTATCTTCATAATACCCTACAGTTGCAGGATACATATCCGGTATGAGCCCGAACTGACGATATGCATTTTTATAATAAATGTTCTTGACACCGGAACCTATAGATGCCCCCTCTATTACGACCTCGAGTTTGGCGACAGCACGGATTAACTTCACCCGGTTTTCTTCTGTCCCGTTCACAACAGGTCGGAAAGGCTTCGGCTGGTAGATGTTTCCGCCTTCACTTACTGTTTGGTTCAGATATGTTCTGGACATCGGGAAGCCCTTACTTTCTGCGGCTGAAAGATACAGGTCTGTATCCATATCGCGGAAAGCAGACATGTAACTGTCCATCAATGACTTTGTGGCTATCATCTTCAATGCTGCCATCGGCATATTGGCCACAAAATAAAAATCACGTTGTCCTGTGGTCAACTTTAAGCTAAAGGTTTTTTCCTTATCGGTAAAGGGTATTGCTTCATCGAAATATTCAGAGATCTTTTCTCCGGTCGATGAATCGAAGACCAGCAAGGCCAGATCGTGTACGCGATCTTCATAATCTGCTGCATCTTCATTGATTGTTTCCGTATCGGCTGCCTGCGCCCTGGTTACAGATAAGTATACCTCCTGTCCTTTGGTTGTCTTGTCTGTTTCATCCTGATTTTCATAGATAAAAGAGTCACAAGCCACAAGCAGAACCGGCAGACAGAGTAAGAGTATATATCGTATTTTTAATATCATAATCGTTTGGATTATTCAAGCCCGGCAGGCTTAAATTTATAAATCAGTGCTATAGCTATGAACAAGCCAGTTGTTCACATAAATGGCGCAACTGAAGTGAGTCCAGCACTCGGCACAATAATCCTTGATCAGGAATTTGATTGTAAAGTCATTTTCACAGTCGAGGTTTACACCCTTGTCTACAGCCCTTAACAGGATGCTGGCAATCAGGTCACCGTCAAAGACGGTTTCTTCCTTATCGTTTCCTGTATAGGTAATATTCAGTTTGTTGCTGTAACCGGTAGTAAGGTCCAGCATGGCATAATTCCATTCACCTGTATTTCCTTCCAGTTTGGTCTCTATAGACGGATAGGTCAGTACCGGAGTATTCATAGGCATCGTACCGTTTATACGTACCGTACCGTTAGCCGATGAAACGGCTACATTCAATTTTGTCGGGTCATATGTTTTCATCGTAACATTATCGAACTCGACGATTATCTTGACCCTGTTGGTCAGTTCCCTTAGATTTACTGCTGTATGTTTATATAACGAGCCGTATTCTTCCGGATTGGGTAAAAAAACGACCGGGCTTTCACCATGCCATATACGTTCTGTAGAAGTAAGAGTGGTCGCTATATTATTTGTTGAGTTAATAGTCATCATCACATCCTCTTTGGTGGTTATTCCAGGAGTGAATGTATTTTTTTTGAATTTATCATTTATCCCTGTCCATGCTATAAATGAATAATTTCCGTCAGATACGGGAACAAGCATTTCATAGTCACGATCCAAGGTTACATCCTGTTGTTGTACTGTAGTTGAAAGTTTGCCTTCCTGATCGAATGCAAATACGGTTAGTGAGGATACGCTCCCTATAAACAGGGAATCGTCTACACATGGGGTCTTGGAGTAGAATTTTACATAAACACCCTGAGGGCAATCTTTCAGGTCATCGTAGATAAGGGAATCGCAACCCCAGAAAAGAGCCCCTGTCGCGAACAATACCATTATTATCCAGATTCGTAAATTCTTCATCCCTTGTACTTTTTATTAATTTAATGTTTGATTTGAATAATCGGTAGGGAAATACCGCTCCCTACCGAAGTTATTGTTTTTTATTTTTGAAGATTAAATCCCCGGAGATACAGAATACGAGTGAAGCGTCCAAGGAAGAACTTTCACATCCACGCTCATCCATGTTTCAGGAGTAGTTAATGGATCAGTCGGTTTAATCGGATTCTCAGGCTCATTATATCCAGGTACACTTGGTTTAGGATCCGGATTTAGAGGTAGATTCGTACCCGGGTTAGATGGATCTTCAGGGCCTTTCGGATTATTCGGATCTTCAGGGAATAACGGGTTCCAGTTTGTTCCCAGATTTCTGAATCCTGTAATGTGGATATGGTATACGTTATTTCTTATAACCGGAGAATTATACCATGCCGGAACAGCATCAGGATTTACCCATGCATAATATAATACTTTACCTTTTACATATCTAGCTACAGTCTGATCTTCAACACCACCTTTCGCTGTATTTTGGGCGTTTTCGGCAGTAGTATAGAACTTACCGTTTTCACCCACGAAGAAGTCGTTATTTGGAGTATACGTTTCACCGTCTGCAAATGCCGCAGCCGCAGGTGTGAATTTAGCACGGATAAGCACATAGGCTGTATTTCCTTTTTTATAGCTGGAAGTAGCACCTGCAGCATAAGCGTGTGTGTTTGGCAGGATAAATTTACCTGACAGTTCGGCATTCAACTCTGCGGTTACTTGTCCGTAAGGATCGGTTGCATAGTCAGTCATTGTTTTAACGGCAGTTCCTCCGAACTGGTTAGCAGAGTCATAGTTTTCAAACAAACCCGAATAATCGTATTTAGAAGAGCTACCTGTAATATCGGTCCCCCAAAAGTCAGCATCTGAAGTGGGAACCCATGAATAGCTAGGTGTAACCCAATCTGCTTTCCGTTGGATATACAAAGAACTTTCACCTTGTGCCAGTACCCAGTTGATATCGGATATCACACCTAGGGGTGAACCTCCCGCTGAAGGCACGGTGTAGCTCAAAGCCTGAGTCGAAACCATAACCCGGGCGACAGCTCTTTCCACTTCCAGGCTAACACGGTTTTTAGGTGAGGTTGTAGCCAACGTTTCGGTATCTGTTACATTGGCTTCCACATTTATTGTTTTAGGCTCAACATTGGTCATGACGATTGTTTCATCTGTCGTCCCATTTTTGACTGCTAGTTTATCCGCAGAAGTATTGGTAAATGTTTGGGCACCCGAGTTAGCCAGATACAACGCCGCCTGGGTGTAAGCATTTTCAAACTCAGCCACCGGCGTTTTAGCCAACGCATTTACTACTTCTGTTGTTCCGTTTACCAGAACATATACTTTCTTGGCTCCGGCTGTAGTCTTAATTGCAGCATTTTGTGTCTTAGGAACCAGTGTTATGTCACTACCGTTTATGATTTTTTCATAATCTTTTCCTGAGCCACTGGCACCGACTTCAAGTGATTTTGAGGTAACCGATGATCCGTCTATGAGATAAACAGCTACAGTTTTTATATCGTCTTTTCCAGCCCATTCCCCGATATTGTTGTAATCTTCAGGCAGAGCTTTTGTTGCCCTCAACCCTGAATTCTGGGACATCTTCAAGGTAACACTCACATTCGTATTACCTTCTTTTTCTCCGCCCGATGATATATCATCGTCATTGCTACAGGCTGTCAATCCCAAACTTAATGCGATTGCAGCAGTTAAAAATAATTTGGTTACTTTCATTTTTTTATCGATTAAAAATTAAAAATCTATTTTTGTTTGTTTTGTGAATAATGCGGTTTATCAGTATTGTATATTATTTTTATTTGAGGATTCTATTAATAATTTCCAGATTGGCACTTGCATCTTTATCTCCGTTATCTGCTGATTTATTGAAATACCCTAAAGCTTTTTCCATATCACCTTTTAATATATAAGCCACACCAAGATTATTCCACACAGTCGGTTTCTCTTCTATTCTTTTTAGCCGTTCAATGGCTGTGTCATAATTTTTGCTTTCAATATCTGCGGCTGCGGAATTAATAATAGCAATTTCGCTCTCAGGGTATAATCTGACTGCGATATCAAAGACGTCACGAAACTCTTTGCTGTTCGATGGGTAACTTTCTGCCACCAGGTACATTTCGTTTAGGCTGAGAAGTTTTGGATTTTTCTTTATCACTTCTCTGGCTTCTTCCACATTAAAGGCACGTACCACGTAGGCTACTGTATATTCTGTACGTCTCAATAGAGGATAATAATTATTAAGCAGTGTTTTGTAGGTATCTCCGTTTGAAAGTTTCAACAGTTCAATATTCCGCACATCGGGATTCTGAACCTTGTCAATTATATTCAGAATATTTTGTTTGTCTGCCAGGAATGAAACAGAAATTGCTTTACGCAGACCTTCCCAGTCTTCTCCTTTGCCTTCAACCGTAAATTTGTCGCGCGAGACACCAAATTTGGAGACCAGGTAATGAGCAAAGGAATTAGCCCTGTTTTGCGCCAGTATGCGATTATGTTCAAAACTGCCTTCGGGAGAGGCATATCCAGCAATGGTGAATTCGGTTATTTCAAGATCTTGGTTATCTCTTATATCCCCAATAATCCTGTCTACTTCATCAAATTGAACTCTATTATTCCTGTAATCCCTTAACAGTTCATAGCGATCAACATGATAGTTGAAAGTCGCCGTGTGACGGTCACTGCGTGCTTTCACAGGTTCCACTTCCGGGATGATAAATGTCAATTTGTAAGATGCCGGATCTCGCTTTGGCAAAATATTTTGAACGATTAATTGCCTGTCTGACTCATCATAACAGTTAGCGCATCCGGATACAGCTTTTTGAACTGTAAGCGAGGCATTATCCATCCATTGTCTATAAGCCACGGATGTATTATAATTTACTGACTGGGATGTGTTGTTTTTACGTTTTAAGATGGTCTGTGGTTCTGTTTCAAAAGGGAGTTGATCACCGTTTCCCAGGATCTGTTTACGGTTAATAATTTTATTACGCAGAGTTCCGGTTATAACTACTGGTGCAAGTGATAATATCTCTCCATTAGGTTCATTTGATTTAAGAACAGGAGTTAAAATAACCATTTCATTTCGTTTAACGATCATCCCATCCAAATCAAAAATCATCGAAATAGATACATGATTACTTTCCTTACTGATATGCTCGGAAGAAACCTTAAAATCTCCTGATTGTATCATCTGGGAATGAAGAGGTATTATAAAGCCTAAGAAGATTACGATCAGTATTGCTTTCATTATATTATTGTTCATTGTGTCCTATTTTATTATGTAAATAAATGAGAGTTCAGCTTTTGTCACACCCCAATAATTATAATTACCTTCATCCTGCTTAGTTCCGCAATCTTTGCATGGGTATTCATTATAATGAATGCGGGCATATCCCGCTCCGATATTGAACTCGAAGTTCCAACGATTACTCAACACCCATTGATAGCCATAACTAAGGCCTCCACCATAGAGATAACCTTCATAGCGTTTATCTTTAAAGACATCCAGTCTACCGATAGGAATATCCCACCCTCCTACATTAAATTGTGCACCATGTGCGTGCACTCCAAGAAAATGTCCGTTAAAGGTTTCACAGAACCACCAACGATATTCCGGTTGGACGAGCCAATGCTTGAACCTCTTATTATCTGAGAATTCAAAAGGATTGAAACCTCCGCTGATTTCAAGTGTACTCTTTTTGCCCAAAGCAAACTCCATTCCCAAATTAGGTGTTGTAGTAGCCCAATAAGCCAGATTAGTCTTTATTGCAACCTCTTGGCTCCGTGCTTGCTGGTTACAAAAAATAAAGATTAAAATGACGACGTAGACCTTGTTTAATTGATTGCTGAAATTCATCTTTAAGTTCAATTGTTAAAGTGTTTTACAGCAAGAAGTCTCTTTCTTTGTGGGAAAGAGACTTCTTAATCTTAATTGTGTATTCTGTTTATAGTGAAGTTTTACATTCAGAGAATATAAAACTTATAAATTTGTCTAATAATGTGTTATATTATTTTATTACCTTATTGTCAGGCAAAATTGCGTGTGGAAAAATGTAAGCTATGATCAAAATATAGTTTCATATACTACAATCCAATATAGAAATAATTGATATTCAATAAATATAGGCAATAACTATTGAATCTTAAAAAAATATAATTATCTTTGCTGCAAATATTTAAGACACAGTTGGAAAACTCTTTCCCACAAAGAAAGAGTCTTATGGGACTACCGAAGTACAAAAGTCTTTTTGATATTTTTCTTTTCTTTTCTTACCCAATCGAACAAAACGATTCAACATATCATTTACTTCCCGATCTACTTTTGTCGTTGAAATAGACGATAAATATATTTGTGTTGTTCTTATTGATGTATGTCCCATGCATTGGCTAATAATCTCAACCGATTTTCCGGCTTCCAGCATTAATGTAGCCCAACTATGCCGCATAACATAAGTAGTTAATTTAGCCGGGAGATGAAGCATTTGACCAATAATTAAAGCATGCCGATTGACTCGTCTTAATGCGGATTTCTCACATAATATAGTTTTATTATTTTTTTCTCTAAGAAAAGGAAAGATATACAAATTATTGTTTTTTTTATATCGTAACATAATTTCTTGTGCCTCTTTTGGAACAGTCAGACGAATAGACTGTCCGGTCTTACTTCGGCGGTATTCAATTTGCCAGAAATCGTTAATCATATTCCACCTGAGGTTATATATGTCATGAAAGACCATTCCCCGGCAATATAGACTCACTAATAATATATCCAAGGATTCTCTTTGACTATCGGTTAGAGATGAACCTAATTCCGGATTTAGCAGTTTCGATAACATTTTTACGGAAAGTGCTCTTTTAGGCGTTAATCCTTTCTTTACATACAATCCAATAAATGGATTTATAATATTAAGATCGGCATATTCTTTGGTCTTAATTGTAGCGTTAAATAAGGAGCGAAGCCCTCTAAAATAGAAATCTACAGTTTGGGGTTTATCCGGATGTCTTTCATGTAGCCATTCAATATATGATTCAACCCAGCCTTTGTTTAGCTCATCTATAGAAAAAGATTCGCTTTGTTTCCCAAGATACAGACTTAATTTATTAATAAAGCTCACATAGTTCGCAACCGTGTGATATCGACCACTCAGCTTTTTCATTTCGAGGGTTTTGCGAAAAGCTATTAACACCGAATTCTTATTTGAAAGAATTTTCTTTTTTTTCATATAAATAATATTTTACAATTTTAGACATACAAAGATTAGCAATTATCGTATTCTCTAAAACAAACATTTAACTCAAATTATATCGTAGGATATATATAAGTAATGACTTATTGAATCAAAAAGAAAGTGATAATATATTTGTAGTGATCTCAGAATAGATAAATATCCTTACTTATCATAAGATTAGGTCATATATGAAAGAAGCATCTTTAACTTATAGAAAAAATAATGAGGTAACTATTGATAATTACTAATTAGGATTTATGGGATAGAATAAAATAACTAAGGATAGACATTTGTTTATAAATGGCAGACAGTCATATTCTAAATATACATTCAAATTATAATTTTCAAAGCTATATAGGAGACACTCCGAAGTAATTAAAGAGGAATACGGAATCTTAAAATAAACAAAATAAACAAACATTGTTGCTTCGTCTTTGTTTTACTTTCTATTTGTACAAGTTTTCGAGTTGATGTATAAAAGTATTATCACATATTTGGCTCTATTGCCATTGGCAATCCTCATAAGCCTTTCTTGCCCACTTAAACAGGAAGTTAGATTATTATTGGACATTCCGGTGAATACATCTGCTCAAACTGACAATTACAAATCTTCCAAAGCATGCCTAGCTGTATTAACTAAGGATAAAGAATCGCAAAAAAGAAAACAATATTTTAATATTAAAGTTCAATTTTTACGGAAAGATTCAGATAGTCCCTCTTCTGATTCAAACACTTCAGTCATTTCCCACATTGGCTATTTCAACCTTAGTAGATACAAAGAGGTTCCTATTTTTCTCCTCTTTCGAAAGTTAATTATTTAAATCCCGAAAATATGTTTTAAAATTACCAATAAAATGAAATTCATTTTATTGGGTTTCTCATTTATTCGAGTATTTAATAATTAAACAACTTTCTTATGCAAAAGAATCATAAAGAATTATCTCAACTATATAGTCTTTCAGGGACTTTCACGCTAGCACTACGATTGGTTGTCGGGTGGACTTACTTCTCTGCTTTTTGGCGACGATTGATTCTTGAAAACAAGTTAAATCCCGACGTTTCGGGATATATCGGAGAAAAATTTAACCACTTCCTGCCAAATGCTCTAGGAATAAAACCTATGATAGAATATCTAGTATCTAATCCCGATACTCTTTGGTGGGCGATGGTTATCTTTACTATTATAGAAGCAATTGTCGGACTGTTCATTATGCTCGGGCTAATGACCCGGCTAATGAGCGTTGGAGTATTGGCTTTAGCAACAGGTATTTTACTTGGCTCGGGTTGGTTGGGAACAACATGTCTGGATGAGTGGCAAATCGGAATATTGGGTATATCCACAGGATTTGCACTGTTTTTCACTGGTGGAGGGAAATATTCAATTGATAATTGTTTACTCAAAAAGATGCCGGAGTCTAGACTAAAGTTGTTTTCTTGGATTGGATCTGGGTCCCTTCCTTTAAATATGAAAACAATACAACGAATAGCAATTTCGGGAACAATCGTTATATTCTTTATGACCTTGTTCACAAACCAATATTTTCATAATGGAGTATGGGGGAATCTTTACAACAAGTCGGTTAAACCCATTGTAGAGATATCAGATGCTAGCTTGACAAACAAGGGATTATCCTTTACGATATTCAGGGTAGAAGGAGCAGATGTATACGGTTCTTTCCTGATTGGCATTGGACTGAAGGATAAAGAGGGTAATATTGTTATTAATAAAAGTGGATCAGAATTATCGATGTTTCCCGAGACGAACATCAGCAATTATTACGTTGCAAAAGTTACTCCGGGAAAACACAGTTTGGTAATACCTTTAGGTAGCAAAGCCGTATTGACTATAGATGATGAGCGTCTTCATGCCTTAGAAAAGGGTGAATACAAACTGACCCTTACTGATATTAGCGGAATAACATGGTCTCAACTAATTATTTACTGATAAAAAGTGTTAGTCTGCTTATCGGCAGACTAACACTTTCTTTGCATCCTTGTATCAGTGATGTTCACACTGATGGCCTTCCTCATGATGATTACACCCCTCTCCCGAATCAGTCACTTTACCGTCTAAGAAGTCATTGATTAGCCCTGTTACATTTCCGGAACATCCACGATATACTTTTATCCCATGTTTTGTTAGGATATTTAATGCGCCTGTTCCCATATTACCGGCAAGCATAATTGTTACATCCTTGTCTTGTAGGACCGAGGCGATATTACTTTTGCAGCCACATCCCTGAGGAGAAGCTAACGTCTCGGTACTTTCTATATTTTTATTCTCTCCGATGGTAAATATAGAATAGGATTCACAATGTCCGAAATGATTATCAACAGCATTCGCTCTTGTTGGTATTGCAATTTTCATAACTTTTGATTTTTTAATTGATTGATAATTTCACTTACTATTTTTGTTCTCTGTGGAATGATTATCTGGATGTTTTTTTCTCTTAATAAAACAGTCGTTATAGTACCAAAACGACCTGATAGGACAGTATCAACATTTAGTTCAAGTAAGAAATTTATAGTTTTTATTCCCGCATTCTGTTTTGCCGCCCCTGCTATATTCTCGATAAATGTCACCTCTTCTGTATCCGCATTATACAAACAGAAGCATTGGCTTCGTCCAAAGTTTTCCGAAACCGGCTGATCCAAATCGTCTTTTTTATCTGTTGAAATCGCAATAATCATTTACTCAAATTTATTTAATGTAATCTCTTTACTCTTGCAAAGGGGACAGCTCTTTCCACCTATATTTTTTAGAGTAAATATAATTTCGCATTTATCACACGTGCACCATTCTGCAATCAAGCTATCTCCTCCCTCATAAGTAATCGGTAAGCCTTCAATGAATGCCCGTGCAATTTTAGATCGAACACTTTCATAAATACGGGTAAATGTAGGGCGTGAGATATTCATTAATTCTGCCGCTTCTGCTTGAGTCAAATGTTCATAGTCACATAACTTGAGAGCCTCGTATTCTTCAATATTTATCATGACTTTACTACGTTTTTCGTTAAGTACTCCGAATGGCTTGAATCCTCCAAAACAAGGAGCCATCTGGACTAGTCTCTTTTTCTTTATTCGAGCCATAAATATTATTTGATTGCGGTTTTAAAACATTCAAAGATAATATTATTATGAACATATGTTCGTAATAATGCAATAAATAATATTTTACTATATTTTCCTATGGAAATTTGTTTCTTTGGAAAATATTATTTTCCTTTGCTGTATATTTCCAATGGAAAATAAAATAAACGATAATAAAGAACATGATAAAAATGAAAAGAGCGATAATTATTACATTAAGTGTGATTTGGCTTGGCCTCTCTATCCAGGCGCAAAATTCACCATACATCACCGTTGATAAAGCTGTAGAAATAGCAGTGAAAAATAACAGTAATGTGAAAATGTCCGATTTAGATGGCAAAGTAGCGAATGCAAATTATCATCAAACAGATGCCGTATTCCTTCCTCAAATTACGGTAGGGTATACCGCTTTAAGTACCAATAATCCATTGAATGCATTTGGCTTTTTGCTACAACAAGAATCTGTTACAGCTATGGATTTCGATCCTGCCAAGCTAAACAATCCGGGAGCCAGCCAAAATTACAGTACGCAGGTAGAGGCTAAGCTACCATTGCTGAATATGGACATGATTTATGCACGGAAAGGGGCAAAAGCTAACGAAGAAGTCTATAAATATAAGGTCGAACGAACTAAAGAATATATTGAGTTTGAAGTGCGAAAAGCATATACTCAATTACAAATGTCGTATCAGGCTCGAAACATTCTTCAAAAATCATTAGATGATGTGAAACAAATACATCAATCAGTTTCCAATTTTTATAATCAAGGATTAGTTCAAAAATCGGATGTATTGAATGCTCAGGTACAGGTGAATACGATTGAGGCAGCCCTGGCAAAAGCTGAAAGTAATATACATAATGCTTCCGACGGGCTACGGCTTTTGATGGGACAGGATGCTAACGATGAAGTGTATACAACAGATTCCTTGTCCCAACAGATGAGCCTATATCAAGCCGCTGAACTTTCATCTTTTCGTTCCGATATAATGGCGTTAAACAAGGCTGTGAATGCAACTGATATGATGGTAAAATCGTCACAAATGGCATTCCTGCCACGTATCAATGCTTTCGGTTCGTATGGACTGAATGATTCTAAAGCCTTCAAATTCCGTAATGATTCTTATTTGGTAGGTATAAATCTAAGCTGGACAATATTTTCGGGAAATCAAAACCGCAGTAAGATGAAGTCAGCACAATTTCAACGAGACAGAATGCAAGAGGAACTAAACCTGCACATTAAGAAAGAGCGATTAGAATTAAATAAAACCAAGCGAGATCTGACCGATTTGCAAATAGAGATAAACAAGCAAAATACAAGTGTAGGGCAAGCCGACGAAGCCTTACGTATTCTAACCAATCGCCATCATGAAGGTTTAGCCAGCACCACTGACCTGTTGATGGCTCAAGCGCAACTTTCGCAACAGAAACTCCTGCTATCACAGTCCATCATGTCATATAATATCACAGAGGCATACCTCAATTTTTTATCAAAGACGAAATAATAAACAAAACCTATAAATAGATATGAAAACTTTAAGAAATGTATTTTTAGTAATAGTAGGTATCTCGGCTTTCTATTCCTGCTCTTCATCCAACAAGCCCGAGGATAAAGATAGAACCATAGTGAAAGTCGAAGTTTACACTCCAACTCAGTCATCTAACGAAGGCTTTTATCTTAGTGGTGAGGTCACTGCTAAGCAAACGGCCAATATCAGCACTCGTATGATGGGTTATATAACCAAAATATATGTGAAACCAGGCGACAAAGTAGCGTCAGGGCAACTCCTCGTATCTATTAGCAGCGATGATATTCTGGCAAAAAAAGCACAGGTACAGGCTATGATTACCGAAGCTGAAGCCGCGTCAAAGAATGCGCAGCGTGATTATGAGCGTTTCAAAACACTGCGCAGCCAAAACAGTGTATCAGACAAGGAACTCGAAGATGTGTCTTTGCAAAACACATCGATGAATGCCAAAGTGCAGATGGCTCGCCAGCAGATGAACGAAATAAATGCAATGCTTTCCTACACCAATATACGCGCACCATTCTCGGGAGTGGTAACACAAAAAATGCTGGACGAAGGCAGTATGGCAAACCCGGGAATGCCTATTCTGACGATTGAGCAGAGTGGCGAATTACAAATCGTAGCATCCATTCCCGAAAACTATATACCGTATGTCAAAATAGGAGATGTTGCCAAAATAGAGTTGAAATCATTAGGCACAACTATTGATGGAAAAGTATCGGAGCTTAGTCCGTCGGCATTCCGTACAGGGGGACAATATTCGATGAAGTTAGCTATCGACGCAAAAGATAAAACTAATATCCGCTCCGGCATGTATGTCAATATTTTGATACCGAATAAAACAGGAGAGGATATCTCTTCTAAAATTATGTTGGATAAAAACTCAATTGTTTATCGTGACCAACTGACAGGAGTATATGTAATAGACGATCTGAATCAAGCTAATCTTCGCTGGATACGTTTAGGTAAGACAATCGGCAATCAGGTAGAAGTACTTTCCGGCTTGAGCCAAAATGACAGAATTGTATCTAAAGCCGAAGGCAAATTATATAACGGAGTAAAAGTATCTGTAAATAAGTAAAATTATGGAAAACGGAATTTCAGGAAAAATAGCCGGAGCGTTTATCAAGTCAAAATTGAGTATCCTGCTCATGTTTGCCTTTATGCTCTTAGGACTGTTCAGCATATATTTCATTCCGCGCGAAGAAGAGCCTCAAATAGAAGTTCCGATGGCGGATATTATGATTGGTTATCCCGGGGCAACACCTCAGGAAGTAGAATCGGGAGTAATACAACCTATCGAAAAGATCATTTCGAATATCAAAGGGGTAGAGCATGTATATTCTACCTCTATGAATGGTATGGGTATGCTTACTGTACAATTCTTTGTGGGTGAAGATGTCGAGCGTTCGTTGGTTAAGCTCTACAATGAGATGATGAAGAATATGGATCGTATGCCACAAGGCGCAACTATGCCTTTGGTGAAATCGCGAGCCATAGACGATGTTCCTGCATTAGCTTTCACTCTTTGGAGTGATAAGATGGGCGATTATCAGATACGTCAGGTAGCAGAAGTGGTTGGCAACGAAATAAAGAAAATACCGGATGTAGCACAAGTCAATGTTGTAGGAGGACAGAGCCGTCAGGTAAAGGTCATGCTCGATAAGGATAAAATGGCACAGAGTAAACTAGACTTTGGAGCTATAACCCAAACTCTACAAGCGAACAATGCCCAAATGCAAAGCGGAAATATCGTAACAGGCGATATGGTTTATTCAGTGCAAACAGGCAATTTTTTTACCAATGTGGAAGAAGTGAAAAATCTGATTGTCGGAACAAATGATAATCAACCGGTCTATCTGTATCAAATCGCAGAAGTAGAAGACGGCCCCGAAGTCCCTAAACAATATGTTTCGTTTGGATATGGTGCTGCGTCGGGCGATAAAAAAGCGGATATGCCCGATGACTATTCTGCCGTAACTATTTCCATTGCTAAGAAAAAAGGTGCAGACGCCATGAAGCTGGCAGAGGTAGTGATCAACAAAGTAGAGCATCTGAAAAAAGATGTTATCACTAATGATATACATGTTGACGTTACCCGTAACTACGGAGAAACGGCATCACATAAAGTATCCGAATTGCTTTTTCACTTGTCTATTGCCATTGTGGTAGTAACCCTGTTTGTGATGTTGGCAATGGGCTGGCGTGGCGGATTGGTAGTATTTCTTTCCGTGCCTGTAACGTTTGCCCTGACTCTTTTTGCTTATTACTTCTTGGGATATACACTCAATCGTATTACACTGTTTGCTTTGGTGTTTGTTACAGGTATTGTTGTGGATGACTCCATTGTGATTGCGGAAAATATGCACCGTCACTTCAAGATGAAAAAACTACCACCGTTACAAGCTGCGCTATATGCTATCAATGAGGTAGGGAATCCGACTATCTTGGCAACGCTGACTGTTATCGCTGCCGTACTGCCCATGGCATTCGTATCGGGAATGATGGGTCCATATATGAGTCCGATGCCTATAGGTGCATCCATAGCCATGATTTTCTCTTTACTGGTAGCTCTGACATTGACTCCATATTTCGGCTATTTATTCTTAAGACATAAAGATAAAAAAGGAGAAGAACACGAAAGTGAAGAAAAAGAAACAGATTTGCACGAAACGAAAATATACAAATTATATGCTAAAATAGTAACACCGTTTTTGGAAAGCAGAAAACGCCGCTGGACATTTATGATTGGCTTAACTGTCGTTTTACTAGGATCGTTTGTGTTGTTTTATACAAAATCTGTTCCGGTAAAAATGTTGCCTTTCGACAATAAGAATGAATTTCAAGTAGTGATAGATATGCCGGAGGGAACGACATTGGAACGTACTGCCGCCGTAGCTAAAGAATTAGCTGTGTATATCAGTCGGAATGATAAGGTAACGAATTATCAAACTTATGTGGGAACATCCGCTCCTATCAGCTTTAACGGGTTGGTTCGCCATTATGATATGCGCATGGGTGATAATGTGGCCGATATACAAGTCAACCTTGTTGATAAAGGAGAACGTAGTGAACAGAGTCATGATATAGCTACATCGGTGCGTGCCGATTTGCAAGCTATCGGTAAAAAATACAATGCCAATGTAAAAGTGGTGGAAGTTCCTCCGGGTCCTCCTGTCATGTCTACCATTGCAGCCGAAGTATATGGCCCTGACTATGAACAACAAATAGCTGTAGCCAAACAGGTGAAAGATCTGTTGGCGCAAACTGACAATGTAGTCGATGTGGATTGGTCGGTAGAAGATGCTCAGACCGAATATAAATTTGAGGTGGATAAAGACAAAGCGATGAAATTGGGCATTCCGAATGCGCAAGTGGTTCAGAATATGAGAGCGGCTTTGTCGGGTATGTCCGTGGGTGTGTTGCATCAACCGTCGTCAGTCAATCAAGTAGGTATTGTACTTCAACTGTCAGAAAAAGAGAAATCGAGTATAGAAGATGTATTAAGCATGAAAGTTGTGAACCAGCAAGGCATAGCTATTCCTGTTAGCGATTTAGTGAAGATTACTAAAGGAGAAAAAGAAAAGAGCATGCATCGCAAAGATCAAAAACGTGTGGTCTACATATTAACCGAGGTTGCAGGAAGTTTAGAAAGCCCTATTTATCCCATTACGGAAGTGTCGGATAGGTTGTCGGAAGTAAAACTGCCCGAAGGATATATTTTGTCGGAGGAATACAGCGAGCAACCTAAGTATGAAGACAACTTTTCCTTAAAATGGGATGGTGAATGGCAGATAACATATGAGGTGTTTCGCGATTTGGGATTAGCATTTTTATTTGTCCTTATAATCATTTATGTGCTGATTGTCGCTTGGTTCCAAAACTTTATCACTCCATTAGTACAATTGGCGGCAATACCACTATCATTGATTGGGATTATTTTCGGCCATTGGATTATGGGAGCTTACTTTAGTGCTCCGTCGATGATTGGATTTATTGCCCTCGCGGGAATTATGGTACGTAACTCGGTATTACTCATTGATTTTATAGATATCCGATTAAAAGATGGTATTCCACTAAAGCAAGCTGTTATTGAAGCCGGAGCTGTACGCACCACTCCAATCGTACTGACTGCCGGAGGAGTCGTGTTAGGGGCAATAGTTATCCTATTCGACCCTATTTTCCAAGGTCTGGCAATCTCACTGATGGGAGGTACGATAACCTCTACCGTACTTACATTGATTGTAGTGCCATTACTATATTACAAAATGTTGAAAAAGAAAATTAAATAATTATGAAACTGTTAGTTGTATTAAGTATAAAAGAATATCAAGAGCAGGTCGCAAGCCTGCTCCAAGATGCTGGAGTGAAACGGTTCAGTGTGACCAATATCACTGGCTATAAAAAGAAAGAGGAAAACTTAGGCTGGTTTGCAGCGAATGGAAGTAATGCTAAGACAAATTCGATCATGCTTTTCAGCTTTGTAACAAAAGAAATTGCAGATAATGCTATTATGGAAATTGATAGTTGTAATATTGAAACCAATAATCCTTTTCCTGTACACGCCTTTGTTCTTGATGTAGAAAACTTCTCTAAATTGATTTAATTATGAAACGTGAATATATTATCCGTATAGTAGCCGGTACAATGGTTTTGATAGGTATTTCGTTGGCTTATTTTGTTTCCATCGGATGGCTGTTGTTGCCTGCATTTGTGGGAGTGAATCTGATACAGTCTTCATTTACTAAATTTTGTCCGTTGGAAATCCTGCTCGATAAATTAAACATTAAACGGTGAATTGATTAATAAGTTTCTGAGAGAGCAAAACCGAATTCTGAAATCGTCTTTTGCTCTCTTTTTTAGATATGAAAACAATATTTTATATAATAATCGTATTGTTTATCCTCATTATACACATACCCAGGGTCTACTCACAAGAAAATACGATCTTACAGGTAGATTGTATTTCACTTCGGAATAACTATCTGAATGAGATGCAGTCAATAAATGTATTGAAACATAGACCGATTGAAGTTTCAGAAGACCTTGTAAGGTCTGTACTAGACAAGCAGGCTCCTTTTGCGGTGTATAAGGATAATTATATGGTAACGGGAATCCCTTTAAATAAATCGGTAACCCGTAAAACAGCGGATGCATTCTTTCAGTTTAGTATTCGCCACAGAGTTACCCGCAGTGTACTTCCTTTCAATTCGTTCTTATATATTACTTATTCACAGAAGTCATTCTGGGATATTTATGATGAATCAAGTCCTTTCCGCGATACAAATTACAATCCGGGAATAGGTATAGGAAGGTATGTCATAAAAGATAACAAACTGAAAGGAGCGGTAATGGTTTCTCTGGAACATGAATCGAATGGAAAAGCAGGAGAAGATTCTCGTAGTTGGAACTATCTGAATCTGTCAGCCAAATATTTCTACAATATGCGCTTATCGGCTAAGGCTCAAGTGTATCTACCTTATGTAGATGGAGATAATAATAAAGATTTGTTACGTTATAAAGGTTATGGTATATTTTCCGTTAATTATATTGATAGTAAAAATCTATGGTGGTTTAGTCTTAATATAATCCCACGGGATAAGTTTATAAACCCTAATTTACAGACATCTTTATCATTTAGGGTATCCAAAAATTCAAACCAATACCTAACTTTGGATTATTATGCCGGTTATGGAGAAGGGTTGCTGAATTACAAGAAATATACAAATCAGGTAAGAATAGGATTTACGATAAAGCCCGATTTCTTCAGTGCATATTAATTAAAAATGAATAACTATGAATAATAAATGGGACGAAAGTTACAATATTGAAGAATATCGTTATGGAGAAACCCCGAATCTATTCTTCAAAGAAACTATAGATATATTTCCGACAGGAAAGATACTTCTTCCTGCTGATGGAGAGGGGCGTAATAGTGTGTATGCAGCTATAAGGGGTTGGACTGTAGACGCTTTCGACCAAAGCCAGCAAGCTAAAGGAAAAGCCTTGCGTTTGGCTCAAAAGAATAGTGTGGATATTTCATTCAAAGTGATTGATTTCGAAAATGTCTCTGAAAACTATATTGCAGACACTTATGATGCTATTGCTCTTACCTATGTTCACCTACCGGAACAGTTAAAAGAGAAATATCACAGGTCGTTGTTGCCTTTGTTGAAAACCGGAGGGCATATTATTATTGAAGGATTCGGTAAAGAACATGTAAAACATCAGCAACAAAACCCATTAGCCGGAGGTCCGCCATATGTGGATATGATGTATTCGAAGCAAGAAATTCTCTCTATCTTTGATTCGATGGAGATCGATCTTTTAGAAGAAAAAGAAATAAGACTGGCAGAAGGTATAGGACATAATGGGAAAGCTTCTGTTATACGCTTTGTAGGGAAAAAGATATAAAAAAACAAAGGCACAGGTTCTCATTACCTGTGCCTCTATTGTATAGCTTATAAAAAACTCTACTGAGTCAATTTTCAAGGTTTAATAAAATTGATATATCTCCGTTCCTCCGAGAATAGTAAAGCAGTCTTTATCAATGCCAGATGGGAATACGCCTGAGGGAAATTCCCCATCATACGCTTGGTTTCGAAATCCAGATCCTCACTAAATAATCCCAGATGATTAGAATACGTCAGTAGCTGATCAAATATTTTCCGGGCTTCGCCTTTCTCTCCAATCATAAACAATGCACGAGTTAGCCAAAAAGTACAGATAGTAAAAGCAGAAGACGGCAGACCAAAGTCATCATCAACTTTATATCGATACATCAATCCATTATGATATAATTCATCTTTTATACGCTTTACCGTTTTTATATAGCGATCATTACCTGCATCTATAAAACCATACTGTTCCATCAAAAGCAATGATGAATCCATATGCGTATTATCATAAGCTTGAGTAAAACTTTGAATCTGATCGTTCCAGCCATTGAGCATCACATCTTCTTTTATAGCCATCGCTTCTTTTTGCCATGCTGATACATAATCGGCCTGATTTAAAAGTTTAGCTATCTCTATTGCTCTGTCAAGAGCTACCCAACACATTACCTTCGAGAAGACAAAATACTTTTCGATGTTACGGAACTCCCATATACTCTGATCAGGATTTCGCCAAACAATATAAACCGTTCTGATGATCGATTTAACAACTTCCCACATTTCTTCCAACTCGCCCAATGTCCCAGGAAAACGGAAATAATAGCTATGTATAACATCCATCAAATAGCCGAAAGTGTCATTTTGTTTTTGGAAATATGCGGCATTACCGATTCTTACCGGTTGGGAATTTTCATATCCTGCCAAATGAGGTAATATCTCTTCTTTTAACGTACGGCTACCATCTATTCCATACATAATTTGTAAAGAATCTGATTTAGATTTCAATATATCCTTTACAAAAGCCATAAACCGCTTCGCTGTCGAATGATGTCCAAGTTCTATCAGGGTTTCTATAGACATCGATGCATCACGAATCCAACAAAATCGATAATCCCAGTTGCGGACTTCACCTATTGTCTCTCTTATCATTCGAGGTAAAAGCATCAATTGATAGTCCTGAATCCAAACAATATCATTCGGTTCTATTATTTGCACTGCTTTTTCACAGAATAAAGCATTCACTTCCTTATATACAGACCAGTAGTCATTATTGTATCTTACATTGCTAAAAAAATAATGAGAAAGCGGCCAGATGACGCTGTTACTGTACCCTTCATAATAATTTTCTATTTGTGAAGGGGTCAGATTTACCGAATGAAAGTTTAGATCAGCCAGCTGTCTGTCTATTTTTTCTTGTTTTTGCAAATCATCAAGATACATTCCTGTCCAACCGATCCAATGCATTTCCATATTTGTCTCTAATGAGTTCAGTCCGGTTGAAAGGCCACCTATGCTAGGAACAACCTTGTACTCATTTCCCTCCTCCACTACTTTCAGTGGTAATCTATTGGATATAATAATCAACTTCATAATACGTATTTTGTATCGGGCAGGGCAGTCCGATTATTAAAAATAGAATAATTCGCTTGAACACAGAAGGATGTAGTGAACCTATAGAAACTTTATTATCCTCAGATTAATTATCATATGAAGCCCAAAAGAGTAACCTAAATTCCTTTAAGAAAACTGAATTATATATTGGCTATATTTCGGATCAACTCCGCTTAAATAAGGTATCTACCGAATAAGTAGATTTTAAAGAAGAAAAAACAATATTGTTTTCAATGTATTCAAGACTTTTACAAAGATAATAAAATTTGCCTAACCTATGAAATTACACGGAAGTTAGATCTTTTATCCAAAATCTAACTTACTAATACGTAGTGGTTCTTGTTGCGTATTTGCAACTTGTTTTATAGTAGAAAAAAGAGAGAATAAATCGTCAATAGATAAAAATTTTATCTTTTTATAATAGATTCTAGTGTTTGAGGTATATCAAACTCAGCACATTTTATCGATTCAAGTTTCTTCTTGCCCAGATCAGTCAAAGCAAAATACATCTGGCGCTTATCCTCCTTACCTACAATACGTCTGATAAGCCCTTTCTTTTCGACCGATTTTATCACTTTCGATGTATTCGAATTGCTCAATCCCAATACACTAGCCAATTCATTGGATGAATATTTCTGAGCATTCAGCGAACATAGCAGCATCCCTTCGTTCAGTCCAAGATCATATAATTGCTGAAAGTTTAACTCAAAGTCATAAATAGCCCGATACACATCTCTGATCTGGCATAATGTTCTTACTTGCGAATTATTTGTATTGTCTGCCATTTTAGTCTAAATTTATATTTACTGTTACTCTTTTAATAAAAGATTATCAATAGCCTCCTTCAGTTGCTGTTTTGGTAATGCTCCTGCAGCCATTTGAGGTTGTCCGGTCATCGGAACAAACAGTAAAGAAGGTATGCTTCTTATCCCAAACGCAGACGCTAGTTCAGGTTCAGTTTCCGTATTTATTTTATAAATATATATACGACCTCCGTATTCTGCGGCCAATTCATCCAGCACCGGAGCTATAGCTTTACAAGGGCCACACCAATCAGCATAGAAATCAATCAATGCCGGTTTATCCCCTAAATATTTCCATTCAGTAGGATTTGTTTCAAAATTAGCAACTTTTGACAAGAATTCTGCTTTTGTTAAATGTATTGTTGTCATTTTATCTTCTTTTTTAATTGTTTCTTTTGTTTGACTTTTTGTCTCAGCTGTGTTATTACAAGAAATAAGCAATAATGCCACAAGTGGAAATAGTATTGTATACTTCATTTTTAATCCGGTTTATATTTTTTTATCTGATCTCCATAAATATTTTCTTTGTACTTATTGTCTGTATAGCACCCTGCGGAGCCACAACAGGAAATATTCATAATTGCCTGAGAAAGTAGCAATCCACCTAAAACTAAAAACATATAATCCTTCGTAGATATTGAATAGATAGCTATCAACACTCCCAACAATAAACGAATTATCCGGGCTGCATCCCATTTCTTTAATATGCGTTTCATTCTGTTACTCATTAAAATTAAACCAGCTTCCGCCATTATATACTTTCTGAAAACCTTTATTCTTTAAGAGAGTCACCGCACTGCGACTACGCATACCACTGGCGCATACAGCAATAATCGGTTTATCTTTTTTCAATTTCGATAAATTACTATTCAAGCTATCCAAAGGAATATTGATTGAGTTTGTTGTCGCTCCCTGCCTGTACTCCTCCTTTGTGCGGACATCCAGGAGTATAGCCCCATTTTCTAAAAGAGCTTTAAAATCAATTTTATCCTCCAATCCGAATAATCTGCTAAAAAATCCCGCCATATTATTTATTTTATTACTGTTTATTAACTTTACTCCTTTTAAAAATACCTCCGAATAAGCCGCCCAGCAATACTCCGTATAGAGTACTAACTGTAGGAGATGAAGTTATGGGGCAAGTACCGGTACTGCATCCGATGTACCTCCAATACATATATCCGCCTATTGCTCCGATAAGTGCTCCTAAGAGATATGTCCAATTGTTTTTTATAATTTGCATATTTATTTGCGTTTATATTTCTTACAAAGATAACACATTATTTCTACAGGAATATAATTCTATAAGAAACAATATATTTAAAACTCTAATTTTGCTTAAATACGGAGTGATAGCTGAATTTTTCTATTATAAAGAGCACTCTGCTATTGCTGTTGCATAGGTTATATAACCTCCTGACAGATTTAGAACATTAGAAAATCCATATTGTGCTAATATCCGGGAAGCAATATACCCGCGTAAGCCAACAGCACAATAGATTAAAACGTCCTTCTCTTTTGGTATTTCTTTAATCCGGGAACGCAGTTCATCTAGGGGGATGTTCATCGCACCCTTGATATATCCTTCGCTGCATTCTTCTGAAGTACGGACATCTAAAAGGGTCGTTTTGGCGAGACTTATTTTTTCAATATCCCGCCATTGGGCTATTTTCATCTTTCCTTTAAGAATATTATCAGCTACAAAACCAGCCATATTGACAGGGTCTTTAGCCGATGAATAAGGCGGGGCATATGCATGCTCAAGATCCATCAGATCGTAAATTGTACCTCCTTTTTTTATAACCTCAGAAAACAACTCAATTCTTTTGTCGGCTCCTTCTTTTCCTACAACCTGAGCTCCCAAAAGCTTTCCAGTCAAAGGGGAGAAATTAACCTTTACTGACAATTGAGATGCTCCGGGATAGTATCCCGCGTGTGAACTTCCATGAGTAAAAGATGATATATGCTCGATACACTCCCTGTTCAGCACTTTGGATGAAAGGCCTGTCGCCGCAACGGTTAGGTCAAATACCTTAGCTATAGATGTGCCGATAGTTCCCGGGTAGATATATTTGTTATCCTCCAGTATGTTATCTGCAACAATACGTGCTTGTTTATTGGCCGGACCCGCCAAAGGAATCAACATCTGCTTAGTTATTATGGGATTCAGTACTTCCACAGCATCACCTAAGGCATAGATATTGTTATCACTCGTCTGCATATAACTATTAACTTTAATCCCTCCTGTCGTTCCAAGTTCCAGCCCTGCATCTTTTACAATTTTAATATCGGGCCGAACACCAATACTGAAAATAACCATATCGGAGATAAGTTCTCTACCGCTTTCCAATACTATTCTAACGCCGTTTTCTTCTTCGAGGAAAGAAGTCACTCCTTCTTTCAGATAAAGCTCTACTCCTTTCTGCCTAAGTTGCTGATGAACTATTGCGGCCATGGAAAAATCAATTGGAGCCATAACCTGATCCGCCTTCTCCACTAGCTGTACTTCAAGTCCTGCATCATGTAAATTTTCTACCATTTCCAGTCCGATAAATCCTCCGCCGATGACAACTGCTTTTTGGGGTTTATGAGTTATAAGAAAGTTTTTGATTTTATCGGTATCAGGTACATTACGAAGTGTAAATATCTTTCTGCTATCGATGCCTTTGATTGGAGGTTTCACCGGTTCTGATCCGGTAGATAGAATAAGTTTGTCATAAGATTCAGTATATTCTTTATTTGTGATAAGGTTTTGTATGGTTATACTTTTATTTTCCCTATTGATACAGATTACTTCCTGCAATACCCTGATGTCTATCTTGAATCGCTTAGAAAATCCATCTACAGTTTGAATGAAAAGATTATCTCTGTCCGATATTGTACCTCCGATATAATATGGTAATCCACAATTGGCATAAGAAATATATTCGCCTCTTTCAAATAAAATAATTTCAGCCTGTTCATCCATTCTCCTTAAACGGGCTGCAACAGATGCTCCCCCCGCAACTCCTCCTACAATTAATATTTTCATATATTTATTTTTTTAATAAAATGGTTTATAAGATCTGTCTAAAATTTTGGTTAATCTATAAACTTAGCCAATGACTTAATAAGTTCTCTATATTCACCTTCAGATCTCTGTATTTCTTTCTTTTTCTCCAGTCCCTTTTCCGTTAATGAAAAAAGCATCTGCCTTTTATCGGCTTGTCCCATTGTCCTTATAATATATTCCTGCTGCTCTAAGCTACTCAGAATTTTAGATGTCCGGGAGTTCGATACGTCAAGCTGGCCGGACAGATAACCCGCACAGGAGCTTCTTGTTTCGGGCAAAGAATATATAATAATAGCTTCATTTAATGTGATGCCATTGTTTTCTAAAAACACTTTTTCGAGTCTATAAAGTATTTTCTGTATATTCTTTATTTTTGTAATTATGCACATATATTATAATTCCAATGGAAATAATAAACAAAGGAAATAAATATTTTAAGATTAGCAAACTTTCTTTCATGAAATGTTTGATCATATACGTTTTGTGAAAAATAGAAATTTACAACATAGGTTATACCATTCTATTAGTTCGTCTATATAGACTACTAATAGACACTACTCAAATACCAGAGGATAGAAGTTCGGGAGCTTATCTAATCAGAGTAATTTCTATGATTATGACGAAGTATACACCCTTTATTTCTAAAACAGTTATTTAGACAGCCGGGGGAGATTTATTTCAGATAAGATAAATGGAGTAAAACTAATGCATCAAAAGAAATAGCACGTTCTGATATTTGGCATTTCTACAATATAATTTAACACAGGTAGAGGAATAATTTAAAAGACCCTTGATTATTCCATTAAAATATTTCTACAAGTTCGGTCTTGATCAATCAATTAATTCTGTCAAAATAGACCCTAATTTCTTTTTCATTTAATCTTTTCATTAGCCAATTCTTTATTTTCTCCTGATCGTTCTTTGGTAGAATGCGTTTAGATGTGATCATAAATACACCAGTTTTCGCTCTATGCAAAGTATCATTCTGGGTATAGATATATGATTGGGCATACGAACAACTCTCTATATGAGGGTATAGAGGAGTCAACTCTGACAGTAATTGCTTCCCTATCTGGTATTGGCTCTGTATACTGTCTATTTTTTGTTTATAACCCGCAACCTCTACATTTAAGCGGGCTATTTGTTGCCGGGACTTCTCTTCTTCAGACTGAGCTTTTAGTCTATCCTTAGCTATATCATTATCTATGGCCAACCCTTGTTCTATTGTTATCTTCGCATCATCTAAAGAGAATAAGCTTGCCTGACCGACAATTGCATCTTTGTCTTCTTCTGTCAGCGAAGATCCGCCGTATACCAAATTAATTTCTTTCCTGTTTGCAGCAATCTCATTGTTTAATAAGTAGTTCCCTTTATATATGCCGACATAACGTGTATATTTTTCGGCATTTACTCTGAATTTCTCATTCTGGGACATCCGGTAACCCAAATATATACTGGGCAATATGATGATAATAAGAACGATGGAAAGCCCCTGATTGATACGTTTCTTTCTTGTCTCACTTATGTTAGCATCTCTGATCGGAAACTTCAACATTTGAGAAATTAAAACCGAAGCATAAGCAATACAAACAGTGTTGATGGTAAACAGATAGAATGCTCCATAGAAAAAAGAAAATTGGAGCGTAGCTAAACCGTAGCCGGCTGTACAGAGAGGTGGCATCAAGGCTGTAGCAATAGCAACACCGGGAATAACATTTCCTTTCTGCTTACTGCTGATTGCTATAATACCCGCAAATCCACCAAATAGAGCTATTAAAACATCATAAATCGTCGGACTGGTTCGGGCTAAAAGCTCTGAATGGGCTGTATGAACGGGGGTTATCGAAAAATAAACAGTGGATGCTATAAGGCTGGCCAGCACCGCAAAACCAAAGTTCTTTAATGACTGACGAAGCAATCCAAAATCATGAATAGCAATACTATAACCCATTCCATTGATTGGCCCCATCAGTGGAGAAATAAGCATGGCTCCTATTATCACAGCAGTTGAATTGGTATTAAGCCCTACGGATGCTATGATTATCGCGCAAACTAATATCCATATATTCGTCCCCTTGAACGAAATACCCTGTGTTATCGAATTATGGATTTCTTCAAAGTCTTCGGTTTGCTTTTGCAGACTAACGTAAGTGACTACTTTTCGTATGAAGTTATACATGCTATATATTATTAGTATTCAGACTATACACCTGATTTGAATAACCATGGAAAAGATACTTCTTTTTTATCAATTATATATTTACCAATCACACTTTTTCTATTTATGATTTTTGTTCTTGCTTATAAACTGTTTAATATCGTTGTTAGATCCGTAAACAACCAAGATATCATTTTTTTCTAACATTGTATCGGGTGTTGGTATACCTTGAACGTCGGCAACAACTCTGGTTTTCCCTATTATGCTCTTCTTTTCTACATTTTTGATAACAGTCAACACGAGCATATTATATTCCTTACGAAAACCGATTTCTTCGATTGTCTTTCCAATAAGAATATCCGGAACTACAATTTCTACCATGCTGTAATTCTCATTCAACTCAAAAGAATCTACCATGCCCCGAAGCGTTAGTTTCTTCGCCCATCTTTCTGCGGTTTCTTCTTCCGGCCGGACAATCTCATGTACGCCGATTGCCTGTAACACATTCTCTTGCAAAGGATTCAGGGATCTTCCTATAAGCCGTTTTACATTCAGGTTTTTAAACATGGCTGTCGCCATTATATTAGCACCCTGATCTTCTCCTATACAGACAATGACCACATCTGTATTCTTCAAGGGTAATGTTTCTACTGCAGCAGCATCTGTTACATTCAAACATGCAACATGCGTTATTTTATCTTTCAGTTCATTTACCCGTTGCATCTTTGTATCTACTCCGATTACCTCATTGCCCTGTGATGCTAACTTCTCAGCAAGTGAAGAACCGAATACACCGAGTCCGACAATAATATATTTCATTCTTTCTTCTTTTTAATTAATCAGTATCTCCTCCGATGGATAAGTATAATTAGACATCCTCACTTGCTTAAAGAAAGCAATAAGCAGCGTGAGTGTTGTTACACGTCCTATAAACATCAGTATTATCAGCACCAGTTTACTGGCAGAACTTAAACCGGGAGTTATCCCCAGACTCAGCCCGACTGTACTATACGCCGAAACCGATTCAAATATAATATCTAATAACCGTAAGCCTTCATCAAAATATGAAATAAGTAATGAGCCTATCCCTAAAACAACAACAGAAAGTGTCATCACCGCAAAAGCACGTCTTATGGATGTTTCGGAAACCTCCCGACTATATACCTCAATATTCTTTCGCCCTTTGGCTAAACTGATAAAGTTCAGAACGGCTATTGCAAATGTACTGGTTTTTATACCTCCCCCCGTTGATGCAGGAGAAGCACCGATCCACATCAAGATGATTATAATAATCAAGGAGGATAAATGCAACTGATTAAAGTCGATTGAATTAAATCCGGCTGTACGAGGTGTTGTCGCTGTAAACAATGCCGTAACGAATTTTCCGATTCCTTGATGAGAAGCCAGTATATTATTATACTCGTTGATAAAAATAAGGATGGTTCCGATAACAATTAAAGAGATAGTTGTAACCAGATTTATCTTACTTCCCAGTTTCATCACCCAAGGCTTGTAAACATCTTTTTTATGATTGAAAATCTGTAAGAATGTTCTGCGGATTAAATGTTTCAGGTATTTCAACAAGTTGATTACAATAGGGAATCCCAATCCTCCAAGAACGAAAAGAAATATCAGGCTCAATTGGAATCTGTAGTTATCCACATATCCGTTTTCCATGATACCATGGGGCAATGTGGAAAAGCCTGCATTACAAAAAGCGGATATGGAATGAAATACTGAAAAATAAATCCGGTCACCCAGACTAGGTATCAAAGCAGAACTTAAACTAGTAAAAATAAAGAAGGCTCCGACAGCTTCAATACCAACTGTTATAATTAATATCCGCTTTAACGTCTTAAAAATTTCATCAATCTTCTCTATGTTAGAGATATTACCCATCGTTAATTGATCCTCATAAGACGAGCCTCCCTTAAAAAAGTAGCTGAAATAACTGGCAAAAGTCAATATACCTAAACCGCCGGCCTGAATCATGACCATAATAACAGTTTGTCCGAACAGGGTAAAATCCTTACTTGTATCCAGTGCTACCAGACCTGTTACACAAACGGCACTCGTTGTTGTAAAAAGAGCATTGATCAGACTGATACTTCCTGTTGTGGATATCGGTAATAACAGTAAAATTGTCCCTATAAGAATCAGTCCTAAAAAACTGAAAACAAATAAGCGAGCCGGGTTTAATCCTATATATTTTATTCGAGACAACATTATTTATGTTTTACGGAACGGCTCAATGTGATATATCCTAATATTCCGCCGATAATAGAAGCAGCAAAAATACCGATCTTAGCCTGTACCATATATTCGGGATGAGAAAAGGCCAGCGATGTAATAAATAACGACATAGTAAAGCCGATAGATGCCAGCAAACCTAAACCAAACAGGTTACGTACATTCATTCCCTGAGGAAAGGGTGCTACTTTCAACTTTATCAATAAAAGAGTGAAACCAACGACACCTAACACTTTACCTAGCAGTAATCCCAAAGCTACTCCTAAAGCTATATTTGTACTGAATAGTTGATCAAAATCAATATTAAGAGAGACTCCGGCATTAGCCAAAGCAAATATCGGTATGATAACAAATGTGACTAAAGGATGCATCCGATGTTCTAAGCGTTGCAATGGAGGGATCGCCTTATTGGTATCTATTTTTATTTCTTCCAATAGGTGTAACTGATCGTTTGTCAGTGTCGGTATTTCGTTTTTAGGATCAATCTCCCTGAATTTATTCAGATAGTTTTTTATCCGTTCTACAAATAGATTCTCTCTTATTTTGACATCGGCTGGAATCATAAAAGCGGCGATAACAGAAGCTATCGTTGCATGAACTCCCGATAGAAGGAACGAAGTCCACACGCCGAGAATACCAAATATGGCATAAAACAAAATGCTCCGTACTCCCATCTTATTACCAACGAACATAATAAATGCAAAAGCAAAGCCTGTGGCAAGACTGATGAAAGAGATATCAGAAGTATAGAAAAATGCAATAACCAAAACCGCCCCCAGATCATCGACAATAGCGAGTGCTGTAAGAAATACTTTCAGCGATAGAGGTATCTTACTTCCCAACAGGTACAAGACACCTAAAGCGAAAGCAATATCGGTTGCCATCGGTATTCCCCATCCGTGATGAACTTCTCCTGATGGATTTAGGATAATATAGATAAGTGCAGGTACGAGCATACCGCCGATTGCTGCACCGATAGGCAAAAGAGCTTTGCGTGGATTGGATAATTCTCCTCCGACAATCTCCCTTTTGAGCTCTAAGCCCACAACAAAGAAGAAAATAGCCATCAACCCGTCATTGATCCAGTGGTGAATGCTATATTCAAAGAATGGAATGCCATCAAATATAAATCCCAGCTTATGTTCCAATACATGGAAATAGTCTTCCGACCATGGGGAATTAGCTAAGATCATAGCAATGATGACACTCAGCCCGAGGACTATACCTCCGGCCTTTTCCTGTAATATAAATCGCTGAATGGGTTGAACCACCTTATCGATAGCTTCTTTTTTTTCTCCTGTCATCTATCCGGATTTTATGGAAATGTTGAATATTTTAATAAACATCAAAAATAATTTATTTTTTTCGACTAGAAAAAATATTACCGATTAACTCTATTTTAATAGGCATAGCATACTTATAATGAACCATTAAACATAAATTAACTTTTAACCAAGCTCTAATTTTACTACTTTTGTTCCTAATACCGGAAAATCCGGTACTGTTCAGGAGTGGTTTTATTATTAGTCTATTACCTTTCTTTCTATATCCTGAACTCTTTTTTTAATCTTATATGACCGAGGAACTATTTATATCATTTGTAATGATGAGTTCTGCTATTGAGGTATATTTTAGATGCTTTATTTAGCATATATTTTTATTTCTCTACCATAATGAATTAAATAGTCTTATTTAGAAAAACATGTCAAGATTTGTTCCCGTTATTATTTATATCTTTTTTTCTTCCAATCTTAATATTGGGGCATCGGATGGGGAGCCTCAAAAAAAAACTATAAAAATAGGTGGAGCTGTACGGTTTAATATTGCTTCAGAAAACTATGAATCTGCTGCTAGGCCTTTAGATTCTTATATTAAATTAGATACATGGTTTTTGTCAGTAGATGCAGGATATGAGGATTTTGATTTAAGTTTTCAATATAGGCTTTATCCCGGATCAAAAGCACATTTTATACATCATGCCTATGTTGGATACAGGTTAAATGATAGTTGGTATGCAAAATTAGGAGTTTTTCAAAAACCATTTGGGATAGCGCCGTCTGCATCTCATTCTTGGTGGTTCCAACTTCCATATTATATGGGACTGGAAGATACTTACGCAACCGGCATAGGTGCTGAATACAAGATCGGGAAGCTATCTGTTGATATGGCATATTTCAGACAGGCTGCACCAAAAGGTTTCTTAAGTTCAGAGTATGAAGATAATACTGTAGGAAACAGCCGTTTTTCATATGCTGTTGTTCCCACAACAGGGCTTACTGGAGCTAACAGAAGTAAAGCTTCCATCCGCGAACTAGACCAATTTAACATGCGTATATGTTATCAATTGACAGAGATCGCAGAAGTTGGCTTATCCGGACAGTTGGGTAGTATCTATAATGAGACCTTGAATAAAAGGAAATGGAACTTGTCCTGGGCGATACACTCAGTATTCAATTATCGAAGATGGAATTTAAAGGCTGAAATTATTGGGTATAATTATAAATCTCAAAATGACAAAGGAGAACTTTTAGATGCCGTACAAATGGCTGCTTATGGCTCTCCTTATGATGTGGCAAGCAAAGGATTTGTATACCTGGCAGGAATATCATATACTATTCCTATAAAAAGGAAATTCATAAAAAGTATAGAAGCATATGTAGATTACTCAATAGCTGACAAAAGTAGAGCCGGATATAACAATACTCATCATTTAATACCCGGAGTATCCATTGCTTCGGGACCTATTTACACATACATAGATATGGCTATAGGAAAGAATCACCCATGGCTTACGAGCAACTTTGGAGAAGGACTTGCACAAGGTAGCGATAATGCCAGATGGAATAGCCGTTTTAATATAAATATCGGATATTATTTTTAAAATCAACACATTACAACAAGTAAAAATAAAACAATATATAATATGATAAAAAGCAAATTACCTTTTCGAACGACATTAACCAAATCAGTTGCTCTACCAGGGCTAATTGTTATACTTTTTGTATCCCTTTATTGTGGCTTCTTCCCTGAACAAGCCAATAAATCTCTGTCGGTTGTGAAAACCTATTTTTTTAACAACCTGAGTTGGGTTTATGTATTGATGGTAACTTTGTTCGTTCTGTTTCTTATTATTATAGCTTTAAGTAAACTTGGCAATATTCGCTTAGGTTCGGATAATTCCCGGCCTAAGTATAGCTTCTTTTCATGGATAGCAATGCTGTTTGCAGCCGGTATGGGAATCGGGCTTATGTATTTCGGTGTGGCAGAAACAATGTCTCATTATGCAAATCCGGCTATAGACGATACGCTTCAACGAGCAAAAGAAGCCCAATTATACACTTTTTTCCATTGGGGAATACATGCCTGGGCCATATATGCTGTGGTGGGATTAGTACTGGCTTATTTTGCCTATCGTTATAAATTGCCGTTGGCAATACGAAGCGGTTTATATCCTTTGTTGAAAGATAAAATATATGGTCCAATCGGAAATATTGTAGATACTTTTGCGCTGTGCAGTACATTTTTCGGAATTGCGACAACTTTGGGATTTGGTGTTGTACAGCTAAATGCAGGATTGCAAAGTATAGGATTGGTGTCAGAGAACAGTTTTACATTTCAGGCTATTATCGTTATTGTAGTCATGGGTATCGCTATCTTTTCAGCTTTTACAGGCGTAGATAAAGGTGTGAAGCGATTAAGTGAACTGAATCTGTCTCTCGCTTTTATTCTGATGGTATTTATTTTGATTGCAGGACCAACAATATATATACTTAGCACCTTTAGTGAAGGTATCGGTTATTATATCAGTAATTTAACAAATCTGACCTTCAATACTTTTGCCTATGAAACAGAAGCTCAGGGCTGGTTCTCGGGCTGGACAATTATGTATTGGGCCTGGTGGATATCATGGTCTCCGTTTGTTGGGTTGTTTATTGCACGTATATCGAAAGGGCGTACCATACGTGAGTTTATTATAGCTGTACTACTGATTCCTTCCTTATTCAATTTCTTATGGATGACTATATTTGGCAGTAGTGGTGTTTGGCTGGATAAATTCGTAGCAAATGGAGAATTGAGCCTATTGGCGAACGATCCGGATACTCTCCTGTTTCGCTTTTTTGAATATTTTCCATTTACAGGCTTATTGAATATAATAGCAATCTTGATGATTGGGGTTTTCTTTGTTACTTCGGCAGACTCCGGTATATTGGTTATGAACAGTATAGCATCCGGTGATAAAAAGAACTCGCCGAAGTGGCAAAATATATTTTGGGGTGTACTGCTCATCATTCTCTCTCTTACACTGCTTCGGGCAGGAGGTCTGGCCTCACTGCAGACGATGACTCTCATTTCCGCATTACCCTTTGGTTTGAGTATGCTACTCTTATGTTTTTCTTTATGGAAAGCTTTGCAAATCGATCATTTATTTCATAATACCAAACTGCCCTATGGTAGTATTGCATGGGACGGGAGCAGATGGAAGGATCGGCTGAACAGAATTCTTACATTTTCCCATAAGAGGGATGTCAAGGACTTTTTGAATGGTACGGTAAAAGAAGCATTCGGCGAACTTCAGCAAGAGTTATCCGAAAATGATATTGAAGCTGAAATAATAACTGGTAAAAACACTCCTCTATCCATAGAGTTATTCATAAGGCATGATAAAATACGAAATTTCCGATATGGTGTCGTTGCTGAACCTCAAACGATCTCGGAGTATATGATAGAAGAAGAGAATACTCCGAATGTTGATATGGAAACGCCTTATATCCCGATTACCTATTTTAATGATGGGCGTAAAGGAAATGATATACAGTATATGACAAAAGAGGAAGTGATAGCTGATGTCCTCAGAGAATATGAAAGATTTATAAGTCTCATCTCTGATGATAAAAACGAATTGCTTATTATTGACAAGTAGATAAACCTGAAAAAGAAGGCTGTGAATAAATTGATAGATTCAGGAAGGAATGATCGTCCTGAATC
>JBKEBA010000091.1:0-25233 GCA_047972895.1 Dysgonomonas sp.
ACGATATCAACTATTTACATGACGTAAAGCAGCTCTTCCATCACTGTACTATTATTGGCGACCGTGGGTATATCGGAAAAGAAGTACAACTGGATTTGTTTGAAACTGCAAAAATAGAGTTAGAAGTGCCTTACAGGTCAAATCAGAAAGATTGGAAGCCCATCTTTGCTCCATTTGCTAAGGCCAGGAAAAGAATTGAAACCATCTTCTCGCAATTGTGTGACCAGTTTATGATTGTTAGAAACTATGCTAAACTGACGGATGGCATCTTTGCTAGAATAATCGGTAAGATGAGTGCACTTACCATATTACAATATATCAACAAAATGAACAATAAACCCATTGGCCAGATTAAATATGCACTAATTTAATTCCGCCAACGGGTGAACAAGTATCTTCTTGTCATATTTTTGAGTTGGATTATAATTCATGTTTTCTACTTTGGTAAAATCCCAAATCCCATTTAGGTTAGTCCAATTGGAACGCACCATTTGTGGACGAGGATATTCATCCAATACCTTTTTAGGGTCGACCTGTTCAGACCAAGGGGTCATGATACGGGCTTGCTTCATTTCCCATTTCTGAGCAAATGATGCAATTTGGATAACAAAACAAAACAGTAGAAATAGTACTAATCGATTTTTTCTCATGATAAATTTAAAATATACAACTTCAGTTTTTAACACAATATTTCACGATGGCAAAAATCGGGTTAATTAGCAAAACAATCCCGAAAATACAGTTCAAATAATAGTAAAATATGACCATAACAGTTGTTCAGACCTTATTCTCGCTCATTATTAACTTTGGTTATCATTCGTTATACTTTCTTTGATTGCCGATTCACACAAATTAGATATCGGCATCGGGATATTTTTATTACTTTCGTACAAGCAAAAATATGATAGATCAAGCAACCATAGACAAGATAATAGATGCTGCCCAAGTAGTGGATGTAGTGTCTCAGTATGTTACCCTCAAGCGGAGAGGTATCAATTATGTAGGATTATGCCCATTCCACGAAGACAGGACTCCATCTTTCTATGTATCACCATCTAAGAATATATGCAAATGCTTCGCTTGCGGAGAAGGGGGTACAGCCATACACTTCATAATGAAGCATGAGCAGCTTTCCTACTTCGATGCACTAAGGTTCCTTGCAAAGAAATACAATATAGAGATACAAGAGCGGGAGCTTACAGATGAACAGAAACAGGCGTATAACGAACGCGAAAGTCTCTTTATCCTGAATGATTATGCACGTGATTACTTTGTTAATACAATGCACAACCATATAGAAGGAAAGTCGGTCGGTCTTAGCTACTTTAAGGAACGAGGATTCAGAGAAGACATTATTAAGAAATTTCAACTTGGCTATAGCCTTGAACAAAGAGACGCTTTTACACAAGAAGCTCTGAGAAACGGCTATAAGAAAGAATATCTTGTAAAAACAGGGCTAACAATAGAGGGAGATAATAACAATTACCTGATAGACCGATTTCGTGGGCGCGTGATGTTTCCTGTGCATACCCTTTCGGGAAAAGTCATTGCTTTTGGCGGACGCATCCTCAAAAAGGCAGAAAATACAGGAAAATACGTTAATTCGCCTGAAAGCGAGATTTATCATAAAGGAAATGAGCTTTATGGTATTTATTTTGCCAAGCAAACTATAACAAAGGCCGACTGTTGTTATCTTGTTGAGGGATATACGGATGTCATATCCATGCATCAAGCAGGAATAGAAAATGTTGTAGCATCATCTGGCACAGCTCTTACACACGGGCAGATACGTTTAATCCACCGTTTTACAGACAATGTAACAGTTCTTTATGATGGTGATGCTGCCGGAATAAAAGCAGCACTGAGAGGAATAGATTTGTTGCTCGAAGATGGTATGAATATCAAAGTGGTCTTGTTACCAGACGGCGAAGACCCTGACTCCTTTGCCCGCAAACAAAATGCAGAATCACTTACCAATTATATAAAAGAGAATGAGGTGGATTTTATCCGCTTCAAAACGAAGCTATTGTTAGACGAAGCTGGAAATGACCCTATTAAGCGGGCTTCTTTAATTTCCGATATAGTAAACAGTATATCTGTCATTCCCGATAACATTATCCGTACCGTCTACATCAAAGATTGCAGCATATTGCTCGACATAGACGAACGTATTTTGATACAGGAGGTGAACAAGAAACGTCTGGCATATCTTGAAAAGACTAATTCGCCACAAAGAACAGAACCTGAGTTATCTGCTGTGAGTAATGACTTTTCGCAACCTGTTGCCCGAAGCAGTAAAAATGTGGTAAAGAAATCTCCGATTGAAAGGTTTGAGCTTGCTATCCTTTATTATATTATCCGCTATGGTATGAACAGGCTCAAAGAGGAAGGCAATAAGAATGAGGACAAAAAGGAGCAAACTCAGGATGTAGAAGCACAGCAGCCACGAGTAATCGAGTATATAAAATTCGACCTTGAACGTGATGGGCTATGGTTCGTCAACCCACTCTATACTAAAATTCTAAATGAGGCTATCAAAAAGAGTGAAAATCCGGATTTCGATCCAAGTCGTTATTTCATTGCACATCCCGATCAGGAAATAAGCAAAATTGCAGCTAACCTGATAAGCGACAGATATCAATTGAGTAAGGTACATATAAAACAATTCGGCGAAAACGCAAAGAAAGAAGATACTCCACTGGCAGAAGAGAATCAACTTATTAAGAATGTTCCACGCGTCCTTACAGATCTGAAGAACGCATATATACAAGAGCGCCTTAGAGATATAAAAGAACAGATGGAACAGAAACAGAAAGAGGGTAACTGGGACGCTGCTATAGAGCTAATGCAACAGATCAAAGAGCTTGAGGTGGTACGCAAAGCGTTAGCAAAAGCGTTGGGTGAACGCATCGTTACCAAATGGTAGTCAATGCCTAATTATTTTACATTACCGATACACATAGTTGAAACGCCCTAAAGGTGCGACATCACCATTCAGATAAAAATCCATAATATCGCCATCTCGCTGCATATTGTCAGACCATTTAAATTCGATATCAATTACTTTATCGAGTCTAAGTAAACTTTTCGGGATGGCTAGTTCCATCTTATTCTCTATAAAAGAATAGCTTATTTCCCCGACTTTAGTCCACAACCATTTTCCGTCTTGATTCTTCTCTACAACTGCTTTTTTAGTAGGAGATGTACGATTAACAATATAATCATAGCCTTCCCATCCTGTTTTACGATCCCTGTCTATGTCTATAAAAAGACACATCCATGCGTCGTCAGACTTCGGAGTTAAAGATTCGGCAGTCTCCACATAAAAATAGATATTTTTAGAGTCATGTGCAGTTTTTACTTTCACAATATCATTTCGTCCTGTATCATTGGTATAATAGTATTTGCCCATTCCTTTACTATCGCGATGAATGGTATTACCTCTATATGCTGTGTATTCAAGTGCATTTTCCCAATCCGAAAAATGCCCGTCAATCTTTATCTTTATTTCCCCGCGTGGTTCGGGTAACGATTTCACACCTTTAAATCTCCGTATATTATCCACCATCTGATAATAGTAATTATCTCCGTGACCACCTTTCATCGGTTCTATATCGCGGCTCTTCTCTTGGCTATATTGGTCAGGGAAGGCATTTTTCTGTTCCTGCCATTCTTCATAACGCCCTGCAATCCATTCGTTCCATCCTGTAATAAATATAAACTCAGGATCAAGCTCTAATGCTCTATCCCATTGTTCCTGAAAGTTATATCCATAGTTCACCGCACCTACTTCATTAATTTCACCCTTTGCGTCAGTATAACTTCGTCCGAATGTATTCGGTGCATTCATTGCAGTAAGACCTCTTTCTCTCGACCAGTTTTGAGAAACACCGACTGTGACCTGCTCATATCCACCATCATCGTTTTTCACAAATCCATGCTGCGGGTGTACTTCCAACCATCCCCAATGATCTGTCCTTTCAGGGCCTTTATTATAAACAGGTTGCCCCGGACGAAAAGTAAAAAAGTCGCGTATTTCTCTGTTTTCCTTTGTTCGTTCTGGGTTACCTTCTATATCTTCTAACACCAACATTTCGGGATAAGCCATAATCAGGGGTTTACCCTTCCAATAAAACCACAAATCTTTGTACAGTTCGGGCTTATATAAATCATTGTATATTTCTCCAATCGCTTCACGGCTTCCTTCCGATGGGCCAAAAGCAAGCATAAAAGCTATACGAGGCACGTTCACTCCATCTTTTAGTGCTTGAGAAAACACTTTACAGAGTTCCATATACGATTCTTTCCAAGTAAACGAGCCATTCGTACAATCAAATACAATGACATCCACTCCTGCTTCTGCCAACATTTCAGCATGCTTACGCAACACCCAATGATCTGTATCTCTGTAATAACCGAACAGAGGTTCGCTCCAATAGAAATAGCCTGCATCTGTCGGCCATATAGGGTCATGAAAGTCATTTATTGCCTTCGGTTTCTGGGATAGAATTTTGGAAACATTATGCACTTCGTAGTTTGCAAAATTGGTATGCCATGTCCAATAAAAGAGACCTACAAACTTATCTTTTCTTTCTGTTCCTCCCTCTTTTGTTGTAGCAAGCTTTCGCCCAAGAGCATCTGTTGCAGGTAAACCATTCCCATAATTTACTGATTTTTGAGCGGACAAACATATCACATACAAGAGAAGAATAGTACATAAAATTAGTTTTCTCATTATTAGATAGATTTAGGTTATATGAAGCCTCAACAATTCCTTTCAAATAAATAGTATTTACTTATGAAATTAAAGAAGCTCAGGAACCTGCTTTTAAGATTGTTTTTCTAGTACTTAACCGATACAATATTACAATATATAGACGACTTATACAAAGATCATAAATAAAAAGCGGTGATAGAGACTTCTCTATCACCGCTTTTGTAAAATATCTTATCAGATTATTCTTATTTGTCTATTCCTTCTAAAGTAAATAAGAAGGCATATTCTAATGCTATATCGTTCAGATAATCGAATCTTCCACTAGCACCTCCATGTCCAAAATCCATATTGGTTTTGAGTATCAGTACATTGTTGTCGGTCTTCATGTCTCTTAGTTTAGCAACCCATTTAGCAGGTTCGAAATATTGTACCTGACTATCGTGCAGACCTGTCGTAACTAACATATTAGGATAATCTTTCTTTTCTACATTCTCATACGGACTATAACTTTTCATATAGAAGTAAGCATCTTTATCTTTCGGATTGCCCCATTCATCAAATTCATTTGTAGTTAACGGAATACTTTCGTCCAGCATCGTATTCACCACATCCACAAAAGGGACGTCAGCAATAACGCCATTAAACAAATCAGGAGCCATATTGATGACTGCACCTATCAACAAGCCTCCGGCACTACCCCCACTACCATAGAGATGACCTTTGCCTGTAAATTTCTCAGCGATAAGATATTCTCCACAATCGATAAAATCGGTGAATGTATTTATTTTCTTTTGCAGCTTACCGTCTTCATACCATTGGCGTCCCATTTCCTGACCACCGCGAATATGAGCCAATGCGTACACAAAGCCACGGTCTAACAAGCTCAATCTGTTACTGCTGAAAGATGCGTCCATGCTGTTTCCATAGCTACCATAGCCATAAAGCAGGAGAGGTGCTTTTCCATTCTTCTTTGTACTTTTCTTATATACAAGTGAAATCGGCACTTTGGTTCCGTCTTTAGCCGTAGCATAGACTCGTTCGGTCTGGTAATCGTTTTTATTATAGCCGCCAACAACTTCACGTTCTTTCATCAATTTCTTTTCCTGAGTGCTCATATTATAATCGTAAGTAGAGCTAGGTGTCGTCAGAGATGTATAACCGTATCTTACTACATCGGTATTATATTCAGGATTGGAAGATGCGTATGCCGTATAGGTAGGTTCGCCGAAATCAATGTAATGTTCTTTTCCATCATTCAGATTGCGAACACGTAATTGAACCAAACCTTCTTTTCTTTCTTCAATTACGATATAATCTTTGAACTCTTCTATGCCTTCTACAAGTACATCATTGCGGTGA
This sequence comes from Dysgonomonas sp., assembly GCA_047972895.1. GTDB lineage: Bacteria > Bacteroidota > Bacteroidia > Bacteroidales > Dysgonomonadaceae > Dysgonomonas. The sequence goes on from JBKEBA010000091.1 coordinate 6,077, forward strand.
ACAATATATTCTTTCCAGTTTTCAACGCCTGTTTTATCCAACGGACATTCCATTACTCTGAAATTTTTCGCATCTTTATTCGTTAGTATTAAGAACTTATCCTCAAGCGTAGTCACCTCATACAATACATCTTTCATTCTCGGCTGGAAAGATTTGAATGCAGTATTAGGTTTGTCAGCTTCTATATAAAACATTTCGGAAGACATTGTTGCCTGAGAATAAATGAATATATACTTACTATTCTTGCTTTTACCTACTCCAATGTAATTACTTTTGTCTTTTTCTTCATATACAGTAGCATCTGAGGAGGGATTTGTCCCTAACACATGTTTCTTAATTTTTTCGGGTAATAATGTTACAGGATTCTTGGAAGTGTAGAAAACGGTCTTATTATCTTTTGCCCATGTAGCCCCACCTGTTGTATTTGGAATAGTCTCTTTATAGATCTCCCCGGTCTCAAGATTCTTGAAATAAATCGTATATTGTCTGCGACTCACTTCATCCACACCATAAGCTATTATTTTATTGTCTTCGCTGACAGAAAAACCTCCGACCGAAAAATAAGCATGGCCTTCTGCCATCTTATCTACATCGAGTAAAATTTCTTCTTGAGCATCAAGACTGCCTTTTTTACGACAATATTTATAATATTCTTTTCCTTCTTCGGTACGTGTATAATAGAAGTATCCATTTTTTAATGCCGGAACACTCTCATCTGTCTCTTTTATTCGGCCTTTCATTTCATCAAACAATGTTTTTTGGAATTGTGCAGTACCACCCATCACCGTATCCAGATAAGCATTTTCTGCTTTCAGATAATTAACGACTAGTGTACTATCAGGCCCTTTTCCGAAATAATCATACATCCAGTAATAATTATCTACTACCTTGTCGCCATGAATATCTCTTATATGCTCTTTCTTCTCCGCAATAGGAGCCGTCGCGGTTCTGAAACCGACTTTCTTATTTTCTGTACATGCCATAAAAACAAACAGACATAAAATGTAAAATAATGATTTATTCATTCTTGTATAATATTAAGTTTGGTCTCCAAATATTTGTAAAATTACATAGTTCTCCTCATTTACCAAAACAGAATCATACAAAGATTATTCTATTGAAAAGAAAAGGACAGCGACATAATTCTTCTTAATAAATACGAAGAAAGCCCTGATTTGTTACATTCACGCGCGAACTCAGAGGCTATTAGAGAGAAAAGAAAGAATACTTCAGCCCTATATTCAACGAACTGTCGCCAAAACTACCAGGCACCTTATTCCCTACAGAATATGGAGTATAATGGTATTCGATGAACGTTCCGAATTTTTTATGACTGAAGCCTAAACCTAAAAATAAATCCGGCGCAGCGATAGATTCATATTTCGTAGATTCATCATCTGAATCATACGAATCTTTTTCAAGGCCGGTCTGGAGTATATTAACACCTAATCCCAGATAAGGATTCAGATACAGATTTCTTGATAGTTCTTTCTTGTAACGTGCACGTAACGCAATATTTAGCATCAAATCCGTCTTAGTCTCATCACTACCCTTATTTCGATAAAAATCGAATTGTCTTTTATCTAAAGGAACAGCAATCTGTGCCCCTACATCAATAGATATTTTTGAACTAACAGGAAATCCGAGAAAGGCTCCCACCGTTGGAGCTACTTTAAATGCTCTGCTTAATTCCCCTACGGGTAGCCATGCGCCAAGTTGTAACTCCAGAACAGCATCATTATCTGACTTATTATCGTTATACCATTCAGGTTCTTCGACAGGGATATAAGCATCTGCCGGCAACTCGGGAATGCTCATTATCTGCTGCAATAAAGGTGCCAGATTATAATCGTTTGCAAAAACCACAGGATTACTCAGCATGCAACTGATATAACGTCCATCGATTTCCTGTACTACATAATAATAAACCATAAGAATATTCTCGTATATAGAATCATATTGCCGATAGACTATACGATGTGCAATAGTTGGCCTATTTTCTAATAAAATATCAATATCGCTTTCAGTTACAATCGTCATTCGATAACTGCTATTCAATCTTATACGATTATTTATATCAAGCAAGGCACTCTCATAGGAAGAAAATTCTGACCATTTGATCTGTGCATCACCACACTGCACATTGTGTGGAGCTAACCACTTACACTCATATCCTAATTGGATTTCCTGTCCTGCAAAAACAATTTTACTAGCCGACCAATCATCACTAACATATTCTTTTAGCCGATTAGCTAGGTAAGCGTCAACAAATACTTGTTCTAGTCCGATATCACGTTGGTTGGTTGTACGAAAAGATATGCCGATAACATGGCCTTCGTCCTTTTCGACTATGTAGAGTATCTGATTCTGTTTTTCATCGGGACGATTTGTTACACTTGCTTCAGCTTCTATTATTGTGTTTTTGGCAGAAAGTTCTGCATCTGTATACTCAGCAAGGATAGTACCTATTTTGAATTTCGCCTTCAAACTATTTAATACAGACTCATCTTCGGCCTTATTAGAGAATTCGGTTGTAGAAATTTCATATCCACTAATTTCGAACATAATATCTCCGCTCTTATCTTTTAGCCCTTGAACTCCTGACAAATCGTAATATTCCTGAGTATATGCAAAAGATGAGAAAAGTGTAAAAACGAAAACAAAAAACAAACACTTCATAACAGATAGTTTTGATATATACCAAATGTAATCTTTTTTATTAAAACTCAACAAGAAAACGCACATATTGTTCCTGAACATCACTAAAAGGTCATTTCATTTAAGCGATATTATCTTATATTTGTATTATAATTCTATATTTATGAATCGCACAATCAAAGTTATCCTCAAAATTCTAGGCATTTTAGTTCTTATTTTAATGGCACTCATCATTGGTGTTCTCATCTGGTTCAATGTATCACTCCGGAACATGAAAAAACAAGCAGAGATTGACCATGCCTCTCAGACTATTATTTGTGATTCTATACAGATAATTACAGACCAGCCATCTGTGAGTATGTACGATTTTAATAAGGAAGATATATCCGAACTACGCTTCTCTATTGTGAGGAATGGAGCGATTGTAACGGATACGCTTATTCACAATCGATCACAATCGCCAAATATTCCATTTACTAATTTTATAAAAACCGACACTATATTATTAAAGACACAAAATAACTTATGCTATTTCATATCTGGCTATAAATATGAGGTATTTCTCGGATATGGAATGTTTGGCTATGTTGGATTTAAAGATTGTCGACTTTCGAATGCAATAATCGTGAATGGACAGCAACAAAGCTACTCTTCACTCGATCCTAAAAATGGAATTAGATATTCAGATCTGCCCGAACAATTTAAATAATTCATTAATATCACTCAGGTTATTTCTACCTACTTCGAAATACGTTAATATCTCCGCCCAGTTTATACCTTTTACCGTCGGATCCTGTAGCTTCTATCACATAGAAATACACACCTGTAGTCACATAACTTCCTTTGTAGCGACCATCCCAGCCTTTCGACGGATCTGTCCATTGATAGAGTTTCGTTCCCCACCTATTGAAAACCGTACATTTGAATTTTACAATAGATTTATAAGCAACCTTAAATTCATCGTTAGAGCCAGGTGAGTCTCCCGGTGAGAAAAAGTTAGGGGCATCGATCCACGATTCGGAGATACTAAAAGAGACACTTGTTGTATCGGTACACATCGAAGACTGATCGGCAACTTCCAATTTCACAATATAATCGCCCCATGCTTCGAAAGTATATTTTATATCTTTATCTGTATATCGTGCTATGGGGTTCTGCATATCTTGCTTGTTATAGATGAACCATGTATAATAACCAGCCACAGGTTCATTTCCATAACCATAGAAGTCTATAACGACAGGTGCCGAACCTCCTAGCAGTCCCTCTTCATTACCCGTTTCATTATTGGCATCTCTCTTTTGCTGTTCGGGAAATATATGCGCTTCGACCGCAATAGCAGCATATATTGCAGTTGATACTTCTTTTGTAATATTAAAGTGCTTTGCAAACTGATCCCCCTTTAATGTAAAATGAGTATCCATCAGCGGTGCATCAATAATTATATCCGTTCCTGTTTCCTGCTCAGCTGTTGATAAGTTCTTTTGTTCGAACTTCTTTTCAGTATCATTCCATACTTTATTAACATAATCGAGGGTGTACGTTCGCCGTATATTCCTCTTCACACCCGAATTTGTATAGAAAAACAATTCATTCTCAGACTTTGTCACAAACAGTTTTAAGAAGTCGCATTTATCCTCACTTTCTACAACCTCTATCGAAGTTAATACAGGTTGATGCATACTATAATCTATAATCCAAACAGCTGCACGAACGCTTTCACCTTCACTAACCAGATATCCATATCCGTCCTCCAAATCAGAAACCGTGTATATAGTACCATCTCTCGATGTCGAAACCTCTTCTTTATCGGCTAAAGATTGCTTGTAACGATAAAATTTGACAGATGCAGCAGATGATGTATAAGATATTGTCGCACCATTCAATGTATTAAATAAATATACCTTTTCTACGCCTGCTCCTGCTAGGTCTTCCGAATAGGCATAAGGCTCTCCTATCCCACCCGTAACAATATACTGAGCAGAGATACAGATTGATGTAAAGCTTAGAAATAAAAGAATAAGCAGTTTTCTCATCCTCATTTTATATTAATAATAAACCCTCTATCTTTTAACGGACAGAGGGTTTATATATTTTATTAGAAGTGTAATTACAGCTCTACCGATCAGGCTTTTGCATGTGACAACACACCCATTTGTTTAAAGATCTTCTCTATCTTCTGGAATGCCATATCCACTTGTGCTTTTGTGTGAGTAGCCATCAGTGAGAAACGAATCAAAGTATCATCAGGTGCAACAGCCGGAGAAACTACCGGATTTACAAATATGCCTTCTTCGAAAAGCATTTTTGTTATTAAGAATGTTTTCTCGTTATCGCGGATAAACAAAGGAATAATAGGCGTAGATGTATGACCTATTTCACAACCCATCGCACGGAAGCCATCCAACGCATAATGAGTAATATCCCATAAAGCTTTAATTCTTTCAGGCTCTTCCTGTATTATATCCAATGCAGCACTAGCAGCTGCTGTAGCAGCAGGAGTAGCACTAGCAGTGAAGATATAAGGACGTGAATTATGGCGCAAATAATCAAGTATTATCTCATTACCTGCAATGAATCCACCAAGAGAAGCCAAAGACTTACTAAAGGTACCCATTATCAATTCAGTGTCTTCTACAAGTCCACATTCTTCGACTAAACCCTTTCCACTATAATTTTTACCAAGGACACCGAGACTATGAGCCTCGTCAACCATTACACTGGCATTATATTGTTTTGCTAATTTCATTATTTCAGGAAGATTAGCTACATCTCCTTCCATACTGAATACGCCATCTACAACAATTAGCTTCACCTTGTCTGGCTCACATCTTTGCAATTGTTTCTCAAGAGAGGCCATATCATTGTGGCGGAATTTAAGTTTTGTAGAATAAGAGACCCTTGCTCCTTCTATAATAGAAGCATGATCTAGTTCATCCCACAAAATATAATCCTCACGTCCTGTCAGACATGATATAACTCCTTGATTCACATTAAACCCTGTAGAATATACGATAGCATCTTCTTTTCCTACAAATTTAGCTAATTTCTTCTCCAGCTCAATATGTATATCAAGTGTACCGTTCAAGAAACGAGAACCGGCCATACCTGTTCCATATTTCTTGACAGCATTAACCGCAGCTTCCTTTACTTTGGGGTGATTGGTTAGTCCGAGATAGGCGTTTGATCCAAACATCAGTACCTTTTTTCCATTGATAAGAACCTCTGTATCCTGGTCGCTCTCGATTGCTCTAAAATAAGGGTAAATACCAGCAGCCCTTGTGTTTCTGGCTGCATCGTACCGATATAACTTATCAGTTAATAAACTCATATTCAAATTATAACAAAGATAGATTATTATAACTGCATACACGAAAAACTCTTGATCTCGCGAAAATGCAGGCTGCAAAAATAACTAAAAAAAACAAGATTGCTACCATTTTACATTAAATATTTAAAAAAAGGATAATTTATAACATTCTTCTCTTTCATCTATCCAAAGTATATCTCTTTTTTCTTAAATTTGCGAATTGGTCATTACATATTCCGGATTTATGAGATATTAGTACATCCGACTGTGCAAGAAAAGACTAAAAACCATAATGACAAAAAAGAAAAAAAACAAACATAATCTCTGGAAGCGGCTAAACTTCAAATACCGTCTTTCAGTCATAAATGAAAATACGCTTGAAGAAATATGGAAGATAAAAGCATCCATATTTTCGGGAGCCGTATTGCTTCTTCTTTTTGCATTCCTTTTAGTTTCTGTCACTTCGGCCATCATCATAGCTACCCCCATTCGCTATTATCTGCCCGGTTATCTCGATGTAGAAGTCAGGGAAAGAGCGCTTCGCTCGGCTATCAAAGCTGATTCATTGGAGGAACAGCTCAAATATCAGGAAATTTACATAAACAACATACGCGATATATTTTCCGGCGTACGGCAAATCGACTCGGTTAAAATTGTAGATACAGTTTCGGTTTCAGAAAACGATCCGTTGTTACAGAAAACCGAAACAGAAAAAGAATATGTAAAACGTTTCGAAGATGAAGAGAAATATAACCTATCGGTTCTCTCCCAATCTACCGGAAATCCGTTGGAAGGTATCGTTTTCTTTAAGCCGACAAAAGGGCTAATCACCCGTAAATTCAATCCGGCAGAAGAACAGTTCGGTATAATAATAAGTACAGCAGCAAAAGAAACCGTATCGGCTACACTAGACGGCGTGGTAATATTTGCAGGCTACGACATAAAATCAAAATATACAATTCAAATCCAACATAAAAACGGATTTATTTCAGTATATAAGAACACCACCATGCTTCTGAAAAAAACAGGAGACAAAGTGCGTACCGGTGAAGCTATAGCTATAATCGAAGAAAATAAGGACAACGAGAAATCAACGTCTGCACTCGAATTCGAACTTTGGTACAGAGGTAATGCCGTAAATCCTGAAAATTACATTTCTTTTTAACAATGAGAGATTACTGGCTGACGAATATAATATTATGAAACGAAGTATAGCTATTTTAGGTTCAACAGGTTCGATAGGGACACAAGCCCTTGACGTCATAAGGGAACACTCTGATCAATTTGAGGTTTATGCCCTTACGGCAAATGAAAATATAGATTTACTAATCAAACAAGCATTAGAATTTCAGCCGGAAGTTGTTGTCATTGCAAACGATAATAAATACCCCCAACTAAAAGAAGCACTAAAAGGCCATCCTATCAAAGTTTGGGGTGGAAGCGAATCCATTGCACAAGTGGTAGAGAGCACACCTATAGACATCGTACTTACTGCCATGGTGGGTTATTCAGGCCTTAGGCCTACAATAAATGCCATAAAAGCCGGAAAAGTCATAGCATTGGCTAACAAAGAAACATTAGTTGTAGCGGGAGAGCTTATAACATCTCTGGCAATAGAGAACAAAGTTCCGATACTTCCTGTCGATTCCGAACATTCGGCAATTTTCCAATGTTTAACCGGAGAGCGTTCTCCGATAGAAAAAATAATCCTTACGGCATCAGGGGGCCCTTTTCGTAATCATAGTCTGGATCAATTAAAGAAGGTCTCTAAAGCCGAAGCATTGAAACATCCCAATTGGGACATGGGTGCAAAAGTAACCATTGATTCGGCTTCGCTTATGAATAAAGGACTGGAGATGATAGAAGCTAAATGGCTGTTCAATGTAAACCCCGATCAGATAGAAGTTGTCGTACACCCTCAATCTATCATCCATTCGATGGTACAGTTCGAGGACTCATCCATTATTGCGCAACTAGGATTACCCGATATGCGTTTGCCGATACAGTATGCATTGGCCTATCCCAACCGCTTAAAGTCGAATTTCGAGCGCCTTGATTTTTTCAAGCTAAAGACTATGACTTTCGAGCAACCTGACACTAACCGCTTCCGCAATCTGGCTTTTGCGTTCGAGGCAGCCCGTACAAAGGGGAATATGGCGTGTATTATGAATGCAGCCAACGAAATTGCAGTTGCAGCTTTTTTATGCGAAAAGGTGGGTTTCTTAGAGATGAGCGATATAATAGAAAAAACAATGCAGAAAACAAGTTTTGTACAAACACCTTCGTATGACGATTATGTACAGACAGATATGGAAGCAAGAGTTATAGCTAAAGAATTTATAAATTAACACTATAAAAATTTTTAATGGAAACATTTTTAATCAAAGCGCTACAATTAATTTTAAGCTTATCTATACTGGTTATTATTCACGAGTTTGGGCACTTTCTTTTTGCCCGGCTCTTTAAGATAAGGGTTGAAAAATTTTATCTTTTCTTCAATCCGTGGTTCTCACTTTTTAAATTCAAACCGAAAAACAGCGATACTGAATACGGTATCGGCTGGTTACCTCTGGGGGGATATGTGAAAATCTCAGGAATGATAGATGAATCTATGGATAAAGAGCAAATGGCTCAGCCTGCTCAACCATGGGAATTCCGCTCAAAACCAGCTTATCAAAGATTACTGGTTATGGTTGGCGGAGTATTATTCAACTTCATCCTAGCTATACTCATTTTCGCTGCAATGCTTTTCGTCTGGGGCGATACTTATCTACCCTTGAAGAATGTAAAGGACGGTATGTCATTTTCTGAATCAGCCAAACTAGGAGGATTTCAGGATAGAGATAAACTAATAAGTGCCGACGGAAAAGAACTTATACTCGGACGTGGAGTCCTTGACATGAATACATTCATGAACTTCGTTGACGCTAAAAGTGTAACGATAGAGCGTAACGGAAAGCTTATGGATCTGGAATTGCCTGCTGGTTTTGCCGACAGTGTGATATCTTCGCGCCAAGCACCTTACGATTATTGGTTGTCTCCGGTTATCGATAGTGTTGTTCCTAATGGAATGGCTGACAAACTGGGAATACAACGGGGAGATAGTATCACTGCACTTGATTCTTCTCCTATCTCGTCTTTCAACAAAATACGTAGTGTAGTATCGAAGGTAAGTAAAGAACTTAAGGGGAATGAAACACGCCCATTAGCCATCACATTCCACAGAGATACACTTGTTCAAACCGTAACGGCAATGATTGATACTTCGGGGGTGATTGGTTTTACAACCAAGACTCACCCGAAAGATATATTCTCGAAAGAAAACATGCAGACAGACAAATACAGTCTCTTTGCATCATTCCCTGCCGGCATCAGCATGGGTGTAAACACATTAAAAGGATATGTAGCACAAATACGTTTCGTATTCTCTAAGGATGGAGTGAAAAATCTGGGAGGCTTTGGTGCTATTGGCAACATGTTCCCTCCTATTTGGGACTGGAAAGCATTCTGGACTATGACAGCTTTTCTTTCCATCATACTAGCTTTTATGAATATATTACCGATACCGGCTCTGGATGGAGGGCATATTATGTTCCTTCTTTACGAAGTTGTCACAAGGCGACAACCAAATGAGAAGTTCATGGAATATGCACAAATGGGAGGTATGATATTCCTTTTACTGCTGCTCGTTGTGGCAAATGGGAATGATTTGATAAGGCTTATTTTCGGATAAAGATTTAATAACTATGGCGACTGTAACAGAACTAATAAATAAGAACAATAAAACAGCCTTCTCGTTCGAGATATTGCCTCCATTGAAAGGCAATGACATCGAAAAGGTATATAGTATAATTGATAAACTGATCGAATTCGATCCGCAATATATAAATATCACGACGCATCATAGCGAATATATGGATCAGCAGATGCCCGATGGCTCTGTCAAGAGGATAAATATACGCAAGCGGCCCGGCTCCGTTGCCATCGCAGCATCTATACAGCACAAATATGGGGTTACAGCCATTCCTCATATGATATGTAAAGGATTTTCACGAGAAGAAACGGAATATGCTCTCATCGACTTAAATTTCCTTAGGGTGCATAATCTATTGTTACTTCAGGGAGATTCTAAAAGGCTTGCACCTGAACAAATATATACAAACCAGAATGAGTATGCCACGGACTTGCAGATTCAGGTAAATGACTTCAATAACGGCATCGCTCAAGACAATACTCTTTTCGAGAAAAATGCAACTCCTTTTGCTTATGGTATGGCGTGCTATCCCGAAAAGCATGAAGATGCGCCTAGTCTCGAATCGGATATTCTCTATATGAAGAAGAAGGCAGAAAATGGTGCTGAATATTTCGTAACTCAAATGTTTTTCGACAATGAAAAGTATTTTTCATTTGTCGAAAAATGTCGCAAAGAAGGTATTACCCAACCTATTATTCCAGGGGTGAAACCTATTGTACTGATGAGTCAGTTAGAAGTTCTGCCTAGAATATTCCAGTCGAGCATACCAGAAGAGCTGGCAATAGAATTGCGTAAATGCAAAACAGACGACGAGGCCAAAGAAGTCGGCATCGAATGGGGAATAAAACAAAGTAAAGAATTGATAGCTAGCGGAGTGCCAAGCCTGCATTTCTATTCGCTAATGGCGACAGAGAGCGTACGCAGAATCGCAGAAAAAGTTTATTAAAGGAACATCTAATAATGTTTTTTAAAGATATTGTAGGACAAGACGAGATAAAAGAGAGACTTGTAAGAACAGTCAGAGAAGGGTTTATCCCCCATGCTCAACTCTTTTGTGGACCAGAAGGAATAGGTAAGTTCCCTCTGGCACTCGCTTATGCTCAATATCTTAATTGTGAAAATCCGACAGAGACCGATTCGTGCGGTAAGTGTGCGTCTTGCGTGAAATATAATCATCTGGCACACCCTGATTTACACTTTGTATTTCCGATCATTAAAAAAGCCGCGAAGAAAAAAGATGTCTGTGATGATTACATCTCCGAATGGAGGGAACTAATCAAGAAAAACAGCTATTTCAATCTTGGGCAATGGTTAGAGTTTATAGATGCCGAAAATTCACAAGGGCTAATTTATGCTAAAGAGAGTGAAGAAATTATTCGTAAACTCAGTTTAAGGATTTACGAAGCCAAATATAAGGTAATGATTATCTGGCTTCCGGAAAAAATGCATGAATCTTGTGCCAATAAGCTCTTAAAAATAATAGAAGAGCCTACTGACAATACTATATTCTTATTGATTTCGGATGCTCCTGATAATATTATAACAACAATACAATCGCGCTGTCAACGTATTAATATACAAGGCATCAGCGAAAAAGACATTCAACTAGCTCTCGAATCCAGCTATAACATAACACCTGAAGACGCAGCAAGCATTGCACATCTGTCTAAAGGAAGTTATCTTAAAGCTTTGGAAACGATAAGTCTAGACAATGAACATAAATTCTTTTTCAATCTGTTTGTGCAAATGATGCGAGCCTCTTATGCGCGCAACATAAAAGAAATCAAAACTATCGGGAACGAAATCGCGGGCATCGGACGTGAGAATCAGAAAAGTTTCCTCATATATAGTCAACGGATGGTACGGGAGTACTTTATAAGTAATCTGAACAATCCCCAAATGGTATACATGGCACAAGACGAAGCCAATTTCGGCATACGCTTTGCTCCCTTTATCAATGAGCGTAACATTACCGGATTCATGGATGAACTGGGACTGGCAGAACGGCACATAGAGCAGAATGTAAATGCTAAAATGGTATTTTTCGATTTATGCCTAAAAATAACAATGCTCATAAAACAATAAATATAAACCCACAAAGCCGGGAAAGGGGCTTTGTCTTATTTAATTTTTAAAATTAATATACAATGGACTCAACTCAAAATACATTTACCCCTCTTGATTGTCAGGGAACATGCAAAACACCGATAGGATGTACGTGCGACAAAGCGAATAGGAAAGCACTGAAAGCAACACTAAAGGAAACTTCCGAACCTAACACTACGACAAAAACTTGCGGATGCAAGTCGGAAGGAGGCTGTGCATGCAAATCAGGCGGCGGAGGTTGCTGTAAGACCAAAGGTGGCGGATGTTGTAGTGGAACAAATAAACTGGAAGTATATAACTGGTTGCAAGACTTGCCTGAAATTCCGACTGAAGCGCAAATGGTAGAAGTTCAGTTTAAGAACACACGTAAAGGTTACTATCTGAACAGCAACGGCCTGGATTTATTTAAAGGCGATATCGTTGCTGTAGAGGCGACACCCGGACACGACATAGGCGAAGTAACGCTAACAGGAAAACTGGTACAGCTGCAAATGCTAAAGAACAACTACAGAGGCGAGACAAAACGCGTTTATCGCATAGCAAAGCCAAATGACATTGAAAAATGGGAGGAAGCAAAGAAAAAAGAACATAAAACGATGCTCCGTGCACGCGAAACAGCAGAAGAGCTGAAACTAGCCATGAAGATAAGCGATGTTGAATTTCAAGGAGATGGAAACAAAGCCATATTCTACTACATTGCAGACGAACGTGTCGATTTTCGTCAACTGATAAAAGTATATGCTTCCGAATTCCGTGTGAAAATTGAGATGAAACAAATCGGTGCCCGTCAGGAAGCCGGACGCGTGGGAGGTATCGGTCCCTGCGGACGTGAGTTATGTTGCTCGAGTTCTATGTCTAATTTTATCTCTGTATCTACATCTGCAGCGCGTTTACAAGATATTCCTTTAAACCCGCAGAAGCTTGCCGGACAATGCGGAAAATTGAAATGTTGTCTTAATTTCGAAGTGGATACTTATGTGGAGGCTCAGCGGAAACTGCCGTCTCGCGAAATGGTCTTGGAAACGAGAGATTCTTCTTATTATCATTTCAAGACAGACATCCTTTCGGGAACAATGACTTATTCTACAGACAGAAACTTCGCAGCAAATCTGGTTGCCATACCTAAAGAGCGAGCGTTCGAAGTTATCAGAATAAATAAGCAGGGAGGGAAACCGGCTCATCTAGCTCAGGACAAGGAAGAAGCAAACGAAAAACCTGTTTCACATGATATTTTGCAGGAGAATATTAACCGTTTCGATGGCAACGAAGGCGGAAATAACAACAAGCGAAATAAAAAGAAGAAATTAGCTAAAAACAAGCCTGAAAATAACGGACAAAATAATAATCAAAACAATAGCCAGCAGAATAACAGCCCGGCAAGCGGTAGACCCGACAATAGGCCACAAAATAATAATAAGCCACATAACAACAATAATCAACAGGCTAATAACAGTAACAGTCAACAAGCCAATAGCAACCCAAATAAGAATAACAACCATAGGAATAACAGGAACGACAGAAACAGACATAATAGAAATGGAAAACCTGATCAAAAAAAGCCTGACGCCTAAAGCGATTTTGGTGCTAAGCCTTATATTTCTTTGTTTGGTGGGTATTTCCTGCTCTAAGCAGGACACTTACTATCATGTCTATGAAATGAAGGACGCCAACTGGGTTCAGAAGGATACATTGCGGTTTACAATCGACACCACAATGTTTAAAGTCGACTCTGTATTGTTCGAAACAAATATCCCCTATACATTGAGTATCGAAGTGACGAATAACGTAAATTACCCATACAGGAATATATGGTTTTTCATCCAATCAAATATCGATTCTGATTCTGTATATGCGGAACAATCAAAAGAGTACCAGCTAGCTGATATAGAAGGAAAATGGCTTGGTTCGGGTTTTGGAAATCTTTTCCAATCTTCATTTGTAGTCTTCGAAAACATATCTTTCAGTGAAAAACGAAACTATTATATCAAGGTCGAACATGGTATGAGAGATGAATTGCTTACAGGCATAGAGAAAGTAGGAATTAAGTTATCAAAGAAGGAAAAATAAACTAATATATATGCAGTTAATTGACGGTAAGGCCATATCGGCTCAAATGAAGAAGGAAATAGCGGAAGAGGTATCACAAATTAAAGCATTAGGCGGAAAAACACCTCATCTGGCAGCTGTTTTGGTCGGACATGATGGAGGTAGTGAAACTTATGTAGCTAGCAAGGTTCGCACTTGCGAAGAAGTAGGTTTCAAATCATCATTAATTCGCTTCGCAGATAATATCAGCGAAGAGGAATTACTCGCTTGTGTAGAACAGCTGAATAATGATACTGATATAGACGGATTTATCGTACAGCTACCTTTACCAAAACATATATCTGAACAAAAAGTGATAGAAGCCATCGACTACCGTAAAGATGTAGACGGATTCCATCCTATCAATGTAGGTCGTATGTCTATAGGACTTCCTTGTTTTATTTCTGCCACTCCTGCGGGCATTCTAGAATTGCTTAAAAGGTATAATATTCCAACTCAAGGCAAACACTGCGTTGTGTTAGGACGTAGCAATATAGTAGGTAAGCCTGTTGCAAACCTAATGATGCAAAAAGGTTATCCGGGTGATGCTACAGTTACTGTTTGTCATAGTCGTACTCCGAACATAAAGGAAATATGCTTAAGTGCCGACATTATAATAGCGGCGTTGGGTGTACCTGAATTTCTAAAAGGAGATATGGTAAAAGATGGTGCTGTAGTTATAGACGTAGGTACCACCCGTGTACCGTCGACCGAAACCAAATCAGGTTTCCGATTGAAAGGTGATGTCGCTTTCGATGAAGTTGCACCAAAAACTGCCTTCATTACTCCTGTTCCAGGAGGAGTTGGCCCTATGACAATTATTTCTCTGATGAGAAATACATTACTAGCTGGGAAAAAAGAAATTTATAAATAAATCCCATATTTATAGAGAGAAGGCCTTGCTGTATTAGCAAGGCTTTTTTTATTATAAAAAATAAGGAGAGCCACTTTACCCAAAGTAGCTCTCCCCGAAGTTAACCAAAAACGAATAATTAAGGACGGCCTCCTCCAGGCCCTCCGGAATATGAACCTATATCTGTATTGATACTATTTGTCGTAAATGTTGTTGCAGATGTTCCTTTTGTGTATGTTCCACCTGTATAGAATCCATGAAATTCACTAGCCCCGGATATACTTCCTCCTGTATAAACCGTATAGTTTGTTTTTGCTATTAGTTCAGGGCTACTGAATAGTAACACCATAGGAGAATATGTGCGTGGTATCTTATATGTCAAGACAGTTTTTTCATCTGCCGATTCGATATGCATTAATTGATTTGCAGTACCGGTAGTGCCGTATATGACCGAATATTGAGTAGACACCGTCGATGTAGGGTTGCTTGTCCCCCCTCCTGTGCCAACCAGTGTACCTCCGGTGATCTTGAATGTATTATTATCGCAGTCGAACCCTTCTTCCGGCGATTTTGCGCCCGACGATATGATCAGCCCTCCGGTAATAGTTAATGTGCCATTAGAATCTATGCCATCATTAGTCTCACTATAACAATATATATTGCCTCCATTTATCGCTATATGATCAGATGCATTGATGCAGTCATCATATGCTTCAACCTCTATTGTACCTTTATTTATAGTCAATGTTTTTTTACTTTCGAGTCCTTCAGCTTCTACACCTGATGTTTTAATTGATATATTTCCATCATTTACCGTTACATTCCCATCACTTTTTATGGCTTTGGCGGCCGTATCGTTCGAACCATATTTGAACTGACCGCCCGTAGTCACCACATTTATTGTCCCATTGTTTATTATTAAGTCTCCATCTACACTAATACCTTTACCTCCGGCACCCGAGCTTGAAATATCAATGGTGCCTCTATCTATCGTAAGTTTACCATCACACTTTATTCCTGCAGCAGAAGATATATCCAGATCGTCAGTATCGTAGAATGCTCCACCTGTGGTAACGAGTGTTATATCTCCCCCATTAATAGCCATATCTCCTCCTGTCTTAAAGGCTTTAGATGCTATACCCGATACTTTGATATTTATAGTTCCTGAGTTTACTGTCAGCGATCCAATATCGCTTTTTATACCCATTGCTTTTTGTCCTGTCGTAACTATATTTATCGTCGCTCCGGCAATTGTAACAGAAGGGTCGATAGTAGCATCCGAATCTTCATAAGATGCGACAATACCATCATCGGTACTTTTTATAGTTATTGTGCCTGCTTCTATACGTATATATCCTTCATCGCAGTCGATACCATCGCTAGAGGCTTTTATATCAAGTGTTCCGCCATCCATTCTGAAATAGTCTTTGGCATGAACACCATCACTTACTGCCGTAGCAACTGTAATAGTCCCACTTTTAACACGGATATAATCATCGCTGCTAATCGCATGTTTATATAATCCATAAACGAGCAAACTTCCTTCGCCCTCAAAATTCAATTGTCCTTCGCTAAAAAAAGTACCTTTCATATCCTCTTCACCATAAAGAGTATATGTCTTACTATCTATTAAACGGTTAGATGTGCCATTCACTAAGGTTACAGTTACTTTTTTTCCGGACTGGACATTGATTGCAGATCCGTCTGCACTTGTAATGTCGACACCGTTAAGCATCAATCCGAATTTATAATTACTATATATCTTAAATGAACCGCTTTTTATACTTCCTGACAAAACATAGTTTATTTCGGTTGATTCATTTGTAGACGAAACAACTACGTTTCCACTACTTTCTGTTATTGTCACCCCCTCCTGTTCATAGGGGTTTGTAATTTCGATCAGATTATCGGAATATACAATTTTCACAGCATTCGAAAACACTGTATCTCGTGAGTTTGTCACAAAATCCTCATCTATGATTGCTTCACCGTCTCCGTCGTCCTCTCCATTATCGCCCCCATCGACAATATCAATATCGTCTTTAACCTCATCGTTACTACATGAGATTAGACATAAAAATATGGCACAAAAAACCAATACGAATAGCCTATTTATTTTCATATCAAAAAGCTTTGCCGAAAAACATTATGCAATGATATTATATTTGAAAGATTCTGTCAAATCCATTCGACAGAAAGGGTAATTCAATCGACAAACAGGATTATTTATCGATTATTCAGACATAAAAAAACAGCAGGTATCGGTTAAACCGATACCTGCCATACTATTTCCATTATTAATTGGAACTATCTTTTTCCGTGATTAATATTTCGCTTTCACAAAAGGAGAGTTAGCCATGTAATCATAACTCATCTTTACACTCTCGCGAGGAGCAAAGTTATATTGTTCTACTTCAACAATCAGGTTTTCCACTCCACCCAGAGCAGCATTATTAAACACAGCGCCAAAATCTACAAGGCCGCTTTCACCCAATTCTTTTCTGTCTTTTACATGTAATAATTTGAAGCGTCCCGGATATCTTTTGAAATATTCAACAACACCTTGTTGAGCCATAGACACCCAATAGATATCCATTTCGAAAAATACAAATTCAGGATTAGTATTCTCAAGCATAAAATCGTACATCACCTTATCTTCTGGTTTTGTAGTAAACTCAGATGCATGGTTGTGATAACCGAATTTAATTCCTGCCTGCTTACATTTTTCTCCTATTGTATTGAATAGATCACATACTTTCTTCAAATGATCTAATGTCTTAGGGTGGTGCATTCCGGGAACAACCAGATATTTCATTCCTGCTGCTTTATGTGCTGCGATACATTGATCCCACCATTTCATTGTATTATCTGAGAAAAGCTCATCCGGATTAGCAGGAATATTCCCTGTATGAGAAGATAATGATTCAAGTCCTACTGCATCTAGTTTTGCTTTATAGTCGGCCGGAGACATTCCATAAAACTTACCATCTCCATAATTAGCGGCTTCTACTTGCTTGTAACCCATATCGGCTACAGCTTTGATAACACCGTCAAAATCTTTACCTATTTCGTCTCTTAGCGAATACAATTGCAAACCGATAACTTTAGGAAATGTTTTGATTTTTATATTACGGTAAGAAACTTCATCTCCATGATCTTGTAATGCGATTTTTCCTTTTTGAAACTTACCAAAGTCCCAGTCTTTAAATTTGCTTTTGCTTACCATTTCTCTCCACTCTGCACCATTGGTATATACATTGGCTGTCATGATTCCATTCAACCACAATGTTACCTGACCGTCTTTTTTAAGGATCCTCGCTTCGTTCCACTCACCTACGGGTTTTGGTTTCGAAGTTTCTTTTGCGTTTACCAAATCATACATAGAGCCTGCCAGATGGGAAGGGTCGTGTCTGTCGGCAGCATCGATATTATCTAACACTTGCATTTCTATACCGGTAAGGAACGCCGCGCCATATTTAGCATCTTCCTTCACTCCGATAAAGATGCCGCTGTTACCACCTTTACTGATTTTCCATTCTATGCGAAGGTCGAAATTATCGAATTCTTCGTCACTGACGATATCTCCACCATTTTTTCCTTCAGCTTTCTTAAAATTCAACTCACCGTTTTTTACTGTCCATGCTGAACCGATTTCGCCCGGTTTATTGTAAGAGTGCCAGCCTCCCACTGTCTTACCATCAAATAGAAGTTTCCACCCGTCCTTAACTTCATCGGCTGATAAAGCATTTACATTCTGGGCACTTAAAGTACTCACTGCAAAAAGCAGTGCTAATAATGCAACAAAATTTTTCATTCTTCTTGGTTTATATTAGATAATTAATTCTCAGATCTTATTTCTAGTAAAAAAATCGAATTACGACAGACACAGATATATAGTATCGGTTCTCCAATACCGTCTAGGCTTACAGTTCTTGTATCTGAAGTTTGCTACGCCGCTTGTTGTAGATTCCATATTCTGATTTCATCAAATCGGCTTTCGAGCCTAATCTGGGCAATGATGGATTCTCCGTGGTATTAGAAAGAAGCAAATATATTCACTTTACTTCCTCTTATAAAAATGACATAGCATTACTACGTTCATCTGCAAAATTAGTATTAATTTGGATATTTGCTACTATATTCATCTACCCGTTGGCGGAATTAATTATCAAATAAAAAGATGAGATATAAGTTGTGCATATTACTGAAATTTAGTATTTTAATGGTGTCAAATCAATTAAAATGCCATACAGTTATGCACAACTTACATGCAATATTCGCCAAATTTCTTGATATTTGCAAGAATTTCTCTTATGATTTAGTAAATGAACAAGGAAATATTCCTCGACGTGGGGTCATTCCTTCGTTTTCGGATATCGAGGTTGTTTCTTTAG
>JBKEBA010000044.1:0-51513 GCA_047972895.1 Dysgonomonas sp.
CGCATACCTTCCATGACAATAAGAATCTTTTGTTCTGAGCTGTAAACTTTTTGAGTATTACGACGAATCTCTTTAATGAATTGTCCCGTAGAACTACGAGCTTGGCTTTCTGGACTACTTGACTTCTTTGACATAATCGTTTCGTTTTGATGGTTAATAAATATAATCATTTTTATATCAAAACACTTAAGAGAATATCAGACAAACTGGTAAACTTTAAGCTGAAGATTTACAATATCGAAAAGATTCCATTCTTTATCGTTAACGAATCAAAAATAAAAGAGCTGATCCGTTTTCACGATTTTATAGTTGACCAACAACATTTAGTAGTCGAATCTTGCCAAAGGGAATTTGATAAATACTTAATTAGCGCACTTAGTGTAAAAATTAAATCTATATATAGAGAGATTGATTTAGTAAAGCCTACTAGCTTTCTAAAAACTAATAATGAAGTTGTTGTAGACAATTTTTATAAATTACTTTTTGAGCATTATAAAGAAGAAAGAGAGGTAACTTTTTATTCTGATAAGCTTTGTATTTCACCAAAACATTTATCATTTGTTATTAAACAGGTATTGGGAAAACCTATATCACATTGGATAACGCTTATGCTTGTGAATAATGTCAAACACCAACTCAAAACAACAAGCCTGAACATCAATGAAATATCTGATAATTTTAATTTTGCTAGCCCATCCGTATTTGGTCGTTTTTTTAAAAAAAATACAGGAATGACTCCCATTGAATATCGTGAGGGCTAGACACTAAATTCAATAATAAAATACTAAATTAGTGATTGCAATATGGATTATAGATATAAGAAAATATGAAAAATATAGAATTAATAAATGTAGACAAATTTACAATATTAGATAATATACAAAGCCGCAGGTTATTAAAGATCAATCATCGTTTCAGAGTTAATGGTATATTTATAGCTTTCATAGATGGAAGAGCCACAATTAAAATAAATAATCAAGATCCGAAAACCGAGGATAACATTGTATTATTAATGTTTACATATACTAGTGCCGAAATTTTATATTTGGCTGAAAATACGCAAGTAAGACTAATTCTTTATCCAGACGATTTAATTTTAAAAGAACAATTCTTTCTTAGTTACGATTTTATTTTTTCTATGCATAAGTATCCATGTTGTTTAGTCGAAAAAGAAACAATAAAGGATCTAATGAGATTCGCTAGTTTTATAGACGATCAGCAAAATATTACAAATAAAGATGACCAAATCGAACTAAACACGCAATTGCTGTATGCTCTGTTTCTAAAACTAAAATCAATGTATATTAAGGCTGGTATTATTAATAATAAAATGATACAAGCAGAGGATAATACTATTTCGAACAAATTTCACATATTATTATTTCAACATTTTATAGATGAGTCAAGTCCTTCATTTTACGCCAACAAATTAAATATAAGCTCACAGAAACTATCTTCCATAATTGAAGAAGAATGGGGTAATACTATAGAGAATTGGCATTCTCGCATAAAAATTAATTTTATAAAAATAGAATCGAGTAAAGCATCGGTTAGCCTCGAAGATATTGCGGGAAAATTCAAATTTTCTACAATTCATGAATTAGAAATGTTTTTTGAGCAGCATACAGGTCAAAATTTAGTAATGCATAGGAAATAGTGAGATATTATCATGCGAGAGTGGAATCTAATTTTCAATTAAATTCCACTCTTTTGTGTTATGCTCTAATGTTATATACATTAGTAATAAATCTCAGAGAAAACAGCAGTTAGTCTAAAGTTTAACAGATCATTTTGATTAGTAATCTCCACTTTATTTTCTCGAGCCAACCAGCCTAGAGCTAAAATTATAGTTGAATCCCTGAGACCTGTGAATTCTCCTATTTTCCGGATATTAAGTTGCCCTTCAACTGAAAGTAGATGCCAAATTATACCTGCATTTTTTCCAATATTTAATTCACACATTTCATCCATAAAATTAATTCTATTTATACTATTTGTTATAGCTATATTATAAAGTGTTCTCTTTGTACAAAATTAAGATATTCTTTATACTAGATATTTGCATTCAAGCGTAAATAATATACAACTATTCGGAATTTAGTCTCAAACAAATAGAGTAGGAGAGGAACCCTATAATAAAGGTACTGATAAAGTTTTAAATTGAGGTCAGACACCCAATTTACAAACAGAGTAATTAAGATAAAAGTAATAGTAATGAATAACAGTAGTTTTAGTATTATTGATCAATGGTTTTACACCAATCTAAATATCTATAGTTTTCATTAAGTGTGGGGAATTCCGTCTGCATAACATAAGTCGTCATCCCCGAATGTTTATTGATCATGAAGCCATTATAACCAAGCATAAAAGTATCGGTTGCAAGTTTATAGACAATTATATCATCAATAAGTTTAAGAAAATACTCTTTTTTATCTTCCGGCATCAGCCTAATATAATAGTCTTCAAAATCAAAAAATAAACGATAAAAATATCGGTCAAAATGTTGCAACTCTGATAAGGATATTTCTTTAGAGAAGTCACAATTTTCCTTGATATAATGAGCCAGAACATCTAAAGAATCTGTTTTTATTAATGAAAAGGAAGCAGAACGCATATCGCCATTTTGCTGATCAAAATAGTTAAATGCAGCTTGCATAAACTGTTCATCATTATTATAAACCAATTTGCTAAGCTCTTGAGGATAAATATATGTGAACCCAGGGGAAAGCAATTCGGTCGAAGAAGCTAAAATATAATCTGTTTTGTCTTTAAGCTGGTATACTACTTCTATACCCGCCATAAAACAAGCTTCGAATATAATTGTATGAAACGCCTTGTCAGGAATAGCCGATGCAAAATCGGCAAGCTCCATCTGATTCTCTCCATCTACGAATATAGATTTGACCTGTATCAATGATTTAGGAGATTGCAAGCTACCTGACGGAAGCCAACCCGATGCGTGAGAAAAGACTAACAAATTAAAATGAGCATGCGGATATAAAGTTTTAGCGTCAGTAATTACACGGTGAAAGACATCTTTATTTGCAGAATTCTCCTTTCCATATTGCCCAATAGTAACAAAAGAGCCATTACCTGTAATTTCTAACAATCGAGCAGACATATCCTTTGCATCCTGATAGACTAATATCCTTGATTTTGAATCCGATTGCCAGCCTCGGGATATAGCTTCCAGCTTTAGATCGGTTTCATCAGACAGATTATTGTCTCCACCTAAATATACCAACAGGACGTGATCTATTTTTGAATTTTCATCGTCATCGGATGAGCAAGAACATCCAAAACAGGATATAAATATTAAGATATATAATAATATCGTATACCTAACATCTTTTAGTTCTTTATCATTTTTAATTTTTTTTCTCATTCTCATTTCTGCTTATTAATTTGAACCACGCGAATTATCTCAGTTCACGTGGTCCGTTATTCAAGTAAAAATACACAATAAAAATCCCTCTGACTTACTTATTTACTAAAAAATGTACCATATATTAAAATAGATCTTAACTCATTTTATTTTATTCTACGACACAGCGAACCGAGGATCCAAAATCATGAAAATATGCCACATAGAAAATAGAATTGCCAGCAGTAAAGGAAAACATATAACTACCTAGACCTGTAGAGGTAGGCGATGATGTCCAATACAGTCCATTATCATTAGGCTTTTGCAAAGCTCCGAGGAGATAATCACGGTAACCACTAGCAGGGAAAAATGGTGTACCTATGGCGGCTTTGTTATAACCCGAATTGATCGTAAAACTACCATCTGCCTTGTTGGATGGGGTCTCTGCAAAGGTACCAACTAATGTATATGATCCTGATGCAGCGTCAAATTCTGTAGCTGTTGGCATACGCCATTTCTTTCCTGTCGGCGCCCAACCCTTCTCAGTCAAATATCGACATATATCGCCAATACCTGTTGCACTATCTGTCACTTCATACAACCGAGCCCTATCTTTTTCAGTTTTCCCCGAAGGAGGATTACTAATAACCGCAACACTATTCAGACGAGGTATACCACTCCATGTTAATCCACTTGTTGCATTACCCGTAGTAGATGGAGGGTAAATAGGAGTAGATGTAGTATAGGCATTTTGAGGTGAAATTCCATACAGACTTCCTCCCAAGAAGTATACACCTTGATAGTTTTTATGCGTAGTAACTCCAACATCATCAAATGTTAGATGCCCCAAAATCGGATCATAATAGATATTACTACCTGCCCATCCTTTATGTACAGCCGGATAATATTCATTTATCAGATCTAAATAAAGTGTAACATCATTAAATTTTTTAGGGGAATCTACGCTCTCAAACACTACAGTCACCCGCCCCGAAAGATTAACAATATTGTTTACAGCTCTAAAGGTTATGGGAGTACCCGTGGTTGTATTATTTCCGCCTGTGGTTCCCACTTTTAAATTATCTGCAACTTGCAGATTAAGAAGAGTACCTGTACCTGTAATTGTGTTCTCTGATACAGACTTTATTCGCCAGTTAGCATTACTCCTTACATTGAATGTATAGGTACTGCCATTTGTCCAATATGAACTAAGAGTATTTGCAAATACTAAATTGTATGTAGATTGCCGTAAAAAGATACTCTGCGACATATAAGATTCACCATTGTATATAGTAAAATCAATTTTCGACATTTTCTCTAAAAAAGGGTTTACTGTCAGATCAGACGAAGCCATAGCTGTTGGCCTGATAGTGAACGTTTTTTCACCTGATGGATCAGTAATGCTTACCCATGAGCTTAATCCGGGCTGATCTGATGCCCCATCGAAAGAGAATGCTGTTCCAACAGCATTATTAGTTGCAGAAACAGTAGTAGAAGTCGGAGACCATTTCAGTTTAAATTGTTGAGCTACCGGTTGTGTCCCTATAGGTTCTACAAATACTAGTTCTGTTATATTTTGAGTTCCTGCTGTATTTTTTACGCTCAGTGCTATTTCGGTTTGAGTACCTTGTGTAACTTTTACGACATAAGTAAGACGCCCAGCCTTCAGATGAATGAAACCTACACGAGCTGAACCGCTTGTATTTTCTGTCAGTTTTAGTTTGGTCGTAGTTGTTGAGCCGGAGACTCCTGAAGTAATTGCTGTACCTGATGTAGATACTAAACTCAACCAGTTTATTGCTACACTTCCCGCATCGACTATTTTATCGACAACCCATCCTGTCGGATAATCGGTTGTTACTAAGAGACTGTTATCACTATTTGATGCTGTACGCTCATTCCTAGGCAAGCTAAATTCTCCTTGAGATACACCAAGCATATATTGCCCATCTACAACTATATTGGTAAGCTGAGCATCATTCCATTGCAAGATCTCAGCTTTAATATTAACAGGACGAGAATTAAACGCATCAAGTGGCGTAGCTAATCCCGGACCACTTACTGCGGTTATATTTACTTTATAGTTATAATTCCGAAGTAAGTCCAGATAAGTAGTAGATGAAGTAGTCTGCGCAAAATCTATACGATAATAGGTCAGCTGGCTATCACTTCCGTATATTCCTCCTATCACCAGACATGTAGCTGAAGATAATGTAGCCGAAGTACCTTTGATGGCTTCAAAAGCATATATTTCGCCAATACTCGATACATCAGTAGTCGTAATAGATGTCCCATCATACAACAGTGGGCCTAAAGCAAGACTGGATGTACTAGGTACACTGGCATCTGTAACCGTAGTGAGCGATGAATTCCAATTTGCTGCAAGAGGAGTTATACGTCCCTGATTATTATAATTATATAGACGTATACTTTTCAGTTTGAAATTATTAGTAGCATTAACATGTGTAAGTGCTACATCAATCTTAGATAGCATGCGTACTAACGTAACCGGATTGTTTGCTGGTGTACTGGCATTTACAGTAATTGAAGATATTTCACCCCACATAGGGATTGGAATATATCCTCCTGTTCCAGCACTTGTATTCCATCTACTGTTATTAGTAATTACTAATTTGGATAGAACTGAAGCTTTGGTATCATTCACATTGATAAGCCCTAAAATATTCGTTAACGGCTGACGTGAATTAGCAAGTATCACCATATTATATGTTCCCTCAGGCACTTTCACTGAAAAAGTTTTAATCTTGCTATCTAGAGCATCAGTCGCAATTACATTACTATAGATAGGCTGATAAACATAATTACCACTAGTATTGAAGAGTAATATCTCAATAGTCTTAACCTCATTCTCATCGCTGGTGCTAAGAGCATAAGTACTTGGCCCCGACGAAGAACCCGGAACTTTCACTGAGAATGTTAACATTTTTGTACCCCCATCAGGAAGTTGCATATCATCATCCTGACAAGAACTTAAAATGAAACCACACACAAGGGAGAGAGATAAAATAATCAAACCCTGCCTGATATATAGGACTATTGTTTTCATGCTATATTTAGTTTTTCTGTATGCATTATATATTTTATAGACCAGAGTAAATAAAATCTGTCTATTTTAAATCTTCTTTTATAATTCCGGATCTACCGGGGTTTGTGCCCACTGAGGGACACTTATTTCTACAGAGGCTTCTTTATATTCTACCAGTACAGGAACGACTGCCTCAGGAATATCCTCTACGGTTATATTATTTTCTCGCATAAAATCTGTCAAGTTAATACGAGTTAGAATAGTACTATTTGAAGCTTTCTTTATTCGAATTTCGATTGTATTACTATCTGCAAAACGAGGTGTATAAAAAACTAATCCGGCGACTTCTTCTCCTGATATTGTCTGATACGATGATGTATTCAGATAAGATACTAGCCCGGTAGTAGTTTGCATATTAAAGTTATATCCTCCCGGAACATTTGTCATTTCAATTATCGGAGGCAAAAGCTCTCCTTGCAAATTTTTATCGATAAGTCCTTTAACGTAAACTTCTACTTTGATATGTGCATTATAAAAATTAATGGTACGCTCTATTACATTTTCTGCATATGTTGTTATCTTGAGGTCTTGAGATGATATATTGTCCAAAGCATAATATAAGGAATCACCATTAAATGCTGTTGTGCTATTCCTTATAGCAATATTTGATAGAAATGCATTACCAAACAAGCTACGGGTATCCAATGGTGAAGTAAAAGTCATATCGGTAATATTCCCCCAGCAAACAATACGATAATTGTCAGGTTCAAGCTCTAGAGTGATACCAGCAAAAGAAGATAATGAAGCATGATCCACATTGCGAAAAGTTACAAACTGTCCATCTTCTTTGAAAACAAACACATCTACATTTTGTATTCTACTAATAAATAGCTCCTTCTGTGTATTTGTCTCATAATGAAATCTCAATATAAAGTTATCTGTCTCTTCTGGCAGACAATCTTCTGTATCCTCATTTATGCACCCATTTGATAATAAGGCTACAAATAATAATATAACCACATGAAATAGTTTCATAACTTACTTTTTATATTTAATTGTGCCATAAATATTGTACAGATGAAAAATTAATCTCTCTTATAGGCGAACTTTATATCAAATCTGTTTAAAAACCCTGTTGAGGACTTTAAGTTCCTCAACAGGATATATTAGATTAGGATTATAGCTCTGGAGTTACTGCTACAACAGACCATGTCGCCAAAGTAACAGTTACAGTTACATTGATTGCACTTACATTTGGGATCGGGGCCAAATCTGATTCTTTAAAAGTTAAAGCTCCGGCACCTATATTATATATTTTCCCTGCATCAAGTGATGTTAAGCTAGTTCCTGATGATTTTAATCCCTTAACAGTTATAAACTGTGGAGATGTGTATGTAGAAGCATCACTAGTTGTAATATTACTCAATCGTATAATAATACGAGGAACAGCAAAAGAACCAGAACCTGCAGTATTTCCGAATAGATTATATCCCCATACATTTCCTGAGGTCGCAGGTTTAGCAATTTTAGTTTGAGCAATTAAACCTGAAGAATAATAATCATATAAAAAGGTCTTCGCTGCTGTTGGATATGCCAACGAATTATCAGTAAAAGTAGCCGCAACAGATCCATTATTAACAAGATTACCGACAACTACTGTACCTCCAACAGTAGCTTGTGAATAATAATTATCAATAAAAATACCATCTACTTGAAAACCAGTAATTACACCTGATGATGTAATATTAGTTAACTCGATACGTGCAACTGTCGGTTTCAATGTAATAGCACAGGTATAGTTATTTCCCGATACCAAGGTTAGAGTATTAGTTCCATACAGATTTACAGATGATAACGTACCCTGGCTAGAAGCCTGTAACGCTACAGCTTTCACAGCAGAAATATTTCCTGTAGTAGGAAGGCCGGAGCTATTTCCGACAACATGTACAGCTGATACTTGCCCAGGAAGATTACTAATTGTTTTTCCTAATTGAATATCACCCAATTTAATATTAGTCCCCCCCGTATCAATATCTGTATCAGAGCTAGTTAGAGTATAATAGGCCAAAATAGCACCAGAGGCATTGGTAAAATACAAATATCCAGAAGAGAAAACGACAGGAGTCGCATTACTAACAGGAACACCATCTCCATACGTCAAAGGAGACTCGCTAGTTATCTTTAAATAGATGCTTTTAGCTTCGTTGCTTCCTCCACCATCTATTTCTTCATTATTAGAACAATTGCTTAAGCCTAGCAATAAAAAGGTAACCAATATGGTTAATTTACTGAATTTTGTTTTCATGTCTGTTCAATTTTAAAATTGTGTCAATGAGATTAATAATAATTTTATTTATGATATATTAATGAATTTTATTTAATTATTCATATAATCCGACATAGTGCTATCTGTCAATAATTTATAATTATCAAAAGCTTCACTGGATTCGCAAAACCATTAATTTTTTAATTTATAAAAGCTAAAATTTATTCAGGACTTGTTTCGTAAGTTACTCGCTCCACATGTTCCAGATATGACACACAACTATTTATGTGATAATCTGTAGGTTCTATACATTTTCAAAAATTAAATTTATTTCTATGAAGTATATAGGATATATAGAAATAAAGCTATTATAGTGTAATCGTCTTTGTCTTAAATATTTGTTTATTCAAAATTCATTTTTAATTGAAAAATCTGTCTTCACTTGCGCTATATAATAAATAGGGGGTAAGTTTCTAATGAATTGATATATTTTATATCTCAATATGCTCCAATATAAACATGGTAATAAAAAAAGTATCCCAAATTAATCTATTTACACTTTACAAAAGTAATTTCTATCTAGTTAATAATATTTATATAATTTTTCCTTTTTTGTTTACTAATTTGCCCATTTTTCTATCATTTCTTGATTTTGAGCCTGCTTCCTCATATATCCGGGAGATAAACCTAACTTGGCCTTACAAAACTTATGAAAATGAGACACAGAGGAGAACCCATATTCAAAACTTATCTGTTTGATGGTTTTCTGGTTATTTCGTATCTCCTGATTAATATCAGCAGCCTTTCTTAATGCAATCCAGTGCGAAGCTGTGACCCCAAATACCTTTCGAAAACGTTTTTCAAAACCAGATAAACTATAACAAGATAAAACGGCTAGTTCTCGTATCGATGCTACTCTTCTATAATTTTTATATATAAAATCTGAAAATTTTCTTTCGCTAAATACTAAAGTATGAAAAAACTGAATTCTTTCAGCCAAAGAATAACTAGTAGACATCAAATGAAAAAATTCACGTACTTTCAATTGAGCATGAAGGGAATTCTTAAATCCTAACTGAAGAAACCACTTCATAGACACTACATATGACATCATCAAAGGAGTGAATTTCAAAACCAATGGCTTATCGTCTAATTTCAGCGAATCCGTGTCTTGTATTTGGTTATAAACGGAATAATCAGACAAATCTAAAATAGCACCCGGCTGCATACATATTATAGACACTCCACTTTCTGTACTTATACGACACCGGCTACTCATTGAAATAAATACCATTTGATGAGATCCAATATGCTGGTCAGTATAGCCTTGCAAGGAACACTTAAAACATCCAGATGTTACAAATAAAATCTTATGTTCGTCCGCTATAAATTCAAGTCTTTGATTTTGCTCCAATTTCCAGATCTCAACTGATGCTGAAACCTCATCAGTACAAGTTTTATAACTTTCAATTAAAGCATTTGCAGTATTTATATTCATAAAGATTCTATAGTTTATTTATTACTTCATTATTATCCGCAATTACAAGAATGCAACAGATCAGAGATTTTATATCTCACTAATAATTGTATAATTAAAATGCCTATATATTTAGATAGCAGAGTATAGAAATCGATGACGGTCTTTATATATTATTATTAGAAAACCGTCTGGCATTTTAAAGATACCGGATATTATAATTATAGATAAGAGCCGTTTTGTTATTAATAAGTTCTGAATTTATATGAGGATCTAATCAAAAGATATATAGCTAAAATAACCAAAGGGCTAAAAGTCGAGATAAAACCCGATGCTTTTTCCGACAGTATTTTTACAGGAACAGTTAATTCGGTAGCTAATCTTGCTATAAATAAGGATGGTTCTTCGAAAATCAAAGTTTTCCCTGTTGAGATTTTAATAAATGAAACAAATAAGAATTTGCTTCCGGGATTGACTGTAAGCTGTAGAATTATTATGGACAAAATAGATGATGTGCTGTATGTCCCACTAGATGCCGTACATGATGAGGGTGATAAGAGTTATGTATATAAAAAGAGTGGGGGAGGATATGATAAAGTGGAAGTGGAAACAGGAGCTAGTAACTCAGATTTTATCGTGATCACAAAAGGTCTCGAATCTGGTGATAATGTAGCCCTAGTAGATCCATATGCCGCTGAGAAGACGAAAGAAAACAAAGCAACAGGAGAAACAGCTAAGGAGGGATCGTTATGATAATAAATAAATTATACAAGACAACTTTCTTCATTACGGTTTTATTGCTTACTATTTCTTGTAGCGATAAATCAAAAGATGGAGAAGGTGGCAGAGAAAGCTCCGGAGGTAAAACCATTATTGAGACAGGAGAATTGGCTGCAGTCAACTCTAAATCTTTTGTCTTAGCTCGTTACGGCCGTAATTTTTTCGAAATGAAAGTTATCGGCATTCTCGAACATGGAGCTATTGTAAGTGAAGGCGACTCAATCATCCAACTGGACCCAACAGAAATGAAGAAATTCATTATTGACAGAGAAAGTAATCTGGAAACCCAATTAGCCGCTTTAGAAAAAATGAAAGTGGATCAAGACAATAAAAATAGTGAATATGACTCTCGGATAAAGAGTGAATTAGCTTCATTCGATCTCAAAAAAATTGAATATGAATCTTCACGATTCGAATCTGAACGTTATCGCAAAATCAAAGAGCTTCAATTCGATCAAGCTAAGATAACATTAGCCAAAGAAAAAAGAAAACTTGAACTAAGCAAAATAATAGACGCTAATGATTTCAAGATTCAAGAGATTAGAGTCAATCAAATCGAAAGCGAGATTAAAGATGCCTATAATATTATACCGGCTTTGACTATAAGGACACCTATCTCTGGAGTTTTTCAGATTGCATGGAACTGGAGATCAAATGGATTATTAAAAGTCGGGGATAATATTTATCCAGGGAACAATATGGCTAATGTACCTGAACTTAAACACATGAAAGTTAATACGTTTATAAACGAAAATGATTTCTTGAAGATAAACGTAGGACAGAAGGTTGCTGTAAGGTTGGATGCCATGCCGAAAGTATCTTTCGATGGAGAGATATCTTATATCGGGAAATTATGCCATTTGAGAGATCAGAAGTCACGTCAAAAAGTATTTGATGTGGAAGTTAATATATTAAAACCGGATGAAAGGCTAAAACCTGGGATGACGGTAAGTTGTGAATTTTTAGAAAGTAATTAAAAGTAATTAATTATGCAGTTTGGAGAAAATGTCCGTTTAGCACTTTCAGGATTAACCGATCATAAATTTCGTTCTTTCCTTACCATGTTAGGTATTATTTTTGGAGTAGCGTCAGTTATTGCCATGCTATCAATTGGTGAAGGAGCAAAACGGGAAGCGATAGCAAAGTATCAGGATTTAGGTGTAAATAATATAATAGTCCGAGAAAAGAAGTTATCTGACAATGAATTAGAAGAAGTTAGAGCAAAATTCTCACAAGGATTATCTATTCAGGATGCGAATGTTATCAGAGAAATAGTTCCGGGAGTGGAACGTGTTGCCACACAGGCTGAAATAAATACTGATATCAAATACTCCGATAAAGCTATAAAATCGACAATTATCGGAGTTAGTACTGAGTTTCTGAACATGATGAACTATAAGTTGGAGAAAGGTGAATTTATCAACGATAATCATTATAACCAAAGATTGAAAGTTTGTGTTCTGGGAGCCGGCGTTGCAAATGGTTTATTTCAAAATGAAGATCCAATTGGCAAGATGGTAAAAATTGAAGACCAATGGCTAGAAGTAGTTGGCATATTGGAATCTAAAACTCTTTTTACAGAAACAGTAGGTGAGCTGGCAGCAAGAGATTTAAATGCAGATGTATATGTTCCATTATCTACATTTTTGAACCGATTCAGCCGTGAGAATATCTTATCAAGTGAAATACAACAGATAACTGTACAAGTCGATAACTCAGGACGCTTGGTAGAAGCATCAAAACTTATAGATGAAATACTGAAGAGACACCATTTCAATAATAATGATTATGGAATAGTTATACCTTACGAACTACTAAAACAAGAAGAAAAAGAGAGGCAGATATATAATTTCTTATTAGGGGCTATTGCAGCCATCTCTTTATTAGTAGGAGGTATAGGAATTATGAATATCATGCTTGCGACGGTTATGGAACGAACACGCGAGATAGGTATTCGCAGAGCTATTGGAGCACGTAAAGCGGACATTATGAGTCAATTTGTAACTGAAGCTGTAGCCATTAGTATAACCGGTGGTATTATAGGTGTATTGCTTGGTGTTACACTGTCCTTAACCGTAAGTCTTTTCACAGATATTAGTACATATATTAAGGCTTATTCGATATTTATAGCATTTGCATTCTCTGTTATTGTAGGAATTAGTTTTGGCTATCTTCCTGCTAAAAATGCTGCTAATCTTAAGCCAGTAGACTCAATACGTTACGAATAAACACATGACATTATGCTGATCGATATAAAAAACCTGACAAAAAATTATGCCATTGGGGAGATTGAAATCCCTGCACTGTATAACATCAATCTTAA
The DNA here is from genome assembly GCA_047972895.1 of Dysgonomonas sp. Taxonomy (GTDB): domain Bacteria; phylum Bacteroidota; class Bacteroidia; order Bacteroidales; family Dysgonomonadaceae; genus Dysgonomonas. The sequence goes on from JBKEBA010000044.1 coordinate 13,257, forward strand.
GATTGATAAAAACGAATATGTAGCTATAATGGGGCCTTCTGGGTCAGGTAAGTCAACACTGATGAATATCTTAGGTTGCCTCGATAACCCTTCGGATGGTCACTATTATTTCAACAATGTAGATGTAAGTAGCCTGGATGACGACTCTCTCTCTGCAATGCGAAATAAAGAAATAGGCTTTATCTTCCAGAATTTTAATCTACTCCCTCGCCTGAATTCTTTACAGAATGTAGAGTTACCTCTTGTTTATGCAGGAACTCCGGCTCATGAACGGAGAGAGAGAGCTTTAAAAGCACTCGAAAGGGTAGGACTGGCAGATAGGATAGACCATAAGCCCAGTGAATTGAGTGGAGGGCAAAAACAAAGAGTTGCTATTGCACGGGCTTTAGTAACTAATCCGGGTATATTGCTCGCTGATGAGCCAACTGGAGCGCTCGATTCCAAAACAGGAGTAGATATTATGCGATTGTTTGATGAACTACATAAAGATGGTAACACTATCATTCTGATCACTCACGAACAGGAAATAGCCAACTATGCAGATAGGAATATCTTTATAAAAGATGGTAATATACACTCTGATTCACCTAATTCTAATAAAACATATATAAAATAACACACAATAAATATAACCAAGAAATAACATGAAAAGAATATTTCTGACCGCTTTTATATTAGTTACTTTCTGCTTGGCATCAATGGCGCAGGTATATAACCTCACATTGGAGCAAAGTGTTGCAATAGCTAAAGAAAAAAGTTTGAGAATGAAAAGATTGCAACAAGACCTTGAGATTGCAGGATATAATCTTAAAACGGCTAAAAGTAGACTAAAGACTCATATCGACTTGAATTTCACATTACCAAGATATACTGAAACTATACGCCAATTTGAAGATAGTCTAGGTGTTTCATATTATTCTGTAAAACAACTGGATGTTTCATCCAATCTTGCTATTTCACAACCATTACCTACAGATGGTAGGATATATATAGATACCAGATTAAGAGGGCTTAACGATTACAATACAGACTTTCGTGCCACAGAATTAAGTACCCGCATTGGTTTTTCTCAACCTATAGATGCTTTCTACGGATTTAATTCTGTGAAAGCAGCCTTAAAAACAGCAGAGCTAAATTATGAGAGAACTAATAAAAGCTTGAAGAGAGAAGAGCTAAATATGATATATCAAGTTAGTAGTTCTTATTATAGTTTATTATCTTCCCAAAGAAGTACTGAAATAGCTAAAATGAATTTAGAAAGGCAAACGGAAGCACATGATATATCTAAAAATAAGTTTGAGGCAGGACTTATACGCGAAGTAGATGCCTTACAGATGGAAGTTGATTTAGCACAAGCACAAAACGACCATGATATTGCTGTCTATCAACAAACATCTGCGGCTAACGGATTTAAAGAACTAATTGGATTGAATCTAAATGATAGTATCATACTGAATAGTGACCTCAAATATGATGTAATTATTATTGACCCTCTCAAGGCTGTTAAATTAGCAAAAGAAAACAGACTTGAAATGCGTGAACAAGATATACAGATTGCATTGCAGGAGCTTACTATCAAAGAACAAAAGGCAGCAGGTATGATCAAAACTAGTATAGATGGTTATTTTGAAAAATATGGTGTGAGTAACCTGAATGTAGATAAGAATTTTACTACTTCTGTAGATAAAGCCTTTTCTAACTTTAAAGATCGTCCGATGAATTACGGGATAGGACTTACTATAAGGATACCTATATTGGATTGGGGCGAAAATAGATCTCAAGTAAGGGCTGCTCAAGCTAGGCAAAAACAAAATATCATTCGCAAAGACGAGGTAGAGCGTGAAATAGAAACAGAGGTTCTCAACTTAGTCTCTAGACTGAACAGTAATTTAAAGCAACTACAATTATTAGAAAGAAATGTAACTGTTGCTCAGAAGAGTTTCGATATCACTTTAAAAAGATATTCAGATGGTGATATTGATAGCCAGGCATTAGCCTTGGAGAGAGATAGGTTAAATAGAGCCTATTCAACACACCTAAGTGCTTATATAAGTTATCAATTAAGCCTAGCGGATATTATGCAAAAAACGTTCTATGACTTCAAGAATGATAGAATGATAGAATGATAGAATGATAATTTCTAATATTTATACATATAATAACCCTGTAAATAAGATATTTACAGGGTTTAATCTTGTATATAACGACCAAACCTTACAGACTATTATAATAATCTGAATATCTATACATTACAACAAAAGGTGACAACCAGCGGTCACAGGAGCAGAGCATATGTAAAAGTTACATACATTCTATTTTTTCAATAACAGACAGATATATACCCAAGATTCAGTTCAGCCTTAACCTACTCTATAGATAAATTAATAGAGTTAACATAAAACATACACAAATCAATTTTATTAATAATAAAATAAATAATATAAAATATATAATAATAATTATTGATAATATTTTATATATTTGTAAAAACATTTTGAAATTATGTTACCTTGTAATTGTCCGAGTTGTCAAACTCAATTGAAAGTAAAAAGTTTAAGGTGCGAGAATTGTGGTACAGAAGTACATGGCTTATATGATTTGCCTATACTCACCAAATTGTCTATTGAAGAACAAGACTTTATTCTCAAGTTTGTAAAAAGCAGTGGAAGCCTAAAAGACATGGCTAAACAGTTGGGTTTAAGCTATCCCACTGTAAGAAATCTATTAGATGATATAATTACAAAAATTACGAATCATGAAAAATAATACTATTACATCCTGGTTATTCACACCTTTCAAATATATAGCAGGGCTAAAAGCATTAATCGTAGGCCTCATCGTTATGCTTGTCCTTTCCATATTGGGATACTTAAGCAATACTCACTTTGATGGAGCATTGGATATACATTACGGATGCTTAAAAACAACGACTCCGTATATTATACATATAACATATCAACTTATAGGATGGTTATGCCTTACTATTGTGTTTTACACCACAGCCCAAATAGTGTCTAAATCATCGGTACGCCTCATCGATATTGCAGGTACAATGGCACTATCTCAAGCTCCGTTGATATTCGCTGCATTAGCAGGTTTTATCCCTTCCTTTCATATCTGTTTGGGTGATTTTGATTCACAGAACATTACAGCAATGATAGATATACTTAAGGATAATATAATAACATTGGGTATACTTAGTATAGTAACTATAGTTTTATCAATATGGTCAATCTTACTCATGTATAATGCTTATTCAATTTCAGCTAATGTGAAAGGTGTAATTGGTATCAGTACCTTCATCCTCGCTCTCATTATCGCTGAAATATTATCAATCATCAGTCTCTATCTTACTATTCCGATACTATCATAAAACAAACAAATATGAAATCAGTCTTACTCACTGTCATCTCAATACTACTATCACTTTCTATCTCTGCTCAAATATTAGTCAGTGAAGAAAATATTGTTCTAAAAACACCCTCTGGAGACATCTTGGGTACATTAAAAGTTCCGATTAATAAAAAGGCTATCCCTATAGCTTTATTGATAGCGGGTTCGGGGCCAACAGACCGTAACGGCAACCAACCTAACATGCAGAATAATTCATTAAAAATGATGGGAGATGCTTTGTTTTATGAGGGGATAGCTTCTCTATCATTTGATAAATTGGGAATAGGAGAGAGTAAGGGTACTATGAAGAATGAAGCGGATTTACGTTTCGAAGACTATATTAATGATGTCTGTTCCTGGATAGATTTATTATCAGAAGATAAACGTTTTTCCGATATTATAATTATCGGTCATAGTGAAGGCTCGTTAATAGGCATGATAGCATCCAAAGACAATAAGAAGGTTTCGAAATACATATCAATCGCCGGGGCAGGAGAGACTGCCGGAAATATATTGAGAAAACAGTTAGAAAAACAATTGATAGGACAACCTCAAAGCATAAAAGATTTAATATTTTCTTATATCGGTAAATTAGAAAAAGGAGAAACCATTGAGAATGTTCCTCCGACATTGAATAGTTTATTTCGCCCAAGCGTTCAACCATATATGATATCTTGGTTAAAATACAATCCGCAAAACGAAATAAGTCAGCTTACCATTCCTTCATTGATCCTACAAGGTACGACTGATATACAAGTCTCTACCGAACAAGCTGAAATGTTGGCGAAAGCAAATCCCAATGCTAAAAAAGTAATTATAGAAAACATGAATCATGTACTTAAAGATTGCGAGAATACTGATTCTCAAAGTCAGATAACTTCTACTTATAACAACCCTAATGCGCCTATAAATCAAAAACTGGTAAAGGATATAGTTAGCTTTATTAAAGAGTAATAAATGATTATTTTTTAACCAATACAAGCATCTCTGAAAATTTTTTCATTATATCTGCAAAAGACATTTTGAGTCTTATATAATCAGTAGCAGGATAAATATTTTTCTTTAATGTATAGCTCGCATCGAAAGAAATTCCATTAGAGCTTTCTTGTACAATATAATCTACTTTTATCAGGTCATCATCTATTGTGTAATGTTCAGGTAAATGCTCTATTTTATAACCATTTGGAATTTCTATTGTTGATTTGTAAATTTTCCCTCGGATATACACTAAATCCACAAGTAGAGTTCGATTTGTTTGTTTAAATGGATTATCACTTATAGATAAGTTACAGAATGGACTGATAAACAATTTATCAGGTGTACCTTCTACAGGACAATCATAATTAAAAGAAAAATAGAATGGTCTGTTCAATTTATCATTTTCAATAGTTACTATATCACCTTTGACATCTATATTACTTTTATCTTTCAGATATTTAGCCAAATTTTCTTTCTTTCCCATATAAGTAGTACGATAATCATACCCACTAAACCCAGAACCTATAAATTTAGCGTCAACTTCTATTTTATTATTTTCCGGTATAATTTTAAGATTAAAATCTTTCTGAGTCACAGATATACCTTTCTGTGTTATATTTACCCATTCTTCAGTCTTTGGCTTTATCACTAATCCTTCAACATTAATGCAACGTTGCGGCAAATCGCTAAAATACAATGAAGGCTCTGTAGCATCAATATAATATGGTTTACCATCTATAACAACTTGTGCTATAACATAATTGAAGAATTGCTGAAAAGGATGTACCCTACTTATCACACCATTACCCCTCGTGCTTATCACTACAGGACGAACATCCAGTTTTGCCGCACTTAATAACCCGATTAGAAATAAATTAAGACCACCTACATTCCCCGTTTTTTGCTTCAAAAAAGCTGATAAATCACTAGCCGCGTATTTACCATAAAATCCATTCCAATTATAATTAGATTTTACATAACCCGTTATTGCCTCCACTTGTTTTATTGGCGCCTCATTTCCCAAATTTAAAGTTGGAAATATTTTCTTAGCTTCCTTTTCTGCATCCCGAATGTATTTTCCAAACTTCTCATCTTTAATGAAATCATCACACATTGCTGGCCAAGTCGTAATTATTTCTTTCGAACCACCAAAGGGACTATTGTACTTCGATAATTGAAAATTTATTCCAATCATATAATCCTCTTTAGCTGTAATAAATTCCTCGTCTCTAAAGGCCGGAAGTTCTTTCATGCCAAAAGTATATTGCATTTCTCTATAGAGAAGCCTTCCAAATCGTATATCGTGTGGTTGTTCATGAGATTCGAATTCATCAAACTTGTTGGTACCCTTCATCAGGTATGTATATTCATAATATGGGATAGCCCTATATTTCAACTGGCTATGAACAACAGGAATATTTTTCTGAAATTCCCATTTTCTTATCTGAAAAAAATAAGGAGTATTTATAACATAATTTAGTTCAATAACAGAACCAACTCTTACATCTGAAAACGCTATTTTTTTTACTCTTATATTCTCATTTGTTTTTTCTTCAAAGATATTCTTTCCTGTCAAAATGGTTTTCTTTAACTCACCATTCTCTATATTATATGTAGTACCTTCAATACTCTCTATATTTTCCCAATCTTGACCTTCTATATAATATGGTATCTCAAAGTTTGCTTCTTTTATTCCCGCTTGTTTCAGTATTTTTATTTTTATTCTTTTATTCATATACAAAATAAAGCCACGATTGTCATCCCCTCGGAAGTAGTAATCACCTAGGTCATAAATAACAAGAGCTTCCGCATCCTTATCTTTTTCATACTCGGGCATTACCATTTCATATTGTGTAACTACTCCCTGCGCTTCAGTAAAATTCACCTGAGAATGGCTATATAGAGACATAGCAAGCAAAATTGCACCTAAAATATATTTCTTCATCGTGTTTCAATATAATAATTTTTGATTTCATTATTTTTTATAGTATTCATAAACTTATAAAAATCTTTGTATTGAGATAAAGAATACCTCCCCGAGAAAATAAGAACAGATTTATGGACAATGAGCTTATTTTCTTTCAATTCGAACGTTTGCGAATACTCTCCAAAATCTGATTTTACATCCACGTTCTCTGGTATCTTAACTATTTTTTTCCCAGATATATCATATTCTATAATATCTTTATAATATTCAGGATAATCAAGCTGTATATCGGATATTCTTAATTCTGGAGATTCATACGGATACACACTTAATGGAAAAGGTGGCAAGATTAAATTATCTCCATAATTTTTAGACAGATTATGTACTTTACAATCTGCCATCAATACCATCTTTGCACTATCTCTACCACATTCATCAAATTTATAACTCAACAAGTCATAAGAACCTGACAAGATGTTTTCTTGAATATATTTTTCCACTTCACTGTTATTCGTTTCAGACAATAAATAAACAGAATGCTCATAGCTATCACCCTTCTCAGTAGCTACCAGACTAACCTCGGATGTATTTAAATTCACTTTAAATTCACGGGTACACAATACATCACTGGACTCCATAGACGGCATATCCACAAAATGACTATTATGTTCATTTACAAGCAACGCCTTACGCCCTTGTATAAAAGTAGAAACATAACCAAACGGAGTATTTTTCGAAGTACATTCCAAGTAGACAGTATCTTGTTCAAATGGAACAGTTAATATAATATGGTTAAACATCTGTACCGGAAAATTCGGATCAATATCTTTTATTCCGCTTCCAGCATTTATTAAAGTGTAGTATGATTTTATACCGACATACTTCAACATGGCCTGCATATAATTCGTCAAAGCTTTGCAATCACCATATTTATTTGTACATACATAACTAGCTGGATAAGCCTGAAGTCCTCCGACATTGACATTTACATTAATATACCTTGTATAGTCCTGCAAATATTCATAAAGGACTTTAACTTTTGCCCTATCGTCATCCACACCCTTCAATAACCCATCGATCTTCTCCTGTTCTGGTAAAGTAAGCTTATCTCTATTTTTATTTAGCAAAAATATCCAATCCCCAAAAGTCTGCCAGCTTTCAAAGCTACCTTTTACTCCATATTTAAAGTCAGTCGGCACGACTTGTATAACAGGGGCTTTCGATGTATTTACTGAGCTATTAATTTCTCGAACCCCAAGGGAATCATAGCTGTACATCCAAATATATCTTATCCCATCCGCATTTTCTTCTATTTTAGGGTCACCTACATTTTCTTGTCTGTATTTAACAGGCTGATTCTTCATAGTCTCTACTATTATTTTCGCATCCCTAACAGGAAATCTTTTTCCGATATAATTGATATTTAGCACATTCAAAAACTTAGAATATATCTTTTTATATGAAAATACTATCCGATAAGGATAAATATTATGTTTCAATTCAAAAGACTTAATAAAATTATCTTCATACAAAGATATATCAGAAATATAGCTCCGATCTTCAATATCTTTATTCTTAAGTTTTCGGATGACATTCCCTGACATATCTTCTATCCACGCTTCGCCAATAGATAATTTATCCCCCTTCGAATAATCTATATAAATCTTAGCCTCATTATCACCCATACGCTCATTTATCTGTATGACTACAGTATCTTGAACAATTAATTTATCTCCGCTTATTTTATTATGAGACACATATTTAATCGTTTCGCTTCTAGGTATTTGAGCGAGACTAAAATTTGCATACAAAAAAATAGTCATAACGAAGAGATATCGCATATTATATCTATTTAAGGTTTTTATGCAAAAATATATAAATATGTGAAAAATTTATATATTTATGGCCTTTTTTTAGGATTCAATTTATTCATTAAAAAATATATCAAAAACAGCCTGTTATAACAATAGTTTTTATAACTTTGTTTCCCTAAAAAAGTAGGATAATTAACACATATCATGTCTTTAGATAAGAAAATTAAAACAGCGTTGGTCTCCGTTTACCACAAAGACGGACTAGATGAAATTATAAGGAAATTAAATAGTCTAGGTGTTCGTTTTATTTCCACAGGGGGAACAAAAAGTTTTATTGAATCATTAGGGTTCACATGCGATGCAGTGGAAGATACTACTGGTTATCCATCTATTTTGGGAGGTAGAGTAAAAACCCTCCATCCTAAAATATTTGGCGGCATATTATGCCGCAGAGAACTCCCGGACGATATGAAGCAAGTAAAAGCATATGATATTCACGAAATAGACCTTGTTATAGTTGATTTATATCCATTCGAAGAAACAGTCGCATCTGGAGCTAGCGAAGAAGATATTATAGAGAAAATAGATATTGGAGGTATTTCATTGATACGTGCTGCAGCAAAAAACTTTAAAGATGTTATTATCGTTGCATCTAAAAATCAGTATAAGCCTTTAATGAATCTGCTAGAAACCAATAATGGCCAATCAGATATTAACGATAGAAAGTTTTTCGCTAAGGAAGCATTTTCGGTCTCATCATCATACGATACGGCGATATTCAACTATATGGATAATAATGAAGGTACAGCATTTCGTTATGTAGAAAATAATGCTATGCACCTTCGTTATGGCGAAAACCCTCATCAAAAAGGTACTTTCTATGGAAATTTCAGTGCTATGTTCGATCAAGTACATGGACGCGAAATATCATATAATAACCTACTCGATATAGAATCTGCCATAAGTCTAATTAGTGAATTCGATGAAACTACAATAGCTATATTGAAACACAATAATGCCTGTGGAATAGCATCACGCCCGATATTAGTGGACGCATGGAAAGATGCTTTAGCCGGAGATCCTGTATCTGCATTTGGCGGAATTATTGTAAGTAATAGAAAAATAGATAAAATAGCAGCAGAAGAAATAAATAAAATATTTTTCGAAATCATAATTGCTCCAGCATACGATCAAGAAGCTCTTGATATTTTGGAACAAAAGAAAAATCGTATTATCTTGCTACAAAAATCACCTATAAGTGGAAATAAGCAATTCCGCTCTCTACTAAATGGTGTTTTGGTACAAGATAAAGATCTTAGTATACAAGCGATATCAGATTTAAAATTGATAACAGATAGGCCTTTAGAAAGCTCTGAAGCCGAAGACTTAATTTTTGCGAACAAACTTGTAAAGCATACTAAGTCGAATGCTATTATTTTAGCTAAGAACAAACAGTTGTTGGCGAGTGGAACAGGTCAAACTTCGCGTGTTGATGCTCTGAGACAAGCTATCGAAAAGGCTAACTCCTTCGGTTTTAATCTGGATGGGGCAGTAATGGCTTCTGACGCCTTTTTCCCTTTTCCTGACTGTGTGGAAATTGCAGGAAATGCAGGCATAACAGCAGTAGTTCAGCCTGGTGGCTCTATCAATGATAAATTATCAGTCGAATATTGTAATGAGAATAATATTTCAATGGTAATGACTGGAGTTCGCCATTTTAAACATTAAACTAATCGTAAATCAGTAAATATCTAAATCAAACATGGGATTATTCTCTTTTACTCAAGAAATAGCGATGGACCTTGGCACCGCCAATACCATCATCATACATAATGGAAAGATCGTTGTGGATCAACCATCTGTAGTTGCGCTGGAAAGAAAATCCGGTAAAGTAATAGCGGTAGGGGAACAAGCCCGACAAATGCACGGAAAAACTCATGAAGACATCCGTACGGTCAGACCATTAAAAGATGGTGTGATCGCTGATTTTACCGCAGCAGAACAAATGATTCGCGGCTTAATAAAAATGTTCAACAACAAGAGCCGTTTATTCTCTCCTTCTTTACGTATTGTAATATGTATCCCTTCGGGCAGCACAGAGGTAGAAACACGTGCTATTCGCGACTCTGCCGAACATGCTGGAGGACGTGATGTATATATGATATATGAACCTATGGCTGCAGCTTTAGGTATCGGTATTGATGTAGAAGCACCCGAGGGCAATATGATTGTAGATATAGGTGGTGGTACAACTGAAATCGCAGTTATATCATTGGGCGGAATTGTATCTAACAAGTCTATCAAGATAGCTGGTGACGATTTAACCGAAGATATTCAGGAATATATGGGTCGTCAACACAATATAAAAGTAGGAGAACGTACAGCCGAAAGCATAAAGATAGCAGTTGGTGCTGCGTTGACCGAGCTTACGGAAGAAGAAGCGCCTGAAGATTTTATCGTTCACGGACCAAATAGGATGACTTCTTTACCAATGGATATCCCTGTTTCATATCAGGAGATGGCGCATTGTCTGGATAAGTCTATCTCAAAAATGGATTCAGCAATTCTTAGTGCTTTGGAGCAAACTCCACCTGAGCTATATGCCGACATTGTTCGTAATGGTATCTATTTAACTGGTGGCGGGGCATTGCTAAGAGGTTTGAGCAAACGTTTTTCTGATAGAATTGGTATCCAGTTTCACGTAGCGGAAGATCCACTACATGCTGTAGCAAAAGGAACAGGTATAGCTCTAAAAAATATTGAGAAATTTAATTTCTTAATGAGATAATTAGATATCTTTTTAAGTAATATATAAAGAATCAATTAGATATAGATTACCGTTAATAATATATAGCCAAAGCAGATCATGCGCAACCTGATAAACTTTTTACTAAGAAATAGTTCATGGTTTGTTTTCATATTTCTTGAAATAATCTGTTTTTATTTCGTCTTTAGTGGAAATTCATATCAAAAGAGTGTATTTTTAAAAGCTTCAAACGAAATAACAGGAGAATTGTATTCTATTTCGGGTAGCATATCTTCGTATTTCGGATTAAGAGAAGAGAATCAGGATCTTTTAGAAAAGAATGCTGAATTACAAGCTCAGGTTTCCTATTTAAAAGATTATATTTTTGAAATAGAAGCCGACTCTGTAAAAACAGAAGCTTTTATTAGGGACTCTCTTGGACACAAAGCCAATCCGGATTTTATTATAGCTCGAGTTGAGAAAAATAGTATATCTATGCTCGATAACTATATCATAATCAATAAAGGCCAAAATGATGGAGTAAAAGAAGATATGGGGGTAGTCTCCCAAAAAGGTATTGTCGGTGTAGTAAGAGCTACAGGAGCAAATTCGTCGATGGTACAATCATTATTGAATCCTCATAGCCGATTTAGCTGTAAAATACTCAATTCCAATGCTGCCGGTATTCTTATTTGGGAAGGAGGCGATTCGCGTTATGCTAAGCTAACAGAATACCCTAAATACGAGAGAATAGAAAAGGGTGATACTATTGTTACCAGTGGTTTTTCCGATTTCTTTCCTGAAGGGATAATGGTGGGAACTATAGAAGATTTCAAGAGTGAAACTGATGATAATTTTTATAGCCTGAAAGTAAAACTTTCTACAGACTTTGGTTCTTTGAAAAATGTCAGGCTTATTAATAATACAAATGAAGAGATAAAAGAATTAGAGGAAAAGGTAAAGAATGCTAAAAAGTAGTGCGATAAAATATGCGATAATGTTTGTACTTCTTGTCCTATTACAAGTATTGGTACTCAACAGAATTTCGTTTCTCGGATATGCTGTTCCATTCGGATATATTTATTTTATTATAAAACTCCCTGTTGGTTCTAATCGGAGTTTAACTACATTTCTAGGCTTTTTAATAGGCTTATCTATTGATATATTCTGTAGTACTCCAGGAATTAATGCTGCTGCAACAACGCTCATAGGCTTTATGTGTAAGCCTGTACAAGGCTTATTTTTCATTAGAGATGACTATAATGACCAGACTCCAAGTTTCAGAGTATTAGGAATAGCCTTTATGAAATACGCTATACTCCTTACCTTGATACATCACATTGTACTTATATCTATAGAATCATTTTCGTATTTCAACATTCAATTAGTATTATTAAGAATATTATTATCTACAATACTAACATCTGTACTTATTTTTGCATTTGAAGGATTTTCAACTAAGAAGAAAAATTCATGGCAAAAAACAACATAGATTTCAGCAAGCGGAAATATGTTATAGGTGGAATCGCCTGTGCCGTTGTTTTAATATATACATTCCAATTATTTAATTTACAAATAATAAAGAGCGAATATAAGGAATCAGCTGATGGAAACGCATTTTTTAAACGTACCTTATATCCTGCCCGTGGGATTATATCTGATAGAAAAGATCGACTACTAGTCTACAATCAGCCAACATACGATCTTGTATATATTCCTAGAGAAGTCGAAGCCTTTGATACTCTCGACCTATGCAAAACCCTTGATATTACCCGTGAACAATTCGATAAGAATTTGAGGGATGTAAAAGACCGTCGATTAAATCCGGGTTATTCTACTTACACTCTACAGACCCTGATGACCCAATTGACGGCTCAAGAAAGTGGATTGCTACAAGAAAAGCTATATAAATTTCCAGGATTCTTTATTCAAAAAAGAACATCTCGCCAATATACATACCCAAATGCAGGATTACTACTTGGTTACGTTGCCGAAGTGAGTAAAAAGCAGATGGAAGAAGATAGTTACTATGATAGAAGAGACCATGGTGGTAAATCAGGCATAGAACTGTCTTACGAGAAATACCTAAGAGGAGAGAAAGGGGTAGAAATCTTGCTAAGAGATGCACACGGACGAATACAGGGTAAATATGAGGATGGAAAACATGATGTAACACCTGTTTCGGGGAAAAATCTCACATTAGCTATTGATGTTGAGCTTCAGGCATATGGCGAATACCTGCTTCAAAACAAAGTAGGTAGTATCGTTATGATCGAGCCTGAAACAGGAGAGATACTTTGTATGGTTACTTCACCATCTTATGATCCTGCTGTTTTATTGGGTAGAGATTTTGGTAAAAATTACCGAGAGCTTGAAAGAAATCCTTTAAAGCCTTTAATAAACAGACCTATTCAGGGAATATTTCCGCCCGGCTCTACATTTAAGACTACACAAGGTCTAGTCTTCCTTCAAGAAGGAATAATCAATGCCAATACAATGTATTCATGTGCTGGAGGCTACCCACCATTAGGTGGTAGACCTAAATGCCATCCACATGGATCGCCATTACCGTTAGTTCCGGCTATAGCGACTTCTTGTAATTCATATTTTTGTTATGGTTTATCTGCAATGTTAAGCAATAGACAAAAATATACGGATATACAGCAAGCAATGAATACTTGGAAAAGTTATATGACAGAAATGGGATTTGGTCAGACTCTAGGAGTAGATTTGCCATCCGAAAAAAGAGGATTTATTCCAGATAGCGAATTTTACGATGTAAAACGATTTAAATCAAAAAATTGGAAAGCTTCTGGTGTAATATCTATAGCAATAGGACAGGGAGAAGTAACAGCTACCCCTATACAAATAGCTAATTTAGCGGCAACTATAGCAAACAGGGGATTTTATTATGCTCCTCACGTTGTACGCCAGATACAAGATACTCCTCTTGATAGCATATATACCCACAAACATGAAACAGGCGTAAATAAAGAACATTACGAAACGATTGTGGAAGGAATGGCACGAGCTGTGACCGGTGGTACATGTCGAGGCATCAACCTTTTACCAGAAATAGAAGTTTGTGGAAAAACAGGGACTGCAGAGAATCCTCATGGAAGGGATCACTCTATATTTATGGGATTTGCGCCCAAAGATAGTCCTAAAGTTGCAATCTGTGTCATGGTAGAGAATGCAGGATTCGGAGCTACATTCGGTGTTCCTGTAGCTCGTCTTATGCTTCAAAAATATCTTAAGGGAACAATTTCTCCAAATGATTTGGGTACTGAAGAAAGAATTGCAAAGTCTGTTATTCTGCCTCAAACATTTATTAGATGGGATCGTAATATTAAAAGTAGCGAATTTACCGGGCGTCCGGCTGATTCAAATACACAAGAAGATAATTCGATAAAACCTTTCAGGTTGAATGATAGTCAATAAAACTTCTTTTAGTTAAAATGTATCAAAGAGAAGAAGAAAATATAAAAAAAAGTATTGATTGGGTTACAATACTATTATACGTCATATTAGTCTTATGCGGATGGTTCAGCATATATGGCGCCAGCTATGATTATGAACATGTTACCAGCATATTCGATATGTCGAGTAGGGCAGGTAAACAGTTAATTTGGATGGGAACCTCTATTGTTTTAGGTTTCGTTATCCTAAAACTAGATAGCAATGTATATGATATACTTGCATATTATATATACGCTGCTTTTATACTGCTTCTCTTAGTAACCATAGCCATTGCCCCTGATATAAAAGGATCGAGATCATGGTTGGTTATAACAAATGATATTCGTCTGCAACCGGCTGAGTTTGCCAAATTTGCTGTTGCATTAGCTCTAGCCCGGTTTTTAAACAGCTATAACTTTAAATTATTGACAGCCAAAAATCTATTTATTATAACAGGGTTAGTAGCATTACCTATGTTACTGATACTCTTACAAAAAGAAACTGGATCTGCATTAGTATATATTGTTTTTATTTTAATGCTTTACCGCGAAGGGTTACCTGGTATCGTCTTATTCCTAGGACTCTCAGCTATTACATTCTTTGTCGTCGGGCTGAAATATTCAGAAACCGATATAGGCATGATTTCTACTGGAGAATTTATAACCGTAATACTGGTCATATTAATCACTGCAGCTTTGGTTATTAGTTATCGAAGAGATAGTGTTGCTGCCCGTAATATACTTATTGGAGCTATTGCTTTATTTGGTTTTACATATTTAATCGATATACTTGGTGAACCTATCGATTTTGGTATGGTAGCATATATAACTGTGGGAGCGATTGTCATTTATCTATTGTTTCTGGCAAAAAAACATTGGTCCAAAACATATTTATTAATAGCTACTTTTGCTATAGGTAGTATATTATATGTCAGTTCCATCGACTATATTTTCACCGAGGTAATGCAGCCTCACCAGCAAATGCGAATAAAAGTGACATTAGGTATGGAAGATGACCTTATGGGAGCCGGCTATAACGTTAATCAATCCAAGATTGCAATAGGTTCCGGAGGACTTGTAGGAAAAGGTTACTTAAATGGCACACAAACCAAACTTAAATATGTACCAGAACAAGATACAGATTTCATTTTTTGTACGGTAGGTGAAGAACAGGGATTAGTAGGTTCTGTAGCGGTGCTAATTCTATTTTTAATATTGATACTGCGGTTGATTTATCTTGCCGAGCGCCAGAAAAGCACTTTTGGGCGGGTATATGGCTATTGTGTAGCTTGCATTATTTTATTCCATGTTATTATTAATGTAGGAATGGTTATCGGACTAACTCCCGTAATCGGTATTCCTTTACCGTTTTTCAGCTATGGTGGATCTTCTCTTTGGGGCTTTACTATTTTATTGTTTATATTCTTGCGTATCGATATGGCTAGAAAACGTAGGTAAACAACCCGTTATTTTTTTCCATATATTTTTAGCCAATTAGTAAGCTGCTCAAAATTTTCGAAATGCAAATTAACTTTATCTGATTCTATTCTCATAGATAATGGTGAGAAAATTTCGACAGTGAATAAACTATCTTCTTTTTTATCAACTATAACAAAACCATGCCTTTCCAACGCGTTATTCAGCCAATGATATAATTGATGAAATAATTCACCCTTAATCTTGACAAATACTTTCTTATTATGCTTTCTATTCGGAAGGAAAGTACCAATATCTTTATTAAAAATTATATTTTCTCCTTTAAAGAAATAATCCATTGCACCGGATAAAACAATATCTTCTGTCACTCCTTCAACCAATCCTTTGTCTCTGGAAAGTAACCATAAACGGTCGGCGAGGAGCATAGCCAAATCTATATCGTGTGTTGACAATAATATTGTTTTGCCTTGATACATGGCTAAATGATGTAAAAGGTTCATAATATCAATGCGGCTCTCTATATCCAAAAAGGCTGTAGGTTCATCTAGTAATACAACAGGGCATTCTTGTGCCAAAGCTTTAGCTATCATTGCTTTTTGTCTTTCACCATCAGATAATTCGGCTACATATGCCCCAGCTTTATGGATAATGCCTACGTCTACCATTGCTTTCTCTACAATTTGTTTGTCTTCTTTATCCAATTGGCCAAAGAAACCGGTATAAGGATACCTTCCTAATTCAACCAACTCCCTGACTAACAATCCTCCTGTAGAAGTCTTATCTGTCAGAACAAGACCTAGTAATCGAGATAATTCTTTCTCTGAATACAACGTAATATCCTTAGCTTCAAATAATATTCTTCCGTTTAATACGGGTTGAGAAGAACTGATTGTACGAAGTAATGTTGATTTTCCTGCACCATTGGCGCCTATCAGGCAGACTAATTCCCCCTGATATAAATTGAATGACAAATCATTATACAAAGCAGCTTCACCTCTATGCTTTGTTTTAGTATAACCTATACTGATATTCTTAGCAGATATTATAACTTGTCTATCTCTATCCATCAATTAAAATATTGAATTTTCTTCTGATTCAGAATCACGTATATAATTACAGGCGCACCGAATATTGGAGTGATGGCATTAAGAGGTAAGACCCCGTTGGATCCGGGCAATACGCTAATAAGATTACAGAGAAGTGCCATAGCAGAACCTATCAATATTGTTACAGGTAATAAAGGTTTATGATTGGACGTCCCTAATAATAAACGGGCTATATGTGGTACAGCCAATCCGATAAATGCGATAGGACCACAAAAAGCACAGGTTATCGCCGTAATCAATCCTGCACATAATAAAAGTAAAAAGCGGATAAATTTAATATTTACGCCTAAATTCGCAGCATATCTTTCGCCTAATAATAAAGCATTCAGCGGTTTAATCAGTAAGACAGATAATAATAAACTAATACACACCACAATACAATAAAAAGGCAGCTCATCTGTCGAAACACTTGCAAAATCACCCATTCCCCAAATCATAAACGAGTAGGCATCATCACTTGTACTCCAAAATTTAAGTATAGAAATTATAGATGATGTAAGATAACCCACCATAATACCAATAATGAGGAGCATTACATTATTACGTAAAACAGAAGAAAATCCCATGATAATCAACAAAATAATTGATGCACCCAAAAAGGCACCAATAACAATACTCATTGAATAGGACAAGTCGAATCCACCGACAGATCCTATACTGTTGCCTACCAACATAATAACTAATGCTACTCCAAGATTAGCGCCGGAACTGATACCCAAAATTCCCGCGTCAGCTAATGGATTGCGAAAAGCAGTTTGAAGTAATAATCCCGATACAGCAATAGCACCACCAGAGAACAGAGCGGTTATTGCTTGCGGTAAACGTGATTCGAGTACTATATATGTCCAAGCCTGTTTCTCAACTATCTTACCTGTCAATATATCTAAAACAGCTTGGATAGGTATAGATACTGACCCAAAGAATAGATTAGCTATGAATAGCAAAATTATGCTGATAGTGAATATAAGACCAAATGCCAGCCCCTTTGACATAATATGATATTTTGAAAGAAAACCCCTCTTGTTTATAAGAGGGGTTTCATTATTTAGTATAATACTTTATATTTATCTCTGGTTTCTTTCACTACACGTTCGTAATAATCCTTAGGATAGCCAACGCGTTGTGGTGAGGTTGGCTCTCCATAATTGCCACGAGTAAATTTCCCATCAGTTTCCTTACGAACAACACCATCCATATATTTGATAGTAAGAAATTCGCCCAATTTTTTCCACCTTTCAAATGCATATTGGGCTTGTGAATTACTATAATCCGTTAAAAACTGAATGGTCTCCTCTGGCGATTTATCATATAATTGTAATGCTTCTTTTTCTATTTTATCCTGATCTGCAAAGAACTTGCCTTCAACTTCTTTTTGAGCTTTTACCACATCTGGATGCATATAGTCGTATTTGTTGTAAACCATATTAGCAACCCAGTTATTAATCCAAAAGCTGGAAGTCCAAGAAAAAGTATATAAATCACCATTCCCTTCACGATAACACTCAGGTGTTTCTGTAAGACAACAATACATAGGAGTAAACACAGTCTGACCTGCATCATCTGTACCAAACCAAATAATACCCCCAATAGGATTTGGTAACCATGAACGCATCTGTGTAACAAACACAAAGGCTGTCTGTTGTGTAGCTATCGGACGCTCATTGCAATATTGTACAGAATCGGATTCCCATGTCAAAGGAGCCCAACGATATGGAGATTTGAAAGGTCCTGCACCTATATCATTAGTCCAATCCAGTTCTGTTCCTTCATAATGGTCTCTCATCATTTCCTGCAAATCAGCTACAGATAGTTTTTTATCTGGCTTAATATATAATGGCATAGGCTCTTGTGTTTCGCCTTTCGCATAAGTTACATATTTAGCCATATCAGTATTATATCTGTTGAAGAAACTCCATACTCGAGCCTCACAAAAACGCTGTCCACCGAAATCTAATGGATTATATGCTTTGGCAAAGCTAAAATCCTCGTCTTTACCTTTATAATATCCTTTTTCTTTAGCAAAAGAGATAACATCTGTCGAATACAGACAATTATTAGGGTCCTTTAGTGGAAACTGTTGAATTCTGGCCTGATTAGCATGAGCAGAGATACAATCATCCGGAATACGCACAGCAACCCAGACAGCCCCTTTATTCCCTTTCCCTTTTCCAATCATTTCCAATACCCAAATTTCGTTAGGATCACCAATAGAAAAAGATTCTCCACCACTATTATAACCATACTTAGCTACAAGGTCTGTCATTATTTTAATAGCCTCACGTGCTGTCTTAGCTCTCTGCAATGTTATATATATAAGACTTCCATAATCAATAATTCCATCAGGATCTACAAGTTCTTCACGTCCACCGAAGGTAGTTTCTGCAATAGTAACCTGATTTTCATTAATATTACCTACAACATTATATGTCTGCTCTGTCTGAGCTATATCTCCCAAATATTTGAAGTTTCCGCTATCCCATTCATATACCTTAAGCATGTCTCCTTTAGACCACTTTTTAGCTGGCCAATGGTAGAGTTCACCAAATAATGCATAGGAATCTGCCGAATAAGTGATCATTGTAGAGCCATCAACAGACGCATATTTGCCCACTAATAAATTTGTACATCCAAATACGTGAATCTCGCAAAGGAAACATAATAATACTAAAAATATTTTTTTCATAGATTGAATATTGACGTTTATGAGTATAAAGATACTTCATAATTTAGAAATACGAAAAAATATGGATAAATATACAAGTGGTCTAACTTTATTTGATATATATGTAAACTATTGACATGCACACAGGAATTTACATTTGTTCGAACAGTGATAAAATATAAAATCATTTAAATATCCATACTAGATATATGTTTGTACACACGGAGATAATTTACAAATGTATTCGCCTAAAATATCGACAATAAAATAACTATATATTACTGCATATCAATTATTTATAATATTTATTTAAAGGTTTAATTAAATATTATAATAGATAGGGTAGGATAGAGAGCAATATCTTATCATGAAATAAGGATTATATAAATATAATATTAAATATATCAATATAATAGGATAAAAAACAAAAGAATTGCTTAAACTGTAATAGTTAACTAAAACATATGTATATGATACTATTGTATATTATAAATACATTTGTTGTACACATTTATAAATATGGATTATTTTCATTTGTAAAATATATTATATACATTTGTTTTATATTAATTTACATTGTATGAAAGATAGGATTAGGCTTATAATGGAAAGCGAACGATTAACCCCTTCAGCTTTTGCAGATAAATTACAATTGGGAAGAGCCGTTATCTC
The DNA here is from genome assembly GCA_047972895.1 of Dysgonomonas sp. Lineage (GTDB taxonomy): Bacteria > Bacteroidota > Bacteroidia > Bacteroidales > Dysgonomonadaceae > Dysgonomonas. The sequence continues at coordinate 33,450 of JBKEBA010000044.1, forward strand.
ACATATTCTGAATGGGCGTAACAATCCCAGCTTGGATGTTGTGACACGCATATTGTCTAAAATGAACTATATAAACTCTGATTGGTTAATTTCAGGAACAGGAAATATGTATAAGACTGAATCGGAAAGAAAAGTTTCAACAACTCAACAAAATAATTTCCGAACAAGTCAAAATGAATTAGATTTATTCACGCAGACTGTAATATCCTCGGCCTCTAACCCGCAAGAAAATGAATATCGCAAGGAAATTATAGTTGAGCAATCTAAAAAACAGGATGAAATGACTGAAAATAAACAAATTATATATCAAAAAGCTCCTGAAAGAAAAATAAGCAAAATAATAATTTATTATTCAGATAATACATTTGAGACATTTAATGCAGATCATACTCCTTTATAGCTACTTGGTATACCACTTTCTGACACAATGATTACTGAAGATGAAATAATTCGGTCAATCATATGAAATAAAATTCGTACCTTATTTCATATATAAAACGCTCCTTACTTTCCTTTATAATTTCTTACCTTTGTAGCTAAATAGAGTTTGTATCTTCTAAAAAAAATCAAGGTAAATGAAAAAAATGATGGATTTAGTTGTCACCGAAAATGATAAGCTAAACCAAAACTACTGCCTCATAAAACTGACAACAACAGATGGTACGTCATTACCGGATATGAATCCTGGGCAGTTTGTTGAAGTCAGAGTGGATAATTCAAAGTCAACCTATCTAAGGCGCCCTATCTCGGTAAATTTTGTAGATAAATCAACAAATGAACTTTGGCTGCTAGTTCAGGTCATAGGTGATGGTACCCGCGGAATGAGTGAGTATAAAAAAGGTGATATAGTGAACCTATTACTTCCTTTGGGCAATACATTTACTATACCTTCTAATAATTCTGGACAGGAATTGTTATTAATTGGAGGGGGAGTTGGAACTGCACCTATGTTATATCTTGGAGCGAAACTTAAAGAAAGAGGATTTAATCCTAAATTTCTTCTTGGAGCCAGATCAAAAAATGATTTACTACAGCTCGAAGATTTTGAGAAGTTCGGAGATTTATATTGCACTACAGAAGATGGCAGTTTTGGGGAAAAAGGCTATGTAACTAATCACTCAATATTAAATAACACCCGTTTTTCTACCATTTATACATGTGGTCCAAAGCCGATGATGGTAGCAGTAGCAAAGTATGCAAATATGAATAAGATAGAGTGTGAAGTATCGCTTGAAAACCTTATGGCATGCGGATTTGGAGTATGTTTATGTTGTATCGAAAAGGCCCGCGAAGGGAATATATGTGTATGCACAGAAGGCCCCGTATTTAATATAGAAAAGTTGACATGGATAAACTAGTAATAAACATAGGTAAATTACAATTGAAGAACCCTGTGATGACTGCATCGGGTACTTTTGGTTATGGGAAAGAGTATTCAGACTTCATTGACCTATCGCGAATAGGTGGTATTTTTGTAAAGGGAACTACTATTCGAGATCGACAAGGGAATGATTATCCGCGCATGGCAGAGACTCCTTCGGGCATGTTAAATGCTGTGGGACTGCAGAATAAGGGCGTTGACTACTTTGTATCAAATATATATCCTGATATAAAAGACTTCGATACAAATGTTATAGTCAATGTATCGGGTTCTACTATAGAAGACTATGTGGAGTGTACTCAAAAATTGGTCGGATTAGATAAAATACCTGCTATTGAGCTCAATATTTCATGCCCTAATGTCAAAGAAGGCGGAATGGCTTTTGGCGTATGTGCAGACTCGGCGGCGGCTGTGACTAAAGCTGTTCGTGAAGTATGGGACAAAACACTAATTGTAAAACTATCGCCTAACGTTACTGACATAACAGAAATTGCAAAAGCTGTAGAAGGCGCCGGTGCAGATTCTGTCTCTCTGATAAATACTCTGTTGGGAATGGCAATAGATATTAACAAGAAACGTCCGATTCTATCTACTGTCACAGGAGGACTATCTGGTCCTTGTGTGAAACCAATCGCTTTAAGAATGGTATGGCAAACTTACAATGCCGTGAAAATACCTGTTATTGGAATGGGTGGAATATCAAGTTGGCAAGATGCTATCGAATTTATACTAGCAGGTTCTTCTGCTATACAGATAGGAACACATAATTTCATAGATCCTACCATTTCTATAAAAGTTGTAGATGGTATAGCTGAATATCTGGATAAGAATAATATAAAATCAGTGAAAGATATTGTAGGGGCATTGCAAGTATAGGATAACCATAATAGAAATTACAAAAAATAAAATAAAAAACGTGATAAGAATTCTTATCACGTTTTTGTTATATAAATATATGGCAAATATCATTTTACATATCCTACAGCTTGCACGATTGTTATTTCTTGCTTATCTGTAAGTTTCAAAGCATTATGTAAATCGGGCCTAGTAAAAGAAGCCCTAACAACAGCCCCCAAACCAGCAGAAGCACAATACAAATATACATTCTGAGCTATAAATCCACTGTCGATAAACCCAGCCTCACGATTCGAAGCTTTATCCATATTGGCAACATAAACAAGAGTAAGGGATGCGTTATCAGAAATATTTGCTTGTCCGAGAGCCTTTCTGAAATCACCCTTTTCTATAAGTTTTAATACATTATCCTTAGCTTCATAAAAATAGATACCACTACTAAATACAACATAAACGTCCATCTCCTGTCTATTCTGCGATGTAGGGACTGTTCGTTTACCCTCTCGGTTAAATCCGTTTGCAGACCATAATAAATCGGAAAGCACTTGTGCAGGCAAATCTTTCTTCTCGAAATTACGATGAGATTGACGTGCATTTAAAGCCTCCATCAATGGCATTCCCCCTGCTTTAGTTGGAGGAACCAACGTTATATCCTGTGCTGAAACACAACTTACAATACAAAATAATGCAATACCTAATAATCCTAGTTTCATATACTCTTTAATTTAGATTTGAACTAAACAAAAATAATTGAATAATATGATTCATAAAACAAGATTACCCTAACTACTTTATATTTTTAAGTAAAATTCACAAGAAATAAAGTAAAGAATACAGATAACCAGTCTGTCTTATTGGCATATATTTTATCTTTGCAATGAAAATTTAAGACGATGAAAAAATTTATCCTTTCTTTCTTCTTATTGATAATCTGTTTTTGTCAGACAATACAGTCTCAAGATTCTTATCAGCAGATTACACTTAGTGATAGTGCTCAAATAAGCTTGCTTACAAATGCACCATGGGATGAAGCTATTTATTCAATTTTTGGGCACACATCCGTAAGAGTTAACGATCCTGTCAGAAAATTAGATTATGTCTTCGATTTTGGCATATTTAATATGAGAAAGGATAATTTCATATTGCTTTTCGTAAAGGGTGAAACTGACTATATGGTTGTGGCCTCCGAATATCAGAATTATCTGGAAAACAGGAAAGAAGATGGTATAGGAGTTGTAGAACAAATATTTAACCTCACTCAAGATGAAAAACAAAATATATTCGATGCTTTGGCTATAAACACTTTACCTGAGAATCGAGTATATCGCTATAATTATTTCTATGACAATTGTTCAACCCGCCCCCGAGATATAATAGAAAAGTATATTAAAGGAAAATTGATATATACACCAACTGAGAAAGAACAAACATACAGGGATTTAGTCCATGAATGCGATTCTCCTAATCCATGGATGCGATTTGGCATTGATTTGGTCATAGGTGCGGATGCGGATAAGCAAATCACAGATAGACAGAAAGATTTTCTCCCCGAATATTTGATGAGAAGCTATGAAGGAGCTTTTGTGAAAAGCGATACATCCAATATAAACAGAAGTGTGTTAATCTCCACGACAACTCTTTTAGAGCCAAAGCCTTTCTCTGAAAATTTCCCAATAACTCCTCTTTATGCAGGATTGATATTGTTGGTTATCACTATTGTTATTTCCTTCATATCTTACAAGAATAAGACATTCACTATCAGCAGGATATTTGATACATTATTATTTCTGTCAGCAGGTCTAGGCGGTTGTATTATATTCTTTCTCATGTTTTTTTCTATACATCCATGTACCAGCCCAAACTGGAATATTATTTGGCTTAACCCTCTACAATTGATAGTTGCCTTTTTATTCTTTGCAAAATCGTTATCAAAGTACGTTTATTATTATCATTTTATTAACTTTGTCGCGCTTTTGGCATTTCTTTTGGCATGGTGTTTGATTCCACAACAATTAGAAATTGCATTTATTCCGTTCATCATATCTATCAGTATAAGATCTCTGATGAACATTTTGCAACAAAAAAAATCTAAGAAAAAAGCTGACTACAGCCTACCTAGAACAAGATGATAAGAATAATAACCTCTTTAGTAGCAGTTCTGACCATTAGCACCGTTCAGTCGCAGACGGTTGTACGCGAAACGCCAAAATTGGTAATAGGTATAACTATCGACCAACTCAGAGGAGATTATCTCGAATTATTCCAAAGTACATTTACCGAAAGAGGCTTTAAACGCCTATTAAGTGAGGGTCTGGTATATCAGAACATCAAATTCGATTTTCCGAATCTGGATGATGCTTCTGCCATAGCTACCATATATACAGGGACAACGCCGTTTTATCATGGTATTGTAGGCAATAAGAAATATTTGGCTGCAAAACAACAGGAAGTTTCTACATTTACTGACACGGAATATCTCGGAAATTACACCGAAGATAAAGTTTCCCCTCTGGCTTTAAAAACATCAACAATTACTGACGAGCTTAAGATTGCTTCTCGTGGTTCATCAGACGTATATTCTTTTGCACCTCAGATAGCCCAGGCTTTGATAACTGGAGGAACAAGAGGAAATAGTGCCTATTGGGTAGATGATTATACAGGAAAGTGGGCTTCCACTACCTTTTACAAGAATTTTTATTGGACTGTAGACCAGGAAAATCGCAGTGGTTCAGACTTTTCTGTAAAAGCATGGGCTACGCAATGGACATCGCTACTCGACACTAAAAGCTATAAAGCATTTCCTTATATGCAAGATGGTTCTTCATTCATGCATAATACCGGAACTGACAAAGAGACATATATTTCGGCAAAGAATATGCCTCTCGTTAATGAAAATATTACAAACACGGCACTCAAAGTTCTTTCGAAAGCTGAATTAGGGAAACGAATGAGCCCTGATTTTCTGTCTCTTACCTATTATGCAGGCAACTATAAAAAAGCATCTGATTATTCTATCGAAATACAGGATGTATATGCCAGATTAGACAGAGAAATTGAAAAAATACTTGACGAAGTAGAAAAAACTGTAGGACTAAAGAATACTTTTATCTTTATTGCACCTACGGGCTATTACAATTCAAACGAGACAGAATACAAAGACGAACAAAGCACAAATATTCCTGAAAAGAAATTCTATGTAAATCGTTGTGAAGCTTTACTTAATATGTACCTAATGGCCATATATGGTAAAGACAACAGATGGGTAGACAAATTTTATAAAGGTCAGATATATCTGAATAGAGAACTTATTAAGCAAAAGGAAATATCGCTCAAAGACATACAGGATAAAGCAGCTGAGTTTGTTTCCGAATTCACTGGCGTACAAGAAGTTTATACCTCATTTCAACTTCAGCACGGACAGTGGAATCCTGTAATGGAATATTACAAAAATGCTTATACTAGGGAAACTTCTGGAGATTTATTTGTTGAAATACAGCCAGGTTTTAAAGTAATAAATGAACAAGACCCTTCTTTTAAAGAAAAACAAATACGTAATAATGCTGTTATATGCCCTGTTATCTTTTTGGGTGATGGAGTAAAAGCAGCAAAAATAAAAAGAACGATAAAAGCTACAGAGATAGCTCCGACCATATCATATATAATGCGTATCCGGTCGCCCAATGCTGCTAAAGATGAAGCTTTATCAGAATTACTTTAAAAAAATAATTATATAATAAACGAAAATAAAAACAAACTAAATATATGGGATTCGCTGATTTTTTAACATCATTATTCGGAAACAAGTCGCAACGAGACTTGAAAGAAATTAATCCGCATGTAGAGCGTATTAAAGCCATATATCCTGAAATAGAACGCCTGTCGCATGACGAACTACGTGCAAAAACGATAGAAATCAAAGAACAGATTCAGGACTATGTAGCTACTGAAAAAAATAGGATTGCTGAATTAAAAGCAACCATCGAAACGCTCGAAATAGACCAACGTGAAGAAACTTGGGCTGAAGTTGACAAGTTGGAAAAAGAAGTAACAGAAAAATACGAAGAAATACTGGAAAAAGTATTACCTGAAGTATTTTCTGTTATTAAAGAAACAGCACGTCGCTTTACAGAAAACGAAGAATTTGAAGTAACAGCTACGGATTTTGACCGCGAACTAGCTAGTACCCACGATTTTGTTCGCATCGAAGGAGATAAAGCCATTTATCAAAACCATTGGGTTGCCGGAGGTACTGAAATCATATGGAACATGATCCATTACGATGTACAGCTATTTGGTGGAGTTGTACTTCATAAGGGAAAAATCGCTGAAATGGCTACAGGGGAAGGTAAAACTCTTGTGGGAACCTTGCCTGTTTTTCTTAATGCATTAACAGGAAATGGAGTACACGTAGTAACTGTCAATGACTATCTGGCAAAACGTGACTCGGAATGGATGGGACCTATCTATATGTTCAACGGTTTGTCTGTTGACTGTATAGACAAACACCAGCCAAACTCAGAAGGTCGTAGAAAAGCTTATATGGCAGATATCACATTCGGTACGAATAACGAATTCGGATTCGACTACCTACGTGATAATATGGCTATTAACCCATCAGATCTCGTACAACGTAAACATAATTTTGCCATTGTGGACGAGGTCGACTCAGTATTGATAGATGATGCGCGTACACCATTGATTATTTCAGGTCCTACACCAAAAGGAGACCAGCAGCTCTTCGAAGAGTTTCGCCCTCGTGTAGAAATCATAGTTAAGGCACAAAGGGATCTTTGTACAAAACTCTTAGCAGAAGCAAAAGCAAAAATGGCTTCAGAGGATAAAAAAGTACAAGAAGAAGGTTCTCTTTTATTATATCGTTCATTCAAAGGACTTCCGAAAAACAAGCCACTCATTAAGTTTCTTAGTGAACCCGGTATAAAAGCTTCTATGCTCAAAACTGAGGAAGAATATATGGGTGAACAAATGCGCAGAATGCATGAAGTAACTGATGATTTGTATTTTGTTATTGATGAGAAAAATAACAGTATCGAACTTACCGACAAAGGCATTGATTTGTTGACAGGTAAATCTGATGACCCTCAATTCTTCGTTCTTCCTGATATCGGAGCATTATTATCCGAATTGGAGAATGAAAATCTAACTGACAGCGGAAAAGCTGAGCGTAAAGATGAATTGATGCAAAACTACTCTATCAAATCAGAGCGAGTTCATACTGTAAACCAATTACTTAAAGCATATGCTCTATTCGAAAGAGATGATGAATATGTGGTAATTGACAATAAAGTAATGATTGTTGACGAACAGACTGGTCGTATTATGGATGGTCGTCGCTATTCTGACGGATTGCATCAAGCTATAGAAGCAAAAGAACGAGTGAAGGTAGAAGCTGCAACTCAAACATTTGCTACAATCACATTGCAGAACTATTTCCGTATGTACCATAAACTCTCAGGGATGACCGGTACGGCAGAAACGGAAGCAGGAGAATTATGGAACATCTACAAATTAGATGTAGTCGTAATTCCAACAAATAGGCCTATCGCCCGTAACGATATGAATGACCGTATATATAAAACTAAACGTGAAAAATATACTGCGGTTATACATGAGATTGAAAAGCTGGTAGGTGAAGGACGTGCTGTGCTGGTAGGTACAACATCTGTCGAAATATCCGAGTTACTGGGCAAGATGCTTACTATGCGCAAGATTAAGCATAATGTACTGAATGCCAAGTTACACCAAAAGGAAGCGGATATAGTAGCAGGCGCCGGACAACCGGGAGCTGTGACTATCGCAACCAATATGGCAGGTCGTGGTACTGACATTAAGTTGGCTCCAAGTGTAAAAGACGCTGGAGGTTTGGCTATTATCGGTACAGAAAGACATGAATCTCGCCGTGTTGACCGTCAGTTACGAGGACGTGCTGGTCGTCAGGGAGACCCAGGTTCTTCTGTATTCTACATATCATTAGAAGACGATTTGATGCGCTTATTTGCATCGGAGCGTATTGCCGGAATGATGGATCGTATGGGCTTTAAAGAAGGAGAAATGCTTGAGCATAATATGCTTAGCAAATCTGTGGAGCGTGCCCAGAAGAAAGTAGAAGAGAACAACTTCGGTATCCGTAAACGCTTGCTGGAATATGATGATGTAATGAACTCACAACGTGAAGTAATTTACAAACGTCGTCGCCATGCACTTATGGGTGAGCGTATTGGTATAGATATTGTGAATATGTTCTACGATTCTACGGTTAATCTGGTAGAACAATATGCTGATAATTTAGATTATGAAGGCCTAAGTATAGATACTCTTCGTTTATTTTCTATCGAAGTACCATTTGATGAAGCAAAATTCCGTTCTACTAAGCCAGATATATTGATTGATGAAATATATGATAAAGCTGTATTGAATTTCAAACAGAAAATGGATCGTTTGGCAGAAATAGCTAATCCGGTAATCAAACAAGTATATGAAGAACAAGGTGATAAGTTCGAGAATATATTGATTCCTATTTCTGACGGTAAGCGTGTTTATAATATATCTTGTAACTTGAAGGAAGCATATGATACACACTCAAAAGACATTATTAAATCTTTTGAGAAAGCTATTGTTTTACACACTATTGATGAAGAATGGAAAGAACACTTGCGTGCGATGGACGAATTACGTCAATCGGTACAGAATGCAAGTTACGAACAAAAAGATCCATTATTGATTTACAAACTGGAATCTTTCAACCTGTTCAAGTCTATGCTTAATCTGGTAAATAGCAAGGCTGTAACAATCCTGATGCGTGGTCAGATACCTGTACGCGAACCTGAACAAGTTCGTCAGGCTGCTCCCGAGCAAAAAACAGATTATAGCCGTTATCGTACCGAGCGTAACGATATGGAACCTAGAGGTGGGCAAAATCCACAACAACCACAAGGTTCGGACAGACAAAAAGCGGCCCCCATACAAGTAGACAAGAAACCAGGAAGAAACGAACCTTGTTTTTGTGGAAGCGGCAAAAAATATAAAAATTGTCATGGAATGAACGACTGATAAAATTACAAATAAATACGATAAAAAAAGCTCGGTGAATTTAGTGTTCATCGGGCTTTTTTGCCTTATTATATTTTCTTAATACAAACAATATTTGTATCTTAGCATGATTTTTAAATACATAATTTATGTCTCAATTTTGAGACTCTCAAACTATTTGAGAATAAAAAATTTATCTTAAAATAATGGCAGAAGCAGAGGATAGAATTATTAGAATCAATATCGAGGATGAGATGAAGTCGGCCTACATTGATTATTCAATGTCGGTTATTGTATCAAGGGCGTTACCAGACGTCAGAGATGGCTTCAAACCTGTTCACCGCCGTATCCTTTTCGGTATGAGTGAATTGGGTAACGCATCCAACAAACCACATAAAAAATCGGCTAGAATTGTCGGGGAAGTGTTGGGTAAATATCACCCACACGGAGATTCATCTGTTTATTTCGCAATGGTGCGTATGGCTCAGGAATGGAGTATGCGTTACTTACTCGTTGATGGACAAGGTAATATGGGTAGTGTTGATGGTGACAGCCCAGCAGCGATGCGTTACACTGAAGCCCGTTTGAGCCGCCTGGCTGAAGAAATGTTGAAAGATATTGATAAAGAAACCGTAGACTTCCAACTAAACTTCGATGATACATTAAAAGAGCCTACTGTTCTTCCTACCCGTATTCCAAATTTGTTAATCAACGGAGCTTCGGGTATTGCTGTGGGTATGGCAACAAATATGCCGCCTCACAACATGACTGAGTCAATCAATGCTATTATTGCATACATTGAAGATAAAGAAATCGATACCGAAGGGTTGATGCAGCACATCAAAGCGCCGGATTTCCCTTCAGGTGGGTTTATATATGGTTATCAAGGTGTTATTGATGCCTTCGAAACAGGCCGTGGACGTATTGTTATGCGTGGACGTGCCGAAATAGAAATGGAAGGTAATCATGAGAAAATTATTATTACAGAGATTCCGTATCTAGTTAATAAAGCAGAATTAATAAAACATATTGCAGACCTTGTGGGTGAAAAAAGACTGGAAGGTATCAGTAATGTCAACGATGAATCAGACCGACAAGGTATGCGCATTGTTGTTGACGTTAAACGTGATGCAAATGCGAATGTTGTATTAAATAAATTATATAAGCTTACAGCTTTACAATCGTCTTTCAGCGTCAACAACATTGCTCTGGTCAAAGGGCGTCCGAGAACATTGAACCTGAAAGATATGATTTCGCTATTCGTAGAGCACAGGATAGATGTCGTAATCCGCAGAGCTATATACGATTTAAGAAAAGCAGAAGAACGTGCTCATATACTTGAAGGACTAATTATTGCTTCGGATAACATTGATGAAGTTATAGCTATTATCAGAGGCTCAAAGTCTCCTCAAGAAGCAATAGAGAGCTTGATTGATAGATTTAGCCTAACAGAAATACAAGCCCGCGCCATTGTTGAAATGCGTTTAAGACAACTTACTGGTCTTGAACAAGATAAATTGCGCAATGAATACGATGAAATCCAGAAATTAATTGCATACTTAAATGAGATTCTTTCAAATGAAGATCTTCGTATGCAGGTAATCAAAGATGAATTGGTTGAAATAAGAGACAAATACGGAGACAAACGCCGTACAGAAATAGTATATGCTTCTGAAGAATTAAATCCTGAGGATTTTTATGCTAATGATGAGATGATCATCACTGTTTCGCATCTCGGATACATCAAACGTACTCCGCTAACCGAATTCCGTGCTCAAAACAGAGGCGGAGTAGGAGCGAAAGGCTCTGAAACACGTGATACGGACTTCATTGAGCATATCTATCCGGCATCTATGCACAATTACATTCTTTTATTTACCCAAAAGGGCAGGTGTTATTGGTTGCGAGTGTTCGATATTCCGGAAGGTACAAAGAACTCGAAAGGGCGTGCTATACAGAATCTGCTCAATATAGAATCAGATGACAAAGTCACAGCCTTCATCCGTGTGAGAGGATTCAGTGATACAGACTATATTAATAGCCATTACCTTGTATTCTGTACAAAACAAGGTGTTATCAAGAAAACTAACCTAGAAGCATATTCACGTCCTCGCCAGAATGGAGTAAATGCTATTACAATACGTGAAGACGATAAGGTTATAGAAGTACTAATGACTGATGGCGATTCTGAAATCCTGATAGCCAATCGAAATGGTCGTGCGATTCGTTTCCATGAATCGGATGTGCGTGAAATGGGTCGTACTGCTACAGGTGTACGTGGTATGCGTATAGATGAAGATGGACAGGATGAGGTTATAGGAATGCTGGCCATGTCTAAAGAGGCACAAAAAGTAGAAACTATCATGGTTGTTTCTGAACAAGGTTATGGTAAGCGTACTAACTTAAACGACAAAGATGAAGAAGGAAACGATATCATCGATGAAAATGGGAATATTGTACCTGTCTATCGTATAACCAGTCGTGGAGGAAAAGGCGTTAAAACATTAAATATAACAGACAAGACCGGTAAACTCGTTTCTATAAATAGTGTTACTGACGATAACGATTTAATGATTATTAACAAGTCGGGAATAACAATTCGTCTAAAAGTTTCAGATATTCGCACTATGGGACGCGCTACTCAAGGCGTAAGACTCATTAATCTCGGAAAAAGAAGTGATGAGATAGCATCAGTTTGTAAGGTGGAGTCTGAGACTGAAAATGAAGATGATGAAAATATTATCATCTCTGAGAATGAAATAAATAACGATACTGAAAATACAGAAATAATTGAGTAAAAATTATTAAAAATAAGTGACTATGAGACGTATTTTATTAGTAACATCATTATGTTTGCTAGCCGGCTTTTCATTTGCACAGAAAAAAGCTGTGCGTGATGCTAAATCGGCTATGAAAGGAAATATAGGGGAAGCCAGAGAATTAATTAAACCTGCGCTTACAAATGCTGAAACAGCCAATGATCCTGACACATGGAAAACAGCAGGAGACATTGAGTATAAACTTTTTGACGATGAACGTACCTTAGAAATGCAAAAAGAGATCACAGGTAAAGGTGGTAACGAAGAAAACATGTACACTGGCTTATATAATATGTATGATCCATATATAAAAGCTGATGAACTAGGACAATTGCCTGATGAAAAAGGAAAAGTGAAGAATAAGGTAAGAAGCGACATTGTTAAGAAATTCAAAGAAGGATACCGTTATTTCATTAATGGTGGAATCTATTTTAACGAAAAACAAGAATATAAAAAAGCTACTGATTTCTTTGTTAGATATTGGGAAATGCCAAGTTTACCAATATTTGCAGAAGAAAAAGAACCATTAGTGAATCCTCAGGATTCAACTCTTCAAACAATTAAATATTACGCAGTAATTACTGCTGTGCAGTCTAAAGATCATGATCGTTCTATCAAGCTTTTAAACAAATTGATGGGCGAAACATATGTGCCGAATAATACATATAAGGAAAGTGATGTATATGAATTATTAGCTAGCGAATATCAAGCTATAAATGATAGCCTTTCATATGTAAAAACATTGGCGGATGGTGCTCAGAAGTTCCCTGGTAATAAATACTTTACACCGAATTTGATTAATGAATATATCAGAGGTGGAAGAACTAATGATGCTCTTAATTATTTGGATCAGGCAATAGCTAACGATCCGAACAATTCTTGCGACTTGTTAAGTGTAAAAGCTTCGTTATCTGCTGAACAAAAGGATTATGCTAAAGCTGAGCCGGCTTATGCAGCGGCTCTAGTTGCCGATCCAAATTGTGAAAGAGCGCTAGAAGGACTTGGTGTATTATATGTATTACAAGCACAAGACAAGAAAGAATTAGCAGGACAGACAACAAATAGAAAGGAACAAGCAGATCTAGATAAGGAAACAGCTGCTTTATATTTGAAATCACTTCCACATCTTGAAAAGTATCGTGATTTATTAAAAGCAAGCGGTGCTGATGCAGCTGAAGTTAAACAGGCGTTAATGAAATTGCAAAATGTTTATTACAACTTAAGTTTACTAGATGTTGATAAATCGGCAGAATTAGAAGCTATAGACAAAGAGCTAGGCGTAAATACTAAACAGTAAGCAGAAGCTTCAGATAAGAAATAAAAAACGCTGTAGAAAATTCTACAGCGTTTTTTATTTCTTATCTATCAAATTAGTTAGATATAATCTAATAAATTACCTCCAAAGAAGTCTGTATTTTACTTATCTTTGTTTTTAATATAATCAATTGTAAAACCGAACAGAAACATTGGATTAAAGATTGCAACATTTTTGTTATATAATTAATATTATGTTTAATTATATATTTAAGATTAATCTCCTTCTACTGTTTTTGCAAATTATTATAGTTTGTGGAAGAGCATATCGAAAATGAAGAACAATTTCAAGGATTACGAGTAAATAAAGGAATATCGGAACAGCCTACAATTAATCCTTATCTGAATAACTTCAAGAAGTTTAAAAGGAAATCATATACAGTCTCTGAATATGTTGATGGCATACTGAAAGGAAATATCAGTATCTTAGGTCAAGCTGTAACACTTATAGAGAGTTCTAAGCCAGACCATCAAACTATAGCTCAGGAAGTTATAGAAAAATGTCTCCCATATACAGGTAACTCTGTTCGTGTAGGTATTACAGGTGTTCCCGGCGCCGGAAAAAGTACTTCTATCGATGCTTTTGGCATGCATATCCTCAAAGGAGGTAATAAGTTAGCTGTTTTAGCTATTGATCCGTCCAGCGAAGTTACAAAAGGCAGTATATTAGGAGATAAAACACGCATGGAAAAGCTTTCTATCGAGAAAAATGCTTTCATTCGCCCCTCTCCTTCTGCCGGCTCACTAGGTGGTGTAGCTCGAAAAACGAGAGAAACTATAATTCTTTGTGAGGCTGCAGGATTCAACCGTATAATTGTAGAAACAGTAGGCGTTGGTCAGTCAGAAACAGCTGTACACTCCATGGTCGATTTTTTCCTACTTATACAATTGGCTGGTACAGGCGATGAACTACAAGGAATAAAGCGAGGAATCATGGAAATGGCAGATGGTATTGTCATTAATAAAGCTGATGGAACTAATATAGAAAAAGCCCGCTTGGCTCAGTCTCATTTTCAGAATGCTTTACATCTTTTCCCCCTACCCGAGTCTGGATGGGCACCAAAGGTATTAACATACTCTGGCTATTATGAAATCGGGATAGATGAAGTATGGAACATGATTGACGAATACACTGCTTTCGCTAAAGATAATGGTTACTTTGAGTATAGACGTAATGCTCAATCAAGATTTTGGATGTATGAAACTATAAATGAGAAATTAAAGAGTAATTTTTATAACAATCCCATCGTCCAAAAAGAATTGAAAACCTGTGAAGAGCAAGTGTTAAATTCACAAATTAGTTCATTCGCAGCTGCAAGCAAAGTTCTTGATATATATAAAAATAATTCATAAAAAACTTTACACAAGAGAGTTAAAACTGTCTTTTATTGTCTTTTTGAAACCTATTTTTTATAAGAATTAATTATATTTGTACACACTATCGAAAAAATAATTTCATTGTAGAATTAACATAAAAAAATCATGGAGAAACCATATGCTATTGGGATTGACATTGGCGGAACAAATACCGTTTTTGGAATAGTTGATAAACGAGGACACATTATAAATCAAGGTTCTATAAAAACGGGTACTTATAAAGAAATAAACGAATATATAACAAATCTTGCTATCAGCGTTCAAGAGATAATTGATCAGGTTGGCGGTTCTGGAAATATTAAAGGTGTTGGTGTCGGTGCTCCTAATGGTAATTATTTTACTGGATGTATTGAGTTTGCACCTAATTTGCCGTGGAAGGGTGTAATTCCATTAGCACAAATGCTTACAGATAAATTAAATATACCTGTAGCTCTTACAAATGATGCCAACGCTGCTGCAATTGGTGAAATGACCTATGGTGCTGCACGCGGAATGAAGGACTTTATTGTTATCACTTTGGGTACAGGTGTTGGTAGCGGTATTGTAGTTAACGGACAGTTAGTATACGGACACGACGGTTTTGCCGGAGAGCTAGGACATACTACTATTATTCGTGAAGGACGCCTTTGCGGATGTGGAAAAAAAGGATGTCTTGAGACATATAGTTCTGCGACAGGTGTAGCACGTACGGCTAAAGAATACCTTCAAACAAGAAAAGATCCGAGTATATTAAGAGAGCTTGATCTAGATACAATAGAATCGAAAGATGTATATGACGCTGCGGTTAAAGGCGATGCATTAGCTATCGAAATTTTTGAATTTACAGGACAACTTCTAGGCGAATCATTTGCTGATTTTGTTGCGTTTTCAAGCCCTGAAGCGATTATTCTATTTGGAGGTTTAGCCAAATCCGGTAAATTCATTTTCGACCCGGTGCGTAAGCATATGGAAGAGAATATGCTTCCTATATATCGCAATAAAATCAAATTATTAATGTCTGAACTCAAAGAAAGCGATGCAGCTGTATTGGGTGCGAGCGCATTAGGTTGGGAAGTAAAAGACTATTAGTAGAAATTATATAATAAACTTGATATAATTAAACAGCCTGTATAAACTATAAGATTTACAGGCTGTTTGTTTTTCAAAACAAATTTTATATTAAGCTCCATTTTATTAACTTTGTATCTTTAAATTATTAATAATCCATATATATAATATGAGCGACCAACGGTACAACCAACGAGGAGTCTCGGCATCTAAAGAAGATGTACATAATGCTATAAAAAATATTGATAAAGGAATCTTCCCTAAAGCATTCTGCAAAATTATACCGGATATATTAGGCGGAGACCCTGAATATTGTAATATTATGCATGCAGATGGGGCCGGAACTAAATCTTCTCTGGCTTATATGTATTGGAAAGAAACAGGAGATATTTCTATATGGAAAGGGATAGCGCAAGATGCTCTAATTATGAATGTAGACGACTTGCTATGTGTGGGTGCCACTGATAATATACTTTTATCTTCGACTATTGGTAGAAATAAAATGCTTATTCCTGGCGAGGTTATTTCAGCTATTATAAGCGGCACAAATGACCTTTGTGAAGAATTATCCAAATTAGGAGTAAATATCTATCCTACGGGCGGGGAAACGGCTGATGTGGGCGATTTGGTACGTACCATTATTGTGGACAGCACAGTTACATGCCGAATGAAACGTTCTGACGTGATTTCGAACGATAAGATACAAGGTGGCGATGTTATTGTAGGATTATCATCATATGGACAAGCAACTTACGAAAAAGAATATAACGGAGGTATGGGAAGCAACGGGCTTACATCGGCACGCCATGATGTTTTTGCTAATTATTTAGCGAATAAATATCCCGAAAGTTACGATTCTTCAATTCCTGAAGAATTGATTTATTCTGGAAATATGAAATTGACTGATAAAATTGAAGGTTTAAATATCGATGCAGGAAAACTAGTTCTCTCCCCTACCCGCACTTATGCGCCTGTTATCAAGCAAATACTAGAAAAATTACGACCAGTCATTCATGGTATGGTACATTGCTCGGGGGGAGCTCAGACAAAAGTTTTACATTTTGTTGATAACGTAGAGATTACTAAAAACAATCTATTCCCAGTCCCCCCTTTATTCAAATTGATACAGGAACAATCTGGAACTGATTGGAAAGAGATGTATAAAGTATTCAATATGGGACACCGAATGGAAATTTACTTACCGGAGGAATACGCTCAAGAGGTTATTAGCATTTCGAAATCATACAATATTGATGCACAAATTGTCGGATACGTTGAATCGTCTGATAAAACGAAATTAGCCATTGAAAGCGAATTTGGATATTTTGAATATTGATCCAATATATTTAACATCGGTTAATAACATATTAGCTAAATTGCGATTATATTTGCATGATAACTAAAATTTAGTCACCAAATTAATCAAAAAAGAAAATATGAAAAAACTTTTATTGTCTGCGATCGTATGTGTTGCACTAATGGCTTCTACAACAGTAATGGCACAAGATGCTACACCGAAAAAAGAAACTAAAGCTAAAACAGAATGCAAAAAAGACGGAGAAACAAAATCTTGTTGCTCTAAAGAGAAAAAGGCTGACAAAAAAGATTCTGCAAAAAAAGAAACTAAAGCATCAGACAAAAAATCTACAGACGGTAAGAAGAAATAATTCAGATTTATCGTATATAAGAATAACAGCTGCTATTTTAAATAGTGGCTGTTTTTTATTAATATATAGAAAGTATATATAATATAAATTACGATGATATTTAGAAGTATATAAAGACGGCAGTTATATTAATGTAACTGCCGTTTTCTTGTTTATATCTAATTGATATTCAAGATAACAATATAAAACAGCGAGGCTAAAAACCCATAACCACCTCTTTATCAACCGCTTGTTGTTTTATGTTTTATATAAGGTGTAATTGAGTTGTAATTAGTCTTGGTGCTGGTATTGGTATTTGTCGGGTTGGTATTTGTATAAACAGCTCTTATTCTTGCTCTTGTTTGTGTTATTATATAATAATAAGCCATAATAAAAAGAGTCCCTGCATCTTTCGATACAGGGACTCTTACTTTAAAACGGCGGTAACCTACTCTCCCACTTTTACGCAGTACCATCGGCACGTCCGGGCTTAACTTCTCTGTTCGGAATGGGAAGAGGTGGAACCCCGGTGTTATAACCACCTGAATGTCTTTTTAATTAATAATGGAAGCTGAGAG
>JBKEBA010000088.1:0-4391 GCA_047972895.1 Dysgonomonas sp.
ACACCTTATCAATTGCCTCCACTTCCACATCATCATCACCGGCTATATAATCAAGTACGGTTCCCCCAGGTTCTTCATCCGGATTCACATCTTTATCAAGGCTTACAACTTCAATACGGTATATCGTATTTAACAGGACATCGAAGGTTATAGCTGAAAGCCCCAAAACACTATGTAATTCTTCATTGCTGGGTTTTCTATTATTCTGCTCAATAAAATCTCTCCTAGCGGCTATAAACTGCTTAATCTGAGCCTTCATATTCTCAGTAATACGAACTGTAAAACCGATTTTTCCGTTATACCGATAAATGCTTTGCTGTATCCAGTATTGAGCATATGAAAAGAACTTTTTCCCTTTCTTAGGGTCATACTGCTTTGTTGCTTTTAGTATACCTAGAAAAGCTTGTTGTTCCATATCTTGAAATATATCTTCACCTTTGTAATAACCAGTTATTTTATGAATGATAATATGTATCAGCTTCAAATTCCTAACCCATAATAATTCTTGGTTTTGCTTCACATCCTTCCCTTCTTGTATTAGCCTCACCAACTCTTCATTTGTCACACCATCCAACGTACCACCCCCAATAGATTAAAAACTATTGACTTATCACCTGGAAAGCTTTACAATCCAGATATCCTTTTAATGCTCTGGTGGCTTTGATGGCCGTCAATGTTATAAGATGGGAGCCGCTATGTTGTGGCTCTTATTTTATTGTGTAAGTGCCATATTATAAACTTTATTCATCCATCAATCTCCTTTCCGGAAAACATATAATACTCTTGGTTACCTTTCAAAAGAAATCCATTATGCTTTTGCACATTACTACCCTTCTTTTAGATATTGTACAAATGGGTTTTCTTCGTCACTGTCTTGTAACTCTGTGTTTGATTGAGCCTCCGTTTTTATATAATCGGTGAAGGGCAACGTATCGCTCAGAAACGTCTTGGCGTGTTTGATAAACCGTTGTTCAGTTCTCTGCTTCTCACACTGTTGTTTGTAGTTTACTACTGCAATCAATAACTCCTCCGAAGAGTACCCATCTTTCAACCTGGCTTTATAATTTTTGTAAGCCTGTCCTTTATCTGCCTTTTTCGGATAAGCATCCCAAAACTGCTTAAACTCTTTTGAGTATTTGCTTTTATCATCTTCAATAGCAGTATCAATATCTATTTCAGAAACAGTATCATTATCAGCTAGATTTGCTTGCTTTTGCTTATCACTTTTAGCATTTGCTACATTTGCTATGTTTTGCTTGTCGCTTTTAGCATTTGCCAGATTTGCTTGCTTTTGCTTTCCTCCATTTTTTCCTGCCTCTGCCCTCTTTTGGCATACATCCGTGTATTTTTCTTTGTCTCTCTGAATTTGTGAAGATACGAAAGAAAAACACATATTCAGTGCTCCCGTAAATTCCGGATCCTTTCCATCTTCCACAAACTTGAATAGAGCCTTAAATAGTTGCCCTGCTTCTTGGTCAGTCAACAATGATATATGCTTGATGTAGTCCGTATAAAGGACAAAGCTATTTTGTTTTTGTCCTTTTTTCTCCATTCTGACTTCTCCTTTACTCGCTTATTGCATCAAGATATTTCTGAACCTTACTCACATTCCAGAGAACACGTCTACCAATTTGCACCCTTGCTCCTGCAGCAATGCCGATATCTACCGCTGTCTTTCTCCCCGAACATACAAGGAATTGAAGCTCTGATGTATCCACCAACTTTTTATCATTGGGCTTCACCTCGAAATTTTTTAATGTTTCTTTCATAATGTTATCTCCTCGTATAATAAGTTTGTAGCCAAGTAAAATAGGTTACAGACTTATTCTTTTTTATGATATAGATGAAGGATTACTCTATTACATCTCGGAGATTCTACTCCATTCATGCTGATCATCCTTTTAACATCTATATAGTTAATAGTTACATCTTATAATAAGGTATCCCAAATGCTATAATGATTCTCATAAGAATCGTAGCTATGGTCGCTGCCTCACATCTCCTGCAAAGCATTATGCTATTGCCGTGAAAGCTTGCAGCCCGGACGATACACCAAGACTTATTACACAAATGCTGCACTCCAGTACTAGCCTCCAGCAGGGTATTTTTACTGGTTAAATGCTGATAACGCGAGGTTTAGGCCGGTGTATTGGTTTGGGATAATCCATGATTACTTTTCTTCATTACTAACAGAAAGGTGGTGATCATCCATGAAGAAAATCGATTACCTGTCAACGCTTTTTATTGGAATTGATATTGGTTCCAGAACTAACGTTGTTTCTGCCATTGACTTCAATCAGGAGTTTTTCATTAAGATGAAGCCTATTCCTAATGCTCAAGGTGGTGCGGAACTATTAGAAAATATGATTGCCGATGTACTGAAACACCATCAGCAGTTCCATTATGTCATCATAGGATTGGAATCCACTGGTTTTTATGGGATACACATTGCAAACTATCTATCTTCCTGTAGCAAACTTGCTCCTTTTTCTACTTGTGTGTATTGTTTAAACCCAAAGGAAGTAGCCAACTATAAAGCATCCTTTAATTCTTTGGATAAAAATGACGGTATTGACTCATTTGTCATTGCTGACTTTGCGCGCGTAGGGCGTATCAATATTCAACCTTGGCGTGGTTCACAGTATCTAGCTCTTCAAAGGCTCACACGCCATAGATTACATATCACTGAGTGTATTGCTAGAGAAAAAACCTACTTGCTGAACAACATATTTTTGAAGTTTAGTGAATTTGCCATGCTTAAAAATGAAGAACATCCTTTTTCAAACAAGTACGGTGCAACCGCAGAAGCAATACTTACTGAATTTATGACAAATGAAGAGTTAGTCAACTCCACGACAGAGGAATTAATTGAATTCATCAATACTAAAAGCCGTGGTCGGATCTCTGATCCTGCCGAAACTGCTACATTACTACAAACAGCTGCTAAGAATTCATATCGTCTTGATAAATGCCTTTACGAGCCACTCACAGTCTCTATCAGTAGTTCATTTAATTGCATCTCTGCTTTTGAAAAAGAACTTAAATCAATAGATGATGCAATACTGCGAACTGTTAAGGGACTCAATCCTGTAGAGTACCAGATACTAAACTCCATTCCTGGTATAGGAAAAGTTTATTCTGCAGCCATCCTTGCCGAAATCGGTAGTATTAAATGTTTTAGAAATAATGATGCCCTTGCCAAGTATTGTGGTATTGTCTGGAAAGAAAACCAGTCTGGCAATTTCAGAGCTGAAAATACTCCGATGAATAAAGCTGGAAACCGTTATCTACGTTATTACATCATAGAAGCTACCAGCAGTGTTATCAGACACTGTCCTGAGTTTCATGCATTCTATGCCAAGAAATATGCTGAAGTAACAACTCATCAGCACAAACGAGCACTCGCGTTGACTTCCCGTAAATTTTTACGTATGCTTTTTGGACTGCTGGACAAAAGCCAACTCTACTCTGTGGATAAGAGTAGGTAATCCATATCGAACACCTTAACTTACGTTTTTCCTAAAAACCGTAGGTCTATTAAAGTTACTCTTCTTTCTGAAAATCATATCAAATTAGTTCTTGACATATTACCAAATTGCTTCCATGGAGTTATTATTCCATCGAAATATTAAATAAACTTCAAGAAAAAATAAACTATAATTGATATTCCGTTGAACTTCCCGTAATCTAAATATTGCATTGTAATAATATAAATCAGGAGAAATTTACATGACATGTTAAAAATAAAGATATCTTCGATATAAAAAGGTATTGAACATTATGAAAGATGCCTGTATGCTAGAATAATTAAAAATCATGTTATAAAATTTTAACCCTCGTTAGAGCAGATAAAATTAACAAGGACAGGAGGATTTCAATATGTTTAATGTAATCGTTGCTGAAGACGATTTAACTATTCGTCAAACATATTCAAAAGTACTTAGACTAAATGGATATCAAGTGTTCGAAGCAACCGACGGTTCTCAAGTACTCACTATCTTAGACACCACATCAATCGACATAATTATTTCAGATATTATGATGCCAAATATGGATGGTTATGAACTTCTTTCAACCCTAAGGGAATATGGCTATACAATGCCCGTCCTAATGATCACAGCGAAGGATGATTTTCTGAATATGCAGCAAGGCTTTCGGCTTGGAGCTGATGACTATATGGTAAAGCCCATCAATATTAACGAAATGATTCTTAGGGTTCAAGCTCTTCTAAGAAGATCCCAAATGATTTCAGAAAGAAAGTATGTTTTAGGGGGTACTACTTTAGAGTACGATTCCTTAATGGTCACCACATCAAATGATTCTCAAATTCTTCCACAAAAGGAGTTTTTACTGCTTTTTCACCTGGTATCCAATTTTGCTAAGGCTTTTAC
>JBKEBA010000026.1:0-33434 GCA_047972895.1 Dysgonomonas sp.
ATACCCTGCTTACTTAAAGCATCTTCAAGGCTTCGGAGTTGGATGTTGAATATTTTCAACAGCATCGTCTCATTGATCGGTGAGAATGGGACAATCTCGGAAAGACGAGCCAGAAACTCAGGACGGAAATACTGCCCCATTACTTCCATCAGTTGTGTAGTTTCGGGCGTAATTCCCTGATTGAGTTGCTCTGTAAGCCACTGACTTCCTACGTTGGAAGTGAATAAAACAATTGCATTCGAGAAATCTCCTTCTTTTCCTAAACGGTCATGTAGTTTACCCTCGTCCATTATCTGAAGGAAGATATCATAAACCGACTGGTGCGCCTTTTCTATTTCATCGAAAAGGACTACAGCATAAGGCTGCTGACGTATCTTGTTTACCAATAACCCGCCTTCTTCATAACCGACGTATCCCGGAGGCGCTCCATAAAGCAGGGCGGCAGAATGTTCTTCTTTAAACTCCGACATATCGAAACGAATCATTGCCTTTTCATCATTGAACAGAACCTCTGCCAGTGATTTAGCTAACTCTGTTTTTCCCGTACCCGTTGGACCCAACAGAAAGAATGAGCCTATCGGTTGTCCGGCTTTATTCAGTCCGCTTCGTGATTCAAGAATAGCATCCACCAATGACTTTAACGCTCCATCCTGACCTACGACCCTTCGGCGAAGCAAATCTTCCATTCCTAACAGACGTTCTTTTTCCTGCGCCTGAACCTTACCAATAGGAATACCAGTCTTTGAGGATATAATTGCCGCTATTTCATGTGGTTGTATAGCTGTTATTTTTTCTTTTGCGAAGTCCCGCAATACATCCAATGACTTATTTATATAATCAAATAACTTTTGAGGGTCTTCTATTTCCTTTACATCCGTTTCGTCTGTAATTATTCCCAGCAAAATCGGGCTTAACCTGTTCTGCATCGAAAAATGCAGGAAACGCAAATCTTCCAATCTCTCTTCATCCGATTTTTCAACCGCCCCTTCTATATTTGCCAGTTCTTGAGTAAAATACTGAATATCATCCTTCGCCGTTTCATTCACCATCTTTGTTGCTGACATGGTTCTATCCATCAGATCAATAGCCGAATCAGGCAAACGACGGTCCTTATCATAACGCTTAGCCATACGAACACATTCTTCAACAGCTTCCTTTGTTATTTCTAACTTATGGAACTCTGAATAACGAGGTAAAACCGAATGCATCATAAGTATGGCCGAGGATATATCAGGTTCGTTTACCTGCAATACCTCAAAGCGGCGGCTGAAAGCATGATCCGGTTCTATCTGCTTGCGATATTCATCGATGGTAGTTGCTCCGATCACCGTCAGATCACCTTTCGAAAGTTCGGGTTTTAGGATGTTTGCCGCTCCTGAATTACCTTGCTTAGGATCGAGCAGGACATGTATTTCATCTATAAAAAGAATCGCATTATCAACGCCCCTTATTTCTTTGATAATGTTTTTTATCCGGTCTTCAATTTCGCCTTTATATGTTGCCCCGGCGATCAAAGCTCCCGTATCGAGTTCGTAAACGACTGCCCCTGCCAGATATGGTGGTACTTTACCGTTTACTATATCGTGAGCCAGTCCATCGACCAAAGCGGTCTTTCCCACTCCCGAATCCCCTATAATCATAACATTAGGTTTACTGTGGCGCCCAAGTATTTCCATCATCATGCGGGTTTCCTTGTCGCGACTGACAATACTGTGTACCTTTAAATCCTGAGCCAATGCTGTTTTATCAACACAATATTTCATCAGGTTGACCATCGGCATTGCTCCGTTTTCTTCCGATGTGATGAAAGAAGAAGCGCTTGGTATGCCAACAGATGAAGCTGTTTGCTTTCCACTCACATAGAGGTCGAATATTTCATTTTCGCGTAAGGGGAATGATTTCAGTTGATCGGAAGTAAATGCGATATTAGGACGTGCCAAAGCCGCCAGCACGCAAATCGGGTTGATTTCCAACAATCCCAGTTTCAAGCGCACATTATCGGCTTCTTCAAACACGGTGGGAATTATGCTGTCAGGCTGTATCTCCGCAACAACTCCCGCCTTGGGAAGGTCTTCGATACGCATTTCTGCCCACTCTTCAAAATATCCGAGATCTTTATCCATACTCAAGACAAAATCGCGAATACCGATTTCCTTATGCAATAAAGCCTTTAATAAGTGTGATGCTCCATAGTTCGCATTATAATATTCACGGGCAATAGACTGTGATATCCTGATTGCCGTTTTGACAGTTTCGTTTAAGTTTATAAAATCCATAATTTAAAGTATCGCCTTTGTATTTATTTAAACTTTGCTTTTTAAATTTGAGAGTATGAGGGATTTTTATCAATCCCTCTGCTCTCGTTCTGGCAGAAGATAAGATGCCGGTCACAAAACAGGCAACTATCTACTTTTCAAACGGATTATGCTCCGTATAAGAATCTCCATATGATTTGAATCTATCATTCAACTTAGTTATTCTATGAGTTTTATTCTATAATTGAAGTTATTTGGAGACCTTTGTTGTAACCTTATGAACAGGTCTTTAAATACTCCTTTTTGTTTAAAATGGTCAATATATTGTCGTTTGGGTGTTACTTGTATCTCCATAACGATAATAATACCTCCTTTCAATTTATGACTGATTATCGCTTTACGGACAACATCTATATTTTCAATATATCCTCCCAATTCTATTTTACAGAAGCTCAGAATATTATATTTCGTAAGTATCCGATCTTTGGAGGTTAGGTAAAAGTTATTTATCGCTTTTAGGCTTTCCATATTGTACAAATTGCGACCACCATTAGTTTCTGTTAGCAATATTGCATTTGATTTATTTAGCTCAGGGATTTTACTTGCCATTAAATCTGTACCCTTAACAATACCATTTATTAAATCGGCGTGTGTAGTCCAATATGAAACATTAGCAGATGTTGCTTTTTCCCCTGATTTTAATGTTAATAAAGCGATTTCCGCATATTCTTTTAACCTGTTCAATTCTACTCTTTGAGTATCTTTATCCTGTATAGACAAAACCGCATTTAAAACATCCACTATCTTTTCATTGTCAATATCCGGGAAAGCAGCCCGTTCATGCTGAACTATGTCTGCTAATCTCTCCAAGTAATCAATAATTCTCGGATCTTCAATATTTTTTCGTTGGATCGGCTCAATTGTATATGAATAATCTTCCTTTAATTCATTTTCTCTATTGTATATATTATTTGCTGTGTCAGAAATGGACTCAATGTCTAAAAATTCCTGTCCTAATCCGGATGATAACGAAATTATGGTCTCAAAATCTTTTCTCAATACTGTCTTATTATTATTATATCTATTTAATACAGGTATTGCATTCAATGATATTGAGATTTTCTCCACATCTTCCAATAGAAAGTTTGCCGGAAATATTATGGATATCCAGTATAAAGGCGGAATGGATGACATAATCCCCTCATCCATTATGTCTGATAGTTCATCCGGCATTTTCTTTGTGGGAATATCCTTCAGTTCTATTTTATCCACCAATGTTTGGTAATGGTCTTGATAAAGATCTAAAACTGACTTTTCCGTTTCACTTATTTCTTTGGGAAAAGAAATATGAAACCCACTCTTCATTTTAAGAGTTTTTTCGTTGATATACCATTTTAGTTCTGACATTGTCTCATAATAATCGTGATGATCTTGCAGATGTTCAAAATCCAGATAAAAGGCAATGTCTTTTAAAGTTTTTATTTCAGGAGCAATGTCTACTCCCAACCAGACTGTATTATATTGTGCTCTCATCTTTGAATATCCAAGAACCTTGCGTTTCTTGTCATTAATAGACCAAAGGGTTCGATCACAAAATATGTGAGTTATATTAATATCATAAATCGTTGTGTTAACTACCGGCGTAAAAGAAACGGAAGAAATGCCTTGTCGTCTTACATTATCTGGTAATTCTTTCATAGTAAAACTGACATGCTTATCCAACTTGTAGATGGGTACTGATGGATTAACCTGCAATATTGCATGGCTTGGCCTTATGTAGTTATATGCCTTTGGCAATAAACGCCTCACTAGCTTATTGGAAACGGAAATATCAATATCTTCCAATTTATTATCTAATAGAAGCAATTCGTTATTTATTCCTTCTATCATAAGATGTACTAATGGATTTAAATTACTGATGTTTTTCACATCCCATGCCAGATTTATATACTGTAGAAGACGTTTATTTATAGAATCTTTTGTCGCCATTTAAACTAACTTAATTATGGTAATAACTTCCTGTCCACCCAATAATATATTTCTCCGTTCGACTCAAATTGTTCGGCCTTGTCCAGTTCCTTTTTCATTTTCTTGTAATAAGTAACCAAGCCGTCCAGCATTTCGTCCGGGACAACCTTCTTATCTTTGAGATCTTTTATCCGGATAGCGTTCAGAACATTATTCGATGTAGGACATCCGGTTATTCTATATTGTGCTTCGGCGAGTGTCAGTTGTTTTAGTTTACTGTCGTTTTCTTTACACAATTTGCAATATTTGATAGGTTTCAGTAGTGTTTTTGCCAGATGCTTGCGTACTCTCTTTGTGCTGGCATATTCTCTGGGACCAACAATCCTTACATACAATTCTTCTTTCCCTATAATGGTATCATTAGCCAGAGCCTCGGCTTTCTCTTTTTCCAGCTCACGAAACAAATCGTCTTCGGGACAGTTACAGGGTTTACGCTTCTGATCTTCTTTTTTATTCTGCTGGTAGATAAAGTCCACTTCTTTTTCTGACAAGGCGGCAACAAATTCCTTAAGTTCTTTCATTTCCGCTTCCGATAGCATCAGGCGATAATCCTGTACCTTGTTTACGGAATCATTTAGTACAATGATTTTCGATGGCATATACCATCCCGGTGTTTCCTGAACGAAGCTGCCAATCAGTTTTTTCTGTGGAATACGTAGAGTATCTATGCCAAAGTTTTGGATGAAAAGGCTGTCAAATCTAGTCCTGTTGTTTCCAACTGAACGAAAGGCCTTCGACATATATTGAGTTATACTATTATTGTCCTGCTTGATTTGTTGAATGATGGTGTCCACATTGTTGGTCAATATTTCCATCGGCAGGGATTCGTTCTTCTGAGGGAAAAACAATGCCCCCTGTGTTATGCTGTTTGCAGGAAAGTCTAGGCGATAGCTATTCTTTAGCTCTCCCACCTGTTCATAATAATTTATTCGCTTTATTTGTTCTGGAGACACTAAGATGTTTCGCTTTGTTTTTATCATTCCGTCAGCATAAGAATTGATCATATCTTCTATGTCGAGAACAAAGTTGTTGTAATCATCACCTTCTCCGGCATACACCTGAAAACCTACTATACGACAATTGTTCTTTAGTATACGATTCGTAAAGGTGGAGTCAATACCTGAATTTGTTAATCTTTTGTCACCGATTAAAACAATCAGGTTGGTTGCATCCCTGTGTTTATCGAAACACTCCACAGCCTTGCGAAGAGCAGGCCACGAATTGCGGGGTAATTTAATCGCGCGGAGCTTGTCTTTCATGTTGGCCTTGTCCGACAGAAAATTAACAATCTCTGAATAATCCGATGTAAGACCAGTATGTAACGGATGAAAGATCTTGCCTGTTTCGTCAAAGGTCATCACACAATTGAACTGGTAAGTGTAATACTCATCCGATTGTTCAAACAAGGGTTGAAGATTTTGCAAGGCATTAACTATCTGCGGAAACTGGGCGATTGTCTGATCCCCTCCATCAAATACGAAAGATATATTGATTTTCTTCAGTCCTTTGGCTATATTCCTGAACTGTTTGTGTGATATTTGATTTCCGTTGACATTGAATATGTAGTTGTTGCTGTAATCAAATACAGGCAAAGCCATACGGGTTCTGAAAGCAACCAGTGAATCTTTAGTTGAATAGGACGATACGGGATTGAATCTGATTGTCTTGTACTGTTCACAAAGCATCCGACTTACATCCGATATATCTTCCGTAACAGGAATCTCCTCGCTTTTATTTATGAAAAAATGTTTGGCTTCAAGTGGGATGGTTTGCAGGTTCACATGCAGTCCCGTTCCGATATCTTTTATCAGGGAATTATCTACCCAACCCAACACATCTTCTTTCACGGTTTCAGCTTTGATATAGGGTTTCTTTGCAACCAAGGTCATTGTTCCATCTGTTGATTGCTTGAGCTGATAGATAACACTATAAGGGGAAATAGTCCCGGCCTGTGACTTCTGATCTAAATCTTTGTACAATTTCAGAGAATCTACAGCAAAGTATTTTTCCGGCTCGTTAATGGATAAAGTATCGGCAAATACAGCCAGCATCTTGTTTTTCTTCCCACTGTTAATATCCGTTACTGATTGTTGGTTTAAGAGTAGTTTCGACTTATGTATCCAGCCGTAATATTCGGCTTTCTTATAATCGAGTTTTCCGTTTTTAAGTATATCCGGTGTATAGTTTATCAGTTTCAAATATTCGCCTTTATTTTTGGTGCCAATAACAAGGAATGGGTCGAGGTAATCCACATCCTTTGCCTTCACTTTCCCTCCGGCATTGTTGTAAGTCTGATTTTCTGCCCTGTCCGAATAAACGATCCACGGCTCTTTATTCAGGTCGGTTTTTGGGGCGTTGGTATCCTCTCCGCAATAGTTCAGGGAATACTCACGGGGAGTTTTCTTTACCCTTGTGAAACGATGTACCGGCCCACAAGAAGAAATAAGTAACAGAACTCCCAACAAGATTGGGATTAGTGGTTTATTTGTAGTTTTGTTCGGCATGTTCATTGCTCTAAGTCTGTTTGGATAACTATCAGTTTGTTGATACAACTTTCTGTTTCTTCAACATCAATCAGTACGTTTTCTATTATTGTTCTTTTTCGTCCGATAATCTTTAATCCCTGGCAATAGGAATAGAAATCATTTTTCTTGTCATTATTTACAATTACCAACGTATTGGGATTGTTACATAAATAAGTACTCATTACATAGTTATAGTTCTTATTGAATGGCTTCTGATCGACTATAGCTTGCAGTTTTTCCTTGATGTCGTTACCAATTATCGAAGCTACATCAGTGGTATCCGTATCCGAATACTGTGGCATGACATCGATCTGATGTACAACAGGATATTTGGTTTCTTCCGTCCTTAATTGGACAATATACCGTCCCGGCAGTTCATACTTGTAGATAGTATTCTTCTCAATGGCATCGACCTGTCCTGTTTCGCCAAATTCCCAACGCCAGTCTTTCGAATTGCCTACTCCCCGAAATGTGATATATTCACCTTGTAGGGCTTCTTGTGGGGCGTCAATCTTTATCAGGTCTAACGATTCGTCTTTTTTAGGAGAACGGACATTGACAATAAACCTTTTTTCCAGATTTCCATTAACGGTAAGGCGTATCTGATATTTACCCGTTTGGGGAAAAACATATTCTCCACGTCTGTCTGAAGATGTATCTCCATTACCAAACTCCCAATACCACTTATTCGCTCCTTTGGTGCTGTCAGCATAGGAAACGGGGATTCCTTGTTCCACATCCAAAGGACTGACTGTTGCTTGTATCTCCTTACTGTACATACAGGAGCGAACCAAAAAGGTAATACCCAGAACAAGGGCAATGGCTATAATGATGATATAAACCCGATGATTCAGTAACTTTTGCATGATCTACTTCTTTGTATTTTTTAGTTCATCTACTTTTTTTCCCAATCCGATTTGGCAGTCTTCTAAATTTTTACTGAAACGGATAATATTTTGCTGCTTGCTCCATAGTTCTTTTTTATCGGCGAACCACATATTGTAAAAGGCCGGTACTTGTGAGAATATCTTATAGCGTCCGTCGTAACTGTTATCGTCATAGAGCTTTTTAATCTCGGCAAGATAGAACTTGATGTCATTCTCTTCGTAGCTGGCATTAATGCCCGGATTAGAGGTCTTGATCTTGTTATAAATAGAATCGACTATCAGCATTTGTTCGTCCTGTACATTTTGGAAAGCACGGATGCGATCCATCTTGGCGATAACAACTTCTTTGCGGGTTTCACTCTTGGTATCAGTATAGTAAAACAGGCACCAACAGCATATAAATGTAGCTATTCCAAATAAGATAGATACATATACAAAGCCGATTGTCTTTTCACGTTTATTTTTGGTTATTTTTGTCTTTGGTCCCATATCCTATTTTTTTACTGTCATTCCTCCAATGGTCAATTGGCGTGATGCTTGCTTGTTTTCTTCGGTACATTTCAACAAATCAGTTTTTATCATGTCTTCTTCTGATTTGGCCATTCGGATGGAGTCTTTTACTCCGAGAAACACATTGACCTCACTCATCAGTTTTTGATAGAGCCGCATATCCCGGCTGCTCATATTGTCCATCATGGACAGAATTTCCTGTTTACGTTTGCTCACGGAATTGAGCAGATGTACATCGTTCTTGTTGGTATTGAACATCATAGTGTATTGGTAGAGCGAATCGATACGGTTGGCCAGATCTATTTGTTTGACATAGATTTTGTCGTATTCCTCGGTTTTCTCTACTATACGGTCTACTTCGATATTGGATGTCCGGATATAGCAGAAGTAGATTAATACGCCTGTAAAAACACAGGCGATCAGGTAACCGGAGAATTTCAGGTAACCTTTAGTGATTTCTTTATGGTTTTGTGCGCGCATAAATTAAGTTGTTATTTATTAAAACTATCCCTTAAATCCAAAAATTCTTTATAAGATATTTTGTAAATATTGTAACCTTTTAGTTTTGATCGATCAATATCAAAGAATAGCTTCTTGTCAGATGGATTAAATGACATTGAAATGAAATTACCAATATCGCGTCCATCCAAATAATTTGAAAAAACAATGAAATAAATTGTCATTATCATATTGTAAGGAGGCAGGATTGAATATTCTGATATCTTAGAAATCCCTCCGGAAATTTTGTTTTCACACCTTAAATACATATCTCCTATTATTATTGTGTCTGCTTCCAAACCATCAAGAAGAGACGGTCTATGTGGGATAAAAAAAGAAAAACATTTTTGATTAACTTTATCAATCAAAAAGTAATTTTTTGAATATAATTGTAATTTTTCAAACCCAACACTATCTGTTTCTATTGAAAGAATACAGAATAAATTTATTGAATCAGTCGGATTATTCATTAAAATATATAATTTATCCCCCAATCTGAAATCTTGATTAATCTGAGTAAGATCATCTCCTATATCTATAGGGTTTAACAAATTGTTCAAATTGATTTTACGTTCTATGCAAGAAAAACTTTTGAGTATATCAATGAATTTTTCCTGCGAAAATAAATTTACAGATGAAACCGAGAACAGTAAAAACACTAATATTGTAAGTCTTTTCATTAAGGTGTTTGTTAATACATTTTCTACTCTATACAACTGGTAAAAAACTAAATACAATACAATAAAATATAATTACCCCGTAAAAAAAATAACTTATGTTTCGGTGGATTCTCCCTTGTTTTTTATATCTTACAACTAAAATAAGGTTAATTATTGATAATAGTATTAATGAAAGATAGTATACAAAATATTGCCATAAAGGAGGATGATATATTTCATAGTCATCATGTTTAAGTAGGTTCTCGGTATCAAACCAAACTCCACAGAAAACACATAAAATAAAAATTGTTATCAAAATGCATATTATATTTGAAATGAATAAAATTAAGCCTTTTTTCATTTGTTCTGTTTTTTTAAACTATTTCCAAAAGCGATACCTCTTCTATTAGCTTCTATATCTTTGTCGTCCCATCCTATATCATCACTAACCCAACTAGGCACCTCATCAAGAAAGAATTCTTTTGCATAACCTAGATATTTAGATATTACTCCTTTTGAAAGAAAAGCCCATTTTGCACTATATAGAAAGTGTAATAATTTATCTAAACCTGTATCATCATTCTTTCTAACAACGTTCTCATAAATATGAAACAATGGAGCTCCTTCTCCATTGCAAAAACCTTTATCTCCATCAATTAATTCGCAGATATAACTCAAGGATACACCTACTCGTAATATTCTTGGTGCATTTTTTTTAAACAAACTTCTATGTTTTAAAAGCGCATGAACTAACATTCGTTTTCCGCAGATTTCGTAATAGTGGTCAGGAAACCCTGTAGAATAGTTCGAATTATAATCCAATACTATATCTCCAATTGTTTTTGAAACAATATATTCTAATTTTAACTCACCTTTAAGTTTACGAATTGTATCTTCTGACGAATTCCGATTATTTATTCTATACCTATCAGTTTGTTTAGGTCGTGAATGATCCAACTCAATCTTGCCTGTTGATGGAATTACTATATAATTTTTTGTTTCAGATGTTAAATCTATCTTTGCACTATAATTGGGTGTCCATTTATTTAAATATGGCATCAATATAACTTCTTTCCCTTCCCAATCCGAAGGAATATTGAAAAAAATCTTTTCTCCAATCTTTGGAGAACCATCTATTACTAAATCCGTATCTGTATTCTCAACCCTTACTTTCCACTTAACATTTTCTTTTGTTTTCTGTGGAACTTTATCGTATGGTGTATTATATTCAACCGAAAGCTTAATTTGTTCGCCAACCTTGAAATTTGATTTGTTTACAATAACTTTTCTGACTAATACATTTGCTGATAGTGGAGTATTTACATAAAATGCAACTCCTTGGTCTGAATGAACATAACCATTAAGCATTGCATAGAATTTTATATATTTCCCCTCATCGCCCTTCTTAAAGGTATAATAAACGAGAGGGTAGGCTTTATCTGGTTTTTTATCGTTATTTTCATCAACAAAAGTTCCTCCTATATCTTTTGGAAATAACATCCGATCAAGTGGGCTTCTTCGCATTTCTTTATCTATTTCTGCTTTAGTATAATAAACCTTCTTCCATATTATTTTCTGAGATTCTATTATATTACTAGTATATGGATATAAATAGACCCCTTCTCCTACATTGCATGTCCAAATCCTATCATTATAGCCCATAATTATGAAATTTTATTTAATTAACGTTTTTGCTTTAAAGCAATTTTTTGTATTCAGAGATTCATAAAAAAGTATCATTTCTATTACAGACGAGAATCTTATTATTATACATATAATATGAGGTTTTTAGTTATTTAATTTCTTGCCAGTTTTTGCATCAAATAGAAATACCTTTTTATCATTATTTGTTGTTATTATCGTTATCCAGAATGGATTTCCCTTATTTATATCTTCTCGTTGCTCGTATTCAATCAACAAATATTGATTTTCTTCTATATTTATCACATTAAGGACTTTGTTTTTATTCAACAAGTAGAGCAAGTCGGGATATGTGTACATAAACGGGAGTTGATCTGTTTCGTTTATTACTTTGCAAATTCCATTATTGTCATAATATTTCCATTCATCTATTTTAAATGTACTAAGAAACATACCTTCCTTTTTTAATTTACTGTTATTATCACGATACTGATAATATTGATAAATCCCTTTTGATGGAATATATTGAATTTGAAAGATAGAATCTTTATTTTCGTCTATTTCCTTTGTTATTTGCACTTTCCCTTCATAATCATCTTCGAGATATAACCACACTCCATTATTTTGATTAGATAAAAAATCATTTGGTAAATCCAGAGTAT
The DNA here is from genome assembly GCA_047972895.1 of Dysgonomonas sp. Lineage (GTDB taxonomy): Bacteria > Bacteroidota > Bacteroidia > Bacteroidales > Dysgonomonadaceae > Dysgonomonas. The sequence goes on from JBKEBA010000026.1 coordinate 11,666, forward strand.
CTAATGACGAAATGATATTGTTATCGACAAAAAAATGAGAATCATAAATTGCCATTTTGACATAGCTAGCTGGTGCGATAAGGAAGCCCAAGGCTGGTAAACTACAAATGAGATATAAGGGTATAAGAATTATAAAATATGCAATAATCTTTTTACTCTTGTATTTCATCACTTTGTAGAATATCAACTGGATAATATATATAAATGGGAACAATAGAAATAGAACAATATCTATTGTTGTTGTATGCTTAACAATTTGCGACAATATCTTTTCCCATATCGAAGTGATATTGAAATCGAAAGCACCTCTATTTGACAAGAAAAATGGATGAGAAGACACATAGTAGGCTCCGATCCCAAAAACAGCTAAAATTGATATAAATAATATTATTTCAATCAAGAGTATTCTGGATAAAATTCTTTGTTTTTTATTATTTGACATAAAAGTGTACCGTTTTTTTAATAAACTACAATTTACCCGCTATATACCCAAAATATCCATTTTCAAAAGGAAGAGCATCTACAATATAAGTAATAGTCTTTCCCCATGTATACACTTTTAATGTTATTTTTTTACTAGAACTAGAATAATTTACAGACACAAGACTAATCCAATGATTTGCCGCTGTGTTTCCGTCATCTTTATTATATCGGATGTAATCCATATTGACACATAACGCTAAAGAATATCCATCATTCAGCTTTTCATTTAAATCTTTCACCAAGCCTTCAGCATCAGTCCATTCAAATATTGATGCTGATACGATAGGAACAGTTGCTACATTTCGAATAATCTTTTTATAATTTGAAAGTTTATCCATAATTGTTCTTACATCACTTTCGAAGTTATTTGCAACAATATCATCCATTGTCCTATTCGAATATGGAATCGTTTTCTTTCCATCATTTTTTGGATCATAATCTAAAAAATCATTCAGTTGATCTCGAAGAGTAGCTAATAAAACGAAATCGGCTTTATCTATAGACAACGTGGATAAATCTGACTCAGTATATTCTGTCAAATGCTCGTCTGAATCCACTTTTATTTTATATTTTGTAGATGGAATAATTGCCTCGCCTTTCTGAAAAATTGACATTACTGTATCATAATATATATCAGGAGTATCTCTTGCGAAGAAATAACATGGAGCAGCAATACCACAAGTGTTAGTTCCTCCTTGATTAATTAATTCTGCCGTCAATTTACGGGCTTTTGCTTCTTTCTCACACTCAGTCTTATTGAGCCATCTAAATCTATTATGAATCCGAATAGGTTCTTTTGCCCCATTCTCTTTCTCTTCACCAATATAGGCGTAGAATGTTGTATCTTTCCCCAATAGTTCAAAATCATCCGCTTTGAATTTAATCTTTTTTCCTTTATTTTTTAAAGCCACGACAACGATAGTTCCACTATCGTCTGTATATCCAAGTTCCCATCGGATATCCTTTTCATTCTGTGGAGGCTTATTGGCAACAAAACTTTCAACTTCTAATTCATATGTTTTATTATATATCATTCCTTTACCTCCAAATCCATCATCTAAAGGTGTTTTTATCTTAATTTTTTGAACTTGTGGAACTTTTAAATGCTGTACATATAACACCTCATTAATCAAACAGGGTAATACAACTCTGGTATTATCTTGCACAGTTGTTATATCTTCGGTGGGATATTTTGGAGGGGGAGCTAATTGAGTAGTACTACTACTCATTGCATTTTCTGAATTATTTGTATTACTCGAACTTAAGTAATTATTACTATTGCCACTTTTCGTATCACGAATCTTGTCATTCTGAACAGAGCCAGACTTATTCGAAGATGTATGTTTTGCTGCTATTTTTTCAGCTTCTTTTTTCATTGAGCCAGCAATAGCTGCTATTTGTTTATCTGTTATTGTCCACATAATCTAAAGTTTGATGTTTGATTTGTAACACTTTCTCAGAAGATAAATAAAAAATATGCCTTTCATTTATTCTAATATCATCGGCTATCAGATAATCTACTTCTTTAAAAAATTCAGAACACTGTTCTTGGTTCAAATTAGGAAAAACAGCATTGACTACGAATGGATCATAAAACCGGAAATATATATAACTTTTATCTTCTCTTCTCATTCGAAGAAAGTGGCGTAAATGTTTACGTAATTCATCAATACTCAGCGGTGATGATAGCCACGTAACTCTCCGCTCAATAGGATCTTTTTCTTTTATCTTTTTTACTAATTCTTCATTTGAAGATATATCTACAAGATAAGGAGCTACACTCCATAGTTTTTCGCCAGTGGAACCTCTAAATAATGATTTATATATTACATTTTCATTAAGAAATAGAATATTGATATCAGTACCCCATAAGGCGGCATCTAAGAGAACATAGTTGGGAGATAAATTATCCTCAAATTGAGAATATATGGATTGTTGGTCTAAATCCATAGATTCCTTATCTCTTACATCGGGCAATATCCAATTATTCATTTGTTTAAAAAGATATATTCTATTTACAATATTTATCAATTTCTTCTTTTGCTTTTATAAAACCCAACTCATATGCTTCCTGAACAGGCCGTTTCTGAAACTACTAATGGTTGCTAAAATGTAATTTCTTTATATCAACCAAAACAACACTCATTTTTTCAATTCAGTAATATTTTTTTGTTTAATAAACTTACCGATGCTAATTATATAAAAACTCAACAATATTATATAAGTATAAATAGGGGGAGCTTTTATATAGTATAATGAGTGTGTATTAATGCTTTGAAATATAAATATCTGAGCAATATTATACAAAAAGTAAATAATTGATACTAATTGAAATATACAGATTATTACTACACCTTTCTTACCATTTACACGTATAAAAAAAGAGCATAACATAAAAACAATAAGTACAAGTATTCCAAACTCATAATATGACATTCCCAATATTACTCCCCACTGGATATCCATATCTATTGGTTGCAATAATATAAACTGAAAAAGAAATATTAATATATGCAAAATAACCAGAAATGTTGTCCTTATCATTTAGCTTATTTGATTTCGTGTTACTCTAATTATTTCTGGATTAACAGGTGTTAATTTGGTTTTACTAAATACCCTATAGTCTCCGCCCATACCTGTAGATTCTCTATAACTTCTGAATTCTTTATCATTACGAATCTCTACAGAAATTCCTTGTCCTAATATAATACAACTGACATTAAGAATAATACATAATACTATATAGAACTTTGCCATATTACTTTTCTTCTTTATTAAAATAGTTTCTCTATTTGTTTTACTAATACATCAGGTTTGATGGGTTCCTTTATATACTCAAATATTTTAGAACTCTTTATTTTATCCGATTGGTCTAGTTGTATTATTATATAAGTATATCCACCGCCAACAGTTGTATAACTAAAATTATACATTTCAAATACAATAAATGTTTTTGCCTTTTTTTTTATATAAATGATTCTATTAGGAATAAATAAAGATAAATCAATACCGTTTAAATCATTTTTCAAATACAATTCAGTTTGATTTATTTTAATCGTATTCTTACTATATTTTTTTCCCAGTGTTTGTTTTTTACATATTGGCAAAATATCCAATTCCGTATCTATAAAAGCGGATATAGATATTTCTTCTATTTTTCGCCTAATTTGAATAACGCCATAAATATTATCTCTATTTGATTCTTCAATACAACAATCCGATATATCTAATTCTATTATTCTAATAGAGTCTCCATATTGCTCTATATAAGCTTCTTGATATGTTCCGTCCTCAATCGTTGTTAAATTTAAACTTTCAACTGATGATGTCGATTCCTTTAAACCTTCAATCTTTTTATTTTGTTGAAAACAAGAATTTATTATTAACAAAAGAGAAAAAAAACATAATATTTTTAATTTATACTGTATCATAGAAATGCTGATATTTCTCAATCATTTTTTTAAGTAAATTATAAAAAAAATCATTTCACTGGTTTCCAAAAAATTGTCGTACCAAAACGTTCTCCTTTATAATTGGCAACTGTTTCATAAGGATGCTTTTCTCTAGTTTCATATTTATTCACCCAGCTTTCAAATCCATTCTTTTTGTGGTCCAAGTGGAAGTATAACCATTTTTTCCAATTCTCATTAGTTTTTATATCTAATCCCTGCCAACCAATAGCTCCAAAAGAGATATCAGCCTCTTCTTTATTATAATAAGATATTGCTTTTATTGTATATTCAATAGCTTTTTTCATATATGGTACATCATTCCTTTTAACAGAGTTCTTTTCGTAATCAATTTTTTCATTTAATTTAATTCCTAAAAACTCTCTAAAAGCGCCATTTCCCTGTGCCCCGTAATGGAATTCGTGAGCATAAGTTTTATCATCCCAATGATTTCTCATATCAATCAATGTACCATTTATGTTTGTCTTTTTTCCTCTTATATGACGGTTAACAATTGCAAATGGTATCCGCTTAATAACTTCAAGGCTTAGTCCTGATTCTCCATATGCTGTACCTGCAATGCGTAACATTACTTCATTTGAAATTCCTCCTCCATTATCAGTTAATAAAATAGGATTTATAAAACCATCTCTATTTCTACTGTCACAAATATATACATCTTTTGATTTTCCTATTTTATCAAGATATGTACCGTCTTTTAAATAGAAATACCCTCCATATTCTAATTTCAAACATTCTACTTCTTTCTCTGTAATAATATTGGGCTTTTTCACATTCCCTGCTGTATAATTGCGGTAATCATTATCCTCTCTTTTTATTGCTTCTGCTAATTGCTTTAATCCGTATGAATTATCTTCTGTTGAAGAATAACCCATATAACAGAAAAGATATATATTGGCTGAAATACTACTTTCTTCAACACTTGGCTCTTTCAACCATTCTATCTTTGGAATAAAACTGAATTTTGTTTTTTCTATATAATTGCCAGAGCCATGAAATAATTCAGACCTCATAATTGGGCGCAATGCCACATAATCCTCGATCCAATTATCACAATGAATTACAATCAAAGCAGATAAAAGGGAACCATATGCATTTTGAGTATCAATATGGATAAATAATTCCTTTCCATATTTTGCTTTATTAGCCTTCTGTCCGCTTTTATCAGCCCATGTTACTGCAGAGATTTTAGGATTAGGGGCTTTCTTCACCTCTTCTTTTTCCCGTCCTTCGATGCTGCCAGTTAGTCTGACCATACCTTTTTCCAACTTAGTTACTCCTTCCGAGCTAAGCTTTTTACCAACAGATTTAGTTAATGCATCAAATAATCCCATACTATATCCTTATTCGTATTCAATTGAAAAATCGTCAATATATGCTGTATTATCATCTTCAACAAGAAGACCCTTATATTCTAATTTCTGCTTACCCCCTTTAAATTTACTGGTTTCTTCCGCTTCAATTGCCAGATCAATGGTTTTACCTCTTGCTCCTTCTTCCACATCAAGGCAAAGGGTTACCACTTGTTTTGGTAACAGTTCGTTTATGGTACGCATTTCCCCATTCTCATCTATCCAATAGATATTTGTGATTACCGGTTCTTTTTGCTCTTTTCTTTTCTCACATTCCTCACAAAATGGTACAGCTTCTTGTGCCGCCTTTTTTAATGCTTCGATTTGAGGTGATGTCGGGTTCAGAACAACCTTTGCCGGTTTCATTTGTCCCGAATTTTGGAAACTGATCATACCTCCGCAAGCACATTGAATCTTAGATGTTAAAAGCAAAGGATTTCCTCCCGGGATTTGTACTGATGTCAAGAATCCAGTCCACATGATGGGAACTGGCATACAAGGAGGACTAAATGGTTTTAGACTGCATGTTCCAAAAGGCATAATATTCGTATTGGGAACTTTATCCGATACTGTTGCCACCATATTACCTTGCACTGACAATAAACTATTGCTCGTTACTTGTAGCGGGCTTGGTGCTGAACCTCCGGTGCACATCAATATGGCTCCTTTTGTTGCATATTCACTCATGACTGTATTTTTACTGGTTCATTTTAATATTTCCTGCTTTCACATTCATCTTGCTACCTCCATCTATATCCATTTGGGAAGAAGCCTTTATGGCAATGCTTTTTCCTTGTTGAGTAAATTCACCCGAACTTTCTTCCGATATTTTAGCTGCGAGCATCTCCATTTTATCTGCACTTTCGGCATGGAATAAACTTTGTGCAACCATCGTAATGGTATCACTGGCCTCGGCCTGAATAGTTTCAGCTTTCATTACAATTTGTTTAGCCTCCATCTGTATTAATTCCGGAGCCTTAATGAATATGTCCTGAGTCGATTCCACTTTGATTGTACCCTTATCCTTTTCTACAGAAATGGATATTGTATTCTGGTCGTTATGTTGTAAGATGACAGTATATTTTTCTTCATCTTCCGAATCGGTAAATTCCAACTTGCTCCCACTGCGTGTTGTAATACTTTTTCGATAATTGTTGTCGCCTCCGCCTTCCGTATTTTTACCATGAAACATACTTCCCATCACATATGGACGGTTGGGATCGCCAAATTCAAAACCGACCATTACCTGATCGCCTTCTTCCGGGACGAAGACCATACCCCTGTTTTTTTCTACAACTCCTTTCTTCTTATTACCATATCCTACTAATCCTCCTGCATCAGGAGACATTACGCGTAGCCATACATCACTAACCCTATCCTGAGCAAACGGAAATTCCACCTTAACACGCCCTTGCTTATCCGGATCGTCATTTTTGATAACAGTAGCTAAAATCGAATTAGCAACAGGCATTTTTAGTTCTGGTACCGGAAAGAATTTCAAATTTGCCGGAATTGCCTCGAATTCGCAACTGTAACGATGATTTTCGTCTATTGTATGTGTTACCTTAATAACCCTGTATGAGCCAAGGCTCGCTGCCTCAGATATCCCATCCGGCATTAATATGGTTAGAAGTCTTCCAATCCGGGGATCACAGGTTTTAGTAATACCTTTAACATAAACAGTTTTGGCTGCTGTCACGGTTTTTCTTCTTTCTACCATATCATCCAGAGCTCCCTTATCTTCAACTCCTAAGTCCGGAGGTAAGAGCGTTGGCCTATCAGTTACTAAATCCGCAGCTTTTTGAGCAGCCAAATCCAAATATTCGTTCGAATTTTCGATCTTCGCAGGAGATTCCTGACTAACGGTATCGTCTTTTTCGGGAAGATACTGATAATTCTTAAATGTATTGCTTATTAGGCGTGAACCAAACTGAACATGGGTTAACTCCCTGTCATACATTACCTCCGTTGGTTCCCAATCCTTATATTCGCCGAAAACAAGATCCCTTCCCGTATAAAATAAAGTCTCACCTGATATAGCAGATAAACGCTGCAAAAATTCCCAGTCACTTTCATAATATTGCATCAAAAAGCTAAGAGGGGCATTGTAAACAGGACTGTTTACTACAGATAATAAATTATCTTTGACACCATCCGTTACTTCTTCAATAACTTTCTGAAGCCCCATATTAGCAAAAATATCTAATCGCTTACCTCTTTCCAATAAGTTTGTAGGACTCGAACCTTCGATAACCAAATAACCGTGTTTGCCTTCACGCCCTTCATTATACACTTCATCAATAATACCCCTAAACTCATAGGCTCCGCCACTGTCACTTCCTTGTTGCAGGTCGATGTCAAGTACTTTCCCTATCAAAGCTATTTGATCCAGAGGATTACCAAAAAAATTTTCCTTGGCAATATCATAATCCAATACAACTTTGAACCGATGATGCTGTCCGAATTTCTGTTCGAGAAATAACGAGACAATATTCATTTTCTCACCTTCTATATGCACAAATGCATTGGTAATATGCTTTTCATCTATTAAGTTTATTGATGCCATATATTCAATTTTAAAGATATTATTTATAAAGTCGTGTTAATGCCTAAATATGCTGTATGTTCTTTGTCAGACAATCGGAATTTAGTCTCCGATTCAATGGTCTGATATCTTATACTTGTATTACGATTGAAAGGTATCAGCATATTTATCAGTTCTTTCAGTATTAAATCATTGTTTCGTCCATATTCAAACAATCGCATTTGTTCCAGATTTACAGGTCCGATACTGATAATAAGATCAGGACCGGCATATTCTGTTGTATTACCCAACACTGAATTGATACCCAATTTCCACTCTCCTAATTTTATATAATCAGATGTATTTAGTATTTCCTTTGACTTTTCACTCTCATAGATAGTTACCTGACAATCCAATATAACAGAAATAATGTTTGCAGTTAAAACTAAATCGTGGGATGCTTCAGCTATTACCGGTATAATTTTAATAAAAAGTAAAGCCTGTCCGGTGGACAAATATTGCAGAATACACCAATGTTCTTTTATGACTCTTGTGAGATTATCATAAAAAAACGCCTTATCATATTTCAATTCATAAGTCTGAGCTTCAACCAATATTCCGTCAAGAACCATTTCAAAAGGCTGGAAGTATTTCCGTATTATATTTTCTTTACCTCGTTGTTCTTTTATCTCATGGATAATATCCTCAGTAGTTCTTGATTTTGTAGAACCTGATGTCTGGTGAAATAAACCTTCTGGCAATGAGTCGTATATACTATGTCTGTTTGTATAGATATACAGGTATTCCATCATATCGAAACCCGAATGCTGGTATTTTACCTTGTCAATATCTTTTGAAACATCTTTTCGGTTTCCCTTATAGCGGGATATTATTATTTTCTCTGCCTCCAACCCATTTTCAATTAGAGACGAAGCTATTACTTCAGCCTTAAAGTCTGTTCCAAGTGTATTTATATCCGACAAATAGTCCATAATTCTTAATCTAAGATTGTCCAACCTCCGGTTTCTTTTTTCTTTGTTTCCTGTTGATAAGAACGCTCCGATATGACAATATTTTCTTTATGCTGGCCAATATATTCCAAGGTGCTCAACCGTACCCAAAGCTCAGATACAATCTGTAAAAATGAATTCATCTGTATCATTATCGAACGGATATTATTATGATCGTATATAATACTTAGGGTATTAGACAATAGTTCTTCGAACGAACCCGGAGTTATATCACTCCATTCGTAAAAATATTTCAGCAACTCTTCCTTTTCAGCCTTACCGATAAAATTAAGGCTTATGAAGCAAGTATGTGCCAAAGTCGAGAAATAGTCAGCAATTTCGACCGGCAATGCATTTCGTCCCATATTGCGGTAGCGAAAATATATAACAGATATGTATCGCATCATATTTTCACACATGATCGCTATATGAAATGCCAATGATGAATTCTGTGACCGGTTCCGGATTTTAGAAAGAATAAGATTTGATGCCCTTTCTATATCATTGAGATAGGCTCCGAAATTTTCATAGTAACTTAATAAATCAGGATGACTACACATACTTGTACTAGCCGGGATATAGTTGGTATCAACTTCGTATCGACCGCCATATCTACGGATGCGCCCTATAATCAAGTGATAAGCCCCAAGTTGGTCGTAATTGGTATGTCCTTGTGGAACTATTGATAAGCTATATTCTTCTTTCGCATCGGGATGACGAGGCGGATTTTCTTTTTCATCAGGCACTCCTGACGGAATTCTTTCAAATGGATTTATTGAAAGAATCACGTCCCAATAATTTGAGTCCGAATTCTCGGATTCTTTTTCCTCTTCGAACGAATGGGTATATGACAAATATTCCTGATGGGTGGGATTGTAAGCGATTCTGTAACCTCCTGCTGTAATGGCGTTACAACTCCTTAACTTGATCTCAACTTTCCCGGTTACCCTTTCGCTTATATCGAATTCACTGGAATGATGCCTTCTGTCCAATGATGGTAAAAGTCCATAATTATACCCTGTCAGACGCGTTGCAAGGTTATCCCCCAAACGTTCAATAACGTAATTTTCCGTTTGTTGCAGATGAAGGTAACCTACCCCCATGCTTGTCTGCCAGTTCACCAGATTATGTTTATTTATATTCATTGTAAATTCTGATATATTTTGTATTTATTCAATTGTTTATTTATCCGTAATCTTCCTCTTCCGGTTCAATAGGTGATGGCTTATCTGTTGTGGAACTTACAAACTCATCGAACCTTACACGCTTTGCGATGATGATATTTTTTTCTTTTATCTTATTTTTGGCAAAAGACAAATTCGGATCAATATAGCGTTTGCGCCCCAAAACAGAAGTACTCACATAGAACATCCATCCGTAAGAATCAGATCTGTCCTTATATAATATCGGGCTTTGCGGCGATTTCTTGTTATAATCGCTGATAAAGGTTTTAAACCAAGGTCCAAAGGGTGTTATTTCTGATGATTTGGCCTTAATATTCAATGGTTCGGTATCTTCCACTTGTTTAAATATCTCTAACTCAACTACAATTATTTTGTTTGAGTCGAAGTCATCCTCCGTTATTTCTTTTGTTTCTTTATCATATGACCAAATCAGATAGATCTCCAATGGTATCTCCATGTATGTTTGATAAGCCTTCAAAAATAAAGATGGGAAAATGAAAGGTAAAAGACATGTACATGCCCATAATCCGTATTGCAATTCATTACATAAATTGAACACTAATGAGAAAAATGCAGCACAGATAAACATCAGTACGAAAACGAAAAGGAACTCCACATAATAAGGCTTCTCTTTAAAATCGTCAATTATTTTATTCAATACACCTAGATTGTAGTATCCCAAAATCAAATATAAAACCATCAAACCGATATAAGCATAGGGCATAAACCAATAGTCAATAAAGCCTAATAATGCGGGAAGCGTCAATATTAAACAAGACAGCAGAAAATAGAATATTATTTTTTTATTACCCAAAAGTTTGTTTTTCTTGGCAATAACTATCATTATAACACCTAATAACAAACCTATCAAGGGCATCAACAGATATAGTAATACAAATTTTCCAATAACGAATTCCATTTGTTATATGCTTATAGCTTTTGGGGTTAATAATGTGTTGTTTATAAATATCCGATAATTAAATGTCGATGGGGAATTTTTCTTTAAAGCCTGATAAAAGTATTCACTATCTTTCTCTCCAATAAGATTCTCCATATGTTTAAGCAACATCAGGTAAACATCCGTTGTTTCTATAAAACCCAATCGTGGATCGCTACTCGTCATAAAACCTCCGGAAACTTTTACTTCGCTGATTGATTCTTCAAATTCTTTCAGGCAAAACTCCGATATATCTTTATCTGTAACAAGCAGTTTGTGCTGTGTCAACGATTGCTTATACAAGTCTTTCTTTTTCTCTCCTAAAGGAGCATACTCTCCTCCTTTAGTCGCTGATAATGAATATACAGATGTTTGTTTTACTGACAGATCGGATATGGTTGTAAATAAAGATCCGGGTTTTATATGATTTGCATCCTTGCCATTGGTAACCCAATAGTCGATAAAATAAATATCATTTTCTTTTGAAGAATTAACCAATAAATAGTTTTCTACTTCACTCCAAACATTAAGTTCAGATCGTTTCTTTTTCAGGTCGCTTATCAATTGTGTTACCTGATTTTCTATTTTCTTCAGGTCACTTTTTATATCATTTCTGTTTTTGAAAAAAGAAGAAACCTCATTATTTAAAGTGTCGATCGTATTAGCCAAATACTCTCCTGCATCTTGTTTACTATAACGTTCTATCCCTCCCCTTCGTACAGCATATATTCCAAAATCATGTTCAATATCATTTATGGGTATATCATAATATTTTGTTCCCACAGAATCATTGACATTATGTACAGACAGAAATGATTGACTACCTTCCGTATTTATTGGTATTATGGGGATTGCTCTGTTAACTTCCGTTATTTTGGATATCAGTTCCTTGTTTAGAACTGGAAATGCATTGATCGATGGCTGTAAAGCATCAATAATTTCTGAAGTAAAACGATGCGGACAGGTTACTTTTATCCAGACTAATGGTTTTCCAATTTTTTCACTAATATTCTCCGGAAAATCAGAAACTAATTTTGTCGGAAAATATTCTTTCTTGTCGGAGATCAGGCATTCATTTGCTATTGTCATGAAATGGTCACTATATTGGTTGATGACCATTTGGTTAATCTTAGTTGATAATTCGTATTTTGAAAATAATTGTAATGTTATGTTCTCCGATTTTTTTTCTTCTGAAAATATGCCTTTATTCATAACAAGTGTATCATCCCCGATACTCCATATTGTATATGGTAATAAATTCAGATATTCTTCTTTATTATAAATTGCATAGAGGTCAAAATAGAAGGACAACCCGGATATATCTTTTATATTATCATCTAGCTCCAAACCCATCCAGAATGTATTATCATCGAATCTATTACGATGGTTACTACGGCTAAATACTGTTTTAGATAAATCCCGACCTATACTATAAACAGTACCTTTGTGGATAAAATACTGGATTGCTCCATTATAAATTCGAGTATTACATACTGGATAAAATGAAAATCGCTGATTCTGTTTTCTATCCGAATAATAAAATCCGCTTTCAGTTGTTAGTTCTGTTATGCCATCTTGGGCATATGCGTGTAATATACAATGAGCCGGCTTCGCTATCGTTTCGGTTGAAGGGACAAGAATAGACAACAATTTATCCAATATCCTGTTTTCAATATTTTCTATTTCCCCGGATATTTTATATACTTCTTCGGACAGAGATTCCAAAAATAAATTTACAACAGGATCCAACAATTCCGTATAGCTGACGCTAAACAAATTTGCTGTGATTCTTCGCATCCTGCTTAGTATCTCGTGCTTACTATGTCCGTTATCTCTTATCATTCTTTTATTCGGTTGCTAAAGGACCTAAATATAATTTGTATTTAAAGCCACAAGATTGCCTTGTTGAAACAAGCTGTGCTATTATCTGAACAATAACTCTTTTCTTTATAGCTGTGGTATTCGCCACACGGTCTTCCCTTGTAATTTCTGTTATATGTATAGAGACTACGACATCCTTTATCCGTTGTTCAAATTGTTCTACAGCATCTTTGATATGAGCAGTAAAATTCTCTTCCCATTTTTTACGGGAAACAACCTTCTCAAAGTCCATATCCCAGATACGGCAACCAAAATTCTTGTTAAACTTATGCTCCCCGGGACAAGTGGTCAGTATCAGTTCTATATGTTGATCTATGGATTCGATTTCACTACATGTAGATATTTCCCCATCTTCATTCAGGATAGATTCCAAGTCTAATGGTAATTTATAGTATTGAAGTTCCATAGAAATCTTTTTCTTTTTAATATTTTCTTCGTACTGAGTTTAACGGACTGGCATCAAATGTTGCTTTTCTTGATTTGCGTCCAAAAACAGATTTCCGTTTTCTTGATAAGCTTCCGCTTACTATCGCATCTTTTATATCTGCAACATTATGTATGCTTTCCAGTTTCAATACATATATTTTTTCTTTATAATTCAGGGTTGTACGGCATACCGATATAACCATTATATACGTTCCCTGATTATTGTCGTTTCTTTCTAACAGATACAGGTCCAATAGGTAAAGACCAATACCCAATTGCTTTTTTGCGTAGAGTTGATCCTGATATTTATCAATCGGCTTTTTTAAATATAATGGGTTTCTATTGATAGATACATATCCCCAATTACCGACTTTGCCACTCCTGAATAATCCAAGTTTCAGCATCAGGTAAAATTCTTGTATGGTATAATGATCTTTCATGGCTACTTCCACCTGTTTTCAAATTCTTCATTGCCTACCCTCAGATAACGGGGCGATATGACCAATGTCGTCAAAACTCCTGCTCCCTGTGGATTCAACATTTTCTGATAATCGACACAGTAAGCATCTTTAAACTGAATTTGCAATAAAGCACCTTCCCTGATCATTCCATCGTTCATAAAGAAGCGAAACTCCCCATCCCGTTTACTGAAAGAATCCATCATCCAGTTATTGATATTATCATCCGGCACATCACTTATTGTTATTGTTAATTTGCCGCCATATACAGGGCTGTCCGGGTTTCCTTTATAATCTACATCCTGCTTGAACTCCATATCAAATTCTTCAAGGACATATTTCTTGCCTTTGAAGAAGAGATGGACAACCAGAGAGGGTTCCTTTTTTCCAAAGAATAAGCGTCCGCTGCGTATTTTATCAAAGAATCCCATTGGCTATCGTTTGTTGACATATTCCTCTTCTCCTATTGTTAACTTTTGAACGTTAATTGTCAGAAGTAAAACAATATTTGTTGTATCTCCCGGTTCATAATGCAGTCGAAAGTTTACTGGACGACCCTCTTCAAAGTATATCCTTTCTAAAGACTCGGAAAAAGCATCATTTATAGTTATTTCTCCGTTATATTTTCTGGATACATCCAGCACCCACGTCATTATGTTGTCATTGGGTAACATGGGTAAGGCTACAATTATTTCACCACCGGCAACATCTCCATCCACCTGACCATTTTTGTTGGTACTCTTTTTTAATGAGTATTCACAGTGCGTCAACTCATAACTTTCGTGATACAGGTTCTGAATGTTTTCCTTTTTAGGGCTTCTTAATTTTAGTATCGCCTTTCCGTCCATGCTCTGTTTTTTTAAGTATCCGGGGTTAGCTCTACAAGCGATTGCCCGGATACTCTTCCATTCAACTTTATGCTTAATTTATTGTTGCTCAATATCTGTATTCCAGGTATTTTCTTCTTCACCCTTAGTTCCGTCAAGTTTAATAACAAAACTTTTGGCAGGAAAGAATGGTGTCAAATGTATATCCAGATAGATACGGTCTTTCTGATTCGGGTCACGCTCGAAACGTACAATCTTGAATTTTTCGATTAAACGATCCGGGCCTTGCACTCCATCAAGAAATTTAATGATTTGTGAACGAAGGTCACGTTCGGTCTTGCCGCTCCAATTTTCAAAAGCACGGCGGTTTAAGAAATCGAACAATACCTTTGTGATATAATCAAATACTCCCACAACCGAATAGGTTTGAAGACCAAGATTATCGCCCGTAAAGAGGGTTTTGCCAGAAAAGGCCATGACACTTCCGTATTCATGCACCATTGGTATTAAACCTAATTTCTCGAGCTGGGATATTTCACTTTTCTTTAAAGAGAAAACAACGCTATCGACCTCTCTTATAACTCCATGTTTTTTTCCAGCCGAAATTTGGGCGATATTCGAACTATATACTTTTCCGGCTAAAGCAGCAGCAGGAGATACGTGCATATCATTCTTTTCTCCTATTTCTGCATATTTACCACGTCCCATCAGCCAGTTGCACGACATTCGGATTTTCGATTTGTGTATCTCAGCACTAGCCAAACCTGATGATGAAAATTCATCGATCACATCATCAGGGCTTTCCAAATCCCTGAAATCAGTAAAAAAGCCTACTTTATTTTCATTAGCTATATTTCCCCATTTATCGACAACAGATGTCTTTTTCAGCCAACCTGGTATTACCAGATATGAATAGTTATTACGTAAGTCAAGACGGTCGAAGTTCTGCTTTAGTTCGGCGGAAACATGATCGATGAAACGCGAGTTATCCAAATCTGTAATCTGATCACGCGATGCGTTAACAACGGATATATTCGTTAATTTATCCGATTCGGTATTTTTGTAGAACAACATCACATTCCGGTAAGATTGTTCCAGACTGAAAACGGTATCTACTGTAGTCAATTGGTTCTTCGAAAGAAGAGATGATGCACTTGCTGCTTTTTCTTCCGCTTTCGCCAACATTTCCGATATCGAATTTGTCGATTCCAGTAATTCTAACCAAAGATCTAATTCATTGGTTAAATTTTGTCTTGCCCCTTTTTTTTCTTCATCATTAAGGAACATTGTTTTGCGGGCAACCTTGTCTGGATTCATTGCCGCTATACCGCTCACAATAGATTCAAGAAAGCCGAATCCCCCAAAACGGATTAAATTATTGATTGCCTCTTTTGCTGAAGGTGCAGAGGATTTACTTTTACCTTGTTTGACTTCAGGTGCAACTGCTGTATCTTTTTCTTCTGCCATATTAAATATCCTTTATTTTATTATTCTTCCTTTCCTGCTGCTTCAAGTTCGGCTTTTACACCACGCAAAGCGTCAATAATATCTTGTCTTGATTTTGGATCCTGTAAAGCTCGTTGAAGTATTTTATTGGAACGCAATTGTTTCTGCATACTCTTCCAGAATTTATCTTCCCCATCCAATTGGTTCAGAAAAGAACTTTGTTCCGTCATATTCTTTACAGAGAAATCTCCGACACTATTGAAATACAAGGTTTCGTTTATGGGTTGACCTTCTCCATTTTCAAATTCAATGTCTACTTGTGGCTTATAATGGGCAAACACACTATCTATCGATGTTAATCCGGTTACAACTTCCGGGCTGACAGGCTCATCTGACGTCAATTGCTCTATTATAAGAGTCCTGTTTTCGGGAATCGCAGCGATAGATTCAGATGCGTCTACCGGGACTTCATTGCCTCCTATTCCGTATTCTATCATACTTATATATTTTATATAGATTAAAAATGATTATCTTTGTTCTGTTGCCATAAGAATGAATACAAAAAAGGCTTTTGATGTTATCAAAACACCAATTTTTATTCTTACTGGAAACCACTAAAGAGAACGGAATGGCGGAGGGATAACTCAAATCTTGCGAGGAACTGAAAAATCCACTCCGCATCCGTTTCTGTTTTAATTACCGGTCGGCCAATTTTGTTCGAATTGAGCTCCTCCGATTTTCAATACTTGTGCTGATACTACAAATGTTAACGTCATAGGTTTATTACCTATTACATCAATATTTTCATCGAATTCGATGATGTATCCGTTTTCCCACGACAGCTCTTTCATCTTAGCTTCTTCATCGCCTTTCTTGAAGACGATACTTCCCGAAATGGGTTTGAACTGAGTGGTCATCGCTTCAAGAATAGATGTGTCATCTGTTGATTCCACATGTACTCTTACTTTACCTCCATAGATGTTTGAAGATGGGCGTCCTTTTGAATCAACATCTCTTTTCAGTGAATAATCACAATCAAGAACATCAAACTCTTTTCCGCCAAGGGATAATGTTGCTCTAAAAGCCATAAGAATAAATTTAAATTGTTAGTAAATGCAGACAGATATGTCCGTGTTGAAATTGAACTTATATTAGTTTTGTATTATTATTTGTTAAAAATGTTTTCTTGGTTTACTTCTCAATATGGCACAATTCTGTCACCATATGGCACAAATATAATAAAAGATTCATACAGTACAAATAGTCGGTTGTAAAAATGTTAATTATTTTTCACAAAGCTTTATTTCACAATAATTTGGTAATGTTAATCATTTATTCTTTTTTTGTAAAAATTTTATCCATTTGAACATGAAACATCTATTAACATTAACGTGTACATTACTACTTATTGGATTAAAGCCTATTGTTGCTCAAAACAAAGTAATTACGTGGGGCTTAGAGGCTGGAATTAACTATTCTAATTCAACAGAAGAAACAGATCCTCTTGATAAAAAATGCCCAATACTTCCCCGTGTCGGGTTAACTATTGAATATGAGTTAACAAATCATATTTACCTACAGTCTGGGTTAATATACAGTATGAAAGGTATAAAAAGTGAAGGAGGTGGCAATATGGGAGGATTTGCCGTACAGAACGCTTCGGTAAAATTAACTCAGCATGTCCTGCAAATACCTTTTTATGCCACATATAAACAGCAGATCGCGGATAATCTAAAATTGGGTGCGGGTGTTGGCCCATATTTTGCTTATGGTGTTGGAGGCAAGACCAAAGCAAAGGGTATGGTAAACGAGAATCCTATTGATTTGGAATCAAAGACATTCGGGGACAATAAAATTTTGAAACGATTTGATGCCGGATTAAATTTCAAAGTAAATGCTGAGCTGTATAAATATTATACTTTAGGCTTGTCTTATGAATTGGGACTGACAAATATAGGCAATGCAACGATTATGGGTGGTGAAATGGACTATGAGAACAGGATTCTTTCACTGACTCTTGGTTATATGTTTTAATGTGCCGCGTTATAAAGTGATAAGTTAAAAGAGTGTGTGTCGCAAATTAAGCTGATACACACTCTTCTTAGTTTAATTATTTACAAATTCCCAGTTTTTTCCAACGTTCGATTACAGCCTTATACTGTTTAGGGCGTTTCAGCACTTGCGGTTTTATTATTATATACAGAGCGATGAAATTAATAATTCTGTTTATCAGCGATTTCCCTTTCGTTGATTTGACTGAATTATAGAATTTATCTGTTTTCTTCAATAATACTTTTCCCGATTTGGATAGAGGATCGGTGTTAAATGGTAATTTGCAGATATGGCTCCCTGATAATATTCCTCCGGAATATTGATAAAGAGTTTTCAATTCGGAAATCACATTTCCTCCTCCCGCAATCTCATAAGTATTCAGGGCAAATGTGTATTTGCCGACCAAAGCTTGTTCCAGAACAAAGTGCCCTCTGTCTATGAATGTTTTCAGGCTACCCGGCATACTACTAGAGTAAGTTGGCGAGCCAATAATCAGGCCATCAGCTTGGGCAATCATTCCGTTTATCTCTTCCACTCCGTCTTTCAGATGGCATACTCCGTTATGATAACAACTCATACATCCGGTGCAAGACAGTAATGAATAATCCATGATATTAATATATTGAACATCAACATTCCCTTTTTCTTCCAGATGTTTCACCATTGTTTTTAACAAAGTGGCTGTCGCCCCGTTTTTCCGGGGACTTCCGTTAATTACAACTATCTTCATATTATTTTTATTTATTTGATTATGATTATTTTCCATAATGAAAATCTTCTTTTAATGTTTGTTTTTCTTTTGATGTTTCTATTATAATTTGTTTCAGTTCCGGATTATCTGGCAAGTCGATATAGAGTTCTTTCAATATTTCGCTGATGAATGATTCGATATTGCCTGTCAATGTTTTATACCGGATATTATTATCCTGAAATATCTGAAATACATTTTTCTCAAAACATTCCTGAAATTTCAGATTAGTACTTGAAACTGTAGGGGATGCGGGTGCTATACGGAGATAAAAGATTTTATCATATGCCGTTTTCCCATAATCAGTAATAGTCCGATACAAACGTTTCCGGTAATCCATATATATATTTCGATGTAAAATATCTTTAACAGTTCTGTTTTCGCTTTGGCTGCTTAGCTCAAAGCGGGCTTCGCCATATGCTATTTCATTAAACACAGAACCATCCGATATGAAACCGTTTGGGCTCTCCCCCTTTATACGGCTATGAAATCGGGCCAGCCCTAATGACAATAATTCTGCTGTGGAATACTCTTTCGGATTTTTATAAGATCCATAGATTCTCTGATACAAAGAATCTATATTTTCCACATGCGCCCTTGGCAACCCCAAGATTTTACAGAGCGACAATGTCGTTATGGTCTTCCCATTCCCATATGAACCAACTAACGCTATTTTCAAATTTGATTTCATAATCTTTATTTTTTTAATTTATTACTATACTCTATTTCCAACGAGTTACGCTTGAAGGTTTCCTGTTTTGCCATAGCTATCGCCTCTTCTATTGGCATTTGGATAGGAAGATCAAGTTCTTCTGTTATCTTTCTCAACCGCTCTTCAACAGTTCCCCCTGCCGTTATGTATGGAATTTTAAGCTCCGTGATAATATCCAACAGAAATTGGTCGGATAAAGTCCTGAACCTTTCATTTACAGGTCGATGCCCATCCTTTACTATAGGGAATTCAACAGGAAGATGTATGAAAATATCGTATGCACTTGCCGTATGCATCTTAACCATCCTTTCGTAGTATTTGTTAAATTCGAGCATTGGAATCAGGTATGGAATAAGTTTTAGCTTATTGAAATTACGTTTCACAACATTTTCCGAAGGGTTAAGCCCAATCTTTAACCTGGCTCTTCCATACACCCACTCATGCAAAGCCGAGCCATCGGATATGAAACCATCGGAAAGAGAAGCCTCGCAACGGACACGTTCTGTGAAACGCCGGATTCCCAACTCATACAAATCGGTGGGAGTACATTCTTCTAACCTTTTCCCTGGCAAAATAACGGGCAATATTTCTCTCATTGTTTGCGCATGAGTTCTGGGTATGCCTGTTAAAAAACTTAATGCATACGATGTTGTTGTTTTTCCGGTTGAATAAGTACCGGACATTGCTATTTTTAAATTTTTCATAATTAATCTTGGTTTAATTGATAAGCGAAACGGCATTCAGACAAACTATCCCCATTGTTGTAATTCAGTAATAATGTTGCAGCCCGGTAAGTAACTCCGCCTGTTTTCATTATCGTTGAATCGGTAACACTGATACGGACTTTCGTCTCTCCCGGTACCGGCTTGAAGTATTTACAATCGGCTGTACGCATCCAAAGATTACCTGCTTTTTCCCGATCAATATCATCTAAAGAGAAAAGAAGTATCTGAGCCAACTGCCCTGTTGTAAGTATAATATCACAGAAGGTTAAACATGGCTGATATGCACGGCCTAATCCACCAAAAGACGGTGATAATTCTCCATTCAGCAATTCAATATCGGCTTCTATAAACGAATCTTTTTTATCAACCATAACATTGGTTATTTTATGTACCGGAACTTTATAGCCGATAGAGTGGAACGGTGGAATCTGTGGGCTACTTGCCTTTAGCATATTATTGAAAGAAATACACGGCTTACCAACACAAGACGACATACAAGCCCTTTCATGACATAAGTCGTAATTTATTGCCAAGCGGACCATAGCCTTACTGATTTTTATTTCAAAAAGGCAATCGATCCGGCCATTTTTTTCATTCTGCGACAACTTTGTGCATTTACAAGGCAATTGGTTGCAATCTTCAATAGCTCCCTGGCTGACCTTAGTGACAAAATTATTGACCCAAACCCGTTCTATACAATCTTCTCTGAGATTATCAACTATATTCAAATGGTATTCAACCATTCGCGCAGCTATAACATATAATTCTAATGAACCGATATGGGGCTTCCGCTTCTCTCCGCTTTTTTCCGACCAAGTATCCGGCCATTCCAAATCAAGATTACCTACTAAAGAATTGTTATATATCGCTAAATCAGTAAACTCATATTTGATTTTCTTATAGCTTGAACTGAAATACCTTTTTTTATTGGATCCTAAAAATGATTCCGCAGAATCAAATACAATTTTATCAATTACTGTTGTATTCATGTTTAGTAAATTAATTTGTTAAATTTATATGTAGTTTGTGATGCTTACAGGAAAGCATAAAAGGTTAATAATTAACTGGTAAAGTTTGTGATTACACTTAGGTTTAATTTAGTCAATAACAGAACCCTTATACTAAATCAATATGATATATGGCAGATTGTGAGCCTGACATACAGCCGCATAATGTATCAATACAGGATATTGGTCTATTGGATTTTGTTATAAAGAAACAAAAATAGACAGGCTATACTGTACAAATAACAAGAAAGAAGAATAAGATTTCAGATTAATATTGGGGAACATAAATATTAATCCGGATGAAGGAAGAATGTTTATATAGAAAAAGCACCCATTCTATAGGGTGCTATAAATGTTAATGAATTTTGATTTAACAATTAAATACGAAATCCTTTATTTATCTGAGATTGTTTTTTTGCTGAAACAGGATCAACATTTTGCTTATTTTCAACAGCTTGAGATGAACTATTCTCCGGCTCCATATTTTTGTCTTTAGAAGATAATGCCAGATTGATTTGCCTGTTAAG